>DATJXX010000001.1:0-2453 GCA_035499875.1 Solirubrobacteraceae bacterium
TCGTGTTCACGGTCCGCTGGAACGGTTCCGTGTACGTGACCGACTGGGGGATCAGCAGCTTCGAGTTGCCCACCTGGAACTGCGCGATCATGTCCGCGTCCAGCGTGACGCCGGTCGACATCAGGTGGTCGAAGCCGAACGTCGCGAGGACCGCGTCGTTGCGATTGTTGCCGGCCCGCCGCAGGTAGCCCACGTCGGCGTGCGGCGAGAAGGCTCCGAAGCTGCCCGAGATGACGGCCAGCGCCCGGCCCGAGAACTTGCCCGCGCCAAGGAGGTCGTCCTGGCTCCCGGTGGGGAAGCGCCCGTCCAAAAGCAGCGCCACGCTCGAGCGGTCGGAGTTGTGGACGTTGAGCTTCGCGCGGACGGCCACGTCGCCGATGCCCGTCGCCGAACCCTGGATGAACCGCGACGCGCTGAGCACCGGGTTGCTCGGCGTGCCGGCGAAGTAGTGGTACACGCTGTCGCCGCCGAAGGGGATGATGGTGGCCGTGCTCTGGCCCACCAGCGACGTCGAGACCATCGGGATCGCCACGCCGATGTCCAGCCGGTCGCTCACGCCGTAGGTGAGCACGAACGACTCCACCGAGGTCTTGATGTCGAGCGAGAGCTGGAAGGGCATGATGTCGTTTTCGAACGACGGCACGCCCATCGGGGTGCACGACGTGCCGAAGATGCTGTCGCACTTCGCGCCGGTCACGTTCTGGTGCGTGAAGACGAGGTTGATGTTGTGGAGATCCACGCCGCGGATCGAGGAGTAGTGGAACGTGTCGTAGCTCAGCCCCACCAGCACGCGCCCGCGGCCCAGCGTCTGGCCGCGCTCGGCGAACACCGGCCCCGCGGACGTGGACGTGGCCACCGGGACGCCGTTCTCGAACTTGAACGTCGTGCCGCCGCTCGCCGCGCTGAACGGGAAGTCGGCCACGTTCCCGCCGATCGCATTGGTGAGGAAATTGATCATCGTGCCGTTCTGGCTCACCGCCGAGGGCTCGAAGTGGGCCCCGTGGATCGCGATGGCCTGGCTCGGGTTGCTCCCCGAGCCTCCCAGGAACAGCGGATCGTCGCCGTTGCCGAAGATGAAGAGCTGGTTGATGTCGTCGCGCAGACCCTGCGCGTGGAGCGGCGCGCTCAGCGTCGCGCACGCCGCGAGGATGATCGGGAAAGACAGTAAGCGCCGCATGGGCCCTCCGAGGGGGGGTGCCGGGTCCGGGGTGCGATAGCCGAGGGATTGAGTCGCAATACTACGGTGCGAGCGGGGGAGGGGTCAACCGCCCGGTTCGGTTGTCTTGAAGGCCGCCGTGACCCGGCAAGGCCTATGACGCATACGTCATAATCGAGAAGGCCGGGGCGATTGCCCCGGCCTTTCGTTTGCGCGGCGAATTGACGCTCGCTTGACACCCGTGTTGCAGCTTGGGTCTCCGGGATTCGCCACGGACCGGGGGCCCCGATGCTGAAGCGTCCGATCGCCCTGCTCCTGCTCTTCACGACGGTGCCGCAGCTGGGCGGCTGCGTCATCCACCGGACCGTAGGCGTGCGGCCGGCCGAGCTGACGCCCGAGGAGCGCAACTCGCCCGGCGACCCTCGCATCGTGGGTGTGGTGTATGGCGGCAGCCAGCGCCTGCTGGTGGATTCCCAGCCGCCCACCTTGCTCTCGCACGACACGCTGCACGCGTGGGCCGGCGGCGGCGAGCATCGCATACCGCGCAGCCTCGTCCAAGCACTACTGGTGAGGCGCTACGACCGGGCGCCCGTCAGCGTGGGCGGCTCGGATCCTTCGAAGGCGGCCGACGCGGTCCTCGGTCCGCACGTCCTGGCCGTTCAGCGGTGGCAGGGCGCCGAGGTGAAGTTCGATCGAGGCCGGGCGGTCTGGTACTCGAGCGACACGCTGCACGGGGTGGTGCGGGGCGCGCCGTACCGGATCGCGAACGACAGCATCCGGAGCGTGCGCGTGGTGCGCACCAATGTGATCGCCACCGTACTTGTGTCGGTGCCGCTGATATTCATCGGTGGGATCCTCGCGCTGAGCCTTATCGCTCAAGCCACGTGCACGAAGGGCTCCTTCATGTGCGGCAAATAGCCCCCTGCGGCTCGTAGTCCTCTCGTTGCGGGCGAAGCTGGGCGCCGCCGGTGGACAACGAAAAGGCCGAGGCAATTGCCCCGGCCTTTTCGCTAGCGCGGCGAACTGGCAGCCGCGGTGACCCCGCAAGTCGAGCCGAGTATAAGCACGGCCGCGCGAGCCACGCAACGCTGTACCATTCTGTTGCGTGCCGGGGCGCTCCCGGTGCAAGTTGCGACCTTCCCGATCGCCGTCTCGCCGCCACCCGGAGTCCGCCGTGCGCGCGTCTTCCCTACACCCCCACGCCCTGACACCCTCACACCCAGTCCTCCTCGGCGCCCTGATGCTTCTGGCCGCAGTGGCGCCCGTCCGCGCCCAAGTGCCGGACGCCAATCTCTGG
>DATJXX010000002.1:0-220012 GCA_035499875.1 Solirubrobacteraceae bacterium
GGATTGTGAACTGATCGCGTCCGAGTTGGAAGATCGCCTCCACCGTGGCTCCGTCCGCAGCTCTGGGCTCCCCGACGCGGATGCAGTGGTCGGCGCCCTGGTAGCGACATTCGATCTCGACGATCGTGCGCTCCCGCACCACCCCGCCGGTACAAGCCTCGGCTTGGTCGCGTAACACCTGGAGCTGGCGGGCGTCCACGGGCGACGGCCCTATGCGCGGTAGGAACTGCGCCTGCCGCGGGAGGAGGCGCCGTCGCGCGGCGGGTACAGGGCTCGCTCCTCGGCGGTCATCTGCCTGATAACCAGCCTGCCTTGGGCGACCTGCTCCCGGATCTCCTTGAGCTTCTGCTCGTGTCTTTCCTGCTGGCGAAGGTGCTGCGGGCCGGGCATCTCTGCGCTCCTGTCGTTGGGGTGCCCACGGGCACACGAACCAGTCGGAGCGTGCGGAGGTGGTACTCGGAGTATACGCGATGCGCGAGCGTTCGATAATGGTCGTCGTGTCAGCCGAGCACCTGGATGATCTGGCCATTCAAGCTCGGTACGCCCGAGAGCGCTATCAGCTGTACAAGGCGAGAGCCCTCAGCTCGCGCCCTACCAGCCCACAACGACTGAGCGAGCTGCACCGAGCCTACGAGCAGGCAGAGGCAAGGCTTCGCTTTGCCCAGGCCGAGCAGCAGCGCTCGCGCGGCGAGCGCCGGCCCGAGCAAGGGGGCCACCGCACCCCGGCTGATCAGAACCCGCGGGACTGAGATATCTCCCCTCGCGGAGCACAGCCGGACATCCTCGACGCCATCAGCAACCTCCAGGTTGTAGGCGCGGAGCGAACCACGAGCAGCTCTACGCGGGTCCCCCGCTGCTGCTACCGTGCAAAGTTCAGGTTGGACAACCTAGTCCAACACAGCAGTGCCAGCGCTCGTAGCCTTTGCTTTGAAGCTCCGCACGGCGCAGCACTATCGAGCCGGAGGAGACACAACGATGGCTACCGGAACAGTGAAGTGGTTCAGCGACGACAAGGGCTTCGGATTCATCACGCCCGATGACGAGTCGAGCGACCTGTTCGTTCACCACACCGCGATCGTGGGAGAGGGATATCGCTCGCTCCCCGAAGGCGCGAAGGTCTCTTACGACGCCGAACCCGGCGACAAGGGACCCAAGGCCGCGAACGTCACACTGACCTAGCGCTTCCGCCCTGGCCATCGTGGCCGGCGCGCCCAGCCCGCGGCAGCGTGGCAGGCCGCAACGGCAGGCCGTGACCTCGGCCGTGACCAAGGCGGACCCGCTTCTCCGACCAGGGAACGGATACACATGGCTTCGAGCGGCAAGAAGAAGACGACGATGGCAAAGCGCGATCGTGAGAACCGGCTTCGCGAGCGACGTGAGCTGAAGCGGGCCAGGAAGGACGCCCGCAAGCTGGCCGCCCAGGCTCCTGATCCGCCCATGGAGACGGAGCTGGGCGAGCGGGTCGTGGCACCGGACGGGCCGCCTCGGGCCGACGGCTGAGCGGGCACCTCTGGGGCCCCCGAGCGCGGCTACACGACGGTGATCGGTGCCCCACCGGGAGCGGCCGGCTTCACGGGTGCTCGGGGCGTCACGGGTGCTCGGGGCGTCACGGGTGCTCGGGGTGCTCCGCCTGCGCGGCCCTGATCTCCTGCTCGCTCGCCCCGGCCGCGCTCGCGTCGTCGCGTAGGTTCTGCTCGAACACGGCGAGCACCTCGTCGGAGGCGGCGTGCAGCCGTCGCAGGGCGGATTCCTTGGCGCGCGGGTCGCGCCCGTCGCCCACCGGCGTTTCCGTCACTCGCGGCCGCAGCTCGTCGGGGTCCCGTTGGACGCGCCCCGAGCCCACCGCGCCCGTCTGATCCGGCTGCTCACGCTCGGAGTGCTTATCCGGCATAGCCCAGACGTTAGCGCTCCGGGTTCGCGGGCCGGCCTCGTCCAGGCCCCCGGGGAGACGTCTGTTACGGTCTGTGTTGGCGGCCGAGACCTTTGGCCGCGAGGTTAGCTCGCTTGAGTCCCGCGACGCGCGGTTCGGGTCAGCCAGGGCCTCCGAACCCGCAGGCGCCAGCGAGCGCCGTCAGGAGCAGTTACATGTCAAAGCAGTCCTTCGCCGATCTCGGCGTCTGCAGTGCCGTCCGCCGCGCACTCTCCCGCCGCGGCATCACGGCCCCCTTCCCCGTTCAACGACTGGTGCTCGAGGACGTGCTGGCCGGACGGGACACCCTCGTCAAGGCGCCGACCGGCTCGGGCAAGACGCTCGCCTTCGGCATCCCGCTCGTTGAGCGGCTCGACGCGGGGCAGGGTACCCCGGCCGGTCTCGTGCTGGCGCCCACTCGCGAGCTCGCCGCGCAGATCGTCACCGAGCTCGAGGACCTCGCCCGCGCCAAGGGTCTGCGGGTCGCCGCCGTGTACGGCGGCGTCGGCATCTCGGCACAGGGCGCCAGGGCCAAGCGGGCCCACATCATCGTCGCCACGCCGGGCCGGCTCGAGGATCTCCTTGCGCGCGGTACCTTCACGCTGGCCCACGTCGGGATGCTCGTCCTGGACGAGGCCGACCGCATGCTCGACATGGGCTTTCGGCCCGCGATCGATCGCATCGTCGGCGCGTGCCCGCAGGAGCGCCAGACGCTGTTCTTCTCCGCCACGCTCGACGGGATCGCCGGCAATCTGGCGAGTCGCTACACGTCGGATGCGAAGGTCCACGACCACAGCCCGCCGATCGACCCGACGAAGCCGCTGCTGGAGCATCGATTCGTCCCGGTCCGCGACGAGCAGCGAGTTGACGCGCTCATCGAACAGTTGGAAGCCGACCGCGACAGGGCGATCGTGTTCGTCCGGACCAAGCGTGGCGCCGACCGCCTCGTCAAACGACTCGACACCCGGGGAGTCCGGGCCGTCGCGATCCACGGCAACAAGTCCCAGGGCCAGCGCGACCGTGCCCTGGCGCACTTCCAGACCGGGACCGTCGACACGCTGGTAGCGACCGACGTCGCAGCCAGGGGAATCGATGTCGAGGGGGTCTCGCACGTGATCAACTTCGACCCGCCCGCCGACCATCACGCCTACATTCACCGGGTCGGCCGCACGGGGCGAGCCGGGAACCACGGAGTGGGCGTGACACTCGTGGGCGCCGGCGAGCGCCACGTGATGCGCGAGCTCGCCCGACGGCTCGGCCTCAGCCACGGCCTCGGTGGCGAGCAGCATCGTGGCCAGCAGGCGACGTGCGCCCCGCGCAGGCCACGGCGCCGTCCCCGCGCGACAACGCGATGACCCCGACCCCATCACCAGCCATGTTGGGCCGCGACGAACCCGACGAGGCAGCCCGTGACAGTGAAGCGCCGGCCGAAGCCCCACACAGCATGCACGCGCGCGCCTGGCGCGAGCAGCTCTCGGCGTATGCGGTCCCGGACACGCGGCGTGCTGCACTTTGCCTGGCCACGTCGATCGTGCCGTACCTAGGGGTCTCGGCGGCCACCTACGTGCTGCTGGGGCGATCGCCGCTCGCGCTGCTACTCGCCATCCCGGCGGCCGTGTTCCTGCTGCGCGTGTTCATCGTCTTCCACGACTGCACGCACGGCTCGTTCTTCGGGTCCCGGCGCGCGAACGCATGGCTGGGGCGTGCGCTCGGGCTGCTCCTCTACTCGCCGTTTCACCGCTGGCGTCACGACCACGCGGTCCATCACGCGACCGCCGGGAACCTCGAGCGTCGCGGAACGGGTGACCTTCACACCCTCACCATCACGGAGTACGACACGCTGACACCGCGAGGCAGGCTGGGCTACCGACTGTCGCGCAACCCACTGGTCATGTTCGGCCTCGGCCCGGTCGTCGCCATGCTCATCGGACCCAGAATCGTCGCAAAGGGGGCGCGTCCACGGATGCGCCGCAGCGTGCTCGGGACCGACATCGCGCTCGCGGCTCTCGTGGCGCTGCTCGTGTGGCGGATCGGCTGGCTCGACTACCTCCTCGTGCTCGTCCTACCGGCGCTGCTCGCAGGATCGATCGGGATCTGGCTGTTCTACGTGCAGCACCAATTCGAGGACGCCTACTGGAGCGACGCCGAGAGCTGGAGCTTCACGGACGCGGCGCTGCAGGGGAGCTCCTACCTGAAGCTGGCGGCCCTGCCGCGTTTCTGCACCGGCAACATCGGCTACCACCACATCCACCACCTCAACGCGCAGATCCCCAACTACAAGCTGAAGGGCGCCCACGATCAAACACCGGCGCTTCACGACGTACCGACGCTCTCGCTGATGGACGGGTTGGGCGCAACAAGGCTCAAGCTCTACGACGAGCAGCGCAAGCGCCTGGTCAGCTTCCGCGAGGCCCGGCGTCACGCAAGCATCCCGGAGCCCTGCTGATGGCCGGCGCCGGCGCACCCGCGGCCGGCATCCGCGACGCCCGCCACCCGGTCGGGCCACAGGGGCGTTGGGACAGTGCCTGGAGGAGAGGTTGAATGCCCAAGAGACCACCAGCCCACGACGTGTCGACCGAGAAGGCCATCAAACACCTCTTCCCAAGGGAGGCCGAGGACGCTGCCAGGGTCGAGGCAGCGGGGCCGCGCAAGCCGACCGGCGACGCCGACAGGACAGTGCAGGAGGGAGCAGAGCGGCGTGATGCCGGCGCCAAGGACTTCGCGCTTCGACGGCTGCGCGAATCGCCCGACGAGGAGTTGGCGCTCTTCGAGGACAGGCTTCGTCGGGACGCTGTCGGGCTGGGCGCGACCGAGCAAGAACTCCGCGCGGCCCAGTCCGGGCACCCCGGGCACGGCTGAGACAGAGACGCGGCTCGGCGCGAAACCGCGACGACAACTGGCCAGTAGCCCAAGCCAACTCTCTCGCCGGCGGTTTGCGACGCAGCCCCCGGGATCTGCAGCCATCCCAGGCGCGGGTCCGACGCCGGCCCTGACGCGCCCCCGGACCGGCTGTCTTTCACCTCCGCTTTATCCCTCCCTCAGGGGCCCGTGGGAGGGTCAAACATCACCACGATCACGTAAGGAGATCTCATGGCCAGAGTCATCGTGACAACCGATCCGACCCCCGATCGCGCCGCACCCGTACTGATGGATGAGAGCGTCTACTCGATACACCTCGACAACGAGCACAACTCGTCACAGCTCGTGGAGCGGCTCGGCTGGGCGATCAGAGACGCCGAGGACACCCAGCGCAGGGAAAGGGCGGGTAGTTGAGGATAGTCAGGGCGGCATGCAGCGGGGAGGTGTCGCCCTGGGAGCGAGAAAGCTCCAGCATTACGCTGCCGCCCGCACGCTCTCCAAGGCGGCCTCGACGTCTCGGAAGCCGATGATCGCCCGGCGGATCATGCCCTGCTCGACCTCGTAGGCATCCGCGAAGCGAACTTCGAGCGGTGGATCGCTGCCATCGTTCCTCAGGAACCAGCGCGTGTCGCAGACGACCCACGGGTCGGCATCGATGTACTCCTTCACCTCAGCCCCGAACTCGTCGTAAGGAGCCGTCCAATGTGCCACGATGCGACGAACACCCTCGCGGCCATGAAGCACGTCGGGTATGTCCGGAGGCGGCTGCAGATCACGGAACTCGACGTCGACGTCAGGGTGATAGAGCTCGAACAGGGCGTCCCAGTCGCCGACGTTGAGCAATTCGGCGCACCGACGAAGAAGGCGGACGTTCTTCGATGCCATCACGGCCATTGTCGCAGCCGCCGCGGCCCGGGACAGACGCGGGATCGAGCCGTGACCCCGTGTGCGCCACCGACTAGCAGCTAGGGGACCTCGATGAGACAGCGTGCGCGACCCAGAGCCAGGCCGGGTGGCGCACGAGGATGCGCCCACGGTGACGCCCAGCGGTCGGGTTGACCTCGGCGTCGGAGGCGTAGACTCCGCGTGCGAGCCCACCGAGCAAAGGAGGAGCCCGACTCTTGCCTTCATCCCCGCACCGCCCGTCCCGCATCGCGGCCGCGGCCATCTCTGGGCTGCTCATCCTTTGCCCTGCCGTATCCGCCCGCGGTCGGGACCACACCCCACCCGTCTTCGGCGGCCTAACTTCGGCCACGACGTGCGTCCCGGGGCCAATCGGTCCCGGTATTTCGAGCAGGTACCACCTCGCCTGGAAGGCGGCGGGCGACAACAAGACGCCCTCGCGAGCGATCGTCTACGAGATCTACCAAGCCAGCAGCCCGGGTGGGGAGAACTTCTCGCTGCCCACCTACACGACAAGGCGCGGCCGGGTCTCCTTTGACACGCCGCAGCTTGCATCCACGGAACCCTTCTACTTCGTCGTGCGGGCGAGGGACAGGGCGGGGAATGAAGACACCAACACGATCGAGCGGGAAGGCGTCAACCTCTGCGTTTGACAACACAGCACACCGCCGCCGCCTCCAGCACGGCTATTCGCCACGTGGGAGCACGTGGGCTCATCCCGACATTCGTAGCGCCAGTATCCCTGGGCTGCGCTAGCGCGGCTCCCACGTAACCCGAGAAGCACACCTGGTCCGCCGACCGCCGCCTTACGCGGCCAAGCGAAGCGTCCGAGAAGCCGGCCGGACGCTATCGCTGCGGACGAGAGACAGAAGCCCCACGTCGATCGTGAGGCGCACACGAGCGATGTCGTCATCGGCTTCCAAGGCCGTCGACCCGGCCGCTGTTGCCGTCCCTAGCGGACGTCCGCGAGCCATCCCCCGCCCACCGACGGCGGTCGGGAGATGGCAGCACGGTGTCCGGTTAGAGCACGCTCCTCAGATGCCCTGCCCGTATTTGCCGCAGGTCGCGACGAACGACGGGTTCGGCGACTGGCTGAGCCAGTTGAGCACGTTCTGCATCGCAGGCGAGTCGTCGAACATGCCGATGTGAGCGACTCCATCGCTCGGGCACTGGTTCTGGATCGTGATGTTGACCACATTCGACCCACTCAGGAACGCGTTCTGGTAGGGCGTCACGACCTCGTCGTGGGTCGTCTGGATCACGACGTATTTCACACCCGTAACCACGGGTTCACCGGAGCCGAACAGCTTTTTCATGAAGGCAGAGCCTTGCTCCTGTTCGGGCAATGACGGCGCCCCGAGGAGTTCCAGCAAACCCGGAATGATTTCTACGGCAAACGGGAATCTTTCGAGGTACGTGGTCACGCCGCTGAGCGTCGTGCCGTGGTTGCTCGGCGAGAGCCCGATGAGCTCGTTGACCTTTGCGGAACCGCCCAGGTACTTGATGTAGTAGTTGGGCATCATCCCGCCCTGGGAGTGCCCGACCAGATCAACCTTCGAAGCGCCCGTTTTCGAGAGCACTTTGTTGACGAACGACGACAGTTCTTTCGCCGAGTTTTCGATGTGGCCCAGGGCGTCGATGCGCCCTTCCGTGATGAACGGGATCAACGGGAACGACGCAGCCGTTTCGCCGTAGTTGAACGAGTACACGCAGTATCCGTTGTTCGCCAGCAGCGGCGACAGGGTGACCCAGTTGGATCCCTGGTCCGCAGCCGTCGCGTGGACCAGGACGATCGGATAAGGGTGCGCCGAGCTTGGCCTGCAGCCCGTGTTGGAACCGTACGGCGCGCCCGGTTGAAACGTCTCGTTCCAGATTCCTTCCGCGAGCGCTTCGCCTCCGTATGGCACGTAGTAGCTCGCGCTCGCCGCGCCGGGCGAGAGCGCGAACGCGAGCGTCGCAACTGCGGCAGCGAGCATCCCCGCCAGTAGCCTGACCATCGGACCCCTCTCTTTGACGTTTTCTAGCGCAGCCGTGTCGGCCGTCGGGGCGCGTCACGGCCCATCGATCCCCTGCTCCAGCGTGTCCATCCTAAGCCGAGCGTCTCCGGCGAGTCAACCCGGCCTGGGCAGCGCGGGCCTCGAGGACGCCGGGATGTCCGGTCACTCAGCCCGCCGAGAACAGTCTTGAGCGCCTCTGAAGGGTTTGAGTGGTGTCCACTCAAGTGCGTTGCCACCCGGTGGCGACGCCGAGGCCCAATCAGGTCTTCGACGGCACCACCAGGTACTTCTCACCGGTCGCCTTGCGCTGGTATCCGCGGATGACGTCGGGGTCGAGGGCCTCTTCGAGCGAGATCTCGCGCGTGAAGCTGCTCGCGAAGGTCGTGGTGATCTCGCGCGTCATTCGTTCGATGAGCTCCTGGGTGGCGTCCCGGCCGATCCGAGTGAGGTGGGCGCGGACGAGCCAGCCGCCGATGCCCCAGGCCATGCCGGCGGCCCCGGCGATCAGGGTCGTCGGCGCCGGGTCGAGCCGCCCGTATATGTAGACCTGCTTGTGGGTCGGCGAGCCGTACTGGGTGGCGGGTGGGGACTTGGCCAGGAGGGCGGCCTCCATCGCGGCGAGGATCTGGCCCGCCAACGAGCCCCCGCCAACGGCATCGAATGCCAACGTCGCCCCGGTATCGCCGATCGCGGCGGTCAGCTGCGCCCGAAAGTCCGGTGAGGTCGAATCGACGACGCGCTCGGCGCCGATGTCCCTGAGCAGGGCGGCCTGCGCCTCGCTGCGCACGACGTTCACGAGCCCGACGCCGTCCTCGATGCAGAGCTTGTTCAGCATCTGGCCGAGGTTGGACGCGGCGGCGGTGTGCACGAGAGCTGTGTGACCCTCCAACCGCATCGTCGAGAGCATGCTCAGCGCAGTCAGGGGATTGACGAACGCGGCCGCAGCCTGTTTCGGGCTCACGCCCTCGGGGAACCGGACGACCTCGCGGGCCGGCAACCTGCGATAGCGGGTGTACATGCCCCCGCCCCACGCCCCCACGACCTTGCCGAGCAGATGCCGCGCGTCCTCGCCCGCATCGACCACGGTTCCGGCCCCCTCGACCCCGGGCGTGATCGACTTGCCAGCACGCGTGGCGGCGAATGGCATGAGATCGGGTGGGACTGTGGCAATCGCGATGGGCCGTCCGGCGGATGTGTCGGAGCGAACGGTCGACGGGTCCGCCGGGCCGAGCAGTGCGCCGAGGTCGGACGGGTTGATCGGAGCGCCTTCGATCTGAACGACGACGTCGTCGCCCGCAACTGGGCCGACTGGGTCGTCCTCGAGCGTCAACCGCAGCTCGCCCTCGGGCGTGACCAGCGAATGGATCGTCGTCGTCGTGTCGTTCATCTGTTCGCCTCCGCTGCCCGTTGATGTCGGTTTGGTGATCGGTCCTCAGAGCCTGCTTTGTGGGCTACCGCAAGGCGACGCCGTTGTGTCTACGAGGGCTTCCGAGCGGCTATGAACTGCGCGAGGCCGGTCACCCGCTGCTCGATGTGGCCGAGCCCGCGATCGCGAAGTGCGTCCGTGAGCTCGTTGCGGTCGAAGATGCGCACGCCGGTGAGAGCCCGAACGAGCGGGCTCGTGATGGACGCGGACACGAGCCCTCGATTGCAGCTGGAAAGCAATGCAAGGCGACCGCCTGGCCTCAGGACACGCGCTATCTCCGACACCGCGCGCATCGGCTGCTCGATCAGGTACAGGGCTGCGAAGCAGCAGACCGCCTCGAAGCTCCCATCCTGGAACGGCAGAGCGCTCGCATCACCCCGCACATAGGCGACGTTGTGCGCGCTGGTCTCCCGTACCGCGCGCGCCAGCATCGTTCTGGATGCATCTACCCCCACGACCAAGCCATCGCCGATCTCGGCCGCAAACGTACGCGTGAAGTTACCCGGACCACAGCCGACATCCAGTACGCGCTCTCCTGGGGACAACTCCAGCATCTGGAGCGCGATCTCATGCTCTTCTCGCATTCCGGGCCCTCCGACCCCCATCAGCAGGCGTCCGCCCAGTGGCCGCCACAGCCGCTCATAGATCAGCGGCAGCGTGTGGCTTGCCATCCATCGCTGGCCGGGGTGGGAGCCCGTCGGATCATCACCGGGGAGCAGGTCGAGATAGCCGTCGCGCAACCGCGAACCGGCGGCTCGACGGTCCGGCTCGAAGAGATCGAGTGCCCGATCCATCGCCGGTGTCACTGAGACGCTCATGAACAAGACGAAGTATCCCGCCTGACGTGGTGGGAGGTCCTGGCGCCCGGTCCGGGAAAAGCCCTCGTTGTCAGCTCCTCCCGAGTCACCCGGTACAGGTGCGCGCGAGACACTCGGATCCGACGGCGCTCTTCGGGCAACGGCCTTGGTCGGGCCGGGCGTATGGTGGGTCCTCGCTCGCGAGTTCGTGGCGTATCACCGCAGCAGGCGCCGCGATGTGAAGCTGTGAAAGAGGAGTGCCGTGGAGCCGCCGGACCTTTCAGAAGCCCTGGGAAGCTCTGCAAGTACGGGCCCATCGTCTCTACCGCCCGACCTGCGCCGTCGCGATCCGGGCTACATACGTGCGACGCTCCCGATCGCCTGGCCGCTGATCGCCACCTGGTTTCGCCCCGAGGTCAGCGGACTGGAGCTGATCCCGCCGACCGGGGCGGTTCTGTTGGTCGGCAACCACTCCGGCGGGAACGTCGTACCCGACACGCTCGCGTTCACGCTGGCGTTCTACCGGCGGTTCGGTGTGGACCGCCCCTTCTTCCAGCTGGCCCATCACCTCGTGATGCGGGCTCCCTGGCTCTCCGGGTTGCGCAGGTACGGAACGATTGAGGCGAGCTGGGATAATGCTCGGGCCGCTCTTGATTGCGGCGCGGCGACGCTCGTCTACCCGGGCGGCGACTGGGAGACGCACCGTCCCTTCTGGCACGGCAACCGCGTCGAGTTCGCCGGCCGCGACGGGTTCGTGCGGCTGGCGCTCGCGACGCAGGTCCCGGTGGTACCGGTTGTGTCGATTGGGGGGCAGGAGACCGCACTTTTCCTGACACGCGGCGAGCGCCTGGCTCATACCCTGCGGCTCGACCGCCGATTTCGCCTCAAGGTGCTTCCCGTGTCGCTCGCCCTGCCGTGGGGTCTCGACGTAGGCGACATGTTCGGTCACATCGCGCTCCCCGCCAAGATCACGATCCGCGTGCTGGAACCAATCGACCTCCGCAAGCGGTTCGGACCTCGGCCCCAAACCGCGCGGATCTACGACGAGATCACGGGCCTGATGCAAACGACGCTCGATCAGCTTGCAGCCGAGCGACGTTGGCCGATCATCGGATAGCCATCATCGAGCGGCCCGTGGGCGCGGACGGGCGGCGGGCCGTAGCCGTGCCAGCCTGTCCATCTCATGTGCGAAGGCGGTGACGATCGGCTCTGGGTCCGGGACGATGTTCGCGGCAGTCTGCAAGGCGACGGTGACGGCCCCGTCGTAGCTGATGATGCTCAACCCGATGCCGATCGTGCCTCCTGTGGGCACCCAAGCCAAGAGGCCGGTCACCCTGACCCCAGCGAAGTAGACGGGCTGGGCCGGCCCGGGAACGTTGGTGATCACGGCGGACTCGGCGTCGGAGGTGAGATCGATGAGCCGACGCTCGAGCGGGGGCGGCGTGCGTCCGACCAGACCGAGGATCTGGTGCGAGAGCGGACCCTCCGGGGAGCTCTTGATCTCGTTCATCCGGCGATGCACCTCGGCCAAACGCTCTTCGGGGTCAGCCAGCGCCAATGGCAGAGCTAGGTCCACCAGCCCGAATCGGTTTCCCAGCTCCGGCGGAAGCGGCTGATCGAGCGGCCTCAGGTTGAACGGAACCACCGCGCGGAGCTCATCGGCGAGCGAGTCGCGGTGCTCGAGATAGCTCCGCAGCGCACCGGTGATGGCGGTGACCACGACGTCGTTGACCGTGGTCCCGCTGGCGTGACCGATCGCCTTCACATCCTCCAGCGGGACCGGCTCGCACCATGTCAGCCGTCGGGCCGTCCCGGGCGCGTGCTTCAGGACCGTCCGTGTGTCGGGTCCCGTCAGGAGGATCTTGGCGAGCGCTCGGGCGTTCGACGTCACACCGTCCAGAAGGGCGCGCGTCTCGGTGGCGGGATGAGCGAGCATCTCGACGCTCTCGTGGAGCGCGCCGCCGAGCATGTGCGCCGCCGTCGTCGCCGCGCCTGCCCCCGGCCGGGATGGCTCGGTCTGGGCGAGTGCCGCCGCTCCGGCCTCAGGCTGCTCGTCGGTCAAGGAGAGGAGCACCCGCGCGAGCGCGATCCCGTCCGCGATGCAATGGTGGGTGCGCGCGAGCAGCACCGTGTGCGATCCGTAGCCCTCCACGAAGTGCATCTCCCACAGGGCCTTCGCGGGATCGAGCGGTAGCACGACCAGTTCGCTCGCAAGCTGACGCAGCGACGCCCGATCCCCCGGGGCCGGAAGCGCCACGCGATGGAGGTGCAGGTCGAGATCGAACTCGGTGTCGTCTTCCCAGGCAGGAAGACCCAGACCCAGAGGCGGCTCGACCACGCGCTGGTGAAAGCGAGGAAAACGCTCGACCAGACGCTCGCGAATGGTCTCCTTTGCACGCTCGTAGTCGACCGGCCCCTCGAGCTCCAGCGAGCCGTTGACGATCATCAGGTTCGTCGGGCGCCCCATGTGCAGCCAGGCTGCGTCGACGGGGCTCATCTGCTGTCGTGTCACACGTTCCCTCCGGGCTTGGACGATAGGCAGGGGCACGCCCTGGAGGTATCCGCAGGCACTACTCGACCGGACCCGTAGTCACACACCCAGGCCTCCGCCGACGCGTCCGGCTATCGACTACCTCGACGCCACAGATCGTCTGCCGCCCGGCGAGGATCTGGACGTGGGTCGCGTCGAAGGGCGCCACGCCGGTGCCGGCGAGCGAGCGGCGCGCGAACACCGAGCTTCGCGTCGAAGCGCGGGTCGAGGAAGGTCATGTCTCTGTCGTGGGCGTCCGCTCCTTGCGCGACGCGGACGCAGTGTCGCCGCTGACCCGGTTCCAGATCCCCATCGCCGTCTCCCACGGCAGGCGCGTGACCGCCGATCCCGCCTCGAGGGGCCCCACCCACCAGGGAGAGATCTCCCGCGGCCTCTCCACGACGGCTTTGCATACGAGGCCCGCGGCCTCGTCTGCGCTCAGCCCAGGCATGTAGCGGAAGGCGGGCGTTGGTGCGCTCATCCTGGTGTGAACCAGCGGCATGTACACCGAGCTGACCGTCACGCCGTCGCCGGCCGCCTCGAGAGCAACGGTGCGGATGAACACGTCGAACGCGCTCTTCGAGGCCACGTACGCCGACCACCGTGGCGCCGGCGGCATGCGCACGCCGCTCGTTGAGACGTTGACGATGTGACCTCCCCCGCTTGCGCGCATGGAGGGCAGCAGCGCAAGGACGAGCTTCACCGGTCCGAGATAGTTGACCGCGATCGTGCGCTCGAAGTCGTGGAAGCGATCGGAGGACAGCTCGAGCGACCGCCGGATCGACTTGCCGGCGTTGTTGACGACGACGTCCACGTGGCCGTGGCGTTCGAGGACCGCGTCCGCCAGTGCGCCGACCTGGTCGGCGTCGGACATGTCGGTCGGATACACGAGCGCTGTTCCTCCCGCCTGTGAGATGTGTTGAGCCACCCCCTCGAGGCGGTCGCGCGACCGAGCCACCAGCAGCACGGTCCCGCCGGCAGCGCCCAGCTTGGAGGCCGTCGCCTCCCCGATCCCGTAGGACGCACCCGTCACGAGTAACACCTTTCCCTCGACTGCCTCGCGCAGCGCCTTCTCGCTCGGCTGGCCTCCGGGGTTGAGCACTCGCGACGCCATCTGCGACGCGGCCCGCAACGGCAGCGAACCTCGGTTCTCGCTCACACCCACAGGCTACGCCTGGTTCGCCCATCTCGACGGGCGACGCGTCGGGCTACGGCCCACCGAGCTGCTCGAGGATCCGCTCCGCGTACCAGTCCGGCCACTGGACGTCCGGGCCCGTGTCCGTGTACTCCCTGTCGAGGCTCACGAGCAGCCACACCAGCTCGCTGCGCACCGGGGCTGCGCCGAGGATCTGCGGTAGCTCCGAGTGTGCGATCAGCCAATCGGCATACCACGACGCCCAGTCTGGGTCCTCGCCATCGACGATCCGATAGACCAGGTGGTGTGTCTCGCCAGCCTCGTGGAGCAGCGCGGCGACCCGAGCGACATCGTCCTGCACGGTGCCCGAGTCTTATCACACGACACGCGCGGCCCGACAGGCGCGGACCGCCCGTACGCAGCCGCTCCGGCGCCGTTGACCGTGGTCACCCCAGCGGCACGAAGCGTTTCACCTTGCCGCTCTGGAGGCGTGGTATCGAGTCGACGGTGCGGGCCTCCACCGTGGCGTCGGCGAATCCGGCGGCGGTGAGCGCGGCGACGACGCCCGCGACGAGGGCATTGGTGTCGAGCGGCAGATCGTGGCACACCAGGATCTCCGCGCCGTCCACGGTCTGGTTGACCTGATACTCGGTGAGCTCGGGCGCCTGCACGAACACGGAGCGGAACACATGCGGGTGGACCCGGAGACCGTCGCCGTACACGAACTCGTCGTCGAGGCGGCCCTCGATGTCGGCCACGCGGCGGTAGGTCGAGCCACACCTGCACGGCTCGTCCAGCATCACGACCTGATCGGTTATCTCGTAGCGGATCAGCGGCTGGAGCGAGTTCGCGAGGCCCGTGACGAGCACCCTGTGCGACGGCAGGCCAGCCGGGACGGGGCGCCCGTGCTCGTCGACGGGCTCGACGATCACCTGGTCGTCGGCAAGATGCATCCCCGGCTCGGCGAAGCACCCGATACCGACGATCCCCGCCTCCGAGGTACCCCACATGTTCGCGACCGGAGCGTCCCAGGTCCGTTCCGCGGCCTCGCGGATGTCGTCGAACAGCGGCTCGGCCATCGTCAGGATCCGCCTCGGCCGGACCTTCAGACGCCCCGCCCGCGCCTCGCCCACGAGCGCGGACAGCATCGACGGATAGGTCGCCAGCGAGTCCCCGTCCGCCGCGTTGAGTGCCTCCACGATCGCCGGCAGCGGTCGCCCGATCGGGATGCGGTGTACCGGCACGGCATCGCTAGCGAACGTTTCCGCGTTCGCCGTCGTGAAGTGGGCCGCGTGGTTCGCAGCGACGATCATGATGACGGGCGGCTTGGCCGCGAGCTCGGGATCCGACAGCCTGTCGGCCAGCTGTTGACGCAGGGCTACGAGTCGCACCGCGGCCCAGCCCTCCCAGTCCCACACGAACACGCCTCGCAGGCCGCTCGAGCCTCCAGATGCGACGGCGTGCAGGTCGCCGAGGAAGTACGCATCGTCATGGAGGCTCGCAATGTGTTCGTTCGCCGCGGCCAGGGTCACACGATCGTCGGTGACGATGCTGTCGAAGTTCTCCATCAGCTGCGCCTTGTCCATCGTCGGAAGTTCGCGCAGCGTCGATTCGTCGAGCGAGCGCTCGTCGACATCGGCCAGCCGCCCGCGGTGCCAGGGGGAGCGCTCCTTGGCGGTCGCCACGAGCTCGCGCAGCCGTTTCGTTCGCTCGTCGCTGATGCGCTCGGCGGACCACCGCAGACGTTCTAGGTGCTCGGGCAGCAGCTCGAGCATGTGCTGGAGATGACGTGCCCGCGTCTGCTCGTAGTCGGGCATGCCCGTACGGTACCGGCGGGACGTGGGCGCTCGTCCGAGAGCTGCGAGACCCACTGCTGGAACCCGCGCGCCCGCGGTCGCCGAAGCAGCACGCCTGACGCGGCGCGAGCTTCGCGGTCGGGATGCTTGTATCGACGCCGCCCTCCCCGGACCACAGAAGTGGGATCATCCGGCAGCGCATGGCTCACCAATCGTGGGACGATCTTCGCGCGCGGCACGAGTGGCGGGTCCCCGAGCGCTACAACATCGCGGCCGACGTCTGCGAAAAGCATCCGCGGGAGAAGCTCGCGATGGTGTGGGAGCGTTACGACGGTGCCCGCCGTGACCTGAACTGGGGTGAGCTGCAGGACCTCGCGAACCAGGCCGCGGCGACGCTGCGCGCGAACGGCGTGGAGCGGGGGGATCGGGTCGCGGTCGTCCTCCCGCCGACGCCGGAGACCGCGGCGGTGTTCTTCGGCGTCTGGAAGCTCGGGGCCCTGCTGATCTCGATGTCGGTGCTCTACGGCGACGAGGGCATCCGGCACCGCCTCGGCGATGCCACCCCGCGCGTGCTGGTCACCGACCGCGCCAACGCGGAGCGCTTCGAGCACGACCGCATCCTGGTCGTCGACGACGGGCTGCTCGACGGGGCGCCGACGGACCCGATCAGCACCGACACGGCCGCCGACGACCCGGCCCAGCTGTACTACACCTCGGGCACCACCGGCCTCGCCAAGGGCATCGTGCACGCCCATCGCTACATCCTCGCCCACGAGGAGTTCACCTACTGCCACGAGGTCCAGGACGGCGAGCGCTTCCACGGTATGGGCGAGTGGGCGTGGGCCGCAGGAATCGCGCCGCTGCTCGGCCCCTGGCGGTTGGGTGCGGTGCAGTGCGTCTATCAGCGCGAGGGCGGCTTCGATCCCGACAGGCAGCTGGACTTCCTGAGCCGCCATCAGGTGACCAACCTGTTCACCACTCCCACCGCGATGCGCGCGACGATGGCGATCGCCGACGCCGGCGTGCGCTACCCGCAGCGCTTCCGCCGTGTGGCCAGCGCGGGCGAGCCGTTGAACCCCGAGGCGATCCGCTGGTTCCGCGAGCAGTACGGCGTCACGGTGCTCGACTACTACGGGCTCACCGAGTCCTATCCGTTGTGCGCCAACTACCCGTTCCTCGACGTGCGCGAGGGCTCCATGGGTAAGCCGATGCCCGGGTGGGACGTGCAGATCCTCGACGAGGACGAGCGTCCGGTCCGTCCCGGTGAGCGGGGCGAGATCTGCCTGCGCGCGCGCTCGAACCCGCACTGGCCGCTGGGCTACTGGAATGACCCGCGGGCGAGCAAGGAGACCTTCGGCGGCGACTGGTTCCACACCAGGGACGCAGCCACCCGGGACGAGGACGGGTACATCTGGTACGCGGGGCGTGCCGACGACGTGATCATCTCCGCCGGCTACCGGATCGGGCCCTTCGAGGTCGAGTCCGCCTGCCTCGAGCATCCGGCCGTCGCCGAAGCGGCGGCGGTGGCCTCCCCGGACGAGGTCAAGGGCGACGTGGTGAAGGCGTTCATCGTGCTCGCCGCCGATCACACGCCGAGCGACGAGCTCGCGCACGAGATCCAGGCCTACGTCCGCGAGCACCTCTCGGCCTACGCCTATCCCCGCAAGATCGAGTTCGTCGAGGAGCTGCCCAAGACCACCACCGGCAAGATCCGGCGCATCGAGCTTCGCGAGCGCGAGCACGCCACGACCAACGTCGGCAAGGGGTAGTGAGCTGAGTCGGCCGGCCCGTCCGTCCTGACCCAACTTCGCCCGGCGTCGCCGTGTCTCGACCTGGTCTCACCCGGTCGCCGCGTCTTGACCGAGCCTCCCGTGGTCGCCGTGTCTCGACCTAACCTCCACCGGCGGCGCCGAGGTAGTCCGACTCCAGCACGATGTCCTTGAGGAGCGACTGGTACTCGACGTGGGCGTGGTGCTCGGTCGTGCGCCAGGTCCTGCCCTCCTCGGCCTCGATGTAGGCGCGGTAGTCCGGGGCGCCCGGCATTTTGATGTTGTCGGCAACGACCGTCGAGCCCGGGTGAAGCCAGCGGGCGTCCAGGATGCGTTCGAGGTCGGGAAGGTAGGCGTTCTTGTCGTGGTCGACGAACACGAAGTCGACGGCCTCCTCGACGAGACCGAACTCGCGACCCAGCCGCTCGATCGTCGTCCCGCCGTCTCCGAGGCTGCCCACGACCACCGTCAACCGGTCCGCGACGCCGGCATGGGTCCAGATGCGACGTGCGATCTCGGCGTTCGACGCGTTGTACTCGATCGAGATCAGGCGCGCCGAAGGCGGCATCACCCTTGCCATCCGCAACCCGCTGTAGCCGCAGTAGGTTCCGAGCTCCAGCAGCAGCGACGGCGAGGCACGGCGCACCGCCCGGTCGAGGATCTCCCCCTTCTCGTCACCCACGTTGATCATCACGCTGCGCTCGAGGCAGAACTCGTCGATCACGCGTATGGCGTCGTCGAGGTCGCCGGGGCGGGACTCGGCGACCACGTACTCCGCAAGCGCCTCCTCGCGCCCATCCCCCACCTGCCAGTCCCGGTTCAGGCGCGGCAGACCCACCACCAGGCGCAGCGCCGACCAGCGCAGGAACGGCAGGCGCCTGCCACCGATCTCCAGAATCCCCCGCACCGCGACCGGAAGCGTTCAGGCTTGCCCGGCGGCGACCAGCACGAGGTTCGTGAAGCGCACCGTGCCGTCGTCGCCCGCGTGCATTGCCGCGGCGTCCGCGATCGCCTGCCAGACCTGATCCTGGACCTCGGGAGGTTGGGCCTTCACGAGGTTCGCGATCGGCGCCACGATCCCCCGGACGGAGCTCGCGAACGCCTCGGGCGAGTCGTACTCGAACGTGATCTCGAGCTCCTCGACCTCGACACCCGAGAACCCACCGCCTTCGAGCAGGCCGGCGATGGCATCGCGAGTCGGGCGCGAGAGCGGCCCCGGCACCCCCGGCGGCGGCGGGGGGACGTCGAGGACCTTCCTCAGCGTGACCATCGGGACCGCCATGAACGGCACCCGCTCGGGCGGTCCCCAGGAGCTGATCGCCATTCTCCCGCCCGGCCTGAGGAACTCGCGGATGCGGCCGGCCGCCCCCTCGGCATCGGGCTCGAAGATGATCCCCCACCGCGACAGGGCGGCGTCGAAGCTGCCGGCGGCGAAGTCCAGGGATGCGGCGTCCGCCTCGATGAACTCGACGTTCTGCATGCCGGTCCCGGCCGCGCGCTCACGACCGTACGCCAGCATCCCCGGCGAGATGTCCGTCGCGACGACGCTGCCCTGCGGCCCCACGATCCTCGCCGCCGTGAGCGACGGTTCGCCATATCCCGCGGCCACGTCGAGCACCCGCTGCCCGGGCTCCAGGCGGGCCATCGCCGTCAGGCGCTCGCTGACGGGCGTCGTCCACCGGTCGATGAAGTCGCTCCATTCGCGCCAGCCCTCTGACGCCTGGTTCCAGTCGCGGCGCTGGCCCGCGCGGAACTCCTCCTGATCGACCTTTGTCTCCTCCATCGCATGTGCCGCCGGGCGGCCACAGGCACGTTACACCTGCGCGGGTCACGCACGTGATGCGCGGGTCTCCTGCGGGGGATCGCGTGGTCCGTTGGGGCCGGTCGGTCGGGTACCCGCGGACGCACTGAACGCGGACGCGCCGAACGATCGTCGCCCGCCTAGACTCGACGGCGATGTCCGCCGAGGAGACCGACGAGTACCTGGGTCGTCTCGAGGAGCCGAAGCGCAGCACGCTCGCGGCCCTGCGTCGCACGATCGTCGAGATCGTCCCGGATGCGGAAGAGGTCATCTCTTACGGCGTGCCCGCATTCCGCGTTGACGGGAAGATCGTCGCCGGCTTCGCCGCCTTCAAGAACCACCTCAGCTACCTGCCGTTCAGCGGCAGCGTCCTCGACCGGCTCGCCGGGCAGCTGGACGGCTACACGATGACCAAGGGCTCGTTGCACTTCGCCGTCGACCGTCCCCTGCCGAAGCCGCTCGTCGAGCAGCTGATCGCGGTGCGACTCGCGCAGATCGACGCCGGCGGGCGATAGACCCGCCGGCCTACGGCGGACTGCACCGGCGCAGAGCTAGGATCGGGTCCGATGGGCGCTTCCGCCGCGAACGAGAGCATCGGGACCTGATGCCCGCGGCACTCGTGATCGGCGCGCGCAACCTGGGCTTCGCGGTCATCGAGAGACTGCTCGCCGACGGCTGGGACGTGGCGGGGGGTGCCGTCTCGGCCGAGACGCTCGATCGGGTTCGCGGCGCCGGGGCACACGCGGTCGAGATCGACGTCACCGACCAGTCCTCGGTCCTCGCGGCCCTCGAGCAGGTCGGCGCCCGCTTCGGGAGGGTCGACCTGGTCGTCAATGCCGCCTCTCCGTACGCCGGCGGCGGCGGGGGCCCGTTCGGGGGCGGGATGCTCGCCGAAAGCGATCCGGACAGCTTCGAGCGCTGGGCGACATCCCCGACCCGCGGCGCGTACGGCGCCCTGAGCGCGTCGGCGAGGTTCCTCACGGCCCAAGGCGGGCCTGCGACCGTGATCCAGGTGACCGGCGGATCGTCCCGGCGGGCGATGCCCGGACGGGGGCTGTGGGCGGCCGGCGCCTTCGGCGTGCGCGCGCTCACGCAGGCGGCTGCCCTGGAGCTCCGCGCGCAGGAGATCCACGTGGCGCTCCTGATCGTCGACGCCGGCATCGACCGCACCGGGGAGGGCGACGCCCACTCCGCCGACCAGCCGAGCCTCGCCGACGCGGTCGTGTACCTGGCGAGTCAGAGCCCGCGGGCGATGACCCACGAGCTCCAGGTGACGCCCGCGCTCGACAACTGGACTCCGTAGCGCTCGGGCGCCACAACGCCTAGGCGCCGTAGCGCTCGGGCGCCGTAACGTCTAGGCGCCGTTGCGCTCGCGGTGTTTGCACCCCGGCCAGCAGCAGGGCCGGCGCTGACCCTCCTCGAGCTCTTCCTGGGTGCGACGGATCCGGCGCTCGCGGGTCGGCTCCCGCTTGGCGTCCTCGACCCAGCAGATGAACTCGTTGCGGGCCACCGGGGTTATGTCCCTCCACGCGTCGAGCGCCGTGGGATTGCCGATCAGCGCTGTGCGCAGATCCGCGGGCAGCTCATGGACCACGCCGCCGGGCACGGTCTGGTCGGACACAGGCCGCATGGTAGGCGAGCGCGGCGTGACCGCCGTGCACAGGGGAGCTCGATCGCGCCGGACGGCCCTTCAGAACGGTCGGCCTGACACGCCAAACTGCCGGCCTGCGACCGCCGCCGCCAGGACCCCAAGTACCATCGTCGGCATGGGGGTGCCTCTCACGCGTGTGCAGGCCGTGGCGCTGGCTGAGCAGTATGTCCGCTCCTACAACGATCGCAACCTCGAGGGGATGCTGGAAGTCCTCGACCAGAATGTCGTCAGCCACCCGTCACGACTCGCCGGGGCGAGCCCGCACAACGGTCACGAGGGAGTCAGGGCATGGTGGGCCTCGATGGCCGCGCGCGGTGACTGGTACGAGGTCGCGATACGCGAGATCCGCCAGCCTGACCCCGACCGCGTCGTGATCCTCGGCGACGTCGGCCAGGACGGCCAGTGGATCAGTCCCTGGTGCGTGGTCGTAAAGGTCCGCAACGGCCTGATCGTGGAGTCGCATTCCTACCTCAGCGACGAGGGCCTGCTGGATCAACTCGGCCTGATCGGGCCGAGCGAGCCCTCGGCCGAGTACGAGTAGCGCGCCTGCCTCTCAGCAGTTCGGGCTGCACGACGACGTGCCCGTGACCACGATGGCCCCGCCGCGATGGGGCGTGAAGCTGGCGCGCGTCGCGAGGGTGACGCGGTGGGCACGGTGGAACAGAGCCCTGCCGCGGCGCGTCGGTCTTACCACGACCCGCCTGGTGCCCTTCGCCGAGAACACGGCCGAGCCGCGCGCGACGAGCACCCGGTGGGCGCCGACCACGGCGGCGTGGGCGCGGTGTGTGCTCGCGTACCAGGTGATCACCAGCGTCCCCGGGCCGGGAGCGCTGAACGGCCGGCTCGCGACCGACGGGAACAGCCGGCCGAGCCTGGCAAGTCGCGTCGCTGTCAGCATGCGCTCGTTCAACTCTGCGGTTGCCGGAGGTTCCTGGCCGCCTACGCCCGCCATGGACGTCCCCCAGGGGATCACGCCGAAGCCTCCGGACTGTGGACCGAGCAGCTCGACGGTGCCGGTCAGGGGCAGTTCGGGCGCGCACACCCCCTGGGTGGAGGGGGACGGGCTCCCCGCAAGCGCCGCCGATCCGCTCACGGTCCAGCTCGCATAGCCGGCCAGCTCGTTCTCGCGACCTTCGATTTCGGCGAGCTCGTAGCTGCAACCGTCTGCTTGCGTGAGCGCGACCGCCGGCACAGCGACGGCCTTCATCACGTGTTCGTCGAAGCCGATCGCCACCCACCCCCCTGTGACGGCGACCGAGCCGCATTCGGACCACGCCGGAGCCCCCTGCTCGCGGACTTCGTCGACGCTCTGAGCGTTCACCACGACCGTGGACGGCGGCGTCGCCTGGCACGGGATCGCCATCGGCCCGGGATCGAGGTGGAAGTCCTCCCACAGCTGGACGTCTCCCCCGTTCGGGACCGGCTGTCGGGATTCGGGCCAGATCAGGGTCGCGCCGCGGGCAACGGCAGCCCCCGCCGGCGCAACGCCGGCGAGCAGCGCACCTGCGATGAGGAGAGCCTTCCGCACCATCCCCGTCGCTTGAGACTACGCGGATCGCCGCGGTACCGGCGCGGTCCAGGCGGCGGCGGGCGCCGCGCGCACCACAGCACGCACGACGCGCAACCTTTGGTTGCTATTGTTCTGAGCTGTCCCGCAACCATCGGTTGCACATCGAACGGAAAGGAGCCGGCGTGGCCGACGACAGCGTCGAACGGGAGATCGTGATCGAGGCGAGCCCCGAGATCGTGTGGGCCGTGCTCACCGAGCCACAGCACATCAGCCGCTGGTTCAGCGACGAGGCCGACGTCGAGGGCCGGGTGGGAGCCGACGGGACGCTCATTTGGAAGCCGGGAGGCCGCGGCGGGGACAAAGACGTCGACGCGATCGTGCCGATTCGCGTGGTGCACGCGGAGCCGTTCCGGCGCTTCTCCTTCCGCTGGAACCATCCTGAGGGCGCAACACCGGATCAGGACAACTCGGCCCTGGTCGAGTTCACCCTCACCGAGGAGCCGAACGGCACGCGCCTGAGGGTCGTCGAGAGCGGCATCGAAGCCGTCACCGACGAGCAGAGCAGGGCCGGGTACCTCGAGGGGCATACCCGCGGCTGGGAGAAACACCTCGGCGAACTGCTCGACTATGTGGCGGCGAGGGCGAGCGGAGCGGCGCGATGACGGCGACGGCTGTGATCGAGGACGACGCCCTGTGGGCGGCGGTTGCCGACCCGACCCGCCGGCGGGTGCTCGACGCGCTGCTCGACCACGGCGAGGCGACCACCACGACCATCGCCGAGGGGCTGCCGGTAACCCGGCAGGCCGTCGCCAAGCACCTCGCCGTGCTCGACCGCGCCGGCCTCGTGGACGGCCGGCGGCGCGGACGGGAGGTGCGCTACACGATCCGGCCCGAGCGGCTCGACCTGGCCGCCGAGGCGATGGCCCGCGTGGCGGCGCGGTGGGACCGGCGCCTGGCACGGATCAAGCGGCTCGCCGAGTCCGTGCAGGCGGCAGCCGCAATCGATTCCTGACACCGACAAGGAGGACGCGATGACCGAACACGTAACCGGAACCCGAGAGGAATGGCTGGCGGCGCGACTCGAGTTGCTGCAGGCCGAGAAGGAGCTCACCCGCCGCGGCGACGAGCTCGCCCGGCGGCGGCGGGAGCTGCCGTGGGTCCAGGTCGAGAAGGAGTACCGCTTCGAGACCGACGACGGGCCGGCATCGCTCGCCGACCTGTTCGGAGGCCGCTCCCAGCTGCTCGTCTACCACTTCATGTTCGGGCCCGACTTCACGGCCGGATGTCCCTCCTGCTCTGCGATCGCCGACGGCTTCTCGGGGTCGGTGGTCCACCTGCTCAACCACGACGTCGCGTTCACCGCGGTGTCCCGGGCGCCGCTGGCGAAGCTGCAGGACTACAGGCGGCGGATGGGCTGGACCTTTCCGTGGGCGTCCTCGTTCGACAGCGACTTCAACTACGACTTCCACGTCTCGCATACCGACGGCGAATGGCAGTCCGGGGCGGTCGAGTACAACTTCCGCACCGGTGACTTCCGGCCGTCCGAGAAGAGCCCGGTGCTGATCGAGCTCGCCGCCGGCGCCGGCACCGATCCCGCCACGTTCAGGAAAGAGGGGCCGGGGATGAGCGCCTTTGCCCTCCGGGACGGGGTCGTTTTCCATACCTATTCGGCCTACGGACGAGGGGTCGACGGCGTGTGGGGGATGTACTCGTGGCTGGACCGCGCCCCGCTGGGACGCAACGAGGCCGGCATGTGGTGGCGCCGCCACGACGAATACGACGCGGCGTGAGCCGCGGCAGCGTCGCAACGGCCGAGCTCGCGCCCCTGACGGCGATGCGGGCCGAGCTGGGCATGGTGGCCGCGCTCGCGGCCGCTGCGGGGGCAGCATGGTGGTCCACAGCCGAGCGGATGTCGGGAATGGACGCGGGACCCGGGACGGCGCTCGGATCACTTGGCTGGTTCACGGGCGTGTGGGCGACGATGATGGCGGCGATGATGCTGCCGTCGTTAGCCCCGGCGGCAGCCGTGTTCACCGCCGGCGTACGGCGCGAGCTGAGCCGGGTCCTGCTCTTCGCGGGCGGCTACCTGCTCGTGTGGAGCGCAGCCGGGGTGGCGGCCTACGCCGTGTTCGAGCTCGGAAGGACCGTGTTCGGCGGGTCGCTGGCCTGGCACACCGGCGGGCGCTGGCTCGCCGCCGGCGTGCTGGCAGTGGCCGCCGCCTACCAGGTGACAGCGTTCAAGCGGGCCTGCCTTTCGCGCTGCCGCAGCCCACGCCGGTCGCTGCGATCGACGTGGGAGGCCTCCCGTCCCGGTGCGCTCGCCGTGGGCATGCGCAGCGGTGGCTGGTGCGTCGGGTGCACGTGGGCCCTGATGGCGGCCCTGTTCGCACTCGGCGTGATGAGCCTCGTGTGGATGGGGCTGGTCGCCGTGCTCGTGGCGGCGGAGAAGCTGGGGCCTTCGCCACGCGGCGCGCGGCTCGCGACCGCGACGGTTCTGATCGCGCTCGCCGCCGTGATCCTCACAGCGCCCCACGAGCTCCCCGGCTTCGTCGTCCCCGGATCCCCCGCCTCGCCCCACATGATGAAGGCGATGGGATAGCCGGCCGGGCATCGCTCCTTCTTGACGATTCGCGAGGTCGAATGCAGCGCAGGCCCCGCTCGGGCGGCGTCTCAGGTCGAGGAGCCCTCGCCCGCGGGCAGAGGCGCCTGGGGGGTCGCCCTGCGCCTCGACCACCAGTCCGCCAGCACGATCTGAATCGCCGCGGCGGTGGGAATCGCGATCAACGCGCCGAGGATCCCGAGCAGGGTGGCGCCGGCGAGCACGGCGAGAATCGTCACGATCGGGTTTACGTGCAGCGCCCGGCCGTACACAAAGGGCTGGACGACGTAATCCTCGAAACGCTGCCACACGATGATGAAGGCGATCCACACGATGGTCGCGACCGGGAAGTTCACGCCGACGGTGGCCAGCGCCACCACGATCGCGCCGAGCGTCGCGCCCACGAGCGGGATCAGGTCGAAGAAGCCGACCACGAAGCCGAGCGACAACGCGTACGGGACGCCCAGGATCGTGAGCACGACCCATGTGGCCGCGGTGGCGAGCACGCTGATGACGATGTTCCCGAGCGTGTACTCCGCGACGGCGTGATTGATGTCGATCACCAGGCTCCGGTAGCGGGCCTCCCGCGGGCCGGTCAGGGAGAGCGCTTTGCCCACGTAGTCGCGGCCGTGGAGCACGAGCAGGAAGGTGAGCGCCAGGACGGTGACCAGCTGCCCGATGAAGCTGAACGCGGACACAGTCACCTGCTGGAGCGGTCCCACCAGGTGTCCAAGCAGCTGGGGCAGCCGGCGCGCGTCGCTCACCAGCCTCGAGGTGATGTGGTAGCGATTGTCGTAGTGACGGAAGGTCGCGTTCTCGCGCAGTTCGTGCCCGTAGCGGGGTGCGTTGCGGGACAGCTGCTCGATCTCCTTGACGGTGCTGGGGATCACGACGTAGCCGATCACGACGACGGCCGCCGCCAGCAGCACGTAGGACACGAGGATGATCGCCGAGCGCGGCACGGGCACGCGGCGTTCGATCGCGTCGACCGGCGGCACCATCGCCAGCGCCAGGAACAGGCTGATGACGGCCAGCAGCAGAACCGTCCGGATCCGCCACGCGAGGAAAAGCGCGATTCCGCACGCGACCACGATCAGCACGATGCGCACGATCCCCCGCAGCGAGGGGGTCGCGATCTTCACCGTCTTCGGCTCCTCCAAGGCCCCCGTTTCGCGATGCGTCGCGGACACTCGGCGCTAAGGCTCCCACGGCGAGCGGCGGCCGCTTGCGGGACCAGGTCGAGGCGCCGCGAACCCGCCCGCGCGGCCGGTCATCTGGTGTAGTGCGGTCGTGCCGACGGCGAGCGGCAGCGGGACCGACCTGTTCTGGGAGACGGTGGGCACCGGCCCCCGCCTGCTGTTCTGCAACGGCTCGAGCATGACCGTGGAGAGCGGAGGGCCGTTGCTGGACCTCGTCGGCCAGGGTTTCGAGCTGCTCAGGTGGGACTACCGCGGCCTGGGGCGAAGCGCTCCCGTGAGCTCGCCGTACACGATGGCCGACGTCGCCGACGACGCGCTGGCGGTGCTCGACGCGGCCGGCTGGGACACGTGCAACGTGATGGGGCTCAGCTTCGGAGGCATGGTCGCGCAGGAGTTCTCGGTGACACATCCGCACCGCGTGCAGCGGCTCGGCCTCGCGTGCACGTCCCCGGGCGGCGAGGGCGGCTCGTCATATCCGCTGGAGACCCTCGCCGAGCTCGACGAGGCCGAGCGGACCGCTCTCGGACGGGAGCTGCTCGATGAACGCTGGGACGAGCAGTGGCTCGCAGAGCGCCCGACGGACATGGTGCTCGCGCAGGCCGTGGGCGCGGACCGCGACCGAGACGACCCCGACGGCGCTCCGGGCCGGCGCCTGCAGATGCAGGCGAGAGCCGGGCACGACGTGTTCGAACGACTCGGCGCGATCACCTCCCCCACGCTCGTCGGCTACGGGCGCTACGACCGCATCGCACCTGAGGTCAACAGCCGCGCGATCGCCTCCCGCATTCCGCACGCGGAGCTGCGCGGCTACGACGGGGGCCACCTGTTCATCGTCCAGGATCCAGCCGCCCTGCCGGACTTCCAGGCGTTCCTGCGAGGCTCCTGAGTCACGCCGGCTCGGCCCCTCAGGCGAACACCTCGAACTCATCCCTGATCGCGGTGCGGACCGCCTCGATCACGTCCCCCCGCGACTTCAGCTTGGTCGCGCGGTGGGCCTCCGGGTTCAACCCGGCGAGCTCGCCCGCCGCGGCACGGGCGGCCGGCGCGAGCTCCTCCGCCGCCACAACGCGATCGAGGAAGCCGGCGCCGACCGCATCCGCCGGCGTGTACATGGCGGCGCTGTTGACAGCCCGGTCGAAATGCGAGGGCACCAGCCGGGCGCGTGCCAGCGCGATCACGAAGCCGGGCATCGTGAGGCCGATCTGCACCTCGTTGAGCCCGATCCGGAAGGGGCCGTCGACGCCGAGGCGCAGGTCGGCGGGGAGCTGGATGAAGCAGCCCGCTGCGACGCCGTGGCCGGTGCACGCGGTGACGACCGGGCGCGGGAACGAGAGGATGCGCTCGCACAGCCGCGCGCCGAGGGTCAGCATCTCGGGCAGCCGATCCGGGGTGTCGCTGAACACCTTCAGATCGAACCCCGCCGAGAAGCGACCCTCACGGCCCGTGAGGATCACGATCGCCTCCTCCCGCTCGGCCCGGTCGAAGGCCGCATGGAGCTCTCGCAGCATCGGGATCCCGAGGGCGTTGACCTTGCCGTCGTCCATCGTGATCGTGGCGATGCCGTCGTCGCACGCGTAGCTGGTCAGGTCGTTCATCGTGCCTCCTTGGGTCGGGGGGACGACGAACGATAGACGATTTCGTGACGATGTCACGATATGATCGGGGGCAATGCCGCGGACGAAGCTCCGGACGCCCGAGCTCAAGCAGCGCCTGCGGGACGCCGCGATCGAGGTCCTCACGCGCCAGGGACCGGGGGGTCTGACCACGCGCACCGTGGCGGAGGCGGCCGACACCTCCACCCCGGCCGTGTACGAGCTGTTCGGGGACAAGGCGGGACTCGTGCGGGAGGTGTTCTTCGAGGGTTTCCGGGTGCTGCGTGCAGGGCTCGCCGCCACACCCGAGAGCGGTGACCCGGTGGCCGACCTGCGAGAGCTCGCAGTCGCGTATCGCGTGTTCATCAACGAGCATCCGCAGCTCGCACGGGTGATGTTCTCGCGGCCGTTCGGGGACTTCGACCCCGGCCCGGCGGAGACGCAGGCGGGCGCCTCGGTCAGGACGCTGGTCGTCGGCCGCGTGCAGCGCTGCATCGGCGCCGGGGAGATGGACGGCGACGCGACCGACATCGCGCACGGCCTCGTGGCACTGATCCAGGGCCTGGCGGAGGCCGAGATCTCGCGGCGACTGGGCACCAGCCGCGCGTCGGTCGACCGTCGCTGGGAGGTTGCCATCGACGCGATGCTGGCGGGCCTGCGTCCCCGGCGGGCCTCGCCGGCGAGCTCAGGCTGAGGCGAGAGCCCCCAGGCCGGCGCGTCGCTCGACCATGCGTCCGGGAGCATGGGCGCGGCGCAGCGTGCCGCATAGCGTGAAGCGCGCGCGTGGCCGTCACAGGAGGAGCAGCCATGCCAACCGTTCACACCCACTACGTCACCTACAACCGCAAGGGTGGTCGCCGCCTGCACACCGGGACCGCCACCGACGACATCGTGACGCCGCTCGAAACCGGCGCCACCGACGGGGAGCCCTACGAGGCGTGGGCGCCTCCCGTGATCGAATGGACCGACGCACACGGAAAACACACCGCTGACTTCGCCTTCTGGTCGGTCGTGGGTGCGCAGGGAGGCGCGTCTGTGACCACCGACCAGAGCCTGGACGTGACCGTCGGCGCGACCGACGTGCAGGCCGCCGCCTGGTACCTGCCGGCAGGGGGCAACGGCAACGGCGGCCCCGCGTTCTACATCGATGCCTTCGACGTCAACGAAGGGCGCTTCTTCGACGAGGACTTCGTCACCGTCAGCCCCGACGCCTCCCTGGCCGCCAATGCCAACGAAAGCGGCGTCGTGCCGACCACGAACGCCGAGGACATCACCGCCGCTGCGGCGATCGAGGGGGTGCCGTTCGCGGATTGGACCGAGTTCGTCCAGCCCTCTCCCCAGGTGCTGACCGAAGAGGACCTGCACGCCGGCGCCGACACCACGGCGGTGGCGTTCGCCTTCTACAAGTCACCCGCAAGCCCTGAAATCCACCGGCCGAGCCAGTACGCGACCGGAACGTGGGTCTCGTGGGGAGTGAAGGTAGATGGCGGAGGGCCGACCGGGCGCGGCCCGGTGGAACCGTGGGGGCCGTTCGTGCGCCAGCTCGCCGCGGGCCTGGCGCTGGCCGACACCGCGGCGCTCGTGGCGCCGGAGCTGAGGAGCGCGGTGAGCGAGCTGGCCGCCAGGCAGGTCACGTTCGCCTCGCGCCAGATCGCCGGAGAGATCGCGGGCAAGGAGTCCGAGCATTGACGCCCACGGCCCAGTCGCCGGCGTCTACCGGTCGATCACCACGTTCTCCTCCCCCAGCCACAGGGGCGAACGGGGCAGGTCGATGAAGCGTTGCTCGTCCTCTACGAGCTCCCGGCCGGCGGCCTGACCGGCCTCGCTGGTGCTGGCGGCGATCAGGTCCTCCATGCTGTCCCACCACAGCTCCGCGACGCCGTCGTAGAAGCGCGGCTCGCTCCCGCGGGTTCCCGCCAGCGCCTCGTCGAGGTCGGTGTCGGACGCGTGCGTCTGGACGTAGCGGCGAATGCGGAGCTCGTCGGCGTGGCGCCTGACGAGTCCAGCGTGCTCCTCCCTCCAGTAGCGCTGGAACTCCTCACGGGACATGCCCGGGCGGCGACGGATGGCGAAGACGAGCTTGATCACGGGGCCTCCTCCGTGGTTTGCAGGAACTCGCCGGCGGCGGCGTTGAACGCCTCGGCCGCGTCGATGTTGGCGGCGTGACCCGCCCCCTCGAGCACGACCTTGCGGGCACCGGGGATCTTGGCGGCCATGTACTCCGCCGCCGACAAGAAGTTGGTGTCGAGCGAGCCCACCACGACGAGTGTGGGCACCCCGATCGAGGGCAGCGAGTCGATCACGCTCGCGTCGAACTGGGCCATCACCCGCCGTGCCGTATGCGCGAGGCCCGCGGCGTCGGGATGCTCGGCGACCTCGCGGCCCGGCGACAACGCCGACACGCCGTCGCGGTCCAGCGCAGCAGCCCTGCGCTCGGCGAAGGCGTTCCATTCCTCCCGCGGCTCGTCGCGCCGAAAGCCGGGGCCGGTGTCGACGAGGATCAGCGCGGCGACCCGCTCGGGATGGCGAAGGTGGAACGCGAGTGAGAGGTAGCCGCCGAGCGACATCCCGCCGAGCACCGCGCGCGGCGACCCGAGCACGTCCAGCAGCGCGCACATGTCCCCCACGCTCTGCTCGACGCTGTACTCGCCCGCACTCGGCGGCGCCTCGCTGCGCGCGTGGCCGCGCATGTCCCACGTCACCACCCGACGCTCGTCGCAGAGCGCCGGCACGTTGGCGTCCCACATGTGGGCGCTGGCCGAGAAACCGTGGCTCAGCAGCAGCGGCGGGCGCTCGCTGTGCTCTCCGTGCACGTCGTAGTGGATACCGACGCCGGAGCGTCGCAGGAGCGGCAACTACACCACCGCCGATCCGCCGGTGATGGTGGGGTACAGGCGGTCGGCGCCGGCTCCGGCCACAGCGCCGCCGAGGATCTCCGCCCAGTGCTGCTCGTCGCCGTACTCGTTGCGCCATGCCCACAGCCGCCGCGTGAAGTGGTGCAGGCGGTACTCCTGCGTCATCCCCATCGCACCGTGCACCTGATGGGCCGCGCGCGTTGCGGTGAGGGCGGCGCTCGAGGCGAGCACCTTGGCGGCGGCGATCTCGAAGGTGTCCGGCACCCGTGCCGCGCCATCGGCCGCGGCGGCCACCAGCGACGCCGCCTGGGCGATCTCGACGAGGTGCTGCTGGACCGCCTGGAAGGAGGCGATCGGACGACCGAACTGCCGCCGTTCCGCTGCGTAGGAGACCGTGAGACGCCCCATCGCGGTGAGCGCACCGGAGATCAGCGCGACGCGCGTGAGCGCCCCGCGCTCGAACAGGTTGCACGCCACCTCCCGCATGGCCCGCGGCTCGGCGTCCTCGAACACGAGCGAGTCGCGCGGCTCCCCGGCGAGGTTCGTGTGGCGTTCGACCGCCACCGCCGACGCGACCGGCACGAGCACCGCGGTGCCGTCCGCGACCGCTACCACGTGCTCGACGGCATGGCCCCAGGGCACGTGCAGCGACGTCCCGCTGAGGAGCCCGCGCTCGAGCCGCAGCTCCCCCGCGGGAACCACGCTCACCGGCGCCGGCACGGACCCTCCCAGCAGCCACCCCGCCAGCGCCGCCTCCGCCACCGGCACGGGTGCCGCGTGTTCGCCGGCGACCGCAAGCACGCCGAGCGCCTCGGCAGGCTCGAGATCCGCCAGCGACGAGTAGCCGGCGCCCGCCACTGCATCCCACACGGCCGGGGACCACCCCTCGGCCTCGGCCTGCTGGACGACGTCGTGGGTGCACGTGTCGGCGAGCAGGCGGCGCGCGCCGTCGAGCAGCAGCCAGTCGCTCACAGTGAGCCGAGTCCCTTGGAGGCGACCGAGCGAAGGATCTCGTTGGTCCCTCCGCGGACCGTGAAGGACGGCCCGCTCAGCACGGCCTCGAACAGGAGCCTCTCGAACAGCGAGTCGCCCTCCCCCACGGGTTCGACCGCCACCAGCTCCTGCACCCGCGCGAGCAGATCCTGCTCGAAGCGGGTCGCCATCTCCTTCACCAGCGCCGACTGGACAGCCGGTGCCTCGCCGCTGTCGATCATCCGGGCCACCGACAGAGACAGCCGGCGCATGCCCCACAGCCGCGCCACCGAGTCGCCGAGCATCAGGTGCGCGCGCTCGCTGCCCAGAAGCTCGGCACGGGTGCGGATCAGCTCCTCGAACAGCAGGTAGGTGGACAGCCACCGCTCCGGCCCGCCGCGCTCGTAGGCGAGCTCCGACGTGTTCTGCGCCCAGCCCCCGCCGATCGTTCCCAGCACCAGCTCGTCGGGCACAAAGACGTTCTCGAGTGCCACTTCGTTGAAGTCGCGATGCCCGGACAGGAACGGGATCGGGGTGATCGTGAGGCCCTCCGAGCGCAGATCCACGATCAGCTGGCTGAGGCCCGCGTGGCGATCCTCAGCGGACTCCCCCGTCCGGCACAGCACGACGAACCAGTCGCTGGCGTGGGCTCCACTGGTCCACACCTTGGTCCCGTTCACGACCCAGCCGCCGTCGACCGGCGTGGCGCGCGTGCGCACCGCGGCGAGATCGCTGCCCGCCTCCGGCTCGCTCATGCCGATCGCGAACGACAGCTCGCCACGGCAGATCGCCGGCAGGAAGCGCTGCTTCTGCTCCTCCGTGCCGAAGCGGTTGATGACCGGCCCCGTCTGGCGGTCGGCGACCCAGTGGTGCCCCACCGGCGCACCCCAGCGCAGCAGCTCCTCGGTGACCACGAAACGGTCGACCGCGCTGCGGTCGTGTCCCCCGTAGCGAGCCGGCAGCGCCATCCCCAGCCAGCCCCGCTGCGCCAGCTTGGCCGAGAAGGCGGGGTCGCGCGGCGCGCCCATCCCCAGCCCCGGGACGAACGTGCCGCGCGGGAGCTCCTGCGCGAGGAACCCGCGAACCTCGCGCTGGAGCTCGAGCTCTTCGTCGGTCAGGTCGGCGGGCGCGAACAGCAAGGGGCGTCAGGCCCCGCCGGTCAGCGCCTCCGGCGGCACGAGCAGCACCGAACACGGTGACTGGTGCGCAACCCGCCTGCTCACCCTCCCCAGTGCCCGCACTCCGTCGAGCCTGCGGCTGCCCATCACCACCAGCGAGGCATCGGCCGCGGCAGCGGCCGTCACGATCACCCCCGCCGCCCTGCCCTGGTTGATCACCAGCTCACTCGTCCCGGGGGAGCACGCACGCGCGAGTGCCTGCTGCTGGCGCTCGAGGACGTCCTTCTGTTCGCCGAGCCGGCCGCGTTTGACGGGATCGCGCCCGAGCGCGTGCACGAGCGTGACATCCGAGCCGTGGACGCGTGCGAGCCGCCCGGCCAGATCGACCAGGCCGTCCGAGCTCTCCTGTCCGTCGCTCGCGACGACGATCCGGTCCCCCAGACGCCGATCGGCGGCCAGGGGGCGTGCGACGAGCAGGGCGTTGCTGAAGCCGCCGATCGCCCGGTCGCCGACGCCGAGGCTGAGCAGTCTCGAAGGCCACGAGCTCGCCGGCGCCTCCAGCGCCAGCAGCTCATATCTGGCGCTCCAATCCAGGATCACCTGCGCCGGCGGGCTACCCGGGTCGACCTCCTCCACGTACGGCACGCCGGCCTCGCGGGCGATCCGTCCGGCATGCTCGAGGATCTCCGCCGCCTGCATCGGGCCGATCGCCGGAGCCCGGTGCCGACCACCGGAACTGTATGAGGTCACGAGGAGCGATGTCACGCGTCCCTGGGTCCCGGCCAGCTCCACCGCCTGCTCAACCGCGCTGAAGCCCCCCTCTTTGCCGTCGATGGCACAGAGGATGTCGCCGAAGATCGGGGGCATCGTGCCGGGGGCCGCTCGGTCCCGTGTCTGGATGCTCTCCGTCTCGGGCATCGCGCTCACTCGCCCGACTCGTACTTGAACGACACGTTCAGGCGCACCCTGTACTCCGCCACCTTGCCGTCCTCGATCGTCACGTCCTGGCGCACCACCTCGGCGATGCGCAGGTCCCGCAGGGTCTTCCCCGCCACCTCCACGGCGTTCCTCGCCGCGGCCTCCCAAGAGTCGCCGCTCACCCCGATGACCTCGGTCACCCGATAGACGCTGTCTGCCATCGCTCCTCCTGTCAGTCGACTGTGCCTGCGAGCCTACTCCGCAACCCGTTACCCCGCACGGCCGCTCGTCCACTTCGCTCATCCACGTCGGTCGTCCACCCCGGCTCCGTCGGGTGACGAGCGGGCCGCGTGGCAGTGGGCGGGTACGTGAGTGGAGGGCCCGAGTGCTAGCCGGTGGCTCCACCGGCGTGGCCCGGCTCGGTCCCCACCCCGCGCCCCCACAGCACGGTGAGCGTGTCGGTGAGCGCCTCGTCGGCGCCCTCCTCGTGACCCGCGCGCAGCAGGTCGTAGATGCTGCGTTCTGTCATCAGCATCAGCGCGCGGGCGATCGCGTAGGCGGACGGCCCGCCGGCGGGCGCCAGCCCGGCGCGGCGGTCGCGCTCGATCAGCAGGGCGGCGCGCTCGACGGAGCGCTCGAAGTACTCCTGGCAGACCTTCTCCACACCGGGGCTGACGCCGCGGCTCTCGCCGGCCGCCCGCATCACGCCGGCGTTCTGCCGCGCGACCTCCACGGCGACGGCGAGGCTCGAGCGCAGCCACGACTCCGACAGGTTGCGGGGATCGGAGAACCACCGCTCGACCTCCGCCGACATCTTCCCGAGGACCTCCCCGAGCAGCACCTCGAAGATCTGGGTCCTGTCGGAGAAGTAGAAGTACAACGACGAGCGTGGCACTCCGGCGGCCATGGCTATGCGGGCGACCGTCAACTCGCTCAGGGGCGCCTCCTCGAGCAGCCTGCTCGCCGCATCGAGGATCGCCCGTTCGCGCGCGTCACCCTGGCGCGGGGTCGCCTCGCGCCTGCCCCGTCTCGAGCGAGCCTCGGATGCCACTGCGTGATAGCTTACTGGACAGTCCGTCGAGTAAGAGGTGACGACGCCGTTGCGGCGGACGCGCCCCAGAGATCGGAGGTTGGTTTCAGATGACCGATGAGCTGCCACCCGGACCGAGGCTCCCCCGCGTCATACAGACGATCGGGTTCGTCACCCGCCACACCGCCTTCCTCGAGCGCCTGCGGCGGCGATACGGCTCGCGCTTCACGGTGCGCGTCATCGGAGGCCCTCCGATCGTGATGATCTCCGACCCGCAGGAGATCAAGGAACTGATGACCGCCCCGCCCGAGGTGCTGCACCCCGGCGAGGGGGCCAAAGTGATCGAGTCGGTCGTGGGCCCGACCTCGGTGATCGTGCTCGACGAGGACGCCCACCTCGAGCAGCGCAAGCTGATGCTGCCGCCCTTCCACGGGGAATCGCTGCAGCGCCTGTCGGGGCTGATCGACGAGTACTGCGAGCGCGAGGTCGCGTCCTGGCCCGTCGGCCGGCCGCTCGCGCTGCACGAGCGCCTCCAGCAGGTCACGCTCGAGATCATCCTGCGCGTCGTGTTCGGTCTCGAGCGCGGTGAGGAGCTTGCGGCGATCAGGGACTCGCTGCGGGTGTTGCTGGGAACAGGTTCGAAACCGGTGGAGATCCTGTGGTCGATGCCGGCGCTGGCGTGGACCGCCCCTGCGCGCCGTCGGCGGCGGCAGATGGAGCACGCCGACCGCCTGATCTTCGAGCTGGTCGAGCGACGTCGCGCGAGCGGCGAGCAGGGTGATGACGTGCTTTCGCTGCTGCTTTCCGCGACACACGACGACGGCAGCCCCATGAGCGACCAGGAGCTGCGCGACGAGCTCGTCACGACGCTCGTCGCGGGGCACGAGACGACGGCCTCGCAGCTCGCGTGGGCGTTCTCGATCCTCGCTCGCACCCCCGAGCTGGCGCGCAGGCTCGGAGACGAGCTCGAACACGGCGATGGCGAGCCGCTCCTCAAGGCGACGATTCAGGAGCTGATGCGTGTCCGCCCGGTGATCCCGAACGCCGAGCCACGCGTCGTGCACCGGCCGGTGCGGATCGGGCCGAGGACCTACCCCGTCGGCGCGGTGCTGTTCCCGAGCGCCTACCTGCTGCACCACGACCCCGCGATCTACCCCGACCCGTATTCCTTCCGCCCGCAACGCTTCATGGAGTCGGCCCCCGGCACATACACGTGGCTCCCGTTCGGCGCCGGCAGGCGCAGGTGCATCGGGGCGAGCTTCGCGATGCTCGAGATGCAGGCGGTGCTCCGCGAGGCGCTCCTGCGCTTCTCGGTGGAGCCGGCCGGCGGGTCGCGTGAACGTGCGGCGCGACGCGGGATCACGATCACCCCGGCGAACGAGGCGACGGTGATCCTCGCAGAGCGCACTGCAGCGCGCGCCCGGCGAGACCCTGCCGCGGAGCGCGTCGCGGCGTAGGAGGCGTTTCGTGCGGCCCGGGTCGTGGTGTGCACGGCCCGGGGGGGTCGGGCGGGAGCCGTCCGCGACGGCGTGGATATGATCGGTGGCCTCGCCGCACGGTCACGCGCGGCAGACACCTCGCTCAGATGTCCGATCGCAGCACAGTCCCGGGGAGAATCGCCGCAGGCGCGGCGCTCACGCTTGCCTGCGTGCTGGCGAGCGCGGGGCTCGCATCGGCGGCCAAGCAGGTGAAGGGCGCCACCTACGTCGGCCACTACAAGGGGGCAAGCCAGGTGGGGCTGGAGGCGATCGCGTTCAAGGTGTCCGCCAACGGCCACAAGGTGACCTTCATCTCCGTGGAGACGCCGATCAAATGCAACGGGGGCTGCGGCGGGGTGGGAGCCCCGAAAGGCGGCACCGCCACGATCACCCGCAGCGGGACCTTCAAGGCCAAGCTCAAGATCCCGGCGCCCGGCCCTGCGGGAAAGAGCGAGGGGACCGTCACGGTGACCGGCACCTTCCGCGCGCACGGCAAGGCCAGCGGCACCGTCGCCTCGCACTTCAACGGCGGGGGCGGCTCCGACGCGACGAAGGACTGGGCCGCCACCCGCGCCACCGCCGGCTGACGCACGGAAGGCAGCGCGCAGCGAGCGGCGTTTGGGCGCGGCGCGCCCATCCGGACCGCTTGAGGCGGCAGCGCGGCACGCGCGGCGCTCAGGCGCTCGGCGTGAAGCTGACCTGCATGCGCTTGACCCCGTGGATGAAGTTGCTGTCCAGCAGCTCGGGCTCCTGCGCCTCGATGTCGGGCATCACGCGCAGCAACTCGCCGAAGATCGAGCGCAGCTGTGTGCGGGCGAGCGAGGCCCCGAGGCAGAAGTGCGGGCCGCCGCCTCCGAAGCCGAGGTGCCGGTTCGGATCGCGGGTGATGTCGAAGCGCCACGGGTCCGCGAAGGCCCGCTCGTCGCGGTTGCCCGAGTGGTAGAACATCACCACCCTCTCCCCCGCCTCCAGTCGTTGCCCGTGGACCTCCACCTCGCGGGTGGTGGTGCGGCGGAATGTCAACACCGGCGAGGCCCAGCGCACGAACTCCTCGACGGCGATCGGCAGCGCCCCGTCGAGGTCCCCCATCAGCAGGGCGCGCTGGTCGGGGTTCACGGTCAGCGCGCGCATCGCGTGCGAGGTGGTGTGGCGCGTGGTGTCGTTGCCTGCGACCGAGAGGAGCACGAAGAACGCCCCGATCTCCGCATGGGTTAGTCGCTCGCCCTCCACTTCGGCCTGCACGAGGGCCGTCATCAGGTCGTCCCCGGGGTGCTGTTCACGGTGGGCCGCCAGCTCGGTGGCGAACTGGGTGAGCGTCCACAGGGCTTCGCCGAGCACCTCCACCGGGCGGCGGTCGCCGAAGAACTCGGGGTCGGCTACCGACACGAGCACGTCGGCGGCCGACACGACGCGCTCGCGGTCCTCCTGGGGGACGCCGATCATGTCCGAGATCGTCACAAGCGGAAGGCGCTTGGCGATCATCTCGACGAAGTCCCCGCCGCCCGTCGGTGCGGCCTCCTCGACGATGCGCGTGGCGTTGACGCGGATGCCGTCCTCGATGCGCGCCACCTGACGCGGCGTGAAGGCCGCCGACACGAGACCGCGGAGCTTGGTGTGACGGGGCGCGTCCATCGCCAGGAACGACTGCGACGCCTCCAGGATCTCCGGTGGGGCGTCGCCGAACTGGGTGCCCTGCCCCGAGCAGAACGTGTGCGGGTCGCGGGAGATACGGCGGATGTCCTCGTGGCGCACGATCGCCCAGTAGGGATGACCCTCCACGGGCATGTCGAGGATGTCCTCGGGCGGGTCGTGCCGCGAGATCGGCGCGTCGCGGCGCAGCTGCGCGAACAGGACGTCGCGCTCCTCGGCCGGCCGGCTCCAGAACTCGACGGCGCCGATGTCCGGCTCGGGCGGGTGCGAAGCCTCGGAGACAGACACGATCGAGCCTGACTCTACTCGCGCCGCTCGTTACAGCCCGTGCGTCTTGGCGATGATCTCGCGCTGGATCTCCGAGGTGCCCCCGTAGATCGTGGACACGAGGTTCATGCGTACGTGGTTCTGCATGTCGTACTCGGTGGCGTAGCCGTAGCCGCCCATCATCTGCATCCCTTCGAGCGCCACCTTCTTGCCGGTCTCGGTGGCCTTCAGCTTCGCCATCGACGCCTCCTGCGGGAACAGCACGCCGGGGTTCTCGTCGCATTGGCGGGCGACGGCGTAGGTCAGCAGACGCGTGCACGCCACCTCGGTGGCGAGGTCGGCGAGGCGGTGGCTGAGCGCCTGGAAGGACCCGATCGGACGCCCGAACTGTTCGCGCTCCTTCGTGTAGGCCATCACGTCGTCGAGCGCCCGCTGCGCGAGGCCGGTGGACTGCGCGGCGATGATCAGGCGCTCGGTGTTCAGGCCGCTCATCAACTGCATCCAGGCCTGCCCTTCGACCCCCACGAGACGGTCGGCGGGCACGTGGCAGTCGTTGAAGAACACGTCGTTGACGACCTTCCCGCCCATCGTCTCGATGCCCCGGATCTCCACGCCCTCTGAGCCCCCCGGGATCGACAGCATGGTCAGGCCCTTGTGCTTGTCGGAGCCGGTCTCGGTGCGGCACACGAGCAGGATGTGCTCGGCGTACTGAGCCTCGGAGATCCAGGTCTTCTGGCCGTTGATGACGTACCCGCCGTTGCGCCTCTCGGCCTTGCAGCGCAGGTTGCCGACGTCTGATCCCGCCTCGGGCTCGGACATCGCGATCGCCTCGACGGCGCCGCCCACGATGCCGGGCAGGATCTCGTGCTTCTGCTCGTCGGTGCCGAAGCGCTCGTAGGGACCGGCACTGATCGCGCTGACGGGAAACCCTCCGATCGGCACCTGCCCGTAGGAGATCTCCTCCAGGAACAGGCACAGGTCGACCATGCCGCCGCCTGTGCCCCCGAACTCCGCCGGGATCGCGACACCCAGCCACCCGAGATCCGCCACCCGCTTGTACAGGCCCGGGTTGTGCGGTTCGGTGTTGTGGTTGGTCAGGGCGTCGCGTTGCTCGCGCGTGCCGCACTCGCGCCTGGCGAGATCGCGAACCGCCTCCACGAAGGCCTGCTGCTCGTCGGTGAGCGTGAATCCGTACATCGGGCTCCTCCTCGGTCTGGCGGGATCGTCGAACCTGTCAAGCTGGCGTCGCGGCCAGGGCCGCCACCTCGCTGTAGCGCTCCCCCCGCTCGGCCTTCTCGACGAGCGAGGCGGGCGGGTCGAAGCGCTCGCCGTACTTCTCCGCGAGCTCTCGCGCGCGGGCGACGAACGCCGCGGGTCCGGTTTCATCCGGGCCCTCGTAGCCGTCGATGTACTGGAGCACCCCGCCGGTCCAGCCCGGGAAGCCGATCCCCAGGATGGAGCCCACGTTGGCGTCCGCGGCGGTCTCGATGACGCCCTCGTCGAGGCACTTGACGGCCTCGATCGACTCGATGAACAGCATCCGCTCCTCGAGGTCGCGCAGCGACAGCGACCTGGGGTCCTCGATCTCCGGGAAGAGCTGTTTGAGCCCCTTCCACAGACCGGCACGCTTTCCGTCCTCGTAGTCGTAGTAACCGGCGCCCGCGAGCCTGCCGCCACGTCCCTCCTCGAGCATGCGGTCCACGACCTGGAAGGAGGGGCGATCCTCGAACACGCCGCCTTCGGCCTCGATCGCCGCCTTCGTCGCGTCGCGGATCTTGCGCGCGAGGTTGAGGTTGAGCTCGTCGCTGAGCTGCAGCACCGGAGCCGGGTAGCCCGCCTGGCTGGACGCCTGCTCGATCGAGGCCGCCGGGACACCCTCGAGGAGCATGCCCACGCCCTCGTTGATGAACGTCCCGATCACGCGGCTCGTGAAGAACCCGCGCGAGTCGTTGACCACGATCGGCGTCTTCTTGATCTGCCTGGCGAGGTCCAGCGCCCGGTGGAGCGTCTCGTCGCTTGTCTTCTCGCCCTTGATGATCTCCAGCAGCGGCATCTTGTCCACGGGGCTGAAGAAATGCAGACCGATGAAGTCCGCCGGCCGCGTGACGCCCTCGGCGAGCCCGGTGATCGGGAGCGTCGAGGTGTTCGAACCGAGCAGCGCGTCGGGCTCCAGGTAGGGCTCGATCTCCGCGAACACCTGGGCCTTCACGGCCGGGTCCTCGAACACGGCCTCGATCACCAGGTCGGCACCGGTGGCCACCGCCGGCTCGTCGGTGGGCGTGATCCGCGCGAGCAGCTCGTCGGCCTTCTCCTGGGTGGAGCGGCCCCGCGAGACGGCCTTCTCGACCAAGCCCGCCGAGTAGCCCTTGCCGCGCTCGGCAGCCTCCATCGAGACGTCCTTGAGGACCACCTCGATTCCCGCTTTCGCGCAAACGTACGCGATCGCCGCGCCCATCATCCCCGCGCCGAGGACCACGGCCTTGCGGGCCCGGTAGGGCTCGAGCCCCTCGGGCCGTCCGCGATCGCCGCTGACGGCCTGCATGTCGAAGAAGAACGCCTGGATCATGTTCTTCGCGACCTGGCTGGTGAGCAGGTCTACGAAATAGCGGCCCTCGATCTCGATCGCGGTGTCGAAGTCGACCTGGGCGCCCTCCACGGCGGCGGCCATGATGTGGTGCGGCGCCGGGTAGTTGGCCCCCTTCAGCTGCTTGCGCAGATTGGCGGGGAACGCCGGCAGGTTCTGGGCGAGCTTCGGGTTCGACGGGGCTCCGCCGGGGATCTTGTAGCCCTTCGCGTCCCACGGCTGCTCGACGGGCCCCTCCTGGGCGGCCCGCTGCACTACCCACGCCCTGGCGGCCGGGACGAGCTCGTCCTGGGTGGCCACCACCTCGTCGAGGATGCCCGTGTCAATCGCCTGTGCGGGCCGCAGCCGCTGGCCCTGCATCAGCAGCTTCATGAGCGCGTCGGCGATGCCGAGCATGCGAACGGTGCGCACCACCCCGCCGGCGCCGGGGAGCAGGCCGAGCTGCACCTCCGGGAAGCCCATCTGCACCTTCGGGTCATCGACCGCGATGCGGTGGTGACAGGCGAGGCACAGCTCCAGGCCTCCACCCAGCGCGGCGCCGTTGATGGCAGCGCACACGGGCACCCCGAGCGTCTCCAGCCGCCGCAGCTGCGCCTTGCCGGCACGCACCATCTCGGCCAGCTGCGGGGCGTCGTCCTTGCCCGCCGCCTTGAGGTCGTTGAGGTCGCCCCCGGCGAAGAACGTGTTCTTGGCCGACGTGATCACGACGCCCGTGATGCCGTCCTTCTCCGCTTCGAGCCGATCCAGCGTCGCGGCCATCGATTCCGCGTAGGCGCGGTTCATCGTGTTGGCCGACTGGTTCGGGTCGTCGAGCGTCAGCAGGACGACGCCGTCGGCGTCCTTGTCCCATCGGATCGTTGTGCTCTCAGCCATCAGATCGCCTCCACGACGGTCGCGATTCCCATGCCGCCTCCGACGCACAGAGTCGCCAGGCCGTAGCGGCCACCGGTGCGGTGCAGCTCGTCGATCAGCGTGCCGAGGATCATGCCCCCGGTCGCACCCAGCGGGTGGCCCATCGCGATCGCGCCGCCGTTGACGTTCACCTTCTCCATGTCCAGGCCCATGTCGCGCACGAACCGCAGCACGACCGCGGCGAAGGCCTCGTTGATCTCGATCAGGTCGAGGTCGTCCACGGTGAGCCCGGCCTTCGCCAGCGCCTTGCGGCTGGCGGGGGCGGGGCCCGTGAGCATGATCGTCGGGTCCGCGCCCGACAGCGCCGTGGCGAGGATCCGCGCGCGCGGCTTCATCCCCATCTCGCTGCCGGTCTGCTCGTTGCCGATCGTCAGCAGCGAGGCCCCATCCACGATCCCCGACGAGTTGCCGGGGGTGTGCACGTGGTTGATCTTCTCGACCCAGTGGTACTTCTGCAGCGCCACCGCGTCGAAGCCGCCCATGTCGCCGATCGCGGCGAATGAGGGCTTCAGCCCACCGAGCGTCTCCACGGTCGTGCCGGGGCGGATGAACTCCTCGTGGTCGAGCACCACGTTTTCATTGAGGTCCTTGACCGGGATCACGCTGTCGGCGAAGCGCCCGTCTGCCTCCGCGGCGGACGCCTTCTCCTGGGAGCGCGCCGCGAAGGCGTCGACGTCTTCGCGGCTGAACTCCTCGATCGTGGCGATCAGGTCGGCGCTGATCCCCTGAGGGATGAACGAGGTGTCGTAGTTGGTCTCGGGATCCATCGCCCAGGCACCCCCGTCGGAGCCCATCGGCACGCGTGACATCGACTCCACGCCACCGGCGAACACGAGGTCCTCCCACCCGGAGGCGACCTTCTGGGCGGCCACGTTGACGGCCTCCAGGCCCGAGGCGCAGAAACGGTTGAGCTGGACTCCCGCGACCGTGTCGGGCAGGCCCGCCTTGATCGCCGCGGTCTTGGCGATGTCGGCGCCCTGGTCACCGACCGGGGAGACGCAGCCGAGCACGACGTCGTCCACCCTCGAGGGGTCGAGTTTGTCGTTGCGTACGAGCGTCTCGTGCATCAGGCCGACGACCAGGTCGACGGGCTTGGTGCCGTGCAGCGATCCGTTGAACTTGCCCTTGCCGCGCGGCGTTCTGATCGCGTCGAACACCAGCGCCTCTGCGGCTGCCATCTGTGGGACCTCCCGGGGTCGTCGTCCCGCCGTCTGCGGGGCTCGCGGTCTACGGCGGCAACGCTACCACAGAAACGTTCATGCGTGAACGCAAGTAATATGGGACTCGCGAGATGGCCGCCACCGCCACCCCCACCACACGCCGCAGCCAGGCGGCCCGCAGCGCCTCGACGAGACAGGCGCTGCTCGACGCCACCATCGCCTCGCTTGTCGAGGACGGTTACGCGAAGACCACCACGAGCCGCGTCGCCGAGCGGGCCGGCGTCTCGCGGGGCGCCCACCTGCACCACTTCCAGACGCGCCAGGCGCTGGTGGTGGCCGCGATGGAGCACCTGGCCGAGCGCCGCGGCGAGAACCTGCTCGCGGCGGCCGAGACGCTGCCCGAGGGCCGCGAGCGGATCGTCGAGGGTCTCGACCTGCTGTGGTCGGGATACGCCGGGCCCCTGTACCAGGCGGCGCTCGACCTGTGGACCCACGCCCGCACCGACCCGGACCTGCGCGAGCGCCTGGTCGCCGTGGAGCGCAAGCTGGACCGTGAAACCGCCGTCGTCTCGCGCCGGCTGTTCGGCGAGCTCGCCGACCGTCCCGGGTTCGAGCGGCTGCTGGAGATGGCGACCGCGACGATGCGCGGGCTGGCGCTGCTCGAGACGCTGCACCCGGGAAGCGGGCGCAACCGCAAACAGTGGACCTACTGCCGCGAGCGGCTGGTGGAACTGCTCCAGGACCTGGGCCCGGGAGGCTGAGCCGACCGCACCCGGCTCGGGAGGCTCGGAGACGGCTCAGGCGAAGGCGTAGTCATCGAGGTCGAAGCGGGCGCTTCGCCAGGCGGCCTCGAGCGAGAGGCTGGGACGGAACGGCACGTCGCCGTGGGCGTCGAAGTAGTAGCTGTTGGCGTTCGCGCACGATCCCCGGAAGAACACCTGGTTGCCGCGGCGGGCGAGGACCGACTCGAAGTAGCGCCGGTTCGCCTCCGGGGTGATCTCGATCCGCGTCGCCCCCCGGCGGCGGGCGCGCTCCAGGCAGCGCACGATGTGGCGCATCTGAGTCTCGATCAGGCCGAAGTAGGACTGGCCGTTGAAGCCGTAGGGCCCCAGGATCGAGAACCAGTTCGGGAACCCCGGCACGCTGACCCCCTCGTACGCCTGCTGGCGGTTCTCGTCCCACCACTGCGCCAGGTCGAGGGCGCCGGCGCCGCGCACCGGGAAAGGCGGCATGTTTCCCTTGTCGAACACCTTGAAGCCGGTCGCCAGGACGAGCACGTCGACCTCGTGCTCGACGCCGTCGGCCGTGCGGATGCCCTGCGGCGTGATCGCCTCGATCGGCGAGGTCACGAGATGCACGTCGTCGCGGTTGAAGGCGCGGATGTACTCGTTGGAGAAGCTCGGGCGCTTGCACCCGAGCCTGTAGCGGGGGGTGAGGCGGTCGCGAACGTCCGGGTCGGCGACGTCCTGAAGCAGCTTGCGCGCTTCGGCTTCGCCACGCGCCGGCAGGAACGGGAACGTGCCCGCGAAGTGGGCCACCAGCACGAAGGTCAGCTCGACGAACGCCTGGCTGATCCAGCGCGCGGCGAGCATCGCCCCCGGGACCCGGCGGAGGATCGCACGAGCCCGCCCGCCCAGCGGCGCGTCGAGCTTCGGCAGGCACCAGATCGGGGTGCGCTGGAAGACGAGCACCTCCCGGACCTCTGGAGCGATCGCGGGGATCAGCTGGATCGCCGACGCGCCGGTGCCGATCACCGCCACCCGCCGGCCCCGCAGCGGCACCGAGTGGTCCCACCTCGCGGTGTGGATCGCGGGTCCGGCGAACGTCTCGACGCCCGGGATGTCGGGGAGCTTCGGCTGGCTGAAGACGCCGGTCGCGCCGATCACGAACCGGGCCGTGATGGTGCGGCCGCCGGCCGTGTCGATGGACCACGCGTCGGCGTCCTCATCGAACCTCGCGCCCGTCACCCTGGTGTTCAGACGCATGTGATCGCGCACGCCGTACTTGTCGGTGCAGTGGTCCGCATACGCCTTCAGCTCGCGCCCTGGCGCATATACGCGTGACCAATCGGCACGCTTCTCGAAGGAGAACTGATAGCTGAACGACGGGATGTCGACGGCCACGCCGGGGTAGGTGTTCCAGTGCCAGGTCCCCCCCACGCCGTCCGCCTCGTCGAGCACCACGAAGTCGCGGAAGCCGGCACGGTCGAGCTTGATCGCGGCGCCGATCCCGGAGAAGCCCGCGCCGATGACGACGATCTCGTGGTCGACGGCTGTGTCCCTCGTGGCCATCCTCTTCAGCCCTTCACGACCGGCCCGCACCCCCGCGGTTCGACGGCGTTGCCCCGTACTATAAACGTGCGATGCGCACAGTAGACGCACACTCGAGCGGATCGCTGACCCTCGAGCGCGGACTGCGCGTCCTGACCGTGCTCGCGGAGCGGCCGCAGGGCCTATCGGTTTCGGAGCTGGCCCGCGAGCTGTCCACCCACCGCGCCGGCATATACCGCCTGCTCGGCCCCCTGTCCGACCAGCGTCTGGTGGCGCGCGGCGGCGACGGCCGCTACCGCCTCGGAGTCGGTCTGCTCGAGCTCGCCAGCGGTGTGAGGGCGCGCCTGCAGGAGGTAGCCCTGCCCGAGCTCCAGGCCCTCGCCGACGAGGTCGGGGCAACGTCCGCGCTCACGCTGCGCGACGCAGACCAGGCGGTGGTCGCGGCCGTGTGCGAGCCGCGCAGCTCGGATATCCACATCGCCTACCGGGCCGGCCTGCGCCATCGCCTGGACCAGGCCGCCTCGGGGATCGCGCTGCTTGCGGCGCTGCCCGCGAGACCGCGGGAGCGGCGCGCGGTGGCACAGGCGCGGGTGCGCGGGTGGGCTCACTCGTCGGGCGAGCTGCTCGCGGGCGCGACCGGCGTCGCCAGCGCGATCGAGATGCCCGACGGAGACGTCGAGGCGAGCATCAGCATCGTGTGGATCGACCAGCGGGGCGAGGCCGAGATGGCCGAGCACGTGGTCGCATCGGCCGCGAGGATCGCGGCAGCGCTGCGGGGCGGCCGCTAGGGGCGGCCGCGAGGATCGCGGCAGCGCTGCGGGGCAGCCGCTAGGGGCGGCGAAGAGGATCGCGGCGGCGCTGCGGGTCGGTCGCTAGCGGCGGGCCACCGAGATCGTGGCGCCCGCGATGTTGCGCCAGCTCACGATCGAGCCGGTGATCGCGATCGTCCTCAGCACAGGTGCCTCGAAGGGGGAGCTCGTCTTGAACAGCGGTCTCGGACGGGACAGCCCGTGGCGCTTGACCCTCAGATCGCACACCTCCCATTCCAGCGGCCGGCCGGCGGCCGAGGCGTGGGCTTCACTCGCGACAGCGACGGTTCCGTCCCTCGCGATCGCGTATTCCAGTTGTTCGGCCGGCACCTTCGGCACGTGTTCTTCCAGTTCCTGTTCTTCGGGGAGGCCTTCCGTGGCCCAGATCGCCCCCGTCTTCACCGGCCCGCGCGGCATCCTCACCCAGCCCACCGACACCGATGCCCCGCTCTGGATGCCCTGGTCGCCGATCACGAAGCCGAGGCGGTGTCCGAAGACCTTGAAGTCGGAGACCGATTCGATGTTGAAGGGCTGGCCGCTGTCGAACATCACCGGGGTTCGTGCACCGCGGCCGCACACGTAGTACTGGCGGTAGTGGGATCCCCGCTCACTCCGTCTCCCTCCCACCCGGCCGATGCTGAAGACCCGGATCCGGCGATGTTTGAACACCGTCCGACCCGAGTGGCAGCCGACAAACGCGCCGGCCGGCGCCGCAAGCGCCGCCGCCACGAGTCCCGCTACCACTCCGGCGATCGCGATCCTGACCATGTGTCCTGCCCCCCGTGGCGTGTCGCGATCTTACCGGCGGCCCCGGGCGTCTCACGCCGGCGACGCCCATCTCGTACGGTCGGTTACACTCGCCGCCGTCGGACGATCGGGAGGCGTGACATGGCGTTCGCTGAGATAAACGGTCAGCGCATCAGATACGACGACAGCGGCGGCGACGGCCCGCCCTTGATCCTCGCTCACGGCTTCCTGATGGACCGCGAGATGTTCGCGCCACAGGTGGAGGCGCTGTCGCTCGAGTTCCGCGTGATCACGTGGGACGAGCGAGGGTTCGGCGAGACCGAGTACGACGGCGAGCCGTTCACCTACTGGGACTCGGCGTCGGACTGCCTGGGCCTGCTCGACCACCTCGGGATAGAGCGCGCCGTCGTGGGTGGCATGTCGCAGGGCGGGTTCCTCTCGCTGCGCACCGCGCTGACGGCGCCTGAGCGCGTGCGGGCGCTGGTCCTGATCGACACCCAGGCCGGCGTCGAGGACCCGGAGCGGCTGCCCGCCTACCGCCAGATGCAGGACACCTGGCTGGCGGCGGGCCCGGTGGACGAGTTGGCGGAAACGATCGCCAACCTCATCATCGGCGAACCCGAGCTCAACGCCGTGTGGATCGAGAAGTGGCGCCGACTCCCGCGCGAGAGCATGAAGGGACCCGGCGACTGCCTGTTCGAACGTGACGACATCACCACCCGTCTCGGCGAGATCGAGTGCCCCGCGCTCGTCATCCACGGCACGGCGGACGTGTCGATCGAGATGGAGCTCGCCGAGCAGCTGAGCGACGGGCTTCCGGGCTCCTCGGGGGTGGTGCGCATCGAGGGCGCGCCCCACGCCGCCAACCTGACCCACCCCGAGCCTGCCAACGCGGCGCTGCTCGAGTTCCTGCGCGGGCTGTAGGCGCGCGCGGGCTGTAGGCGCGCGCCGGCTGTAGGCGAGCGCCGGCTGTAGGCGACGGCCGGCTGTGGGCGACGACCGGCTCTAGGCGGCGCGGCCATGGACGAAGGTCGGCCGTCGTCGACGGCCGGCTGTCGGCGAAGCGGGGCGTCTACCCCCAGGCGCGCGCGAGGTTGACGGCCGCCGCGGTGTTGATCGCGTCGGTGAAGCCGTCGGGAGCGGGTGGCAGCAGCTCCAGGCCCTGGTCGGCGATCCTCGCCCGGACGCGCTCACACGCTGCGTTCGCCAGGTCCGTCGCGCGGCCGAGGTCGACGTCGCACAGCTCTCCGTCGCGCTTGGCGAAGCGACCGGCGACGAGCACGTGCCTGACGTTCGAAGGGTTCGCCTGCGCCACCAGACAGCCGACGGGATCGGCCATCGGTGCCATGTTCAGGCGTCCACCGCCGACGACGATCAGATCGGCCTGCTTGCCGACGGTGATCGACCCGATGCGATCCTCGAGGCCCATCGCGTGTGCGCCGTTGGCGGTGCCCCAGCGCAGCGCGTCGCGCACCGTCAGGTGCAGATGCTCGGGCATGCGGCCCTCCGCGTTGTCGAGGTCGTTGCGCATCGCCCGTTCGAACTGCAGGCCGAGGCGCATCTGGGCGAACATGTCGCCGGAGTTGGATGAGATCACGTCGCAGCTGAGGCTGGGGCGCATGCCGTGCGCGAGCGCGCGTCCGATCACCGGGTGGCCCATTCCCATCTGCAGCTCAGTCTCCGGGCTGGAGGAGATCTTGCAGTCGTGGTCGGCCAGCCGCCGGAAGTCGCGTTCGTCGAGCGTGTTGCAGTGGACGTGCACCTGGTCGGGGCCCAGCAACCCGTGGTGGTCGAGCTCGGGCAGGCCCTGGGTGATGAGACCGCCCCACGCGCAACCCGTGTGCAGCACAGTGGGAACGCCCAGCTCGCGCGCGGAGCGCACCTCGGCAGCGGTCTGCTCGAACGGCACCAGCCCGCACTCGGTCAGCGCGACCCCCATCGTCACCAGGCTGTCGTCGCTCGGCAGCTGCTCGCGCACGCGCCGCGCGTCGGCGAGGCGCTGCTCGTGCTCAGTGAACACCGGCTCGGCTACGAGCGTCGGGAAGTAGCCGTAGGCGAACGTGGCGCGGATCCCCGAGTCGCGCAGACCGGCGAGCGCAGCATCCGCGTGCTCGGGCGTGTTGTTGCAGTGAGAGAAGTCGAGCAGCGTCGTCACGCCCGCGTCGAGCGCCTCGAGCGCGCCCACGTAGTTGCCGGCGTACACGTCCTCGGCCGAGCAGTTCGGCGACACCGTCATGCGGATGCCGCGGAAGTACTCTTCGAGCGTCCAGTCCGCGCACACGCCGCGGAAGGGCGTCTGCCACGTGTGTCGATGGGTGTCGACGAAGCCCGGCATCACGATGTCGCCGGCGAGGTCGACGAGCTCCGCATCGCCGGCCTCGAGCCCGGACCCGACGGCCGCGATCACCCCGTCCTCGACGAGCACGTCGCCCGTCAGCTCGCCGACGCCCTCGTCCATCGAGACGACGTGGGCGCCCCGCAGCAGCACGCGTCGGGACATCGCGATCACCAGGGCACCGAGGCGCTCGTCTGGTGCAGCAGCCCCGGGCCGATGTCGGCCTCGCGGTGGACGTGGCGGGGCGGCGTGTAGAAGGTCGCGTACGGACGCAGACGCAGCACCACCCGTTTCTCGACACGGGCGCCCTCTTCGATCATCGGTCGTACCTCCTGCGACATCGGCTGGCCGGCCATCACGCCGGCGATCTGCATCATCACCCCGACGACCGAGTCGAAATCGGTGTCGAGTTGCGCGTCACAGTAGACCTGCAGGTAGCTCGGCGGCCACTGCTCGTCGAGCACGCACAGCGACACCTTCGGATTGCGCGCGACCGCCTTCGCCTTGGCCCGCTCGGCCATCGTCGAGACGAGGATCTCCTCGGGTGTGGCGGCGTAGAACACGATCGACATCGCGGGCCCGTCGTGGGCGCGGCCGTAGCCGAAGATCGCGGTGCGGTGGTCGAGTACGAAGCGCCGGCGCTGCTCGGGTGTCACTGCTCCCTCCGATCCTCGCCGCGCGGGTCCCCCGCGCGACCCCGTGGCATGTGGTGGCCGGTGTCGGCCTTGGGGGACCCACCGGCCGCAACCAATAACGGCTACGACGTTATCATAATTAGTCGTGGCCGGATCGCGAGCCGAGGGGACACCGCCGCAGCAGCGGCCTACGCGCCGGCGTGAGCTCCGGACCCCCGCCCCTGGCACGCCCGGATGGTGGAGCGCACGCCGCCCACCACCGGCGGCGCGCACGAGGGGACGACCTCCGCGCTCGCTCGAGGAGATCGTGGCGGCGGCCTGCGAGTTGATCGACCAAACCGGCACCGATGCGTTCAGCATGCGCACGCTCGCCCGGCGCCTGGAAACGAGCACGGCCACCATCTACAGGCACGTCACGGGCATGGAGGAGCTGAGGATCCTGGTGGTCGACCGGCTGCTCGGCGAGGTGCTTGCGAGTGCCGCCGGACGGCCGCCGCCGGGCACCTGGCAGGAGGCCGCCCGGACCGAGCTGCTGCTGTTCCACGACGCCCTCTCGCGCCATCCCAACCTGCTGGGGCTGTTCGCGTCGGAGGTGCCGATCGGACCCAACGGCCTGGCCGTGCGGGAGCGGACCATCACACGGCTGCTCGAGTTCGGCTTCCCGGTGTCGCTGGCCGCGCGCGCCTACACGACCCTCGCGCACTACGTGATCGGGTTCCTCGCCCCGCAGCACGCACCGGATGCGCCAGGCCCCCGGCAGGCCGCTGCGCTGCGGCGCTACTACCTCGCGCTGGACCCCGCCGAGTACCCGTCGACGGTCGCTGCCGCCGACGCGCTCACGACCGTCTCCCACGACGACGAGTTCCTCGAGGGTCTGCAGTTCATCCTCGACGGCATCGACACGGCGCTCGCCCGCGGCGGGGACTGAACGTACCTTATGTTATGGTCGCGCGGCGGTGCGGGGCCCTCTGACGAACGTGCGAGTCGTGGAGTTCGGCCAGCTGATCGCGGGGCCGCTCGTCGGGACGCTGCTCGGAGACTTCGGCGCGGAGGTGATCAAGGTCGAGCCGCCGAACGGCGACCAGATGCGCGACTGGGGTCAGGTCCGCCACGAGGGGAAGACGCTGTGGTGGTCGGTGCTCGCGCGCAACAAGCGGTCGGTGGCGCTGGACCTCAAGGACCCGGAGACCGCCGCGCTCGCGTTCGACCTCGCCGTGCGGGCGGACGTCGTCGTGGAGAACTTCCGCCCCGGGGCGATGGAGCGCTGGGGGCTCGGCCCCGAGGAAGTGCTTGCGGCCAACCCGGGCTGCATCTATGCGCGCGTGAGCGGTTACGGGCAGGAGTCGCGCTATCGCGACCGCCCGGGCTTCGCCTCTGGTGGCGAGGCCATCTCGGGGCTGCGATACATCAACGGCTACCCCGGTGAGGCGCCTCCCCGCGGTGGCATCTCGCTAGGCGACTCGCTGGCGGCGTGGAGCGCCTTCCAGGGAATCCTGCTGGCGCTCTATGCGCGCGACACCCAGGGCGCCGGCGGGCAGGTGGTCGACGCGGCGATCCTCGATGCGTGCTTTGCGATGACCGAGTCGCTCATCCCCGACTACGCGCTGGGTGGCGCCGTACGCGAGCCGAGCGGCTCGCGGTTGCCCCGCATCGCCCCGTCGAACGTGTACCGCTCATCCGATGATCGCTGGGTCGTGATCGCCGCCAACCACGACTCGCTGTGGCGCAGGCTCGCGGCCGCGATGGGGCGCCCTGAGCTGGCCGACGATCCCCGCTACTCCAGCCACGCCGGCCGTGGTGAGCACGAGGACGAGCTCGACGACCTGATCGGAGGCTGGGCGGCCAAGCACACGGCGGCCGAGCTCGACGAGCTGCTCGGGCGCGAAGGCGTGGTGTGCGCCCCGGTCAACAACGCCGCCGACATCCTCGCCGACCCCCACTTCCGCGAGCGGGGCCTGATCGTCGACATCGAGGACGAGCACCACGGGGAGATGCCCGTGCCCGGCGTCGTCCCGCAGCTGAGCGGCACGCCCGGCTCGATCCGCCGGCCGGCGCCGTGGCAGGTCGGCGCCGACACGAGCGCGGTGCTGGAGGAGCTGGGGGTCGACCCGCGGCGGATCGCCGGACTGCGTGAGCGCGGGGCGATCGTCGCGCCGTCCTAGCGGACCCCGGAGCGCGAGCGCGATCGTCGTGCCGTCGAGCTAGACGGGGACCGGGAAGCGGCCGGCGCGGTGCACCAGGCCGGGCGCCGGACGGCCGAGCTGCTCGGCCAGCCACTCCCCGGTGGCGCACAGCGCGTCGATGTCGAGCCCGTGCACCGCTCCCTCCCGCTCCAGCAGCCACGCCAGGTCCTCGGTGGCGACGTTGCCGGTGGCGCGTGGAGCGAACGGACACCCCCCGAAACCGCCCACGCTCGCGTCGAAGCGGCGGATCCCCTCTTCCAGGCCGGCCACCGCGTTGGCGTAACCGGCGTTGCGGGTGTTGTGCAGGTGCAGCCCCAACTCCACGCCCGTGTTCGCGGCGACCGCCGCCACGACGGCGCGGATCGCGCGCGGCGTGGCGGCGCCGATCGTGTCGGCCAGGACCACGGCGTCGCACCCCGCGTCGGTCAGCACCTGCGCGTGCGCCGCCACCCGCGAGGGTGCGACCTCGCCCTCGAACGGGCAGCCGAACGAGGCGGCCAGTATCCCCACCGCCGTACGCCCGTCGTCGCGTGCGGCTTCGATCAGGCGGCGGTTTCGCTCCAGGCTCTCCTGGGCGGGTAGACCCTGGTTGCGCAGCGCGAACTCGTCGGTGACGGGATGCGCGACGTGGATCGCGCCGGCGCCGGAACGGCGGGCGCGCTCGAGGCCGCGCTCGTTGAAGACCAGCAGCGCAAGCCGGTCGGCGTCGCCGCCCACTAGCTCCACGACCTCCTCGGAGCCTGCCATCTGCGGGATGAGGTCCTCGCGCACGACGCTTCCGGCCTCGACCGCGCGACACCCGGCGGCGAGCGCGCGCCTCACCAGCTCCGCCCGCGGCGGCGGCGCGAGCGACACGGCCTCGTTCTGAAGACCGTCCCGCGGCGAGACCTCACAGATCAGGATCGACGGCCCCTGCCCCTCGACGGCTGGTCGCCGATCACCCATACCTATTAGTATGTCGCACGCGCGGGGGCGTGATCGGTCCCACGCGCATCGGCGTCATCGGCCACCGACCATGGAGGACTCGATCGTGAAACTCGAGGGGATCCACCACATCACCTGCGTCACCGCCGACGCTCCCTCCAACGCCGACTTCTACGTGAGGGTGCTCGGCCTGCGGATCGTCAAGAAGACGATCAACCAGACGGACAAGACGACCTACCACATCTTCTACGGGGACGAGAAGGCCTCCTACGGGAACAACATCAGCTTCTTCGAGTACCGCGGGCGCCCCAACGGCCGCTCCGGGGCCGGTAACGTGCACACGATCGTGTGGCGCGTCGGCGAGGAGGGCGCGCTCGACTTCTGGGAGCGGCGCCTGACCGAAGAGGGCGCCGAGACGGACCGCTCGCAGGACGCGCTCGAGTTCCGCGACCACGAGGGGCTTCCTCACCGGCTGGTGGTCGTAGAGACGCCCGACCCGCCGCTCACGGGGGAGTCGCCCGAGGTGCCGGCGGAGTACGCGCTGCAGGGCTTCGACGGCGTGCAGGCCTACGCCACCGACGCCCCCGCGAGCGGCCGCTTCCTCGCCGAGACGCTCGGCATGGAGCAGGTCGGCGACAGCCGCTGGGAGGCGCGTGGGAAGCTCCGTGGAGGCTGGTACCAGATCGATCCCGCCCCGCCGGAGAAGCGCAGCTTCGGAGGAGGCGTCGTGCAGCATGTGGCGTGGGGTTGCCTGCCCGACGACATCGACAGCTGGAGCGAGCGCGTCGACCCCTTGTGCCCCGACGCGACCGGCATCATCGACCGCCACTTCTTCCGCTCCACCTACTTCACCGAGCCCGGTGGGGTGCTGTTCGAGATCGCCGAGCTCGGCGGCCCCGGCTTCGCGGTGGGCGAGCCGGACATGCAGAGGATGGGAGACGAGCTGAGCCTCCCACCGTGGCTCGAGGAGCGGCGCAAGCTCTACGAATGGTCGCTCACACCGGTGCCCACGACGGCGGAGCTGCGGGCCGGGCTCGCCGTCCGCAGCTGACGGGCGCCCCGCTCACACGCCACCCTCCACGATGGCACGGCCCGAGACGAGCATCTCCTCAACGCGCGCGAACGCGCGAGCCGGCTCGCGGCTGACGGTCGAGGACTGGATCGACGCGGGGCTCGAACTGATCGCCGAGGAGGGTCTGCGGTCGGTGAAGATCGACCCCCTGTGCAGCCGCCTCGGCGTCACGAAGGGAAGCTTCTACTGGCACTTCAGCGACATCCAGGGATATCTGGACGCGCTCGCCGAGGCGTGGGCGCAGGAGCAGCGCTCGAGCCACGCCTCGCTGGAGGCGCTGCGCGACCTCGAGCCCGAGGAGCGCCTGACGAGCATGATGCGCCACCTCACCGGCCCCCGCCAGTGGATCCTCGAGCGGGCGATCCGCGAGTGGGCGAGATGGGACGAGGACGTGGCGGACCAGGTCCGGGCCTCGGACCGGTCGATCTACCGCGAGGTCAGGAGGGCGTTCCTCGATGCCGGCCTTCCACGCAAGGAGGCCGGGCTGCGGGCGCGCGCGGCGTTCGTCCTCGGGGTCGGGTTCATCCACGTCGCCGAGCGTGCGCCCACCGAGGCGGAGACCCGCGAGAACGAGCACATCCTCGAGCTGCTGATCCGCGCGTGAGCGCCCGAGCCACGCATTCCGAGGAGCACTGCCCCCGATGAGCCGCCACGGGACCGAGCGTCACGAGATCGAGCGACACGCCTACGGCGTCGCCTACACCGAGAAGGCGGCCTTCAAGGACACCTATGGCGGGGTTGAGGGGATCGTGTTCCTCGAGTGCTACCGGCTCGTGCCGAAGGACGTCCCCTCCGACACCGTGCTCGTGTTCAGCCATCCCGTCGGCGGCGGGGCGTACCTGCCGATGGTCACCGAACTGGCGCGCCGCGGCAACCACGTGATCTACGCCAACAGCCGCTATCGGGGCAACGACTCGGCGCTGATCATGGAGAAGGTCGTGGTCGACCTGGCGGAAGCCATCCGTCACGCGCGTGAGCGCCTCGGCTACGAGCGGATCGTGCTCGGTGGCTGGAGCGGCGGGGGGGCGCTGTCGCTCTTCTACCAGCAGCAGGCACTCGTCCCGAGCGTCCGCTCCACGCCCGCCGGTGACCTACCGGACCTCACCGAGCAGGAGCTCGTGGCGGCCGACGCGATGCTGCTGCTCGCCGCCCACCCCAGCCGCCACCGCGTGCTGTGCGACTGCATCGACCCGTCGGTGCTCGACGAGGACGACCCCGACCGCCGCGACCCCGAGCTCGACCTGTACGACCCCTCCAATCCCAACCGGCCGCCATACGGAGCCGACTTCCTGGAGCGCTACGAAGCCGCCCAGCTCGCCCGCGTGCGGCGCATCACAGGCTCGGTCAAGGAGCAGCTGGCCGCGCTCGGCCGGCAGGGCCGTCCCCAGGACGAGCGCGCGTTCGTGGTCCACGGGACGCTTGCCGATCCGCGCGTGCTCGACCCCGCGATCGACCCCAACGAACGAGAGCCCGGAACCTCCTTCCTCGGAGACCCGCGCGTCGTCAACAACAGCCCGATAGGGCTCGCGCGGTACTGCAGCCTGCGCAGCTGGCTGTCGCAGTGGAGCATCGACGACGCCAACGCCGACGGGGTGCGGGCCGCGGCCGACGTGACGGTTCCGGCGCTCGTCGTCTCCAACGGCGCGGACAACGTGTGCACGCCGCGCTACTCGACGGCCCTCTACGAGGCGCTCGCCAGCGAGGACAAGTCGCAGCTGCGGATCGAGGGGGCCAACCACTACTACATCGGCCCCGACCAGCGGGAGCACCTAAAGCGCTCCGCCGTCGCCTGCACCGAGTGGCTGTCCGAGCGCGGCCTCGCACCCGAAGCGACACCGGCGGGACGATGAACGGAGACGAGCTGATGGATGCCCTGTTCGCGGCCATCACCGCTCGCGACCTCGACGCGGTCGCCGAGCTGTACGACCCCGACATGCTTTTCTGGACCAATGCCTCCGGTCACACGCTCGAACGAGAGGGGAGCCTGAAGGTCCTGCGCGCGTTCACGCGGCGCGTGGAGGCAGCCCGCTATGAGGTGCTCGAACGCCGCCATTGGGAGGGGGGCGCGATGCAGAGACACGTGCTGGTGGTGCGGGTCGGTGACAGCGACCACGAGATCGACGTGTGCATCGTGTTCGGGTTTCACGGCGGGCGCATCACCCGCATCTGGGAGTACGTGGACGGCCGCGCACTCGCGCCGCTGGGCTGGTAGCAGAGCCCTCAGGCGACCGCCCGCGCCAGCCGCAAGGACAGCGCGCGCATCTGCTCCACGAGCTCGGGTGGCCCGTGCACCTCGAAGTCCGCGCCGAGCATCGCGATCCGCAGCGCGAGCCAGGCGAGGTCGTCGTCGCCGGTCCGGAAGCGGCAGCGGCCGTCCTCGAGCGGCTCGACCGTGCCCCAGTGCGAAGGCACGCGAGCTGCGAGCGACTCGAACGAGTCGTGCACCGTGACCACGGCTTCGAAGCGGTTCGGGGCGTTGGTGATGCTGTCGGCGACGAAGGCAGCGGCGTCCTTCGCGGGTAGCGGGCGCTCGGCGAAACGGACGCCCGTGGTGGCCGGCCGCGTGAGGCGGTCGAGCCGGAACGTCCTCCAGTCCACGCGCCCGCAGTCCCACGCGACCAGGTACCAGCGGCGGCCGTGGTTCACGAGGCCGTGGGGCTCGACCTGCCGGCGGCTCGTGGTCCCGTCCCGGCGGCGGTAGCCGAAGCGGATCAGCTCGAGGTCGCGGCAGGCGGCGGCGATCACCGTCAGATGCTGGGGATCGACGGTCGGCCCCGAGATCGGAAGCGCGACCGTCGCCGAGCCCAGCGCCCCCACCCGTCTGCGCAGGTGGCCCGGGAGCACCTGCTCGAGCTTCAGCAGGGCGCGGACCGCGGTCTCCTCGATGCCGGTGACGGACGCGCGCGTCGCGGTGCGCAGGCCGACGGCGATCGCGATCGCCTCGTCGTCGTCGAGCAGCAGCGGTGGCATGGCCGTGCCCGCCCGCAGCCGGTAGCCCCCGCCCGGCCCCGTGAGCGAGTCGACCGGGTAGCCGAGCCGCCGCAGCCGGTCTATGTCGCGCCTGACCGTTCGGCCCGACACCTCCAGCCGCGTCGCGAGCTCGTTGCCCGGCCATTCGCGGCGACCCTGCAGCAGGGTCAGCAGTTCCAGCAGCCGGCTCGAGGTGTCGATCACGAGCCGGATGATGCCGGATATCTAGGACCGATATTGACCTGAATCGACCATATCGTGACCCGCATCCCCTACCCCGACACAAGGAGCGACTTCTGAGATGTCCGAACGAGACGGATACATCCCCGGCGTGCCCTGCTGGGCGGACACCGGTCAGGCCGACCCGCGGGCCGCGGTGGAGTTCTACGGCGGGCTGTTCGGCTGGGAGCTCGAGGACGTGATGCCCCCGGGCTCGCCCGGCCCCTACTTCGTGGGCCGCATCCGCGGCGGTGACGTGGGCGCGATCTCCGAACCCGAAGCCGGCGCCCCCGCCAGCTGGCGCACATACGTGCGCGTCGACAGCGCCGACGACGCTGCCGCGCGTGTGTGGGCCGCCGGCGGGAAGGTCGTGATGGAGCCCGTGGACGCGGGCGAAGCCGGACGCATGGCCGTGTTCGCCGACCCCGACGGTGCCACCTTCCGCGTGTGGGAGCCCAAGCAGCACCAGGGCTCGCAGATCGTCAACGAGCACGGATCGGTCAACTTCAACACGCTCCACACCCGTGACATGGAGCGGGCGAAGGCGTTCTACGGCGACGTCTTCGGCTGGGACACGATCGATCTCGGGCCCGGCAACTCGATGTGGACCCTGCCGGGCTACGGCGATCACCTCGAAGAGGGCGACCCCGAACTGCGTGCGCGGATGGCCGCGGTCGGCGCCCCGCCCCGCTTCGAGGACGTGGTCGCCGCGCTCGTGGCGTGCGAGGGCGACGAGGAGCCCCACTGGGACATCACCTTCGGGGTCGACGACGCCGACGCGATCGCTCAGCGGGCGAAGGCTCTGGGCGGCGAGGTGACAGTTGCACCGTTCGACGCTCCGTGGGTCAGGATGACGGTCATCACCGACCCCCAGGGCGCGAGCTTCGTGGCGAGCAAGTTCGTTCCCGAGAACAAGGATCTCGCCGCCTCTGCCGCGGCCTCGCAGGCGGCCTAGCGCCGGCGGCTCCGGACCGGCTCGGAGGGGCGTCCTCGCGCGACGCCCCTCCGTCCGGCCGGGCTCCCGGTGGTGCCGCGCGGCTCCGGGTCGCGCTGCCGATCAGGCTGCTGCCGACGGCCCGTCGAGCACCACCGGCAGCGTCTTGAGCTGGTTGATGAAGGCCGAGCGGACGAACTCGGGCTCGCCGTCGATCGCGATCCGCGGGTAGCGCGCGAGCGTCTCCTCGATCAGGATCCTCAGCTCGAGCCGCGCGAGCGCCGTGCCCAGGCAGAAGTGGCGGCCGCCGGCACCGAACGCCTGGTGCTCGGCTTTGCGGCGCAGATCGAAGCGGTCGGGGTCCTCGTAGCGGGTCTCGTCGCGGTTGGAGGAGACGTACCACATCACCACCTTCTCGCCCTGCTTGATCTCCTGGCCGTGCAGCACGACGTCGCGGGTCGTGGTGCGGCGGAAGTGGGCGAAGGCCGGAAACATGCGCAGCGACTCCTCGACCGCGTCGGGGACGAGCTCGGGGTCCTCGATCAGCAGCCGGCGCTGCTCGTCGTCTTCCATCAGGGCACGCATGCCGCTGCAATAGGTCGCCTTGGTCGAGTCGTTTCCGGCCGCCATCAGCAGGAAGAAGCCCATCACGATCTCGTGTTCCTCGAGTTTCTCCCCGTCGACTTCGGCGTGCACGAGCACGCTCGTGAGATCGTCGGTGGGGTGCTCGCGGCGCGCGGCGATCAGCTTGCCGCAGCGAGCGAACAGGTCGGGGACGAGCTTGCCCATGATCGCGTCGATCCCCTCGGGGTTGAGGTCCTCGTCGCCGCCACCGAGCATCGAGTTCATCAGCTCGGCCCAGATCGCGTCTTCCTCCTCGGAGATGCCCATGAAGCTGCCGATCACCCGCGCCACCACCGGCTGCGCGACCTCCGTGACGAGGTCGCACCGCTCACGGCCGTCGAGGCGGTCGAGCACCTCCTTGGCGATCTCCCGGATGCGCTCCTCGTGAGCGGCGATCCGCTTCGGCGTGAAGCCGGCCTGGAAGAGCGCCTTCACGCGATCGTGCTTGGGCGGATCCATGCCAATGAACATCGCGCGGGAAAGCTCAGCCGGGAGCACTTCAGCGGCCGTGATCCCGCCGACTTCGGAGGAATAGGTCTGCCAGTCACGGCTCACCGCGTGGATGTCCTCCGCGGTCGTCACCGACCAGAAGCCCGGCTCGTCGGGTAGGTCGCTGAAGAAGTGCTCGGTGCGGTGCACCGGGCACTCGGCGCGCATGCGCTTGAAGACCCCGTGCGGAGGGCCCTCGTCCCAGAGCTCGTCCTCCGTCAGTTCGATGCTGTGGATGTCGGGTTCGACGGTCGCCACTGAAACCTCCCTCTGTAACGGGGTGCTCGCAACGCCGGACCGCCCTCGCCGCGCGGCCGGCTGCCCGGCGTCGATGCGCACACACTACTAAAGATTGGAGACTTCTCTATACTTCCTCGTCACGTGGCTGCCGTCGATCTGATCGGGTCCCGCGCCGCGCACGAGGATGGACACGCCCGGCGTGCGCGGGCGACGAAGGAGCGAATCCTCTCCGCAGCCGGCGACGCGTTCACGCGTGAGGGGTACAACGCCACCACGATCGAGGCGATCGCGGACGCGGCCGGGACGGCGCCGGCGTCGGTGTACAACCACTTCGACAGCAAGGCCGGGGTCGCGCAGGCGCTGGCGGAGCAGGCGCTGGCCGCGCACGACGAGTACGTGGCAGCCGCCTGGGCGCTGGAGCTCACCCCCCTCGAACGGCTGATCGCCGCGGCCGGCGCAGTGATCGCATTCGCGATCGAGCAGCCGATGCTGTTCCAGGCGATGTCGCTCTCCTACCAGCGGCCGCTGGGGATGTTCCCGGCCGACACCGCCGCCGCGGCCGCCATCGGAGCCCGCCGCGCACAGCAGCTGAGGCAGGTCGAAGCGAACATCGAACAGGCGATCGAGGCGGGCGAGCTCGGCCCGATGGACATCCACGCGACCTCCCGGTTCGTGATGTCCGCCCTGGCCGGAGTGCTGACGATGGAAGCACAGCCGGACGCCGAGGCGGACCCGCGCTCGACGGCCACGGCGGGCATCCGCGCGATCATCAAAGGCGCGGCCGCGCCCGCCGTCCTGAACCGCGACGGCACCCTTCGCGCAGGTTACGAGCGGGCGCTCGCCCGCCACGGGCTCGGCGCCGGGCAGCCCGCGGGCACCGGCTGACTCAGCCCGCCCCGGCGACGTCGATCGCGCCGAACTCCCGCCTCAGGAACAGGTAGGCGACCGCGCCACCGATCAGAGGCACGATGAAGCCGATCGCCTGATACAGGACGACGGCGGCGACGGCGTCGCTGTGATCCACGCCGAAGGCGATCAGCATGGCCGCCATCCCGGTTACCGCTCCCATGTTGGCCGGCAGCGGGATCGACCCCCCGAGGCCCCCGATCAGGTAGCTCATCGCCACGATCGCGAAGGTGGGCACCAGGGTGGCCGCCTTCGTGTACCTCGCGATCGCCCTTGTGGCGGTGTTCCGAGCGCGGCCCGACAGCACCGTCGAGACCCCCGGGGAGGGCGGGACCGAGCCAAGTATGCTCACGCGATGATCCGCAGATGGGCCACGAGGCTGGGCTTCTCGCTGGCCGGGATAGCGATCGGCCTGCTGTTGAGCACGGCGCTGCTGAGCGGCTTCTCGGTCAGCGCCGGGGGGTTCGTCGAGGCGACGCTGCTGTTCTGGGTGGTGCATCTCGTGGTCTCGTTCGTTGCGATCAAAGTCCTCATCCGCCAGCCCTCGGTCGCCCTCGCGGGCCTGCTCGCGCTTGCCTCCACGATCATCGCGCTGCTGATCGTCAACGCCGTCGTCAGCGGCATGCACATCGGTGGACCCGGGTCCTACATTCCCGCGACCCTGATCATCTGGGCCTGTATGGCCGGCGCCGACCTCCTCGGCACGCGCCGCATCCGGGCGGACCGCGCCGAGCGGCGCCAGGAGCGGCGCAGCGGCTGAGCCTGCGCGCGGGAATCGTCCGGCCGCGCGGCGAGGGCCCGAATCGGGCGCGCCGGAAAGCGCACCTGGGCGCCGGGCGCCTCAGGCGTTGCTGCCGCCGTCGACCACCAGCTCGGAGCCGGTGGTGTAGACGCTCTCGTCGGAGGCGAGATACACGATCGCGTGGGCGACCTCCTCGGGTGTCCCGATCCGTCCGAGCGGGATCGTGCCGACGAGACGGTCGATCAGCTCCGGCGTGGCTTCGCGCTGACGGGTGTTCATGTCGGTGTCGATCTGCCCCGGGTGCACCGAGTTGACGCGCACCCCCGCGCGCGCGAGCTCCCGGGCCGCCACCTTCGTCATCCCGCGGACCGCCCACTTGCTCGCCGCATACGCGGTCAGCAGAGGCCCGCCCGTGAGGCCCGCGAGCGAGGACACGTTGATGATCGAGCCCTTTCCGCGCTCGCTCATGTGGGGCGCCACCGCACGCATCCCCAGGAACACCCCGGCGACGTTCACGTCCATCACATTGTTGAACTGCTCCAGGGAGGTGGTGAGGAGGGGCTCGGCCAGGAACACGCCCGCGTTGTTGACGAGCACGTCGAGCCGGCCGTGCTGCTCGAGCGCCCAGGCGACGGTCTCGCTCCAACCGTCCTCGCTGGTCACGTCCTGGGCGCGTCCGAGGGCTCCGCGGCCGAGCTGTCCCGCGAGCTGCTCGGCGCGCTCGCCGTCGGCGTCGGTGAGGACCAGCAGCGCCCCCTCCCCCGCGAACCGCTGCGCCGTGGCGGCTCCGATTCCGCCCGCGGCTCCAGTCACGAGCGCGACCTTCTCACGCAGCCGATCCGCCACGGTCAGCGAGGCGCCGGGCCGCGCGAGAGCTGTGCTCGCCCGGCCATCAGATGCGCCCTCCCGGCACCAGCGCCGCCTTCAGCATGTGTGCACGTGCCGTGTGGACCGGTATTTCTCCCCGTGCCGGCGGCCGGTGATCGTCACGAGCGCCGAGCCGTGCCGAAGGCCACGGAGCGTGATCGTCGCCGTCGGGTGCCTGCCCTGGTGCACGTGCGCCCTGTGACCGGCCACCAGCACCTTGACGTTCGTGAGTCGTTGCTTGCCGGACGGGAGCTTGATCGTGAGCTGATGGCTCGACTTGCACACGAGCGTCGGCGGGCCGCTGTTGCTCGTGCGCGTGGTCGTGGTGGTGGTGGTGGCACGATGCCTGCTGCAAGCCAGGGGCGCCTCGCGGTGAGCATCCGCGGCACTCTAGCCCGCGGAGCCGGGTTGGCGCCGCTCGGTCTCAGTCTGCGTACTCGCCGCGGTCCACAAGGTGGAGGGGGCGCTCACCGGCGAGGAACCGCCGTATGTTCTCGGCTGCGTCGCGTGCGGCTGCCGCCAGCGCTCCGCGCGTGAGCGCCGAGTTGTGCGGAGACCCGAGCAGGTTGGGGAGCTCGAAGAACGGCCGCCGGGTCGCGAACGCGTCGCCCCTGCCGGGCTCCTGCCACCACACGTCGAGGCCGGCCGAGAAGGACGGGTGCTCGCGCAGGTGCTCGTACAGCGCGTCTTCCTCGACGATCGCAGCCCGGGCCGGGTTCACGAGGATCGCGTGCGACTTCATCAACGACAGCTCGCGCCGGCCGATCAACCCGCGTGTCCGTCGCGTCAGCGGGAGCGCGATCACCAGCACGTCCGCGCCGGCGAGCAGCTCGTCGAGATCCTCCAGGGTGCCGAACCGGTCGACCCCGTCGGGCGCCGCTGCGCGACCGCGGCCGATCGCGTGGATGCGGGCGTCGAAGGCCCGGAACAGGGCCGCGCTCGCCTGACCGATGCCGCCGAACCCGAGGATCCCGGCGACCGAGCTCCTCAGTTCGAGGTTGAGGGCGCGCCGGTCGAAGCCGCCCCGCGCGAGGGCCGCGTGGTTCTGCGGCAGGCGCTTGCCCAGCGCAAGTGTCAGTGCGAGCACGTGCTCGGCCATCGGGCGGGCGTAGGCACCGGCGTTTGAGGCGACCGGAACCTCGGGGGCGATGCGCTCGAAGGGCACGTGGTCGGCGCCGGCCGAGAGCAGCTGCACGAGCCCCACGCCCGCGATCAGATCGAGCTCGCCGGGGCCCTCGAGCTCTCTCTGCAGGTGCAGCGACAGCAGCGCTCGGGCCCCACCCAGCGCGCCCGCGCGGCGCTCACGGTGGAGGTCGGAGAGGTACACGACGCGCGCGGTGTCGGCGAGCGTGGCGTCGATCGCCTCGCGCTCGTCCTGCGGTGCGCGGTAGGTGACAACCACCTCCGCTCGCCGGGGCTCCGGCGCACCATCCACCCCGGCTCAGTCCCGGGTTTCGCCGCCGGGGGCGCCGTCCGCATCCCCGCCACCCGCCCGCTGCCGCGCCCGTGCCCGGATCGCGGACTGGGCGGCGGCCACACGCGCGATCGGCACCCGGTAGGGCGAGCACGAGACGTAGTCGATGCCGGAGGTGCTGAGGAACTCGATCGAGTCGGGGTCTCCCCCCTGCTCCCCGCACACGCCCAGCGTCAGCCCGGGCTTGGTCTTGCGGCCCAGCCAGGCGCCCATCCTGATCAGCTCTCCAACGCCCGGCGTGTCGAGCGTCTCGAACGGGGAACGGTCGAGCACCTTGATCTCGATGTAGCGCGCCAGCAGGCTCGCCTCGATGTCATCGCGACTGAAGCCGAGCGCCGTCTGGGTGAGGTCGTTGGTCCCGAACGAGAAGAAGTCGGCGCGCTCGGCGATGCGGTCGGCCTGCAGGCACGCCCGCGGCAGCTCGATCATCGTCCCCACCCGGTAGCGCTCGAATCCGACCTCCGCCGCCACGCGTTCGATCAGCTCTCGTGTGAGCTCCAGCTCGCGCTCGTAGGCCACGAGCGGAACCATCACCTCGACGTCGCTGCCGGGCACGCGCTCGGCCGCGCCGAACAGTGCACGCGCCTGCATCTCGTACAGCCGTGGGTGCAGCAGCCCGAGGCGCACGCCGCGCGTCCCGAGCATCGGGTTGGACTCCTGCAGCTGTTCGGCGCGCCGGCGGGCGAGCGAGCCCGCTGGCAGAGCGTCGGGATGGGGTAGGAACTCGTGCAGCGGAGGATCGAGCAGGCGGACGGTCACCGGACGCCCGTCGAGCACCCGCAGGATCTCTTCGAAGTCGGCCTGCTGCACCGGGGCGAGCCGCTCGATCGCGGCGTCGAGCTCCTGCTCGCCGGCGGCCATGATCACGGCTGCCATCAGCGGCTGGCGCTCGCCGAGGAACATGTGCTCGGTGCGGCACAGGCCGATGCCCTCCGCCCCAAGCTCGATCCCGCGGCGTGTGTCCTCGGCCGTGTCCGCGTTGGCGCGGACGCCCAGCGAGCGCAGCTCGTCGCACCACCCGAGCACGGTCAGCAGGTGTTCTGACATCTCCGGCTCGACCAGCGGGACGTCGTCGGTCGTGACGGTACCGTGGCTCCCGTCGATGGCGATCCGATCGCCGGCGTGCAGCACGACGTCACCGATCCGCACCTCTCCCCGGCCCTCGTCCACCACCACCTCGGCGGCGCCGGTGACGGCCGGACGCCCCATGCCGCGTGCGACCAGCGCCGCGTGGCTGGCCTTGCCGCCCTCGCTGGTGAGGATCCCGCGCGCCGCGTGAAAGCCGGCCACGTCGTCGGCCTCGGTGAAGGCTCGCACGAGGATCACCTCGCGACCCTCGTCGGTGGCGGCGATCGCGGCCTCGGCGTTGAGCACGATCTCGCCCTTGGCCGCGCCCGGAGAGGCGGGCACGCCCCGCGCCAGCACGCACATCTCGGCGGCGAGGTCGAACGTCGGGTGCAGCAGGGCATCGAGCGTCGAGGGCTCCACCGTCAGGAGCGCGGCGTCGCGGTCGAGCAGGCCCTCCGCGACGGCGTCCACTGCGAAGCGCACCGCAGCCTGCGCCGGTCGCTTGGCGCTGCGGGTCTGGAGCATGTACAGGCGCCCCTCCTGGACGGTGAACTCCGTGTCCTGCATGTCCCCGTAGTGGCGCTCGAGCGTGCGCAGGATCCCCAGTAGCTCGGCGTGCACGTCCGGCATCCACGCGCGCAGCTCGCCCAGGTCGCGGGGCGTGCGCACCCCCGAGACCACGTCCTCGCCCTGGGCGTTGGGCAGGAAGTCACCGGACGGCTCCGGCGCACCCGTCAACTCGTCGCGGGAAAAGGCGACACCGCTGCAGCTGCCCTCGCCGAGGTTCCCGAACACCATCTGCTGGACGTTGACGGCGGTGCCCCACTCGTCCGGGATGTGGTTGATGCGCCGGTAGGCGACCGCTCGCTCGCCCGTCCAGGACTCGAACACGGCACGCATCGCACCACCGAGCTGCTCGCCCGGATCCGCCGGGAACTCATACAGGAGCTTGAACTCGGCCGTGAGCTCGCGCAGCGCGTCGGCGTCGAGCTCCGTGTCGAGCGACACGCCGCGCTCGCGCTTGGCCGCCGCGATCGCTTCCTCGAAGCGCTCGCCGGGTATCCCGGCGACGACGTTGCCGTACATCTGCACGAAGCGCCGGTAGCAGTCCCACGCAAAGCGCTCGTCGCCCGAGCGGGCTGCGAGGCCGCGGACGGTGTCGTCGTTGAGGCCGAGGTTGAGGACCGTGTCGAGCATCCCCGGCATCGACTCGCGCGCGCCGGAGCGAACCGACACGAGCAGCGGGTCGGCGGGATCGCCGAAGCGCCGCCCGGCAAGTCCCTCCAGCCGCGCCAGCGCCTCCTGCACCTCGCCGGACAGGCCTGCGGGGAACGCGCCCGAGCGCAAGTACTCCATGCACGCCTCGGTCGTGACCGTGAAGCCCGCCGGCACCCGCTCGGCGCCGAGCACGCGGGTCATCTCGGCGACGTTGGCACCCTTGCCGCCGAGCAGCTCGCGCATCTCCCTGGAGCCGTCCTTGAAGTCGACCACCCAGCGTGCCGGTCCCTCGGGCCGCGCGGCGAGGACCTCGCGGGTCGGGCTGTCGAGGAAGCCTTGCGATGCCGGCACGGGGACGCTCACAGGCACTCCACGGTATTGCAGAGCGACTCGGCGGTGGGGCAGGGCGGCCCGGCGGTGGGATCACTCGACCGGACGTTGCGGGTCGCGCGGGTCGCGGACGGGGCCGCGTCGCCACGCCGCCGCGCCGCGGCGGCTCAGCCCGCGGCTGCGGGCGCCGCCTCGGGCGCGAGCTTCACGGGTAGGCGCTTGAGCTGGTTGACGAACAGGGCCTCCGCGGCCACGGGCTCGCCGTCGAGCTCGAGCCTCGGGTAGCGGCGCAGCGTCTCCTCGATCATGACCTTCAGCTCCAGCCGCGCCAGCGCCGTGCCCAGGCAGAAGTGACGCCCACCGGCGCCGAACGCCTGGTGCTCGGGATTGCGATGGATGTCGAAGCGATCCGGGTCCTCGTAGCGGCTCTCATCGCGGTTGGAGGACACGTACCACATCACCACCTTCTCACCCTGCTTGATCTGCTGCCCGTGAAGCTCGGTGTCGTGCGTGGCGGTCCTGCGGAAGTGCGCGAACGCCGGGAACATCCGCAGCGCCTCCTCGACCGCGCCGGGGATCAGCTCAGGATCCTCGACCAGCTCGCGCATCTGGGCCGGGTCTTCCATCAACGCCCGCATCCCGCTGCAGAAGGTCGCCTTGGTCGAGTCGTTGCCGGCGGCCATCAGCAGGAAGAACCCCATCACGATGTCCGTCTCCGACAGTTTCTCGCCTTCGACCTCTGCATGCACGAGCACGCTCATGAGGTCGTCGGTGGGGTGCTCGCGGCGCTCAGCGATGAGGGCCCCGCAGCGCTCGAACAGTTCAGGGATGTCTTTCTCGAGCACGCCCTCGGCGCCTTCGGGTGCCAGGTCGGGGTCGTCCGGTGCGAGTGCGGAGTTCATGATCCGTGCCCACAGCGCGTCTTCCTCCTCGGAGAGGCCCATGAAGCTCGAGATCACGCGCGAGACCACCGGCTGGGCGACGTCCGAGACCAGATCGCAGCGCTCGCGGCCCTGCAGGCGGTCGAGCACCCCGCAGGTGATCGCGCGGATGCGATCCTCGTGGTCGGCGATGCGCTTGGGCGTGAAGCCGCGCTGGAACAGCGCCTTGATCTTGTCGTGGCGCGGCGGGTCCATGCCGATGAACATCGCGCGGGCGAGCTCGAGCGGGAACACCTCGGCGAACACGGTCACGCCGCCGAGCTCCGACGAGTAGGTCTCCCAGTCGCGGCTGACCGCGTGCACGTCATCGGCCGTGGTCACCGACCAGAAGCCGGCCTCGTCCGGGTACTGCTCGATCTTCTCGGACCAATGCACGGGGCACTTGGCGCGCATCTCCTTGAACAGCGCGTACGGGGGCCCGTCCTTCCACAGCTCACCCTGGGCGAGCTCGACGCCGGTGATGTCCCCTTGTGTGGCAGCCACGTTCGACCTCCTCGCTGATCCGCCGGCGATCGGCTGCACCGGCCGTTACCGAACGATCCAACCACATGATGAGAGACTTGTCAAGTATCTCTCATTCTGGAGAAACGCCGCCGATCTCGCTACGCTTCGCGCCATGCCCCCGACCCCCGAGTCGCCGTCCGCCCCGCCCGCCCCCCGGTTCCCCCGTGCGAGGCCGGCCGACGCTGTTGACCTCGCGATCGAGACGCTGCTGTCGGAAGCCCGTGTCGACATGCAGACGCTGGCCGCTGAGCTCGGCGTCGCCCCGGCGACGCTGTACCGCTGGTTCGGCTCCCGCGGCGTGCTGCTCGAACAGGCCTTCGAACGCCTCGCGCGAGAGTTCAGTGCGGCCGCACGCACGGACGCGCGGGGCGACGGGGACGAGTATGTGTGCGCCTACGCGCGCAACATCATGACCGCGTCCTCCGGCTTCCAGCCGCTGCGTACCTTCGTCGAGCGCGAGAAGGAGCTCGGCCTGCGGCTGCTGCTGCGGCGCGACGGCGCCGTTCACCGGGTGATCAGCGAGGAGCTGCTCGAGGTCCTCGCCGACACACGCCCCGCCGAGCAGGCCGAACAGCTCGAGGAGGCCGCCCACGTGATCGTCCAGATCGCGACGTCGTTGGTGTGGGCGACGTTCATGGTCGGCGACGAGCCGGAGATCGACGAGGCGGTGCAGGTGATCCGGGTGATCCTCGCCGCCGGCCGCGCGGACGCGGCTCAGCGTCCCTGAAAGCGGGGCGTCCTTCGCTCCAGCGAGGCCGCCACGCCCTCGCGGAAGTCCTCAGTCGCGCGCAGCCGGTCCTGCTCGGACGCCTCGCGCTCGAGCGCCTCCTCGACGCGCTCCACCAGGCCTATGCGCAGGGTGGCGCGGATCGAGCGCACCGCCAGCGGAGCGCTCAGCACGAGCTCGGCGGCCAGCTCGCCTGCCGCCGCCCGAACCTCGCCGTCCTCGGCGAGGCGGTCGCACAGCCCGAGCTCGAGCGCCTCCTCGCCCGGCACCCGCCGTCCGGTCAGCAGGAGGTCGAGCGCCGTCTGCTGCCCGACGAGCGCCGGCAGGGTCACGCTCAGCCCGAACCCCTGATGGAAGCCGAGCCGCGCGAAGTTGGCGCTGAAACGCGAGGCGGGGGTGGCGACGCGGAAGTCAGCCGACACGGCCACCCCGAGCCCGCCACCGACCGCCGCGCCCTGCACGGCGGCGACCACCGGGGTGGCGCTCGCGAACAGGCGCAGCGCCTGGCGATATAGCGAGCGAGGCTCGTCGGCTGGGCTCTCGGCCGAGCCCAGGTTGGCGCCCGCGCAGAAGTGCTTGCCCTCGGAGCACAGCACGATCGCGCGGCACGCGGGGTCGGCGTCGAGCGCCTCGTAGGCGTCGGCGAGCTCGCCGATCAGGGCGGCGTCGAAGTAGTTCGCCGGTGGGCGGTGGATCTCGACCGTGGCGACGTGCGCGTCGCCGAGCTCGACAGTTACGTCGCTCACAGGCCGGGCTCGAGTTCGGCCGGTTCTGCGCTCTGCCACGAGAAGGCGAGCATCGATGGCGCTGTCAGGTCGATGGCGGGCTCCGTCGTCGTATACGACTGCACGTCGTCGCGGTACACGGAGGCGTTGTCGAAGCGCGCATAGGCATCGCCGCCGGCCGCGGAACACGCGCGTCGGCGCCGCACGTTACGCCGTCGGCCCCTCGCCGATGGTGTCGACGAGGCGGTAGAAGCCGGCGTGGCTCTTGGCGATCTTCCGGAGTTCCCGGTAGACCTGCTGGTTCTCGCCCCCGTCGATCAACGCGCGCCTGTCCGCGGCGGTCCGCGCGCGCACGTGCAGGAGCACCTCGCTGCCCTCGCTCTCGTACACCTGCGCAAAAACGAACCCGGGGAGGTCGGCCATCACCTGCCGGACCACCTCGCCGATCCGCTGGGAGAGTTCCTGCCGGCGATCGGTTTCGACGATCCAGAGGTCGAACAGGTCGACGGATTCGCCGTTGCCGGCGGCGGGCGGGCTCACGGTGCTCACCATACGACGAAGGTCTCCCACGTGGCGTCTCAGCTGTGGTTCGCGCCCGCCCCCGCGGCCCCCGGCGACGCTGAACGGCGGGCGGGTGGTCGCCAACGTGAACCGCGGCGCGGCTCGTAGCGGCTAGTTGAGCTGGCGCCCGCGGGGGCGCCCGCCGGCCTGCACGGCCTCGGCCTGCATCACGGCGTCGAGATCCTCCGGCTCGAGCGGTGGGACCTGGAGCCGTGCCGGGCGCGTGGGCTCGGCGCGGAGCGCAGCGAGGATCAGCTCCAGGTAGCGGCGCCACAGCTCGGGGTTGGTGGCGCCTGCGTGGTCGACGATCGCCCCGAGCATCCACTGGATCACGGGGATGTCGCCGGCGGCCGCGTCAGAGCGCAGCGCCCCGGCCTGCTGGGCCCGCCGGACGAGCGCCTCCACGATCGGCAGCACCCGCTCGCGCACGCCTTCCACACGCGCACATCCCTGCGGGGTGGCGAACAGCAGCTGCTTGAGGGCCTTGTCCCGCGCCTGCAGCTCGAAGCCCTTTTCGAGGAAGCCCACGAACCCCTGCCACGGGTCCGGATCCGCGAGCGACTCTTCGGCCAGCTCCGCGAACCGCACGAGCCGATCCTCGAACAGCGCGTCGATCAGCTGGTCCTTGTCGGGGAAGCGCCGGTACACGGTCCCGACCCCCACGTCCGCGTGGTGGGCGATGTCGTTGAGCGTCACCCCCAGCCCGCGCTCGGTGAACAGCTCGGCGGCGGCATCGAGGATCCGCTGGCGGTTGCGCTCGGCGTCCTTGCGGAGGGGTCTCTCGACGGTGGCCATGTGGCAAGTGTAGCGAAGTGGGGAGACGCTATCCATGTGGATAAGATTCGTCCAAGTGGATTGACAAGCTCCGGTTTTACGTCTATCGTAACGAAGTAGATAGCACCTATCCACTTATTGGAGGCAGCACGATGCCAGACACGAACCCCCACCACGAGCGCCGCTGGCTGATCCTCGCGGTCCTGGGCATCGCCCAGCTGATGGTCGTGCTCGACGCGACGATCGTGAACATCGCGCTGCCCTCGGCGCAGGCCAGCCTCCACTTCTCCGACGACGGCCGTCAATGGGTCGTGACCGCCTACGCGCTCTCGTTCGGCAGCCTGCTGCTGCTCGGCGGGCGCATCAGCGACCTGTTCGGGCGCAAGCGCACCTTCATCATCGGCCTGATCGGGTTCGCGCTGGCCTCCGCCCTCGGGGGGGCGGCGCAGAGCTTCGGCATGTTCGTCGGGGCGCGGGCGGTGCAGGGAGCCTTCGGCGCGCTGCTGGCCCCGTCGGCGCTGTCGCTGCTGACGACCACCTTCACCGACGCCCGCGAGCGGGCTCAGGCGTTCGGTCTGTACGGCGCGATCGCCGGGTCGGGCGCGTCGATCGGGCTGCTGCTTGGCGGCGCGCTCACGGAAGTCCTGAACTGGCGCTTCACGATGTACGTGAACCTCATCTTCGCGGTGATCGCGGTCGCGGGCGCCCTCGCCCTGCTCGTCAACCAGCGCCCCACCGAGCGCCCGCGGCTCGACCTGCCCGGGGCAGCGACCGTGACGGGCGGGCTGTTCTCGCTCGTGTACGGGCTCTCGCACGCGCAGACCACGAGCTGGAGCAACACCGCGACGATCGCCTTCCTGGCGGCGGCCGCGATCCTGCTGGGCGCCTTCGTGACGATCGAGCGGCGGGTCGAGCACCCGCTGCTGCCCCCGCGCGTCGTCACCGACCGCAACCGCGGGGCCGCGTATCTGTCGATCGGAACCGCTGCGGCCGCGATCTTCGCGGTGTTCATGTTCCTCACCTACTACCTGCAGCAGAACCTCGGCTTCTCGCCCGTTCTCAACGGGGTGGCGTTCCTGCCCATGACCGCGATGGTCGTGCTCTCGGCGGGCGTGGCCAGCACGCGGCTGGTGCCACGCGTGGGTCCCCGCCCGCTGGTCGTGACGGGCATGGCCCTCGGCGCCATCGGGATGCTGCACCTCACCGGGCTCACCGTCCACTCCAGCTACGTGACCGCGATCCTGCCCTCGCTGCTGGTGCTGGGGCTCGGCTTCGGCCTGATCTTCGCGCCGGCGATGAGCGCGGCCACACTCGGCGTCGGAACCGACGACGCCGGCGTCGCCTCGGCGCTGGTGAACGCCAACCAGCAGGTCGGAGGATCGGTCGGAATCGCCCTGCTGAGCACGTTCGCGGCCAGCGCGACCACCAGCTTCCTCGCCGGCTCGCGTCCCACCCCCGCTCTGCTGGCGGCCGCCACCGTGCACGGCTACACGACGGCTTTCGCGTGGTCGGCGGCCATCTTCGCCCTCGGCGCGGTGGTCGCGTTCCTGCTGTTCCGCCCCGGCGAGCGTCCGGCCGAGCTCTCCCCCGCTCCCGTCGCTGCGCACTGACCCCCCGCGCAGCAGGACCGGCGCCCGCGGCCCCTCGCGCGGGCGCCGGTCACTCCTCAGCTGCGCAGCGATATCTGCTTCAGCGCCCGCCGCGCCCCGATCAACCCGGCGCGGTCCACGAGCGGGCGGCGGTAGTGGCGCAGCTGGCGCTCGACGGCGGCGCGCAGCGTGCCCGTCTCGAGCAACCGTCCTCCCGCCACGACGGCGCGCAGCGAGCCCAGCGCGCCCAGGTCGCGGGACGGGTCGCTCCCGGCGACGAGCAGGTCGGCGGGTGCGCCCGGCGTGAGCGTCCCCAGCCCCGGGATCCCGAGCCGCCGCCCGGCGCGGGCGGTCGCGATCTCCATCACCTCGCCCGCGCCGATGCCGGCCTCTGCGAACAGCTGCATCTCCCGGTGCACGCTCGCGCCGGGGACGACGAACGGCTGGGGCACGTCGGTGCCGACGAACAGCTCGACGCCGGCGCGGTGAAGCCGGGAGACGAGCTCGCGCTTGACCGGCAGCGAGTCGCGCAGCAGCGCGTCATCCTCCGGCGTGACGTTCCGGTAGGTGGCGATCCCCTTGCCCCGGTCCCACACGACGTCCTGGAACATGCGCGGCAGCAGCGGCGCCGCCGCATCGGGCCTGCGGGCCTGCAGCACGCCCTCGCTCACCACGAGCGTGGGGGTATGGCCGATCCCCTTCTCGACGCTGGCCTGCACGACCGTCTGCAGCCGTGCGTCGTCGACCGCGTGCCAGTCCGCGAGCCGCTGCACCAACCCGGGCGCATGACGACGGGACTCGGCCGTGGGCACACCGAAGAAGTGCTGGACCTCGGGCACCCCGGCGTCCTCCATGTCCAGTTGCGCCGGCACGTGGCCGATCGCGCGCAGCCCCCGCTCGGCCGCGGCAGCGGCGATCCCTTCGATGTCCGCCCGCGTGAGCTCCTCGTAGAGCTTGATCATCTGCGCGCCGCGATCGATCGCGGCCTGCACCACCATGGCGGGGTTGACGGGGTCCTCGAGCAGGATGCTGTTGCGCCACTGCCGGGGCGGCCTGGCGATGAACGGGCCGACGGTCACGACCCGCGGGCCCGGGAGCGCGCCGTCGATCAACAGCTGCCGCGCGGACGCGACCGCCATGCCGTCGCCGTCGCCCGCCTCGAGCACGCTCGTGACGCCGTGCAGCAGGTGCAGCAGGCAGAACAGCCCGGTCAGCTTCAAAGGGCTCACCGGAGGCAGGTGCTGGTGGGAGTCGATCAGCCCCGGCGTGACCACGCAGCCGGCGAAGCGGCGGTCGTCGCCGGGGCGCGCCTCGCGGACCTCGGTGATCGCGCCGGCCTGCACGCACACGGTGCGTCCCTCCCGGCCGCCGACGACGACGTCTCCGAGCACGCACGAGCTGGGCGGCAGGGTGTCCAGCGGCGGCGGCGGGTCGAGCAGCACGCGCGGCATAATAGCTCAACCGTGTGGTTGATCAAATCTTCCTCATCCTCCCCCACCCGTCCCCGCCGGCTGCCACGTGACGCCGGACGCCGTTTCTAGGATGCTGCCCATGGTCGATGGCCGCTCGCTGCGGTATGCGGGCCGGCGCGAGGAGCTGCTGGACCGGGCCGCCGAATGGGTGCTCGCCAACGGCCTGGCCGCGCTGTCGCTGCGCGCGGTGGCGTCGGACCTCGGCATCAGCCACCGCACGCTGCTGCACCACTTCCCGACCAGGGAACAGCTCGTCGGCGAGGTCCTGCGCGAGCTTCGCCGCCGCAGCGTGGTCGTCCTGATGGCGCGGGCGCAGGCCGAGGAGCGGACCGATACGCGGTCGCTGATCCTCTCGATGTGGGACCACTTCGCCGCCCCCGAGAACCTCCCCTACCATCGCCTGTTCTTCGAGGTCTACGGCCTGTCGCTGTCAGAGCGTGACGACTACCTCGCCTACTACGAGGGCTTCGAGAGCGACTGGGGTGATGCGATCAGGGAGCTGCTGGTGCGAGCCGGCGTGCGGGAGCGAGAGGTCCCGCAGATCGCCACGCTGATCGTCGGCACCTACCGGGGGCTGCTGCTCGACCTGCTCGTCACCGGCGACGGCGAGCGCACACGGGCGGCGATCGGAGAGCTGGCCGACCACGTGGCCTCACTGGCCGCGTCCCGATAGCGCTCGGCTCAGCCGAGCAGGGCCTGCGCGCGGGCCCATAGGCGGCTCATGCCGCGGATCCAGCGCTCGGGCTCCTGTGCCTTGCCCACGACGAACTCGTGCATCTCGGGGTGCGTCAGGATCAGGAAGCGGTCGTCCTCGACGCCCTCGAGGATCCGCTCCGCCGCCTGGTCGGGCGGGAGCACCTCGCCCCCGCCGATGATCGCGCTCGCCTTCGCCGCGTCGCCTTCGGCGCCGGAGCGCAGCATCGCCGTGTCGACCGCGCCGGGGCACACGCAGGAGACTGTGACCCCCTCTGCGGAATACGTGATCGCAAGCCACTCCGCAAAGCCGACCGCGGCGTGCTTGGTGGAGGCGTAGGCGGCGTCGCCGAGCGACGTCAGGATGCCCGCCATCGATGCCGTCGTGATCAGGTGGCCCTCGCCACGCTCGATCCAACCCGGCAGCAGGGCCCGCGAGGCGAGCACGTGGGAGACCACGTTGATCTGCCACTGGCGGTCCCAGTCCTCCAGCGGTCCCTCGGGACCGGTCCCGGTGGCGAGACCGGCATTGGCGAACCAGATGTCGATCGGGCCCGCCGAGGACTCGACCTCCTCCACCAGCGCGAGGGTCGCGGCCTCGTCGGCGACGTCCAGCCGGCGCGGAAGGACGGCATCGCCGCCGAGCTCATCGCTCAGCCGCTGCACCCCCTGCTCGTCGAGGTCGGCGGCGACCACGGTGCGCGCCCCACGTGCGAGCAGGCCCCGCACGAGCGCTCCGCCGATGCCTCCGGCGGCCCCTGTGACGACCGCGATCCTACCCTCGGGTTGCATTGCGCCGACACCTTATTCGCCCGGGACGGCGAGGGTCGTGCGCGCCACACCCAGGCACCGAAACGAAAGGAACGCCCGATGGCCGACTACACGCTCAAGAACTTCATGGACATCGAGGACAGCGCCGGCAAGCGCTCGCCGGACGTGGAGGGGCGCTTCGCCCGCGGCCACCTGGACTCGAGGGACATCGGCGTCAGCTACTTCCGCTACGCGCCCGGCTTCCGTGCGCCGATCGGGCACCGCCACCGCGAGCAGGAGGAGGTCTACGTCGTCCTCTCCGGCTCCGGCCGGGTGAAGCTCGACGACGAGGTGCTCGACCTGCGCCGGTGGGACGTCCTGCGGGTCGCTCCCCAGGTCGCGCGCGGCTTCGAAGCAGGCCCCGACGGCCTCGAGATGATCATCGCCGGGAGCGCCCGTCCGGAGGAGGGCGACGGCGAGAGGGTCGAGGACTTCTGGGCCGGGTGAGGCCGAGCGCGTGGTCCGGAGCGCGTGGCCCGGAGCGCGTGAGCGTCAGCTCGAGCTGGAGGCGCCCGACGGGTTCGAGGACGGCCTCACCACGGGCTGGGGCGCACCGTGCGGCGGGTGCGCCGGCGTGGCCGCGTCCGCCATCGCCGCGTCCGCCTCGGAGGGCTCGAGCGCGAAGCGCGGAAGCACGCGGTCGAGCCATCCCGGGAACCACCACGTGCGCTCGCCGAGGAGCTGCAGCGTGGCCGGGAGCATCAGCACGCGGATCACCAGCGCGTCGAGGAACACGGCGCTCGCGAGCGCTAGACCGAACAGCTCGATCACGCGTTCGCCGCCGCCGATGAAGCTCGCGAACACGACCACCATCACGGCGGCCGCAGCGGTGATCACGCGGCCCGTGCGTATCAGCCCCTCGCGCACGGCGGTCGAGCTGTCCGCGCCGTGGGTCCATTCCTCGTGGATGCGGCTCACGAGGAACACCTCGTAGTCCATCGACAGCCCGAACACGATCGCGAACACCATCACGGGGAGGAACGCCGCGATCGGGCCTCCCGCGATACCGAACAGCGACCCCAGCCAGCCCCACTGGAAGACGGCGACCACGATCCCCAGCGAGGCCGCGATCGAGAGCAGGTTCATCACCGCCGCCTGCAGCGGGATCAGCAGCGAGCGGAACACGACCATCAGCAGGAGTGCGGACAGCAGCACCACCACGCCGACGAAGTACGGCAGTCGCTCCGCCAGCACGCGTGAGAAGTCGATCTGGGTGGCGGTCGCGCCGCCGACATGGGCGGTCATGCCGGTGCGCCTGGCGAGCGCGGGGATCACGTCGGCGCGAAGGTGTTTGACCAGCTGTTCGGTGGCCCGGCTCTGGGGCGAGGTGGTCGGGTATGCGGAGATCGTCGCCACACGCCCGCTCGGGCTGATCCTGGTGGCACCCACGAGCGCCACGCCGGGTGTGTTGCGCACGGCGTCGCCGAGCTGCGCCAGCGGCGCCGTCCCACGCGCGTGGGGAAGCTCGGCGGCGATCAGCAACGGCCCGCTGAAACCCTGCCCGAAACCCTTGGCGAGCAGGTCATAGGCGCGGCGGGTGGTTTGGCTGGTGGAGTCGTTGCCCGCGTCGGTGTTGCCCAGTCGCAGCGCCAGCGCCGGGGCCGCGAGCGTCAGCATCAGGACCGTCGAGGCGATCAGCGCGGCCCATGGACGGCGCTGGATGGCGACGATCCAGCGCGTCCAGAAGGTGCTGCGTTCGTCCCGCGACGTGGCCGCCGCAGCCGTGCCGGGCATGTCCCCCGCCTTCGCGGCAGCCGCCCCGCGCCTGCGCGCCAGCACGCCCGGCCGCCCGATCCTCGGACCGAAGAACGTCAGCAGCGCCGGCAGCAGGGTCAGCGACGCCGCCAGCACCAGCAGCACCGCGAGCGCCGCCGCGATGGCGAGCCCGTTGAGCAGGCCCACGCCGAGGGCGAACATTCCCATGAGGGCGATCACGACGGTCGTGCCCGCGAAGATCACGGCGCGCCCGGCGGTGTTCATCGCCTCCCCCACCGCCGCACCGACGTCGTGGCCGTTGCGGCGGTAGGCCTCCCGGTAGCGCGTGAGGATGAACAACGAGTAGTCCACTCCCACGCCGAGCCCGATCATCAGCGCGAGCTCACCCGCGAAGTCGGGCATCGAGGCCACGCGGCTGAGCAGCCCGATCAGCCCGAAGCCGGTGCCCAGCCCGAGCAGGGCGGTCGCGATCGGCAGCCCCATCGCCAGCAGCGACCCGAAGCTGATCAGCAGCACGATGATCGCCGCTCCGATTCCGACGGCGAAGGTGTAGCTCACAGACCTGTTGATCGCCTGCTCGATCGCCTGCCCGTTGAGCTCCACCTGCAGCGTCGGCTTACCGCCGGCGCGGGCGGTGTCGACCACGCGCGTCACGGCGGGCACGGGCAGCACGTTGGCGCGCTCGTCGAAGGTCACCGTCGCGAAGCCGATCGTGCCGTCGCGCGAGATCGCGTGCGAGCCGCTGACGTAGGGGCTGACCACCGAGTCCACGTGCGGCAGCGCGGCGACCTTCGCGAGGATCGCCTCGACCCGCGCCCTAGCCGCCGGCGCCGCGAGCGTCCCGCCGGTGGTGTGGAAGACGATCTGGTCCACGTCTCCCGCCTGCGCGCGGAAGCCGCCCGAGAGCAGGTCCGCGGCGCGTTGGGAGTCGGTGCCGGGCAGGGAGAAGTTGTTGCCGTACTGGGTCCCGACCGCCCCCGAGATCCCCAGCGCTGCGAGGAACACGACCACCCACAGCACGACGACGAGACGGCGATGTGCGCTGCACCAGCGGGCGAGCTTCAGCATGCCTTTGCTCCTGGCGGACTGGGGGATCTACGGTTTCGCCGCGCGGCGCAAACCCTCCGCGCCCGGGCTTGGGGACCGCGACGCGCGAACCTCCCCAGCCTAGCCACGGCGGGACCGCTACCGGGAGGGAGCCCTGCGGGGGGTCACTCGCCGTGGGCCACAGGGGCGGCCGAGCCGGACGCCGAAGCGTGGATCGGCGGGCGGCGTGCCCCCCACGGGAGCGCCTGCTCGAGCTGGCAGGCGACCGCCAGCAGGAGGTCCTCGCGCAGCGTCTGCGCTGTCAGCATCACGCCGATCGGCATCCCGTCGGGGCTGCTGCCGAGCGGCAGGGAGATCGCGGGCTGGCCGGTGATGTTGAACAGCGGTGTGAACGGGCTCGGGGCGAACACGGCGTCGATCCAGCCGGCGGCCGTGTCGTAGGCCTCGTCGGCCTGGTCGGGCGTCCCCGACGCCGGGGCCGTCGTCGGGGTCGTCGGGCACACGAACAGGTGATGCTCGTCGAGGAACGCGCCCCAGCGGCGGGCGAAGCGGTTGACGGTGGCGGAGGCCGCTTCGAGCTCGAGCCCCCCGATCTCGCGGCCGCGCCGGATGCACGACCCGGAGGCGGCCTCGACCGACTCGAGCGGCTCCGGCGCACCCCCGATCCGCGCGAACGTCGCGGCCAGCCCGGCGAGGTCGATCGACCAGATCGTCTCGAGGCAGTCGCGCAGGGGCTGCTCCTCGACCGGCGGGCACGATTCGACCACCTCGTGGCCCATCTGCTCGAGCACGCCCAGCACATCCTCGACGGCCGCGCGCACGTGTGGATCGACCGGCTCTCCGAAAGGGGAGCTCGTGCAGCTCGCCACGCGCAGGCGCCCCGGCTCGCGGCCGAGCGACTCCGCGAAAGGTCGCGATGGGCCGGCGACGTAGTAGCGGTCGCCGGGGGCCGGGCCGTTGACCGCGTCGAGCAGCGCGGCGCAGTCACGGACGGTGCGCGTGAGCGCGAACTCGTGTGCGAAGCCGCTGACCGCCTCGCCCACCGCCGGCCCGATCGGAACGCGGCCACGCGACGGCTTCAGCCCCACGAGGCCGCACCAGCCCGCGGGGATCCGGATCGACCCGCCGCCGTCGTTGCCGTGGGCCATCGGCAGCGCGCCGGCGGCCACCAGCGCTGCCGCTCCCCCGCTCGACCCGCCCGGGCTGCGAGCCGGATCCCAGGGGTTGAGCGTGGGGCCGTGGACGAGCGGGGCGGTGTCGATGTTGAAGGCAAACTCGGGGGTGGCGGTGCGCACCAGCGACACCAGGCCCGCGCGGCGGAAGCGCGCTGCCAGCGTCGCCTCCCGGCGCGCCACGTAGCCATCGAGCAGGCGGCTTCCGAAGCCGAGTCGCCGGCCCACCTCCGGGAGGGTGTCCTTGACCGCGAACGGCACCCCGGCGAGCGGCCCTTCACCAGCCGCGGCGGCGTCCTCGTAGGGACCGCCGACGATCGCGTTCAGGCGTGGCTCGACTGCCGAGATCGCCCGCAGGGCGGCGTCTCGAACCTCCCCCGCCTCGAGCTCGCCGGCCGCCATCAGCCGGCTCAGCCCGGTCGCGTCGGATGCGGTGTAGTCGGCGAGATCCACGCGCTCGCCGGGCAGCCTAACCGGGCCCGGCAGCCAGCGCCGGCGCCAGCCCCAGAATCCGAAGCACCTCCTCGGCGCACCCCCAGGAGAGGCTCACGCCGCTGCGGCCATGGCCGTAGTTGTGGACGCACAGCGTGCCCCCCAACGGCTCGGCCTGCAGGCGCACCGACGGTCGCGACGGGCGCAGTCCGACGAGCTGCTCGAGCACGCGGGCGCCGGCCAGGCGCGGCTCCAGCGCGGCACAGCGCTCGACAATCCCGGCGGCCACGACCAGGTCGGGAAGACGGTCCTCGTCGCCCGGCTGGGCGACACCCCCCAGCACGACACGCTCGCCGTGGGGAAACCAGCAGGCCCACTCCTGCGCCCCGCGGTCCTCGATGAAGAAATCCTCGAGCCCGGGGTTCTCGACGACGACGTGCTGGCCCCGGACCGCTTGGATCGCGGAATCGGGCACCAGCTCGCGGGCCCCGAGGCCGGTGCAGTTGACGAGCACCGGCGCACACCCGGCGAGCTCCGCCAGCGAACCGGCGCGACGTTCGACGACCGCCGAGCCCGTATGCGCCAGGCGCTCCTGGAGATAGCCGAGGTAGCGCGGCATGTCGATCAGGGGTGCGTCGAGCTCGTAGGCCGACGCGAAGCCGCCGGGGGGCGTGCGGGCGCGCATCGGCACGCCCGGGAACATCTGCCGCGGCTCACCCGAGGGCTCACGCGAGGCGACCACTCCGTGGGCGACGCGCACCCCGCTCGCCTCGGTGCCCGCGAGCTCGAGGAACACGTCGAGCGAGGCGCGCGCCCAGCGCGTCAGCCGCCCGTCCTCGTCGGCCAGCGGCGAACCGGCCCACAGCGCTCCCGCCACACGGGAGGTCGTGCTTCGGGAGGGTTCGGCGGTCTGGCACTCCACCGCGATCCCCGCCTCCGCCATGCGCACGGCGCTCGTGAGCCCGATCACACCGGCTCCGAGGACCACCGCGTCGGGTTCGGTCACCGTGCGCTAGGTGGGCAGCGTGCCGCCGTCGATCACGATCGACTGGTTGCTGAGGTAGCCGTTGGCGACGACCGCGGCGACCAGGTCGGCGACCTCCTCCGAGGTCCCGAGACGCCCCACCGCCCGGCTGGCGGCGAGCTGCTCGCGCACCGCCGGGTCGGCGGGGACCATGTCGGTCTCGATCAGGCCGGGGGCCACGACGTTGACCGTCACCCCCTGGGCGGCGCCCTGGCGCGCGAGGCTGTGGGCGAGCCCGTGCAGCCCGGCCTTGGAGGCGGCGTAGTGCGCCCCGATCAGCCCGCCCGTGTAGGCCGCCACCGAGGACACGAACACGATCCGCCCGAAGCCGCGCTCGAGCATCCCGGCGAAGGCACGCTGGGCGAGCAGGAACGGAGCCGTGAGGTTGACCGCCAGGGTGCGCTCCCACTCGGCCTGCCCGATCTCGAGCACCCCGGTGGGCGGGCTGCCGATGCCGGCGTTGGCCACCAGGATCTCCACGCCCCCGAGCCGCTCCTCCACCTCACCCACGATTCTCGCCGGGGTGGCCGGGTCGCCGAGGTCGCCGCCGACGGCGATCGAGCGGCGTCCGAGCGCGGCGAGCTCACCCGCAACCTCCTCCGCTTCCGCCGCGCGGGTGCCGTAGCCGACGGCCACGTCGTGGCCCGACTCGCCGAGGCGCAGCGCGATCGCCCGACCGATCCCGCGACTTGCACCGGTGACGAGCGCTACCGACACGAGACCGTGCGGGCCGCCGCTAGTCGTGCGCGAGCTTCACGCTCGAGCAGTCGCTCCCGTGGAGCACCTTGCACAGGACCGCATAGCCTTCGCGGGGCTGGTTGTGGGCGTTCGTGAGCCCGGCGTCGAAGCGGGTGCTGTTGGTCCCGCCCGTCCAGTCGTAGACGTACAGGCGCTTGACCTGGGGGATCTCGGCAGCCACCGCGAACATGTACTTGATGACCTTGGCGGCACGCTTGAGCCCGGAGCCGTGGACGTTGGTGAACTCGCCCAGGAATTTCACGATCCCACCGGTCTCGGTGAGCCACACCTGGCCGCCCAACGCGCGCACGAGCTTCTTGGTGCGCCAGCTCTGGAGGCGATTGATGTCGGAGTAGTTGTGCAGGCCCCAGATCGACGGCATGACCGTGTGCAGGCGCCCGATCTCGCGCTTGAATTCGGAGATGTAGGCGAGCGTGGGGTTGATGTTGTAGGCGTCCAGCACGTCTAGCCCGATCACCGTGCACCCCTTGCACACGCGCGCCAGCGCCTGGTAGTAGCGCGCCGATGAGACCGCCGAGGGGCTCGAGAACGCCCGCCGCACGTTGCCGCGGTTGGCCTCGTCCCACGACTGGTACTGGCGGACGTGGGGGAAGCGCTTGACGAATTTCTCGACGTCGCGCTGATAGCTGCTCACGCTCGGCAGCACCGTGGGGCTGTACTCGGAGTGGTAGAAGGCCACCAGGACCTGCTGGTGGTCCAGTTCGGCGCCGCGGATGAAGGTGATCGCCTGGTTCATCGAGGCGGTGTGCTTGACGGCGTCGTAGGGCGCGATGTAGCGCACGATTTTGGTCCGCAGGTGCTGGTAGGCGGGCTGGCTGAACATGCCCACGTGCTCGTCGCCGATGCCGGTCAGATAGCGGCCCGTGGCGGCGTGAGCGCGGGGGCCGCCGGCGCTCGTGGTGGCGGGCAGCAGCGACAGCGTGGCGGCGAGGAGGGCGATCGTTGCGGTGAGGGCGGCGACGCGCCCGGGCAGGCGCGAATGCGTTGGGCGACGGTTGAGCAGCAGCATCATCCTTGGGGGGTAGGGGGCGGAGCGAGACGCGGCCCGCGGGCCACGCGGAGCTTCCGATCGTAGAACACGCACCGGCTCCCTCACGCCGGTTGGGCCCGGGCGGCAACGTTCCTTTCAGGCCAGGTCACGAGGACCGCCCGTCCGGCCGTGGAAGGCTACGGGGGTGACCTCGTTCCAGACCGCAGCGGCGATCCTCGGAGGGCTGCTGGTGCTCGGCGCGCTCGTGTCCGGACTGGCGCGGCGGAGCGTGCTCTCGCTGGCCGCCGTGTACGTGCTGGCGGGGTTCGTGCTCGGAGAACTGGGGGTCCTGCGCTTCCACGCCGACTCCGGCTTCGTCAACGGCCTCGCGACGGTGGCGCTGATCGTGATCCTGTTCCGCGACGGGCTCGAGGTCGAGGGCGAGCTGCTGCGGGGGCACTGGCAGGTGCCCCTGCGCCACCTCGCCGTGGGCATGCCGATCACCGCGATCGTGGTGGCGCTGCTGACGCGCGCACTGGTCGGCCTCGGATGGACCGAATCGCTGCTGCTGGGGGCGTTGCTGTCGCCGACCGACCCGGTGCTGACCTCGCGGGTGGTCACCGACGAGCGGGTGCCGGCGCTCGTGCGCCACACGCTCAACCTCGAGTCGGGCCTCAACGACGGCCTGGCGCTCCCGGCCGTCCTCACCTTCGCGGCTGCGCTCGAAGCCGGCAACAACGACTTCGTGTGGTGGCACTTCGTGCTGCAGGACGTGGGCCTGGGGCTGGCCTTCGGGCTGGTGTGCGGAGTCGTGGGGTCGTTGCTGATGCCCCGAGACGGCGCGCGCGGCATCGCCGTCTCGACACGCCAGAAGGCGCTCTACAGCCTCGGGCTGGCGTTCGCCACCTACGGGGTCACGGTGCTGCCGCCGCGTGGCAACGGGTTCATCGCGGTGTTCGTGGCGGCGATCGTGATCGGCAACCGCCGGGCGGACCTGCGCGCGAGCTTTGCCGAGCACGGCGAGGAGGTGGTGGAGATCGTCAAGCTGGGGACCTTCGCGGTGTTCGGCTCGCTCTTGACGGTACACGAGCTGCTGCTCGACGGCTGGGGCGGCGTCGCGGTGGTGGCGGGCGCACTCCTGATCGCGCGGCCGGTGGCGATCTTCACCGCGCTCGCCGGGACCGGCGTCCCGCGGGTGGACAAGGTGTTCATGTCGTGGTTCGGGCCCAAGGGGGTCGCCACGATCACGTTCTCGCTGCTGATCCTCTCCCACAACGTGCGCGGGGCGGAGCGCATCTTCGACCTCGCCGCGCTCGCCGTGTTCACCTCGATCCTCGTGCACGGGGCAAGCGAGACGCCGGGGATCCGCTGGCTCGCACGCCACCAGCGGAGCGCTCAGTCGGCAGCCCCACCGAGTGCGGCGTAGGCCTCCCTGACGACGTCGTAGCGCAGGCGCACCGCGACCCGGTCGCTGGGCTCGGGCACCGACTCTTCGCAGGAGCGCAGGATCATGTCCGCTTCCCTCAGCAGCAGCTCGCGCTGGTCGGTGGTGCGGGTGCGGGGCATGATCTTCGAGAGCGAGTCGAGCTGGCGGATCATCACCGCCGGCATCCCGCGGCTGGCCTGGCGGATCTTCTCGTGGGCGCGTTCGATCAGCCGCCGCGAGCTGACGGTGACCGTGATCACGCGCACATGGCCGGTGGAGTCGCGATGGACTGAGGTGGGACGCGGCCGGTCGACCACTTTGCCGAGGCCGTCGCCGAGCCAGTCGATGCACGTCAGCGCGGTGAACGTGTCGTTGACCGCCGGGGACAGCGCCCGGATTGCGATCTCCACCAGCTGGTCCACCGCGAACGCCGGGTCCTGCGCGAGCGTGCGGTAGGGGCCGGTGGCATGGGCGCCGCCGAGCGCGATCGCCACGCGCTCGGCCGCGTCCGGCGGCCATACCTCGGCCAGCGGCTCGCCTTCCACCAGGAAGTGACCGGGCCTGTGCAGCAGCCTGATGACGGCATGACGGCTGGCCGCGATGCCGATCAGCGCCGGCATGCTGACGTACTGGAGGTAGCCGGTGCGAGGGGCGCGGACGGTCGCGCTCTCCTCGTCGAGCCGCACGACCATCTCTCCCAGCGAAGGCCCCGCCTTGGCCGCGGTCGGCGGCTCGTCGGCGACCTCGGCGTCGAGCGCGTGGGTGAGGTCGCCGGCGATGCTCCCGATCACGCGGGGGAGCTGGATAGAGCTGGCGATGTGGTCGATGAACACCACCAGCAGGCCGACGTCGATCACGACCAGCGCCATCGTCACCGTGATCGAGATGTGCGGCACGAATTCCCCGTGGCTGTCGGGGCCGATCGAGACGAGCGACAGGATCGCGTACACGAACGTGGCCACGAAGCCACCGAGGGTGAGCTGGGTGACGCGGTCGCGGATGAAGTTCCGCAGCATCCGTGGCCCGAACTGGGTGGACGCGAGGGTGAGCGTCACGATCGTGATCGAGAACACGAGCGTCACGACGGTGATCACCGCCGCGGCGATCGCCGTGAGGATCTGCCTTGCGGCGTCGGCGCTGCCGCTGATCACGAACGACGGCAGCTGCCACGCTTCGTCGTAGGCCGCACGGTCGAGCGCGTACGTGCCGGCGAACAGCGCGACGGCCAGCACGATCAGAACCGTCGGTACGACCCACAGGTTCGTGCGCAGCGCTTCGCGTCTGTAGGCGGACAGGCGCAGCACGTCTAGGCTGCGCCCGGCGCCCGCCACGGGCGGCGGCGGCGGGGTCGGCGCGAGGATGGGCTGAGGTCGCGAAGCATTCCTGCGGGCAGGCTGCTGCTCGCCGACCAGGCTTCCCGGCTCACCCGCCGGGAAGGATACCCCCTAGAAATGACCCCCCACGGCCTCCAGCGAGATGCGGCGGGTGTCCTCCGGGGCGGGCCTGAGGATCATGATCTCCGCCGGGACCCGCTCGAGCATCCAGCGCAGGTCCTCGTAGCTGAGGCCCGAGTGGGGGTCTTCGTCGGCCGACACGATGATGCGGTCGAAGTGCTCCGATTCGATCAGTTTTCGAAGCGCGTCACGCGAGGAGCGCCCGCGCGAGACGCGTGAGTCCACGGGCACGCCCTGGGCGGTGGTGCGCTGCTCGATCGCCTCGAGCAGCGGCATCCCGCGCCCGCACTGCGCCGGCAGGGCCGTGTCCAGCGGCAGGTTCATCGGCACGGTCGCGAGGAAGGCGGGCATGATCACGGCGTTCTCCGCCTTCGCGAGCCGCACCGCCGCCTCGAAGGAGCGCCGCGAGATCGCCTGCCCGGTGAAGGGGAGCAGGATCCGCCTGACGGCGCTCGGGGCGTGGCGCCCCGAGCGGCGGCCGTGGGGCGGCAGCCAGTAGCCGGCGGCGAGCCCGATGAGGACGCCGAAGAGGGCGATCAGGATGATCGCCAGCGCGGTCACACGGCCCCCGGGTCAGCGATCCGCGCCTCGCCGTTGGCGCGGGCCGCGCGGTCGGCGACGATGCGTACGTCGACGCCCGGCAGGCGGGCCATCAGGCGCTGGGGCAGCGGCATGCGCAGACGCGCCACACCGCGGGGGATGCGAGAGCGGCCGAGCAGGATGTAGGTCGTGCCCTGGCGAACAGCGAAGTCGGCCACGGCGGCGGCCACGTCGTCGGCTTCCTCCTCGAACATCTTGGCTCCCAGGATCGCAGCCAGCTGCCGCAGCGCACTGAGCGAACGTTCGTTGTCGTCGTCGAGGCGCTGGCCGGGCTTGCGCACCCACAGCAGGTCGAGGTCCGCGTTCAGGCGCTGCGCCGAGCGCCACGCGCGTCGCACGAGCCGCTGCGCGCCGGGGTAGGGCTCGACCAGCGCCAGCAGGCGCTCGCCGATCGCCTGCGGGGTGCCCTCGGCGAGGCTCTCCTCGCGCGAGGAGATGACTTCGGTGGGCCGGCGCTTGGCTCCGACCTCCTGTGCCACCTGACGCAGCGCCACCTCGCGCAGCGCCGACAGGTTCTCGATGCGGAAGAAGTTGTTGAGCGCGGCGTCGATGCGCTCGCGCGGATACACCTTGCCGGCGCGCAGCCGCTCGAGCAGCGCCTCGGGGGTGACGTCGACGAGCACCACCTCGTCTGCCCGCGCGACCACGGCGTCCGGGATCGTCTCCCGCACGCGGATCCCCGACAGCTCGGTGACCTGGTCGTTGAGCGACTCGAGATGCTGGACGTTGACCGTCGAGACGACGTCGATCCCGGCCGCGAGCACATCCTCGACGTCTTCGTATCGCTTGGCGTGCTCGACGCCCGGCGCGTTCGTGTGTGCGAGCTCGTCGATCAGGCACAGTTCCGGCGCCCGGTGCAGGACGGCCGGCAGGTCCATCTCTTCGATCACGGTCTCGCGGTAGCTGACACGGCGGCGGGGGATCATCGGCAGGCCCTGGGCCAGCCGTGCCGTGTCGGCGCGCCCGTGGGTCTCCAGGAAGCCGATCACGACGTCGCGCCCGGCCTCCTGTTCGGCGTGGCCCTCGAGCAGCATCTGGTAGGTCTTGCCGACCCCTGCCGCCATCCCGATGAACACCTTCAGCCGCCCGGTTCGCGAGGCCCCGGAGCTGCCCTCCGGCGACTCTGCATGGGTTGCGAGGTCACCGTTCATCGGGTTTCGAGGCCCCCCGTCCATCACCGGGGTGGGCTATCAGGAGCGACTGGCGCCGGGTTCATCCTCCGAGCAGGTTATGGACTATCAGGTCGATCAGCTTGATGCCGATGAAGGGCGCGATGATCCCGCCCAGCCCGTAGATCAGCAGGTTGCGCTGCAGCAGCGCGCTGGCGCCGATCGGCCGGTAGCGCACGCCGCGCAACGCGAGCGGGATCAGCAGCGGGATCACGAGCGCGTTGAAGATGATCGCCGAGATGATCGCCGATTCGGGCGTGCCGAGGTTCATGATGTTGAGCACGTGCAGCGGGCTTTTCCCGCCCGGAATCGCGGCCCAGGTGGTGACGAAGATCGCCGGCAGGATCGCGAAGTACTTGGCCACGTCGTTGGCGATCGAGAAGGTCGTCAACGACCCGCGGGTGATCAGCAGCTGCTTGCCCACCTCGACGATCTCGATCAGCTTCGTGGGGTTGGAGTCGAGGTCGACCATGTTGCCCGCCTCACGCGCCGCCTGGGTGCCGGTGTTCATCGCCACGCCGACGTCCGCCTGGGCCAGGGCGGGCGCGTCGTTGGTGCCGTCGCCGGTCATGGCAACGAGCCGACCTTCCTTCTGCTCGTCGCGGATCAGGTCGAGCTTGCGCTCCGGCGTGGCTTCGGCGAGGAAGTCGTCGACGCCCGACTCTTCGGCGATCTTGGCGGCGGTGAGGCGGTTGTCGCCGGTCACCATGATCGTGCGGATGCCCATCGCCCGCAGCTGGTCGAAGCGGACCTTCATCCCCTCCTTGACCGTGTCCTTGAGGTAGACCACGCCCAGCACCTGGTTGTCGCGGGCGACCGCCAGCGGCGTCCCGCCCTCGCGGCCGATGCGGTCGAGCTCGGCCTCGAGCTCCGGCGGCGGCGAGCCCCCTTCGCTGCGGACGAGGTCCACGATCGCGTCGCCCGCCCCCTTGCGCAGGCGGCGCCCGTCGAGGTCCACGCCGCTCATCCTCGTCTGGGCGGTAAAGGGGACGAACGTGGCATGCAGCGTGGTCATGTCGTGCTCGCGGATCCCGTACTGCTTGGCCAGCACGACGATCGAGCGACCCTCCGGCGTCTCGTCGGCCAGCGACGACAGCTGGGCCACCTCCGCGAGCTCGGACTCCGGCACGCCGGGCATCGGAATGAACTCGGAGGCGAGCCGGTTGCCGATCGTGATCGTGCCGGTCTTGTCGAGCAGCAGCACGTCGACGTCGCCGGAGGCCTCGACGGCGCGGCCCGAGAGGGCGAGCACGTTGCGGCGCACGAGGCGGTCCATCCCGGCGATCCCGATCGCTGACAGCAGGGCCCCGATCGTCGTCGGGATCAGCGCCACCAGCAGCGCGATCAGCGAGGTCTCGGAGATCGGCGTGTCTGCGAACAGCCCGAACGGGCGCAGCGTGGCGACCACGATCACGAAGATCAGCGTCAGCGCCGCCAGCAGGATGTTCAGCGCGATCTCGTTGGGCGTCTTGCGCCGCTCCGCACCCTCGACGAGGGCGATCATGCGATCCAGGAACGATTTCCCCGGTTCCTGGGTGATTTCGACGATGATCTCGTCGGAGGTCACGCGCGTACCCCCGGTGACGGCGCTGCGGTCTCCGCCGGACTCGCGGATCACCGGGGCGGACTCGCCGGTGATGGCCGACTCGTCGACCGTGGCGATCCCATCGATCACGGTGCCGTCGCCGGGGATCAGCTCGCCCGCCGAGACGACCACGACGTCGCCCCGCGAGAGCGCGTCGGCGGGCTTGCTCGAGCCGTCGCGCATCCGTGCCACCGTCTCCTTGCGCATCGAACGCAAAGTGTCGGCCTGGGCCCGACCACGTCCCTCCGCGAAGGCCTCGGCCATGTTCGCGAAGATGACCGTCAGCCACAGCCAGAAGGAGATCGTGAACGTGTACCACGACGGCTCGTGGCCGCCGCCGAGGGGTGCGCCACCGAATGCCTGTTTCAGCCAGGTGAACGTCGTGATCACCGCGCCGATCTCGACCACGAACATCACCGGGTTGCGGATCTGCACGCGCGGGTCGAGCTTCTTGACGCTGTCGATCAGGGCGCGGCCCACGATGTCGCGCTGGAACAGCGAGATCGCCTGTCGTTCGTGGGTAGCCGGCATCTGTGCGTTCATCGTCCGGGTCCTCCCGTGAGGCGGTCGAGGGCCAGGTTGAGTTCGAGCACGTCGACGCCTTCCTCTCCGGAGAAGCCCAGGCCGCGGCCGTTGGTGTACTTGGCGATCAGGCCGTCGACCACCGTCAACGGAAGGCGTCGCACGGCGGCCACGCGATACGCCTGGATCCACGCGTTCGCCTTGGAGATCTCGGGGTCGAGGTTGGAGGCCGAGGTGTTGACGGCGTCTACGGGGATCCGCCCGACGGTCAGCGCGGGGTCGTACTTGCGCCCGCCGGGAGCGCGGTTCAGTTCGAGGTACGCCTTGATGTTTTCGGCGTCCGCTTCGGCCGTGCGGGTGCTGTTGGGGCCGCGGTTGGAGAACGTGCTCGCTTCGGCGTTGTAGGCCCCGCCTTCGGTTGCCGACGGGCGCGTCTGGAAGTAGGCCGGCACCGGTTCGGTGACGAGTTCTTCTTCTTCTTCCTTGGGCTTGCCGTTGGGCCCGATCACGGGCCGGGCGAAGCTCTGGCCGATGATCTTCGAGCCGATCAGCTTGCCCCCGACCTTGATCTGCTGGCCGTTGGCGTTGCCGGGGAAGGCCACCTGGGAGACGCCGGTGATGACCAGCGGGTAGGCGACCCCGATCAGCAGCGTCAGCACGAGGATCGCGATCGATGCGGTGATGAGGTCGCGGCGCATCGGCTAGTAGAGGTGTCCGGTCAGGCCCTGCACGATCGGTCCGAGCAGCAGGGCGGGGAAGAACGTGAGCGCGCCGACGAGGATGATCACGCCGATCAGCAGGATCGAGAACGTCGTGTTGTCGGTTCGCATCGTGCCGAGGCCGGCCGGGGTGACGCGCTTACCGGCGAGAGCCCCGGCGACGGCCAGCGCGAACAGGATTGGTGCGAAGCGGGCGACGAGCATGTCGAAGCCGCCGAGCAGCGTTGCGAGGTTGATCCCGTGCGACCCGAGATTGCCCGCGTTCGGCTGGATGAAGCCCGTGTAGCCGGCGAACGCCGAGCCGTTGTTGTTGGCCTGGGAGAGGTAGGCATAGAAGGTCTCGGAGAAGCCCTGCGGGACGTGTCCGCCAGCTTTGGAGGTGGCGACTTCTGCTATCGAGGAGCGCCCCGCCTTGGTGGCCACGCCCGTCGCGGTGCACAGCAGCGCCGCCAGCGGCGTGATCAGGATCCCCAGCCCCGCGAGCTTGATCTCCCTGGCCTCGAGCTTCTTGCCGAGCCACTCAGGCGTGCGTCCCACCATCAGCCCGCCGATGAACACCGCCAGCAATACGTACAGGAGAATCGAGTACAGCCCGGTGCCGACGCCGCCGAAGATCACCTCGGAGGCCGACAGGTTGGCCATCGGGACGGCGCCGCCGATCCCGGTGTAGGACTCGATCGCGCTGTTGACCGCGCCGCACGACGTGACGGTCGTGATGACGTCGAACAGCGCCGAGCCGGCGATTCCGAAGCGCTGCTCCTTGCCTTCCATGTTGCCGCCGGCAGAGCCGGCGATCGCGTGCGTGTGCAGGCCAACGTGGTGCTGCGCGGGGGAGCCGTGGGCCTCGGCGAGGTACGCAACGATCACGGCACCTAGGAACATGAACATCACCACGCCGTAGATCGCGTAGCCCTGCCGGCGGTTGCCGGTCATGCGCCCGTAGGTGAAGATCAGCGCCGCGGGGATGATCAGCACCAGCAGCATCTCGAACAGGTTGGTGAACCCGTTGGGGTTCTCGAACGGGTGGGCGGAGTTGACGTTCATGAAGCCGCCGCCGTTGGTGCCGAGCTCCTTGATGACCTCCTGCGAGGCGATGGGACCCTGCGCTATGCCCTGCGTCAGACCCGTGATCGTGTGAGCGGTGAGGTAGCCGGAGAAGTTCTGGATCACACCCTGCGAGACGAGCACGAGCGCGCCGATCACGCAGATCGGCGTCATCACGTACAGCACCGTGCGCACGATGTCCGCCCAGAAGTTGCCGATGCTCTTGCCGCTGCGCGAGACGATCCCCCGGATCAGGGCGATCGCCACGCAGATCCCCACGCCCGCCGACAGCCAGTTCTGAACCGTCAGGCCGGCCATCTGGCTGAAGTAGCTCATCGTGGTCTCGCCGCCGTAGAACTGCCAGTTGGTGTTCGTCACGAACGACGAGGTGGTGTTGAAGGTGACGTTCCAGGGCGCCGAGTGGTAGCCCTGGGGGTTCAGGCCGGTCCAGTTCCACAGCGTCTGCGTGCGCAGGATCAGATACAGCAGCAGCCAGCCGGCGAGTGAGAACAGGATCAGGCTTTTCGCGTACTGCTTCCAGTCCTGGCCGCGGTCCGGATCGGTGCGGAAGAGCCTGAAGAGCAGTCGCTCCGGCCCTGCGAAGATCGGTGTCAGCCACACGCGTTCGCCGCTGTAGACACGCGCCATATAGCTGCCCAGCGGCATCGCCAGCGCGGTGAGGATCACCACGAACAGGAAGATCGTTAGCCAGCCGAGGAACGTCATGAGTCCAGAGCCTTCCGTCGCCGCCCGGCGCGGGTCAGAGCTTCTCCCCGCGGATCAGCGCGTAGAACAGGTAGCCGATCACGAGCACCGTGACGACCAGGCCGAGGAAGTCGGCGCCGCTCATGTGCGCCACGAAGAACGCCGGCGAGAGGCCGCTGCTCATACCCGGTCGATTCCGTCGATCAGGGCGAGCATGACCACGAACAGCGCGATACCCAACACGATTGCTACGAAGTCCACGCCGCCACTATTGGCGACCGTGCGTCACGGTCTCATAACGATCGCTCCCATGCGCATAACGATTTCGTGAAGGCGGACGGGGCCGCCGGCGCCGGGGGACCTCCGCCCACCCGCGCGCAGGCCGTCAGGCGCCGAACCTGTAGCCCACGCCGGGCTCCGTCACGATCAGCCGCGGCTCGGAGGCATCGTGCGGCTCGACCTTCGCGCGCAGCCTCGCTATGTGGGTGCGCAACGGCTGGATGTCCTCCTCGTAGCCGGGACCCCACACCTCTCTCAGAAGCGTGCGGTGGGTCAGCAGCCGGCCACGGTTTCGCGCCAGCTCACGGAGCAGGTCGAACTCGATCGGGGTGAGGTGGATGGGCCGCGAGTCGCGGCGCACGGCGCGGGCGGCGAGGTCGATCTCCAGACCCTCGACGACGACCTTGGGCTCGTTCTCGGCGGGCGCGCTGCGGCGCAGGGCGGCGTTCAGGCGCGCCACCAGCTCCCTCGCGCCGAACGGCTTCGTCACGTAGTCATCGGCGCCCGCCTCCAGCGCCCGTACCTTCTCCTCCTCCTCGCCCACCGCGGACAGGACGAGGATCGGCATCTCGCTCCACTCGCGCAGCCTGCGCGTCAGGGCGACCCCGTCCTCGTCGGGCAGCACCAGGTCCACGATCGCCGCCTGCGGCGGCCGCACCGCCGCGATGTCGAGGGCCTCGGAGGCGTTTTCCGCGGCCACGGCCTCAAATCCGGCATCCCTGAGAACCACTTTCAGCGCCCGCACGATCTGGGGCTCGTCGTCCACGACCAGCACCCTCGCCGGCCTGGCCGGCGGCTCCTGGAGCTCGGCCCCCACCTCGTGCTAGCCGACGCCCGAGCCCACGCGGTCGCCGAGGCCGCCCGGCTGCGGCTCGGCCGCCGCCTCGGCGCCACCGCTGACCGCATCGAACAGCGACTCCTGCCCGGCGAGCCCGGGTCGCGGCTGAAGCTCGGGAGCGAGCGAACCCGCGAGGGGCAGTTCGAACACGAACGTGGAGCCCTGTCCCGGCAGCGACTCGACGTGCAGGGTGCCCCCGTTCGCCTCGGTGAAGCCGCGGGCGATCGCCAGCCCGAGCCCGGAGCCGCCGTGATCGCCCGCCCCGGGCGCGCGGTAGAACGGCTGGAAGACCTCCTCCAGCTGCCCGGGGGCGATGCCCGGGCCGCGGTCGACGACACGAATCACGATGCGCTCGCCACCGGCGATCCCGTGCACCGCGCGCGCCCGCACCGAGACCTGCTGGCCACGCGAGTGGCGGCGGGCGTTCTCCAGCACGTTCACGAACGCGCGCGACATCTGCGCCGGGTCGAGGCTCACGAGCGGGAGCTCGGGATCGATCGAGAGGCGGAACTGCCCCTCCTCGCCCCTGATCTCCCCCACGGCCTCGCCGAGGAGCTCCTCGATCGAGCACCACTCCCGCCGCGGGCCGGCCGCGCCGGCCTGCAGGCGGGAGAGGTCGAGCAGATTCTCGATCAGCCGGGACAGCCGGCGGCTCTCGCCCCCTATCACCGAGACCATGTCGGTCCGCTCCTCGTCAGACAGCGACCGCGACTGAAGCGCCTCCGCCGCGGCGGAGATGGCGGTCAGCGGCGAGCGGAGGTCGTGGGACACCGACCGCAGCAGCGCCGTCTTGACGTTGTCGGCGCGACGCAGGGCCGCCGCGTCCACGGCGCCCGCCATCAGCCGCTCGCGCTCGAGTGCCGGGCCGAGCACCGCCTCGAGCGACGGTACGACCCGCTGCTTCAGCCGGCGCAGGCTCGTCTGCGGGGAGTCCGCCCCCACCAGCAGCGTCCCGATCGTCCGCGTGCCGTCACGCAGCGGGAACGCGATCGTGCGCTCGTCGCCCTGCACGGCCTCCATCTCGATCGCCGCCGAGTGCAGCTCCAGCGTCCCGGCGAGCCGCGCCGCGACGGTCGGGAGCGCCTGCGAGAGACTGTCTCCTGAGAGCAGCAGCCTCGCGAGCTGCGCGACGAGGTCCGCCTCGCGGCGGCGGTCTTCGGCGTCGCGGGTGCGCGCCCGCGCGATCTCGCTGACCGAGCTCGCGAGCGCGGTCGCGACCACGAACGCGGCCAGCGCGACCCACATCCGCGAGTCGTTGATCGTGAGGCGGCCGACCGGGGCGAGGTGGAAGAAGTCGAAGGCTAGGGCACTCATCACGCCTGCCAGCACGCCGAGCCACGCCCCCCACACGATCGACACGAACAGCACCGCCGGCAGGTACACGACCGATAGGGACACGACCGGCGCGAGCTCGGCGAGCGGGTACACGACCATCGTGCACACGCCAACCAGCGCCGTCGCGGTCAGCACCCCTGCCGTGCGTGACGGCGGATTCCTGGCGATCAGAAACCCGAACGACCTCGACATGACCTGCAGACAGCGTAGATGACGAACGGGGCGGCGTCTGGGGGCCGCCCCGTTCGGTGCGCACTGCACGGCACCGGCGCTCATCCCTCCATGCGCTGCCGGGCTGGTCGGGCCGCGGCGCTCGCCGGCGCAGCAAATGATCCCCACGGCGGGCGTCCGCCCTCGTGAGCAAGCCGTGACCAGCGTGTGACGATCCCGTTACGCCGCGCCGGATCTGGGAGTACGCCGCGCCGGATCGGGCCTGGATCGCGGCCTGTACCGGCCTATTCGGCGCCCGCCCATCGGGCTGTCGGCTGCCGATTGCGCTCAAGTGCGGCGCCGTCCGGGCCGACCTAGCGCGTGAGCGTGCCTTCTCTCCTCCTCAACCGCCGACGGGCGGCCGCTGCGGCGTGCCGATCCCGGCTGGCGCTCGCCTGCGCAGCCACAGCCGTGCTCGCCGCCGTCGGCGCACTCGCCGCGGCTCCCGCGATGGCGCTCGGCGCGTCCGGCGAACCGGCTCCGGTCTCTCCCCTGCCGAGCAGCGACTATGAAACGCGCCCGGTTTGCGCGGCGCCCCCGCCGGGGCACGTGAGCTGTATGGCGGACCTGCTGGTCGGGCGCTCGGCCGCGGCCCGCGCCCACACCCACCCGATCGGCCTGGCCGCGGTTCGCCGGCCGGACGCCTCGCTTCCCGCCACGGGCTTCTTCGGCCTGCGACCGGCGGACCTGCACACGGCCTACTCGCTGCCCACCACGGCCTCCACGGCGCAGACGATCGCGATCGTGGACGCCTACAACGACCCCACCGCGGAAGCCGACCTGCGCACCTACGACGAAGAATTCTCGTTGCCGGCGTGCACCACCGAAAACGGCTGCTTCAAGCAGGTCAACCAGAAAGGCAACACGAGCCCGCTGCCGTTTCCCAAATCGTCGGCCGAACTCGAAGAAGCCCTCAAAGGGACCCAGGCCCAGGTCGAAGAAGCCGAAGAAGCCGAAGGCTGGGGACTCGAGATCTCCCTCGACATCGAGACGGCCCGCGCCGTGTGCCAGTCCTGTCACATCCTTCTCGTCGAGGGCAACGCCGCCCTCACGAGCGACCTGGACATCGCCGAGGAAGCCGCCGAGACCCTCGGCGCGAACGAGATCTCCAACTCCTGGGGAGGCAGCGAGGAAGGCCAGACCGCCCAGGGCGAGGCGGCGGGCCCGTTCAACCATCCCGGCACCGTGATCACCGCCTCGGCGGGTGACGCCGGCTACCTCGACTGGGACTCGTCGTTCCCCGGCGCGGTCGAGTTCCCAGCGGCGTCCCCCCACGTGGTCGCTGTCGGCGGCACGCGACTGGAAATCACAAAAGAAGCCAAATACCTCCAGGAGACGGTGTGGAACGGGGACGGCGCCGGGGGCGGAGGCTGCAGCACGACCTTCACGGCCCCGAGCTGGCAGCGGTCGCTGTCCGACTGGGCCTCGGTGGGGTGTTCGCTCAACACGCGTGCGGTGTCCGACGTTTCCGCGGACGCCGACCCCTACACGGGTGTGGCGGTCACCGACTCCTCCACCTCCCACTGCGTGTACACCGAACCGAAAACGCCCAAACACACCTACCACTGGTGCACCCTCGGAGGCACGAGCCTGGCCTCGCCGCTGGTGGCCTCGGTGTTCGCCCTCGCCGGCGGCAGCGGCGGGGTCTCCTATCCCGCCGACAGCCTGTACGCCGACGCCCTCGCCACACCCGAAGGCCTCCACGACGTGAAAACCGGCTCCAACGGCGCGTGCGCCAATGAATTCACCTCCGAAGGGCTGTCGGGCTGCACAACCGAAGAAGAGGGGGCAAGCTGCTCGCACCACCTCATCTGCGTGGCCGCCAAAGGCTACGACGGACCCACGGGCCTCGGGACGCCAAACGGGATCACAGACTTCCTCGCGCCCGCGGGCGGCGGCAAAGAAGAAGGGTCGGGCGGCTCCGGCGGCTCGGAAGGCGGCGGCGGCTCCGGCGGATCAAGCGGCGGCGGGTCATCGCCCCCGGCCGGCGGCCAACCCCCGCAGGGCGCGATCGGCGCCGAAACCGCGGCTCCCGGACCAGGGAGCGACGAAGAAGCGGAAGAAGAAGGGCAGGGCTCGGGGGCCGAAGGCGGCATCATCTCGGGGCTGGTGCTCGCGCCGGCGACGCTGGCCGCGGCGGCCCGCCGCCACCTCACGCAGCTCGCGTTCTCGTTCACCGCGAGCGCATCCGTGCACGTGCGCGTGACGCTTGCTCGCCGCGTCACCAGTCGCCGCCATGTGCGCTGGCACACGCTGCACCGCAGCCTCACGATCGCAGCCAAGCGCGGCCGCAACAGCGGCAGGCTCACCACGGGCACGCTCCCGCCGGGTACCTACCGGCTAACGCTCACCGCGCACGGCACCACCCGCTCGCTGCTGGTCCGCATCCGCCCCTAGCCCACGACGTCCGCGCGGATCAAGGCGCGACGAACGTCGTTGGGAACTACACCTAGCCCGCGAACGCGTCGATCCTCGCGGGGGCGCCGAACGGAACCAGCACGGCGGGCAGCCGGACCGAGCCATCCTGCTGCTGGCCGTTCTCGAGCAGGGCGAGGATCGTGCGGCCGACCGCCACGGCGGTGCCGTTGAGCGTGTGCACGGTCTCGACCGAGCGCCCGCCGCCCGGGCGCTCGCGACGGGCCCGGATGTTGAGCCTGCGGGCCTGGTAGTCGGTCGTGTTCGAGCATGAGGTCAGCTCCCGGTAGCGTTCCTGGCTGGGCAGCCACGCCTCGCAGTCGTACTTCTTGGCGGCCGAGTTGCCGAGCTCCCCGACGGCGATGTTCATCACCCGGTAGGGCAGCTCCAGCGCCTGCAGCACCTCCTCCTCGATGGCGAGGATCCGCTCGTGCTCGGCAGGCGAGTCGGCGGGGTCGACGAAGCTGAACATCTCGACCTTGTCGAACTGGTGCACGCGGAAGATGCCGCGCGTGTCCTTGCCCGCCGCGCCCGCCTCGCGGCGGAAGCACGGAGAGAAGCCGGCGTAGCGCAGCGGCAGCTCGCCGGCGTCGAGGATCTCGCCGTCGTGCAGCGAGGCGAGCGCGACCTCCGAGGTCCCGACGAGGTACAGCTCGTCCTCCGGGAGGGTGTAGATCTGCTGCTCGGTGTCGGGCAGGAAGCCGGTGCCGAACAGCGCACGTTCACGCACCAGCACCGGCGGGATCACCGGTTCGAAGCCGTGTCCGGCGAGCAGCTCGAGCGCCCACCGCACGAGCGCCAGCTCGAGCATCACGAGGGCGCCCCTCAGGTACGCAAAGCGCGCGCCGGACAGGTTGGCGGCCCGCTCCATGTCGATCAGCGGTCCGGCCAGCTCGAGGTGGTCACGGGCGGGAAAGCCGAGCTCGCGCGGAGCTCCCACCCGGCGCACGAGTTCGTCCTCCGGCCCGGGGGCAGCCGTCGGGTCGGGGAGGTTCGGCAGGGGAGCCAGGGATGCCTGAAGCTCCTCCTCGACCCCCGCAAGCCGCTGCTCGAGCTCCTTCGCCCTGGTCGCGACCGCCCGCATCGCCTCGATCTCGCGCTCGCGCTCGGCGGGGTCGGAGGCCGAGCGGATGCGTGTGTTGGCCTCGTTCTGCTCCGCGCGCAGGCCCTCGAGCTCCGGCAGCAACGCGCGCCGGTCGGCGTCGAGGCGGATCACCTCGTCGAGCTCCTTCACCGCGCCCTCCCCGCGGCGCGCCAAGGCCGCGCGCACGTCATCGGGGTCCTCGCGGATGCGCTTGAGGTCGAGCACGCCGCTTCAGACGCGAGCGCGGCCTACTTGTCCGACAGGGTGATTTCCGTGGCCGGGACGTGCTGGGCGTCGCGGCCCGAGTACTTCGCCAGGAATTCCGCGACCTCCTGCGCCTGCCGGCCGACGACGATGTTCTGCGGCATGATCGCCCCGGAGAAGCCCCCGTTGCGCAGCGCGTAGAGCACCTGTTCGGCCTTCTCCTTGCGGATGTTGAAGTTCGGCCCCGCGGTCTTCACGCGGTTGGCGATGCTCGTGGCCGAGCCCTGCGTGCCGGCCGCCGACAGCGTGTGACAGCCCGAGCAGTGTTCGCGGAAGATGACCGCGCCCTGGTAGTAGGGGTTGCTCTTCTCGAGCTGGACGCCCTGCGATCCGCACGCCGACAGGGCCGTGGCGCACGCGAGCAGGACCGTGGTCACGGCAAGCTTCATGCGCGGGGAATATATCGACCGCGGAGGCCCCGGAAACGCGGTGGCGCCCCGGCCGCTCCGGCGGGCCCGTCGAGGCCGCGGCGTACGGCCCCGCTCAGAATCCGTGTGCGGTCGAGGCCGCCCTCAGAGCCAGCCCCGCCACCACGTACGCCGAGATCGTCATCACCCCGAGCTCGCGACGGAGCACTTCGACGACCAGCCGCTGCTGCTCGGAGTCAGGCAGCGTCGCCACCTCGGCCGAGCTCGCCAGCCCCCGCTGGTCCAGGACCGCCTGGGCAGACAGCACCCGCAGCTGCTCGGCCACGAACGCCACCGCCAGGGGCAGCAGCGCGTACAGGTAGAAGAGGTCTTCGCTGGCGTGGTGGCCGGCGGCGGCGAGCGAGGCGAGCGCGATCGCCAGCGCCAGGACGCTGCCCTGGCCGATCCGTAGGGACACCCAGAACGTTCGCGCCAGGCGCCCCCTGGCGTCCCCCCGGGTCCACACCCAGGTGCCGATCGCCGCGGCCGCCAGGTTGAGCGCCGCGACCGTCAGCGCACCGGCGACGACCGCCTCATTCACCGCGCGGTCTCGAGCCGATTGCCACTATGTAACACTCTGCCACAAGCAGTGATATAAACACGCGAGGTGCTGAGAAGCTATCTCCCGGCGATCGTTTTCCTCGTTCTCGGCGGGGCGGTAGGGGTCACCTTCGTGTACCTGAACTCGGTGCTCGGCCCGCGCCGGGAGGCGCCCGAAAAGCGCGAACCGTACGAGTGCGGTCTGCCCTCGGAGATCAAGCGGGGGCTGCGCTTCGGGATCAGCTTCTACCTGATCGCGATGCTCTTCATCCTGTTCGACATCGAGGTCATCTTCCTCTACCCGATCGCGATCGAGCTGCGCTCCTTCGGCAGCTACGCGCTGGTGGAGACGATCGTGTTCATCGCCCTGCTGTTCGTCGCCTTCGTCTACGTGTGGCGGAGGGGGGCGTTGGATTGGAGGTGAAACGCGAGCCGCTGGCGCCGGATGCCGGCGCCGCGGATGAAGGACGCCCGCTGGTGACACGGCTCAGCTCCCACCAGCTGCTGCGCGGGAGCGAGCTGCTCGGCATCAACCAGCCCGCCCACCTGCAGGGAGCTGAGCTGCTCGAAGGCGACGAGCTCGAACGCCACGTTCACGAACGTGTGCTCACCACGAGCCTCGACAAAGCGGTCGCGTGGGCACGTTCCAACTCCTTCTTCCCGCTGGCCTTCGGGCTCGCCTGCTGCGCGATGGAGCAGTTCCATGCCGCGGGGCCCCGGATGGACATCGCGCGCTTCGGTTACGAGGCCTTCCGGGCCTCCCCCCGGCAGGCCGACGTGATCATCCTCGCGGGCCGCGTGTCGGTCAAGATGGCCCCCATCATCCGCAGGCTCTACGACCAGATGCTCGAGCCCAAGTGGGCCATCTCGATGGGCGCCTGCTGCAGCTCGATGGGCGTGTTCAACAACTACGCGCTCGTCCCGGCCGACAAGTTCCTGCCGATCGACGTGTACGTGCCGGGCTGCCCGCCGCGCCCGGAGGGCTTGATGCACGGCATCCTGAAGCTTCGCAAGATGGTGCAGGATGACCCCGACATGGGCTGGCGTGAGCGTTACGGGGCACGCGGCACCGAGGAGGTGCTGCCCGAGCCCGGAGCCGAGGACCGCGGCGGCGCGGCCGTCAACGTGCCGCGCGAGGGGCGGCACCTTGCCTGACGCCACCGGCCTCGAGCTCATTGCCCAGGAGCTGCGGGCGGCCGAGGGAGCGGGTCCTGGGGCCGCCACCGGCAGCCCCGTCGCCGACACGATCTTCTTCCGCGGGCGCGGCACGCTCGTGATCGAGCCGGGGCGCCTGCGGGCCGTGCTCGCGCACCTGCGCGACCGCGGCTATCGCTTCCTGTGCAGCGTGCACGGCGTCGACCACTACCCGCACGAGCCGCGGCTGGGAGTCGTCTACGAGCTGCTCGACATGAGCCGCGTGGACCGCATCACGGTGAAGGTGCTGCTCGACGGCGACGATCCCGTGGTCGACTCCGTGTTCCCGGACGGCGAGGCCGGGCGCGGGTGGCCGACGGCCGACCACCAGGAGCGCGAGGTCTACGACATGTTCGGGGTCGTGTTCCGGGGTCACCCCGACCTGCGGCGGATCCTCATGCCCGAGGACTACGAGGGCCATCCGCTGCGACGCGACTTCCCGGTCGGCGGCGAACCGGTCAGGTTCACCTTCAACGAGCGCGACGCGAGCGGCAACGGCGCGTGAGCGGGCCGTCCTGGAGCGAGGGCAGCGGCCCCCCCACGCTGTCCGAGTACCGGCGCGGCGAGGAGGGCATCAAGCTCTCGCCGATCGAGCAGCAGATCGCCGAGGTCGGCGCCGAAGAGACGCGCGACGAGCTGCTGACGCTGAACTTCGGGCCCCACCATCCCGCGACACACGGGGTCCTGCGCCTGCTCGTGACCCTCCAGGGCGAGATCGTGCGGGACCTCAAACCGATCGTTGGCTATGTGCACACCGGCATCGAGAAGACCGCCGAGGACAAGTCCTACTGGAAGGTCATCCCCGTGATCGAGCGGATGGACTACCTCGCCTACTACTTCAACGCGATGGCGTTCTGCGCCGCCGTCGAGGGGCTCGCCGAGGTGGAGGTACCGCCACGGGCACAGTATCTGCGCGTCATCCACCTCGAGCTGAACCGCATCGCCTCGCACCTGATCTGGCTGGGGACCAGCGCGCTCGACCTCGGCGCGGTATCGATCTTCCTCTACTGCCTGCGGGAGCGGGAGCTGATCCTCGACCTGTTCGAGATGTCCTCCGGGCAGCGCATGCACACGCGCTACTTCCAGGTCGGGGGGGTCTTCGAGGACATCCCGCGCGGCTTCGAGCCCAAGCTGCGTGAGTTCCTGCGCGAAATGCCCGGCCGTGCCGACGAATACGGCGACATCCTCAACTCCAACGAGATCGTGCTCCAGCGGCTGCGCGGAACGTGTCCGCTGGACGCCGAGACACTGCTGTCGCTCGGAGTGACCGGACCGTTGCTGCGCGCCGCCGGCCACCCGTGGGACCTGCGCAAGGCCGACCCCTACTGCTCGTATGAGGACTTCGACTTCAAGATCCCGGTCGGCACCGTCGGCGACAACTACGACCGCTTCGCGGTTCGCCTGGCCGAGATCTACGAGTCGGTGAAGATCATCGAACAGGCGATCGACGGGCTGCCCGAGGGGCCGTTCATCACCACCGATCGCAAGGTGGCGCTCCCGCCGCGCCACGAGCTCGCCACCTCGATGGAGGCGCTGATCCACCACTTCAAGCTCGTCACCGAGGGCTTCCGCGTCCCGCCGGGGGAGATCTACATGCCGATCGAGTCCCCCCGCGGGGAGCTGGCCTGCTACGTGCGCTCCGACGGCTCCTCCAAGCCGGCCCGCGTGCACATGCGCGATCCGAGCTTCGTGAATCTCCAGGCTCTCTCGCACATGGTCAAGGGCAGCTACATCGCGGATCTGATCGCCACGGTCGCGATGCTCGATCCGATCCTCGGAGGCATCGACCGGTGAGCGCCCGCGAGGAGGACGCCCCGGCCAGCCAGATCGTCTCGCCGGGGGGAACGTCCCCTGCCGGGGCCGATGCGGGCGCGACGCGGGTACGGCGCTTCGAGCACGGCTCACGCGTGCCGGGGTGGGACCGGGCGGTGGACCTGGAGAAGGACCCCGCGCCGATCCCCGATCCCGAGCGGGTGCGGGTTCCACCCGCCCTGCGAGAGGAGATCGAGGCGCGCATGCGCGAATACCCCGAGCGCCACTCGGCTGCGCTGCCGGCGCTGCGGGCCGCCCAGGAGCTCCACGGATGGTGCTCGCCCGAGGCCCTCGACCAGGTGGCGTGCGTGATGCGTGTGACGCCCGCCTACCTGGAATCGGTGGCCACCTTCTACGACATGCTCGAGCTGCACCCGGTGCCCGCCCACACCGTGTACGTGTGCACCAACATCTCGTGCTCGCTGCGCGGGGCCGACCGCCTGTACGAGGCGCTGCGCGCGCAGGCCGGGAGCCTCGCCGGCGTGCGCGCCTTCGAGTGCCTCGGGGCGTGCGACATCGCGCCGATGGTGAGCGTCGACGGCGCCTACATCGGCCCCCTGTCCCCTGACGACGTGCCCGCCCTGCTGGAGGACCTGCGGGAGGGGCGCGAGGTGCTCCCGGACAGGCACCTGTCGCGCCGCCCCGTGGCCGACCCGCGGGGGCGCGAATCCTCGGACGAGCCGGCTGGGGGAGCCCCCTAGATGTCGGCAGCCCCTCCCCTGCTGCTGTTCGAGGGCATCGACGTCCCCGGGCTGCGCACGCTCGACGTCTACCGCAGCCGGGGCGGCTACGAGTCGCTGCGCAAGGCGCTGGCCCAGGAGCCACACGAGGTGCTCGCCTCGCTGGAAGCGTCGGGTCTGCGCGGTCGCGGCGGAGCCGGCTTCGCGATGGGCAAGAAGATCTCGTTCCTGCCAAAGGGGGCGATCGAGCGCTACCTCGTGTGCAACGCGGACGAGTCCGAGCCCGGCACCTTCAAGGACCGGGAACTGCTCGAAAAGAACCCCCACATGCTGATCGAGGGGATCGTGATCGCCTCCTACGCGGCGGGGGCCACGCGCTCCTTCATATACATCCGCGGGGAGTACGTCGAGCCCGCCCGCGCGCTCGAGCAGGCGCTCGCCGAAGCGCGCGAGGCAGGCTACATCGGCGAGGACATCCTCGGCTCGCGCCACTCGCTCTCGCTCGTGCTGCACCGCGGAGCCGGGGCGTACATCTGCGGCGAGGAGACGGCGCTGCTCGACTCGCTCGAAGGCAAGCGCGGCAACCCGCGGCTGAAGCCCCCGTTCCCCGCCAACCAGGGCCTCTACCAGGGTCCCACCCTGATCAACAACGTCGAGACGCTCGCGACGGTGCCCTCGATTATCAGGCTCGGCGGCGAGCAGTACGCCCAGATCGGCGTGCAGAACTCCACCGGCACCAAGGTGGTGTCGGTCTCGGGTCACGTCCAGCGCCCTGGCAACTACGAGGTCGAACTCGGGATCCCCTCGCGCGAGCTGATCTACGACCTCGCCGGCGGCCCGCCGGAAGGACGCGCGGTCAAGTGCTGGTTCCCGGGCGGGTCCTCCTCGCCGGTGCTGACCGCAGCGGACCTCGACGTCCCCTACGACTTCGACTCGATGGCGAAGGCCGGATCGATGCTCGGCTCCGGCGCGGTGATCGTGGTGGACGACTCCACGCCGATCCTCGACGTCGCCCTGAAGGTCGCGAAGTTCTACCGCCACGAGTCGTGCGGCAAGTGCACGCCGTGCCGCGAGGGCACCAACTGGACGGTGAAGATGCTCGAACGCATCGAGTCCGGCGAGGCCACGCCGATGGACCTCGAGATCATGGCCTCGGTACAGGAGCACATCATCGGCAACTGCCTGTGCGTGCTCGGGGACGCGATGGCGATGCCGATCGGCTCGATGATCGCGAAGTTCCGCGACGAGTTCGAAGAGCACATCGAACGGGCGCGGGAAGCGAGCGGGAGGGCCTAGAGCCGTGCCACGCCCCCAGCAGCGCATGATCACCTTCTCGATCGACGGCCGCGAGGTGACGGCACCGGAGAACTCGATGCTCGTCGACGCCGCCAAATACGGGGACGTCGAGATTCCGGTGTTCTGCTACGAACCGAAGCTCGGCTCCCCGGTCGGCGCGTGCCGCATGTGCCTGGTGGAGATCGAGGGCATCCCCAAGCTGCAGACCGGCTGCTCCACGGCGGTCAAGGACGGGATGGTCGTGTACACGCAGACCGAGCGCGTGAAGACCGCCCAGCGTTCGGTGGTGGAGTTCCTGCTCATCAACCACCCGCTCGACTGTCCCGTGTGCGACAAGGGCGGGGAGTGCCCACTGCAGGACATCACCTTCGGATGGGGCTCGGGGATCTCCCGCTTCGTGGACCCCAAGCGCCACTTCGTCAAGCCGCTGGAGCTGTCCCCGCTGGTCGCGATCGACCGCGAGCGCTGCATCCTCTGCTACCGCTGCGTGCGCTTCTCCCAGGAGGTCTCGGAGGACTACCAGCTCGTGCTGCTCGAGCGCGGGGCCCACTCCTACGTCTCGACCTTCGACGGGCACCCGTACGTGGCGCCGTTCGCCGGCAACATCGTCGAGCTGTGTCCCGTGGGCGCGCTGACCTCGCGTCCGTACCGCTTCCGCGCGCGACCATGGGACATCGAGGACGCGGGCTCGGTCTGCACGTTGTGCCCCTCGCAGTGCAACGTCACCCTCACCGTCCGTGACGAGCGCGTGCTGCGTGTCCTCGCCCGCGACAACCCCGAGGTGGACGACGGCTGGCTGTGCGACAAGGGCCGCTTCGCCTACCAGTCCTTCCACGTCGACGAGCGCATCACCCGCCCGCTGGTGCGCGACGGCGGGCAGCTGCGGCCGGTCAACTGGGAGCGCGCGCTCGAGCAGGCCGCCGGCGCGCTCAAGCGCGCAGGCTCGGCCACCGCCGCGCTGGCCGGCTCCGGCACGACCAACGAGGAGGGCCTTCTGCTCTCGCGCCTGCTGCGCGAGGGGCTCGGCTCACCGCACATCGACTCGCGCCGCGCCGGCGCGCTGCCGCTCGAGCTGCACCGGGCCCTCGGGTCCCCCGCGCTGCAGGCGAGCACCTCCGACGTCGAGTTCGCCCACGTCGCCCTGGTGCTCGACCTCGAACCCGTCGACGACGCCCCGATCCTCGATCTGCGCCTGCGCAAGGGTGCCCGCCGCCACGGCCTGAAGATCGCGCTCGCCTCGCCCAAGGCGAGCACCCTCGAGCAGAGCGCCGCGCTGTCGGTGCGCTACGAGCTCGGGCAGGGCGCGGCCTTCGCGGCCGCGCTCGCGGCAGCGTTGCGGGGCGAGCCCCAGGCCCAGGAGCTGGCGCGGGTCGCCGGGTGCGACCCGGCCGAGCTGCAGCAGCTCGCCGGGCTGCTGCGGGGCGAGGGCGCAGGCGAGCAGCCGGAGGTGGTGCTGCTGTGGGGCGAGCGTCTCACCGCCGGGGCACGCGGAGCAGCGGGCGCGCGCGCGGTGCTCGCGATCGCGCAGGAGCTCGAGATGGCCGGCACGCGGGGCGCCGGCCTGCTCGAAGTTCCGCTCGCGAGCAACGGCCGCGGTCTGCGCGAGGCGGGCGTGCTGCCGAACGCGGGCCCCGGGCTGGGTGAGCCGCAGGGCACCGGCGGGCTAGACGCCCCGGGCATCGCCGCCGCGCTCGCGGGCGGCGAGCTCTCCTGCCTGTACCTGCTGCACACCGACCCGCTCGAAGACTTCGTCGAACGGGACCTGTGGGAGCGTGCGCTGCACGGCGCGGGCAGCGTGATCGCGCACAGCTCGTTCCTGACCGAGGCCATCCGCGACCACGCCGACGTCGTGTTCCCGGCGGAGGTGTACCCCGAGAAGGAGGGCACGATCGTGCACCCCGACGGGCGCCTGCAGCGGCTGCGCCCAGCGATCGCACGCCCGGCCGGGGTGGACGCCGAGTGGCACGTGCTGTCGGAGCTCGCGCTGCGGCTCGGGCTGGACCTCGACGTGCTCGGCCCGGCGATCGCCTCGCGACGGCTGTTCGAGGCGGTCCCCTTCTACGAGGGGCTCACACTCGAGGACATCGGCGGCCGGGGCGTGCGCTGGCAGGAGCGCCCGGCGGCAGCCTCGTTCCCGGCCGGCGACCCCGGCCCGCTCGCGGACCTCGCCGAGCAGGTGCTCTCACAGGGCTCCAACGGGTCCGGCACCGCGGCCGTCGGGTACCGGTCGCTGTGGGACGCCCCCGAGGTCCGCTTCTCCCCCGCCCTCGAGTTCCTGTCCTCCGAGAGGGAACTCGCCTGAATGCTGCTCGCGACCGTCGACTACGCCGAAGAATGGTGGATCCAGGTGATCAAGGCGATCATCATCTTCGCCATCGCCCTGCAGCTGGTGCCCGTGGTGCTGCTCGCCGAGCGCAAGCTCCTCGGCCGCATGCAGAACCGCTACGGCCCCAACCGCGTCGGCCCGTTCGGGGCTCTCCAGCCGCTGGCGGACATCCTCAAGCTGCTCACCAAGGAGCAGTTCCGGCCCACGACCTCGGTCGGGGTGCTGTTCGCGGTCGCCCCCGTGATCTCGATCCTGACCGCCTGCGCGGCCTTCGCGATCATCCCCTTCGGCGACACCCAGAACATCTTCGGCACCGAGGTCGGCCTGTACGGGATCGACGTCTCGATCGGCCCCCTGTACCTGTTCGCGTGCGGCGCGATCGCCTTCTACGGGATCATGCTGGGGGGCTGGTCCTCGGGCTCGAAGTACTCGTTCCTGGGCTCGATGCGGGGGGCGGCTCAGCTGATCTCCTACGAGGTCTCGCAGGGGCTCGCGCTGGTGGGTGTGATCATCACCGCGCAGACCCTGTCGCTGACCGGCATCGTGCACGCCCAGACCGGGATGTGGTTCTTCATCCCCCAGGTGGTGGGGTTCCTGATCTTCCTGGTCGCCGGCTTCGCCGAGACCAACCGCGCCCCCTTCGACCTCACGGAGGCCGACGCCGAGCTCGTCGGCGGCTACAACACCGAGTACGGTGGCGGGCGCTTCGCGTCCTACTACTTCGCCGAGTACCTGAACGTGCTGGTGGTGGCGGGGGTGGTGGCCACGATCTTCCTCGGCGGCTGGCTGCTGCCGTTCGGCATCCACCCGCCGGGCTGGGTGGACCCGATCGTGGTGCTGGTGAAGATGGGGATCGTCACCTTCCTGTTCATCTGGGCCAGGGCCACCCTGCCGCGCCTTCGCTACGACCAGCTGATGAGCTTCGGCTGGAAGGTGCTGCTTCCGCTGGCCACGCTCAACGCGCTCGTGACGGCGATCATCGTGGTGGCCACCGACTGATGGCCGACACGCCGCACAGCCCTGCACCCGAGCAGCCGCCGCGCGACGCGACGGGTGCGGCGGGGCCCGCGTCCGAACAGCCGCTCGACACGCGCGTCCCCGAGCGCCTCGGCGAGTGGCGCCCGGCCGAGGACGTGATCGAGGTCGTGCGCTCGCCCGCGCCGGGCGCCTCGCGCGGGACCTGGCGCACCTTCAGGGAGACCGCGAGGGGGCTGCGGACGACCTTCGGCCAGATCCTCGCGGGCCCCACCACGGTGCAGTACCCCGAGGAGAAGGTGGCGGTGTTCCCGCGCTTCCGTGGGCGCCACAAGCTGCACCGCTTCGAGGACAGCGGCCTGGAGAAGTGCGTCGGCTGCTCGCTGTGCGCGGCCGCCTGCCCGGCCGACTGCATCCGCGTGGTGGCCGCCGAGAACACGCCCCAGGACCGCGTGTCGGCCGGCGAGCGTTACGCCGCGGTGTACGAGATCAACCTCGCACAGTGCATCTTCTGCGGCTACTGCGAGGCCGCCTGCCCGTTCGACGCGATCACGATGGGCCATGACTACGAGCTCTCCGACTACGACCGCGAAGACCTGATCTTCACGAAGGAGATGCTGCTCGCTGAGGCGATCGAGCGGGCCCCGCTGCGGAACGAGGACGAATGAGCAGCGTGTTCTTCTTCATCGCGGCGATCGGCGTGATCGCGGGGGCGCTCGGCGTGGTGCTGATGCGCGACCCGTTCTTTGCGGTGCTGTCGCTGGTCGTGCACCTCGTGTCGCTGGCGGCGCTGTTCCTGCTGCTGCGCGCGCAGTTCGTGGCGGCCGTGCAGGTGGTCGTGTATGCAGGCGCGGTGATGGTGCTGTACGTGTTCGTGGTCGCCTACGTCGGCGGCGAGGGTGAGGCGATCGGCGAGCGCCTGCGCGGCTCCACGCCCGCGGCCGGGGGCGGCCCGGTGGCCTCCGGGCTGCGCGGACTCGGCGCGGTGCTCGGAGCGGCGCTGCTGGTCGAGTTGCTGATCGCGCTGCTGGGGACGGGCCTGGAGGCGATCGGCCACGAGGGCGCGCCCTTCACGACCGCCCACGGCGAAGCACAGACCTTCGGCACCCCTGCCTACATCGGCAACCTGCTGCTGACACGCTTCCTGCTGGCGTTCGAGATCGCCTCGTTCCTGCTTCTGATCGCCGCCGTCGGAGGGGTCGTGCTGGCGCGCCGCCGGCGGGGCCTCGGGGACGAAGAGGACGAGGACGTGCTGACGCCGCTGCAGCTGGTCCGTCCGCGGGACACCGGAACGATGGCCGAGGCGGTCGGCACGCAGCGGGGGCGCCGATGAGCATCGCCTGGTATCTGGCGCTGTCGGCGATCGTGTTCTCGCTCGGCGCCGTCGGCGTGATGGTGCGCCGCAACCCGCTGGTGGTGCTGCTGTGCCTCGAGCTGATGCTCAACGGCGGGAACCTCGCGCTGATCGCGTTCTCGCGCATGTGGGGCAACGGCGACGGGCAGATCCTGGCGCTGGTCGTGATGACCGTGGCGGCGTGCGAGGTGTGCATCGGGCTGGGGATGATCGTGGCGCTCTACCGCCGTCGCCTGCCGATCGACGTCGACGAGCTGCGAGAGCTCCAGGGCTGACCCATGGGCGCTACGACCTACGCGTGGCTGGTGCTGGCCTTCCCCCTCGCGGGCACGCTGGCGATCTCGCTGTCCTTCCGGCGCATCGGCAACGCGGCCGGCTGGGTCGGCACGGGCGCGATCCTGCTGTCGTTCGCGGCGGCGGTGGCGACGCTCCTGTCGCTGCAGAACCACGCGCCCGAGCACCGCCAGCTCGTGTCCTCGCTCTGGACCTACTTCAACACCGCCGGGGTCGACGCCGAAGTGTCGATCCTGGTGGACCCGCTGTCGGTGTTCATGATCGTGATCGTCACCGGGGTCTCCTCGATGATCCACCTGTACTCGGTCGCCTACATGGCCCGCGACCGTGGCTACGCGCGCTACTTCGCGTATCTGAACTTCTTCGTGTTCTCGATGCTGCTGCTGGTCCTCGGCGGCAACTTCGTGATCCTGATCGTGGGCTGGGCGTTCGTGGGCGCCGCCTCCTATCTGCTGATCTCGTTCTGGTACCGGCGCACGACCGCGACGGCGGCCGGCATCAAGGCGTTCGTGATCAACGTCGTCGGCGACGCGGGACTCGTGCTGGGCACGTTCTTCATCTTCAAACACACCCACACGCTCGACTTCCTGAAGACCTTCCACCGCACGGAAGCCGGGGCCTTCGGGTTCAGCCCCAACAACGGCGACCTCGTCGCCGGGTGCGTGCTGCTGCTGGTGGGCGCGTTCGCGAAGTCGGCCCAGATCCCGCTGCACACCTGGCTTCCCGACGCGATGGAGGGCCCGACGCCGGTGAGCGCGCTGATCCACGCCGCCACGATGGTGACGGCAGGCGTGTACCTGATCGCACGCATGCATCCACTGTTCGAACGGGCCCCCGCGGCGCAGGACGTGGGCGCGGTGATCGGCTGCGCGACGTTGCTGATCGCCGCCACAGTCGCGCTCGTGCAGACCGACATCAAGCGCGTGATCGCGTATTCGACGATGTCGCAGATCGGCTACATGATCATGGGCGTCTCCATCGGGGCCTACGCCGCCGGGCTGTTCCACCTGATGACCCACGCCTTCTTCAAGGCGCTGCTGTTCATGGGGGCCGGCTCGCTGATCGGGGCGATGGCCGGGGAGCAGTCGCTGGACCGTATGGGCGGCTTCCGCAAGGCGATGCCGTTCACATACGCGTGCTTCTTGATCGGCGGTCTGGCGCTGTCGGGAGTGCCGCCCTTCTCGGGGTTCTTCTCCAAGGACGAGATCCTGCTCGACACCGGCGAGCGCGGGGGCTGGCATTGGGTGCTGTACGGGGCGGGCTACCTGGCGGCGCTGCTGACGGCGATCTACACGTTCCGGATGATCTTCCGGGCATTCCACGGCAAGCCGGTGCAGGAGGCGCAGGAGCTCGAAGAAGGTCACGTTCACCACGCCCCCTACCCCTTCAACCCGGAAAACGGTGAACGGGAGGACCTCGACGTGGGCTTCCCCGGGCCGACGCATGCGATCGCCGAACGGGCGTGGCCGATGGCGGTGGCGATGACCGTGCTGGCGGTGGGGGCGATCCTCGTGGGGCTCCTGCAGATCCCGAAAGTGGACGACGTGATCACGGAATTCCTGCGCGGCTCCTTCGAGCGCACGAGCAACTACGAAGAGCCGATCAAAGAAGGCCTGCTCGTGTTCGGCCTGGGACTCGGCACCGTGCTCGCGCTGATCGGGATCGCGATCGCCCACCGCGTGTGGGTCGTGAGGCCGGGCACCTCCGAGCGTGTGCTCGAGCGCTTCCACGGGCTGTATGAGCTGCTCAGCCACGCGTGGTACTTCAACGAGCTGATCGACGCCCTGGTGGTGCGTCCGGCGAAGGCCGCCGGGGCGTTCGCGAAGAACACCTTCGAGCGCACGTTCGTGGACGAGACGCTGATCGGCGGGACCACCGGGATCGTGCGCGCCGGCTCCGCCGCGGTGCGGGCGGTCCAGAACGGGTTCGTGCGCTACTACGCGGCGCTGTTGATCGTGGGCGTGGCCGGCGTGGGCTTCTACTTCCTGCTGCAGAGCTGACGATGGCGCCGCTCTCGATCTTCCTCTGGTTGCCGGCCGCGAGCGGCGTGTTGGGTGCGCTCGCCGCTCTGCTCGCCGGCAGGCGTCCGGCGCGCTCGTGGCTGCCGCCCGCGTTCGCGCTCGTGGGAGCGCTGGCGGCGTTCGGGCTGTCGATCGCCTACATCGCCGAATACAAGCCCGGCGGCGGCTCCCAGGACGTGACCGACGTCGTGTGGATCGCGGAACTCGGCATCCACTACAAGCTCGCGCTCACGGGCCTGAACCTGTTCCTGCTGGCGCTGACGACGCTGCTGTTCGCGGTGGCGGTGTTCGCCGCGACGATGCGCACGTGGGAACGGCCGCGGCTGTTCTACTTCAACCTGATGCTCGCCGAGTCGGCCGTGCTCGGCGCGTTCCTCGCGCAGGATCTGGCGCTGTTCGTGGCGTTCTTCGACCTGATGCTGATCCCGTTCTACTTCCTGACGGGCGGCTGGGGGCGCGAACCCGGCCGCGTGCGGGCCACGATCAAGCTCGTGATCTACACGCTCGTGGGCTCGCTGCTGATGCTCGCCGGCGCGGTCGCGCTGGGTGTGATCGCCTCCCAGCACAGCGGCCACCACATCACGTTCGTGCTCTCCACGCTGCAGGCGATGGGGCTGCCGAACGGCTCGCAGGACTGGATCTTCCTGTGCTTCGCCGCCGCCTTCCTGGTGAAGATGCCCGCCTTCCCGCTGCACGGCTGGATGCCCGACGGCTACCGGGCTATGCCGATCGAGGTCCTGATGGTGTTCTCGGGGGTGCTCTCGAAGGTGGGCGCCTACGGCTTCCTGGCGATCGTGCTGCCACTGATGCCGCACGCGTCCGTGCACTATCAGACGCTGATGCTGGTGATCGCGCTGGCGTCGATCCTGTATGGCTCCGCGCAGGCCTTCAGCCAGACCGATGCGCGGCTGATCGCCGGTTACTCCTCGGTGGCACAGCTCGGGTTCATCACGCTGGGGATCTTCGCGCTCAACTCCCAGGGAGGCCAGGGGGCGCTGCTGCAGATGGTCAACCACGGCCTGGTGGTGGGCGCGCTGCTGTTCATCGTGGCGCTGCTGGCAGCCCGTGCCGGCGGCTCGGAGGACATCCGTGAGATGGGCGGCATCGCGTTCCGCGCACCGGTGCTCGCGAGCCTGTTCCTGATCGTCTCGCTGGCGACGCTGGCGATGCCCGGGTCGGCGAACTTCGTGGGCGAGTTCCTGATCCTGCTGGGCGTGTTCAACGCCAAGCTGGTGATCGCGATCATCGCCTTCACGGGCGTCGTGCTGGCGAGCGTGTACGCGCTGCGCCTGTTCATCGCCGCCATGCACAACCGCGTCGGCCCCAAGGTGCAGTCGTTCGAGATCCCCCTGCGACAGAGCGTCGTGCTCGTCCCGCTCGTGGCCGCCGTGCTGTTGCTCGCCCTGTACCCGCAGATCGCCCTGCACCGCAGCGAACGCTCGCTCAAGGTGGCGGTCGCCCCGGTCGCGCGCGCCAGCGGGCAGCCCGCCTACGCGAGCGCACCCGCTCCCACGCCGGTCCGTGCCCCGGCGGGAGCCTCGGCCTCGGCCGACGCCTCCACCCGCGCTTCCGCGGGGGTGCACCCGTGATCCTGCCGCTCGCCGCCGCCCACCTGCGGGGCCCGCACATCGACTTCGGCGCCCTGTCGCCGCTGATCGCGCTGCTGGGCGGGGCCGTGGTGGTGCTCGGCGTCGGCATGCTGAGCTCGGGCTTCGCGCGGCGCACGCTCGTCCCGGTGCTCAGCCTGGTGGCGCTCGGGACCGCCCTCGGGCTCACGATCTGGCAGTGGGACACGCACGAGGGGGTCGCCGCCGGGGCCCTGCGGGTGGACCGCCTGGGGCTCGTGCTGAGCATCATCCTGATCGCCGGGGGCGCCTGCGCCGTGCTGCTGGCATGGCGCTCGCAGGCCTCCCGGGAAGCGGCCCACGGCGAGTTCCATGCGCTGCTGCTGACCTCGCTGGCGGGGATGTCGCTGCTCGCCGCCGCCCAGAACACCGTGGTGCTGTTCCTCGGACTGGAGCTCCTGTCGATCCCGCTGTACGTGCTGTGCGCGACCGAAATGCGACGCGAGCACTCGCTCGAGTCGGGGCTCAAGTACCTGATCATCGGCTCGGTCGGCTCGGCCACGCTGCTGTACGGCGTGGCGATGATCTACGGAGCCACCGGCCACACCGACTTCGACGGCATCGCCGCGGCGCTCGCGAAGGGCAGCCTGGCGACCGACCCGCTGACGCTCACCGGGGTGGCGCTGTGCACCGCGGGTCTCGCCTTCAAGGCCTCGGTGGCGCCCTTCCACCAGTGGACCCCCGACGTCTACGAGGGCGCCCCCACGCCGGTGACGGCGTTCATGGCGGTCACGACCAAGGTCGCTGCGCTGGGCGTGTTCCTGCGCCTGTTCGAGGTCGCGCTGATCGGGACCCGGAGCAGCTGGGCACCCGCACTGGCGGCGCTCGCGACGATCACGATCCTGGTCGGCAACGTGGGCGCGCTGGGCCAGTCCTCGCTCAAGCGGATGCTGGCCTACTCCTCGATCGGCCAGGTCGGCTACATGCTCGCCGGGGTCGTGGTGGCGAGCAGCCTCGGCGTGCGGGCGACCGTGTTCTACCTGGCCGTGTACCTGTTCATGAACATGGCGGCGTTCGCGGTGATCGTCGCGCGCGAGCGCGAAACCGACCTGGGCGACAGCATCGCCGCCGTCGCGGGTCTGGGCCGCAAGCGCCCGCTGCTGGCATGGCCGCTGACGATCGCGATGCTCGGCCTGGCGGGGATCCCCGCCACGGCCGGCTTCATCGGCAAGTTCTATTTGATCGACGCCGCCGTGAGCGGCGAATACGCGTGGCTGGGGTTGGTGATCGTCGTCGGCTCGATGATCTCGCTCGGCTACTACCTGCCGGTGATCGCGGCGATGTGGATGCGTGAAGCGCCCTCCTCCGAGGGCCGGCCCGAGCCCCAGCCCGAGCCGCCGGGAGCCGGGCCGCTGCCGGTGCTGGCGGGTGGCTCCTCCGAGCTCGACGAAGAGCCCACCGACGCGATGAGCGCCCGCAGGCCCCAGGGCGAGGTGCTGTTCGTGGCGCTGCTGTGCGGAGCGGCGACGATCTTCTTCGGCGTGATCCCCCAGCCCCTGTTCGAGCTGGTCGGCCACGTCGCCGGCACGCTCGGGCTGTAGCGGCTGCACGCGACCGGCGTCGCCGGCACGCTCGGGCTGTAGCGCCTACACGCGCCCCGCGTCGCGGGCGGCCTGCTCGGCCTGCTCGAGCTGGCGCTGGACGAGGTCCAGGCCGGCGTCCCAGAAGCCCGGGTCGGCGAGGTCCACCCCAACGATGCGCCCGAGCTCCTCGGGTGTGCGCGAGCCCCCCGCGGCGAGCAGCTCGAGGTAGCTCGGCACCATCTCCTCCCCCAGCTGTTCGTAGCGCTCGTACACCGACAGCGCCAGCAGCTGCCCGTACGCGTATGCGTACACGTAGCCGGGCGTCGCGATGAAGTGGGGGATGTAGGACCACCAGCCGCGGTAGCCCTCGGTCAGCTCGACCGAGTCGCCGAAGAACTCTTCCTGGCTCTCGCTCCACAGCTCACCCATGCGTGCCACCGACAGCTCGCCCTCCTCGCGGCGGGCGTTGTGGACGAGCTCCTCGAAACGGTTCATGGCCACCTGGCGGAAGACCGTCGCGATCGTGTCCTCGAGGTTCTCCGCGAGCAGCGCCAGCCGCGAGGCCGGGGAGGTGTCCTCGGCGAGGAGCCGCCCGAACACGATCGTCTCGCCGAACACCGAGGCGGTCTCGGCCAGTGTCAGGGGGGTGGCCTGGTGGAAGATCCCCTGGCCGGCGGCGAGCGCGAAGTGGACGCCGTGGCCGAGCTCGTGAGCGAGCGTCAGCACGTCGCGGCGGCGGGCGGTGTAGTTGAGCAGCACGTAGGGGAAGACCGTCGGCGTGGCCGCCGCGCAGAATGCGCCGCCCCGCTTGGCCGGGCGCACCGGTCCGTCGACGTGGTGCTCGGAGAAGAAGCGGCCCGCCAGGCGGCCGAGCTCGGGCGAGAACGAGTCGTAGCAGTCGACCACGATCTCCCGTGCCTGCGCGTAGGGGTACTCGACCACGTCCTCGGTGACCGCCGCGCTGCGGTCGTAGTCGGCCAGCCGCTCAACCCCCAGCAGGTTCGCCTTCAGGCGGTACCACGAGCGCGCGATCTCGTAGCGTCCGCGGACCGCCGCCACGAGTGCGCCGACCGACTCGTCGCTGGCTTCGTTGGCGAGGTTGCGCGAGGACAGCCAGTGCGGATAGCGGCGCAGGCGGTCGTCGATCGCCTTGTCGGCGAGCAGCGTGTTGAACACGTAGGCGCGCGTGCGCAGGCCCGGGGACAGCGCCTCGGTGACGGCCTCCGCGGTCGTGCGGCGCTGCTCGCGGTCGGGGCTCATCAGGCGGCTTAGCGCGACGTCGAGCGCCACCCCCTCTCCCGCGGGGGCGTCCGGGAGGCGGACCTTGATCGCCGAGGTGAGCTCCTCGAACAGGCGCGTCCAGGCGCCGGCGCCGGTGAGGTTCTTCTCGGCGAGCACCTTCTCCTCGGGCTCGCTGAGCAGATGCTCGCGATAGCGGCGCGCGCTGCGCAGGTGGTGGCGGCAGAAGTCCAGGCCCTCGCCCGCGAGCAGCTGCTCGGCGCGCTCATCGGGCAGCGCGGCCCACTGCAGCTCGAAGAACAGCAGCGACGTCTGGATCGCGGTCTCCTGCTCCTGGGCGTGGGCGAGCAGCGCTCCGCGCTGGGGGTCGGCGGTGTCGGTGGAGAAGCTCAGCGCGGCAAAGTAGCCGCCCCGAGCGGCCAGCTCCTGGATCTCGGCGAGCTCGTGCATCGCCTGTGCGAGCTCGCCGCTGTCGAGCTCCTCGAGGCGACCCGTATAGCTCTCGGCGAAGGCGCGGGCACGCCCGAGCGCTTCCGCCAGGCGCGCGCGGGCCCCCTGCTCACCCTCGCCGTCGACCAGCTGCTCGAGATCCCATGAGGCGGCCTCGAGCTGCTCGTCGCCCGTTTCGGTCGTGGTGTCGGCGGCCATCGCTCGACCGCGAAGCTTAGCCGCGCGCCGTCACACCGTCCCCCGCGCCGTCACACCGTCCCGCGCGCCGTCACGCCTGTCCCGGGCTCCGTTACGCCGTCCCCGTTGCCGTCGAGTCGTCCCCGCGGGCCGTCAGAGCAGCGGCGCGCGGACGTTGTACGTCACGGTCTTTTCGGTGACCTGCCCGTCTTTGCTCGTGGCCGTCACCTTGAACACGTGTTCGCCGGCCACCGAGGTATCGATTTTCTGGCGGTACGGGACGGTTCCGGAGCATCCTTCGGTGCCGGGCTTGAGGCCGGGTCCGCCTTCGCCCTCTTTGCAGAGGAACACGGCCAGGACCGACGCGCCTTTCCTGTAGGTGGCACCCTGGGTGGGCGTGATGATCATCACCGTCGGCGCGGCGATGACTTTGTATTTGACGGTCTTCTGGGTTATCTGGCCGTCTTTGCTGGAGGCGATCACCGTGAAGGTGTGTTCACGCACCCCGGTCGTGTCGATCGTGCGCCCGTTTTCCAGGGTGCCACGGCAGCCTTCTCTGCCGGGCTTCAGCCCGGGCCCGCCTTCCCCATCGGCACATGAGTACGCGGCCGTCACGACCTGGCCCCGTTTGTACGTCGCGCCTTCGGTGGGGCTGGTGATGTTGACGACGGGCGGCGCCGTGACGTGGTAGGTGACGGTCTTTTCGGCGACCGCGCCGCTTTTGCTCCTCGCGATCACGGTGAAGGTGTGTTCGCCGCCCGTCGCCGTGTTGATGGCGGTGCCCACGGGGACCGTCCCGCTGCAGCCTTCGGTGCCGGGCTTCAGGCCGGGGCCACCTTCGCCCTCTTTGCACGTGAACGCCGCGAGTACGGTCTGAGCTTTTTTGTATTTCGCGCCTTCGGTGGGAGAGGTGATCGACACCGAGGGGCCGCCGATGACTTTGTATTTCACGATCTTTTCGGTGAACTGACCGTCTTTGCTGACGGCCGTCACCTTGAAGCTGCGTTCGCCCCCGGTCGATGTTTCGATGTCGTTGCCGTTTTCGACCGTCCCCTTGCAGCCTTCGGTGCCGGGCTTCAGTCCGGGCCCACCTGCGCCGTCGCTGCAGGAGAATTCGGCGGGAACGGCGGCGCCCCTGGCGTAGGTGGCGCCGTTGGTGGGTGCGACGAGGGTGATCGTCGGCCCCGCGGCCACGTGGTATGTCACCGACTTTTCGGTTGTTTCACCGTCTTTGCTCGCCCCTGTGACTTTGAATTTGTGTTCGCCGGTGGTCGCCGTTTCGATGTTGGCGCCGTTTTCCACGGTGCCTTTGCAGCCTTCGCTGCCCGGCTTCAGCCCGGGACCGAAGTCGCCCTCGATGCACGAGAAGGAGGCCGCCACGGTGGCGTTCTGCTGATACGTTGCGCCTTCCGCCGGTGCGAAGATCGACACGAGCGGCGGACCGGTGACTTTGTATTCCACCGAGGCGACCGTGACCTCGCCGTCCTGGCTGGTAGCCGTCACGACGACCTGCTGGGGACCCTGTTTCGAGGTGTCGATGTTGCTGCCGTTCGCGACGGATCCTTTACAGCCTTCGGTTCCGGGCTTCAGGCCAGGGCCCCCGGCTCCCTCGGTGCAAGTGAATTTCGCGGCCACGGATTCACCCACGTGGTACAGGGTCGATCCGTTCGGCGAGGTGATCGACACCGAGGGCGCGGGCGGGATCGCGACCTCGCTGACGGCTGCTTCACCCGAGTCCGCGACCCACACGTGGCTCCCGTCCGAGGACACGCCGGCCGGGAGGCTGCCGACTTCCACCGTCGCGACGACGTTGAGGTTCGACGAGTCGATCTCGCTGAGCGTTCCGCCGAGGCCGTTCGCCACCCACACGTGTGTGCCGTCCGACGACACGCCGGTCGGGACTTCGCCCACCGACACCCGTTCCCTGCCGAAGATGCTGATGACCCCGATCTCTTCGACCACGTTTTCGGACACTTCCGGGGCTTTTTCGCCGCTGATCGCAACCCACACGAAGAAGCCTTCTCCGGCGATGCCGGTGGGTTTCGGACCCGTGTTGTAGGTTTCGAATACGGACGGTTCTTCTCCTTCTTCTTCTTCTTCTTCACTGCGTTCGAAGATCGAGGAGACGGTGTTCGATTCCGTGTTCGCGACCCACACGATGCCGCTGTTGGCGGAGATCCCTGTCGGCGTGTTGCCGACGTTGATCGTGTGAATGACTTCGGGGTTGCCTTCTTCGTTGGAGATCTTGATCTCGGTGACGGTGTTGGAGCCCGAGTTCGCGACCCACACGTCGCTTCCCGTCGCGGACACACCGGCGGGTTTTTTTCCCACCGCGAGCGTGTGGATCACTTTCGCGGTCGAGACCTGGATCTCGCTGACGGTGTCGCTTCCGTAGTTTGCCACCCACACGGTGGTTCCGTTGGAGGACACGCCGCCGGGTTCGGTGCCGACGGTGATGGTGTGGATCACGGTGCCCGTCGAGGCCTGGATCTCGCTGACGGTTCCGTCGAAGCTGTTGGTGACCCATACGTGGGTGCCATCCGAGGAGACCGACGACGGTTCTTCACCGACCGCGATCGTGTTGATGGTCTGCGCCGCCGAGGCGCCCGAGGCGGCTACGCAGCAGCCCGCGGCGATTGCGAGCAGCAGTCCCAGCAGACGGCACACCCCCGAACCGAACAACCCGTTCCTTCGTCGCATCAGGGACCCCCTGGGCCGCATCCGAACGCGCCCTCCAGGCGCGCGCGAGCTCCGATCAGCTCGCCCCGAAAAGTACCACAGCGAAGGGTCGTCGCCAACGTCCCTCGCGCCCGGGTTGTAGGTGTCGGCCCGCCGCATCTCAGCCGGCCTCCCTGGGCGCCTGGCCGACCTTGAATCGCCTCACATAGGTGCGCACGCGATCACGCAGATGTAAGAGGGTGAGTCTCTCCACGTCGGGCCTCAGCCTGCCCGCCTTCACGGCTGCTTCGAGCTGGCGCTCGCGCGCTCCGAAGATGGCGTCGATCATTCCGGCTTCCGAGTGTCCCGGGATCTCCGCGGCGATCTGCGCAAGCGTCTTGCCTCCCTTTGCATGCCGGCGGAGCTGTGCGACGGACAGTCCCAGGTATTCGCGGGCGTCTTCGCGCAGGCTGAGGAGTGGTTGCAACGAACTAACACCGTGCGCCCGCACCTGCGCCCCCACACGACGTTCCACCCTCTTGCTCGGCTTGCCGGCCCGCCGGCGGGCGATCGCCGCGATCAGGCCGGCCTCGGTCTTGCCGGGCGTCTTCGCCGCCACCTCGGCGAGCGACCTGCCGCCTTTTAGTTCTGCTTGCAGTCGGGACACGTCCACTCCCAGGTAGGTGGCTGCAGCGAGGAGCTCCGCGCGTGCGGACGGAGCCAGCTTCGCAGCCGTCCCGTGAACCGTGGTCGCGGGCTTGGGGCTCGACCCGCACCCGCCGATCACCACCGCGGCGGCAACGACGCCCAAGGGCACACCCAAGCGTGCGAGGAAGATGCTGCGCGGCGGAAAACATCTCATCCTGCGGCTCACCTCGCGCTCAGCGGACAACACGCGTGACGCGCTGCGCGCTTTTCGCGCTCGTGCCGCCCCCTTCCAGCCGTTCCGCTTCTTTCAAGGCTTCTTCGATGGCCTGGTTCGCAGCCGCCTTTGCTTCCTGTTCGAAGTGCTTGTCGATTTCTTCGAGGGTCTTCATGCCCGTTTCGATCGCGACAGCGGCGTTCGCGCGTTCGGCTGCTTCGGCGGCCGCCGCTTCTTCTTCTGCCACCCGCACGGCTTCCGCTTCGTTTTCGACGGATTCGTTTTCGATCTGTTCCTGTTCGGCCGCTTCCCGTTCCGCTGCTTCTTTTTCTTCCAGTTCGCGTTGTTCGGTTTCCGGTTCTTCTTCCGGTTCGCCGCCTTCCGCGAGGGCGGCCGCCGCTCTCGCATTTCCGCGGACCACAGCCGGGCCGACGTGTTCGCCGGACAGTTCGTAGACGGCGTTGAAGCAGTTACCCCCTTCGAACGGAGGTTCGGGCGGCTCTTCGTTACTCGTGTCGTCCTTGCAGCCGACGCCCTTGATTTCGACGGTTTTCGGAGAGCCGGTGAGGTTGATGTATTCCGCGCGCGTCTCGTGGATCGTGGCCGTCCCCGGGAACGCGAATTCCCAGATCGGTGTTTCCGCCACGGTGTACGTTTTGCAGACGAACAGGATGCAGACCCTCACGGAGGCCTTGATTTCGCGTTCGAACACCGCGGTGGGCTGCGTGACCGCGAACAGGGGCTGCTCTTCTTCCAGTTCGACTTTGGTGTGGAGCCGTGCACCGGTCGAGCGCCCCGGTTTTTCTTCGGGTTCTTTCGGATTCCACGTCACTTCGTGCGGGCAGAATCCTCCGCCCCCTTCTTCCGGTGCCAGTTCGTTGACCGTCTTCGTGATGGTTTCGCCGGTGATGTTCGACGACGATATTTTGCATTTCTGGTGCGGCGCGTAGACGAACATGTAGGCCGTCCACTTTTCGAAATGCTGCTTTGCTTCGGTGAAGTTCCCTTTGAGCGGTTTTGGAAGATGTATCGTCGGAGTCGGAACGTTTCCAGGTCGGTATTTGATGTTCAGTTCCTTCGCCTTGACGGTGAGCTTGGCGGTCTTCCCCTTGACTTCGATTTCCTGCGTGTCCTTGTCTTCGGGGGTGATCGTCTTGAAGATATGATTGGCGGGGTCGATAACGGCCTTGGCCACGTAGTTGCCCGGCTTGCCGTAGTTGACGTTGAAGGTCAGTTCTACGTGTTCGTTCACGTTGAGACCGGGGATGAACTTCAGCTGCTTGAAGCCTTCTTTGCCGACCGATTTGGACACGCTTTCCTGCTGGAACTGGACCACGAAGGCGCCCGACGCGATCGGCCCTTTGTTGATGACGGTGAGCGTGGCCGTGCCCTTTTCGTGGACGAACATCCTGGTCCCGTTGAATTCCGGGGAGGCGAAGTGGATCCCCACCGCCGGGGGCGCGGGCGAAAATTCGAGCTCGATGCCCTTCGGTTCGACTTTGACTTCTTCCAGAATGACGTTGTTGGCGTAGTTCGTTTCCGTGATCGCGTGGCCGGGGTTGACTTCGGCGACGCTCCGGTACAAGCCCGCTTTCGGGTACGTGAAGTGGAATTCCACCGGCCGTTCTTCGCCCGGTCCGAGCGGCCCGGTTTCCTTGGCCACGGTCTGCGACCCGGAGCCGCTCACGCCGAGGGAGTCGGGGTTCCATGCCGTCACGAAGCTCGGGGATGGGGTGTTCCCCAGGTTCTTCACCGTCACGACCACCGTCGCCTGTTCCGACTGGACCACGGGTTTGCTGACGCTCATTTCGGTCACCGTCAGGTCAACCGTCGGTTCCGGTATCGACATGACCGTTTTGGCCGTCTTTTCCGTCGAGAACAGCTCTTTTACCTTGTGGGTCGGGTCCAGGAGGATGGTGCCTTCGTAGACCGCCGCGGTCGGGAAGACGTTGGTGAAGGTGAGTTTGACGGTTGCGCCTTCGGCGACTTCCTGGACTTCCTGGATCAGTGCCGGCTGTCCTTTACCGGGTTTCCATTCCACGAGGAAGTTGGTCGCCGCCGCATTGCCGTTGTTTTCGATCGTGACTTCGATCGTGGAGGGGGTTTTCGCGAACTGGGGATGCTGGGCGACTCCGGTGATACGGAGATTCGGCAACGGCGCCTCGACGACGAATTCCCTCGTGCCGGAGGCGAAGGGCGTGAGTTTGCCCGCCCCGTTGACGGAGAAGGTCGAGGTCACGCGTCCCTTGGTCGTGTACGTGTATTCGAGGTCGAGCGTTTCGCTGTGACCCGGTTCCAGCCCCCCCGGTGCGGGCTGGGTCAGGGATTTGGCGAACATGTAGGGCGTCCACTGCACGTAGAAGGGCGCGGCCGGCGCGTTGCCGACGTTTTCGACGACCACTTCCGCCAGCGTCGGGCGGCCCTCCACGATCGCGTTGGTGGGGTCGTTGCAGATCAGGGTGATGCTCTTGATCACGAGCTTCGCGGCGGGTTCGATCACGGTCACCGCTTTGCTAGCGAGGTCTTTGACGTAGCTCGCCTGGAGGACTTCCTTGGCGGGGTCGATTTCCACGATCGTGCGGAAGTGCCCGGCTTTCGGGAAGTCGTAGGCCATCGTCAGGGTCTCGGAAGACCCGGGTGTGAGCGGGCCACTCGTGGATTCGGCGACGGCGGGCGCGGAGCGCTGGGACAGTTTGAACTGCGCGATGAACGGCCCAGCCGCACAGGTCCCGGAGTTCTTGACTTCGATCGAGACCGACGCCGGGCTGCCGGCGAGCGGTTCCGTCGGGGTCACGGCGTAGTGCGTGATTTCGAGATTCGCGCACGGCGGCGGGGCGCCGACCGCCGCCGCGGGAAGCAGGACGGCGACCAGCACGCCGAGCAGAACAGCCGAGGCCCACCCTCCGAGTGACCGGCGCCGGAGTCTCATGTCGCCACCGCAGGGCCTACACGCACGACGCCGCCGCCCGACCGGACCCCGGCCGCCACATCGGGCTCACTGTGGCAGGTCGGGGGCACGGCACGGGAGAGCGTTGAAGGGCAGGGCCGATTCGGCTCTATTCTTCGGGTTCTTCTTCGCCAGGGAACACTTCTTCTTCCAGCTGGCGATTGATTTCTTCGACGGCCTGCACGCCTGCTTCAACCGCGGCCTGCGCCTTCGCGAGTTCTTCGGCCACTTCGGTTTCGTTGGGTTCTTCGGCGAGAGCCTGCCGTTTGGCGTGCGCCTTGACGAGCGCGTGCTGGGTCACAACCGCGGGCCCGATGATCCCGCTTTTGCCCGCTTCCAGCGTGGTCGTCCACGTGTAGCAGTCCCCGTTTTCCTCTTCGTTGCCGTTGCTGTCGTGGCAGCCGGTGCCCTGCGAGACATACGGGTTTTTGAACGGGTTGACGTACAGGGACCGCGTGAGTTTCAGCAGCGTTTCGCCGGGCGCGGAGGTTTCCTCGTGGGTCACTTTGCCTTTGTTGAGGTGGTACGAGGTGGCCTTCGTCTTCACGTAGAGCGGCTGCTCTTCGGTGAGGTTGACGATCGCTTCCGGGATCCCGATTTCCGCCCCGGGCGTGAACCCGCCTTTGAGGCCGGTGCTCGGACAGGGTGCTTTGTTGACCCCGCCTTCGGGCGCCAGGTTGGACATCGTTTTCGTGATGTTTTCGCCGCTGAAGCTCTTCGATTCGACCTTGCAGCTTTTGCCCGGGTCGTAGGCGAAGAGGTAGACGCGCCATTCGGTGAATTTTTCGCCACCCGTCGTTTTCGTTCCGGGGTCGAATATCACTTTGATTTTGTTGTTGGTCAGCTTGATTTCGGCGGTCTTCGGTTCGACCACGATGGTCTTCGATTCTTCGTCCGGGGTGACCGTCTTTTTGACCGCACCCGCGGGATCGATGACAGCCGTGGCTGTATAGGTGCCCGGTTTCGCGTAGCTGACTTTGAACGTCTCAACGCGAGATTCGTTCACGTTCAGGCCGGCAATCGTTTTGCTCTGCTTGGCCCCGCCCGCTTCCTGCTGGAACGTGACCTGGAAGGGTCCGGTCGCGATCGGCCCGTTGTTGACGACCGTGAAGGTCGCGGTGCCTTTCTGTTTCGGGAAGATCGCGCTCGGGCTGATTTCGAGCGGGGTCTGGAATTCGAGCGCGATTTTCGCCGGGTTCACGTTGACTTCGTGGAGAAGGGCGTTGTTCGCGTAGTTCGCTTCTTTGACCGCGCGTCCGAAGTTGACTTCCGCGACGCTGCGGTAGAGGCCCGGTTTCGGATACGTGAATTCGAAGTTGACCACGGTTTCTTCACCGGGCGCGAGCCCCGGGCTTTCCTTGGCGACCGTCTGGGAGCCCGACCCGCTGACCCCGAAGGGTGAGTTCGGGTTCCACGCCGTCACGAAGCTCGGCGATTCGTTGTTCCCGATGTTCTTGACGGTGATTGCGATTTTCGCCGGCGAGCCCTGGGTCACCGGGCTGGAGACGGTGACGCCCGTGACGGTGAGATCGACGGTCGGTTCCGGAATCACCATGTCCGTGGTTGCGGTCTTTTCCGTCGGGAACAGCTCTTTGACCTTTTTCGTCGGGTCGACCGTGACCGTGCCTTCGTAGGTGCCCGGCGTTTTGAACACGTTCGTGAATTCGAGCGTCGCCACCCCGAATTCCGGAAGTTCGTTCACCTGCTGGATCTGGGCGGGCTGGCCTTTCCCGGGTTTCCATTCGACGAGGAACGGCCCGGCGCCCGCGTTGCCGTTGTTTTCGATCGTGACTTCGATCGTGGACGGTTTCCCGGCAAATTCGGGATGTTCGACGACTTCGGCGATCCTGATGTTGGGCAGCGCCGCCTCGACCTTGAATTCCTTCGACTTTTTGGAGAAGGTTTTCCCGCTCCCGGTCGTTGTGAAGGTGGATGTGACGGTTCCCGTCGAGGTGTACGTGAATTCGAGGAAGACCGTCGTGCTTTCGCCTGGCTGGAGCAGACCGGCCGGCTCGGACTGGGTGAGCGGTTTGGCGAGTTTCTTGGGCGTCCACACCACGTTGAACGCCGACGTGGGGATCGTGCCGGTGTTTTCGATCGTGATGGCGGCGGTCGCCGGACGGTTCACGACGACTGCTTCGGTCGGGCTGACCGAGGTCACCTGCACGTTGGTGATGATGGGGTTGGCCTTGGCGGCGGCGACGCTCAGCGAGTGCAGCTTGATGTCGTTGAGGTAGTTGATCTCTGCCACTTCTTTGGCCGGGTTCAGCGCCACCTCGGTGTCGAAGTTGCCCGATTTCGGGAAGTCGTAGTTGAATGTGAGCAACTCGACTTCGCCTTCGGCGAGGGGGGGACTGACCGTTTCGGTGACGGCGAGCGACCCGCCGGGCGAGGTTTTGAACTGCGCGATGAAGCCGCCCGCATTGCAGGAACCGGCTTCCTGGCCTTTGGCTTTGTTGAATTTCCCGGAGTTGACGACCAGCACTTCGATCGTCGCGGGCTGTCCGGAGATCAGGCTGGGAGGATTAACGACAATGGGGCCCGCAAATTCCAGTTCTGCGCACGGTGGGGCCGCGCCCCAGGCCGTTCCGGCGGTGGCGAGCGCGAGCGAGATCGCGGACGCGCAGATCAGCACAACTCCGACAAAGGTCCGGCGATGCTGGCGCATGGTCCCCCCAGGGATCGATTGCCCGCCCTCATGGCGGCGCCCGCCCTCATGGCGGCGCGTGAGAACTCTTAGCACGGCACTAGAGCCTTGTCAAGAATTGGTGAGGGCTGCATATGGTTGGTAGGAAATGAGCGCCGGGGAGCGGCGCAAAGTGCGTCGGACGACGCCAAGACGCGTCGTCCACGCGAGGATTTCAGAGGCACCGGTCGGCTAGTCATCTGTGACGATCCCGGCGCGCTCGGCGGACGTCGCGGTCGGCGCCACCGCGCCGGGCGCAGGCCCAGCCCCCGGCGACCAGCGCGCGTGCCGGCCGTGCGTGGCTGCCAGCCGCAGCACCTGCGAGACCTTCTCACGGGTCTCTCGGGGATCGACAACCTCGTCGACCGCGCCGGAGCGGACCGCCGCCTCGGCCGAGAGGTTGTCCTGCGCGTAGCGACGCGCCAGGCGCTCCCGCAGCTCCTCGCTCCCGGCACCTTTGAGCTGGCGCCCGTGCATGATTTCGACGGCGGCCTCGGCGCTCATGATGCCGATCTCGGCGTTCGGCCAGCAGAATGACGCGTCCGCGCCCAGGTCCTTGGAGTTCATGGTGATGAACGCGCCGCCGAACGCCTTGCGGACGATCACCGTCACGCGCGGGCAGGTGGCCGCGGCGAACGCCCGCAGCAGCTCGGCGCCGTGACCGATCATCCCGGCAGCCTCCTCGCGGCTGCCGGGCATGAACCCGGGCGTGTCCGCGACCACCAGCATGGGAATGCCGAGGGCGTCACAGGTCCTGATGAACTTCGTGCCCTTCTGGGAGGCCTGGACGTCGATGATGCCGCCCCGGTAGCGGGCCTGGTTGGCGACGATCGCCACCGCCTGCCCCTCCAGGCGGGCGAAGCCGACGACCATGTTGCGTGCCCACCGCTCGGACACCTCCAGGAAGCGCCCACCGTCGGCGAGCCGTGCGATCAGGTCACGGACGTCGTAGTGCTGGCGGCTGGTCGGCGGCAGAACCTCGGCCGGGTCGCCCGCGGCGGGGTCCTCCGGCTCGAGCAGCGGTGCGGCTGCGTCACCGTTCTGCGGTAGATAGCCGAGCAGCTGGCGCAGGAGCCGCACGCCGTTTTGGTCGTCGGCGGCGTAGAAGTCGCACACCCCGTTGCGGGCGTGCACGTGAGCGCCGCCGAGATCCGACGCGGTGACGTCCTCCCCGAGGGCCCGCTTGACGATCCGCGGACCCGTGAGGAACATCGACGCCTTCGCGGTCATCACGACGAAATCGGTGAGGGCGGGCGAGTAACAGGCGCCGCCGGCCGATACGCCCGTGATCACCGAGACCTGCGGAGAGCGCCCGGAAAGCGCAACGTTCTCGAAGAAGATGCGCCCGAAGCCCGCCAGCGCGGCCGCGCCCTCCTGCAGGCGCGCCCCCGAGGACTCGAGGAAGCCGATCAGTGGGACCCGCGCCGCGCGACTGTGGCGCAGCGCCCGCACGATCACCTCGGCCTCCGGCACGCCCACCGAGCCCGCGGCGATCGCGGAGTCCTGCGCGTAACACACGAGCGGACGCCCGGCGACGCGTCCCCATGCCGCCTGGACGCCGACCCGGGAGTCCGCACCGGTGGCCGCGGGCTCGAGCGGGTGCACGCTCCCGGGGTCGCACAACGCCTCCAGTCGTTGTTGCGGCGACGGGCGCTCCGGTTGGAAAGTCAGGGATACGCGGGATTGAGCGATGAGAACCTCCGTGCGCGTGAGCAAAGGCTGTCCATGCCCCCCTCGCCCAAGCTGGCCGATCCGACAACGCTCCCGACCAGCCCCCTAGACAAGGTAGCCGGGTTCAGGTTAGGTTGGTTGCGAGGGCCGGTCAATCCGGTTTGCCCTTTTGGGCAACGTTGCGCGCGAACCCTTGACCGACCCGTCTGGCTGGGCCAAAGTCCTTGCAAGTCGGCTAGGTTTCTGGCGCTCTCGCACGGACTGGATTGGGTTGGCGCAGCTTGTTCGAATTCATCGTGGTGTCCCCGACCGGCTCGCCGGATGCGGCAGTTCCGATCGCCGCGACACGCGCCGGCGCGCTCGGCGTAGTTAGCCTCGAGTTCGCCCCCGAACGCGATGTAGGGCTCGCGCAACTGCGGCGGCTGTGCGAGCTCGGCCGCGGGCGCGCCGGAGCACTGATCGACGATCCGGAGGTGCTCGAGGGCGTGCTCGGCGCCGGCCTCGACGAGCTCGACACGATCCTGCTCGCGAACCTGCCCGCCGACGCCCTCGGGGGTCTGGTGGAATCGGCCCGGACGAGCCGCCTGCAGGCCTACGTGGTGGCGGGGAGCCTCGAGGACGCGCTGGCGGCGCAGGAGGCCGGCGCCGACGCGGTGATCGCCAAGGGCCATGAGGCGGGCGGCTGGATCGGGCAGCAGGGAGCATTTGTGCTCTCCCAGCAGCTGTTGGGGGCGATCGGCACGCCGGTGTACGTCCACGGTGGGATAGGCCTCAGCACGGTCTCCGCCGCATATGTGGCGGGTGCCGCTGGAGTGGTGCTGGACGGGCAGCTGCTGCTGGCGCGCGAGTCGCCCCTCGGCGAACCCGTGCGCGCCGCCGTGGGCGCGCTGGACGGTAGCGAGACCGCGGTTCTCGGCGACGAGCTCGGCGCTTCGTTCCGTGCCTACAGCCGCCCCGGGCTGCAGAGCCTGGATCGCCTTCGCGACGAAGAGAGGGAGCTGTCGGGAAGCCCCGAGCCGCTCGCGGCCTGGCGTGCGGCGGTCAGGTCGGCCGTCGTCGGCAGCGGTGGGGGCCGAAGCAGCGGCGGCGCAAGCGGCGGCGGCGGCAGCGCGAGCGGCAGCGGCGGCGGCAACGCCGGCGGCGGCGAGCCGCTCCTCCCGCTCGGTCAGGACGCCTGCTTCGCGGCCGACCTCGCCCGCCGCTTCGGCACCGTGGCCGGGATCATCGACGGCCTGCGGACGGCGGTCGCGGTGTCGTGCGAGGCGCTGGAGCACGGCAACCCGATGGCCGAGGGGGCCCCGCTCGCGCAGTCCCACGGCACCACCTATCCGCTGGTCCAGGGGCCGATGACGCGCGTCAGCGACCGCGCCGAGTTCGCGGCGTCGGTCGCGGCCGGAGGCGCCCTGCCGTTCCTCGCCCTCGCCCTGATGCGTGCACCGCAGGCCGATGCGCTGCTGGCGCGCACCAGCGAGCTGTTGGGCGAGCGGCCGTGGGGGGTCGGCGTGCTCGGCTTCGTGCCGCCGGAGCTGCGCTCTGAGCAGCTGGAGGTCGTGCGGGCACACCGCCCGCCCTTCGCCCTGATCGCCGGCGGACGCCCCGACCAGGCGCACGAGCTCGAAGCCGACGGCATCGCGACCTACCTCCACGTCCCCTCACCGGGGCTGCTGAAGCTCTATCTGGCGCAGGGCGCCCGCCGCTTCGTGTTCGAGGGTCGGGAGTGCGGCGGCCACGTAGGGCCGCGCACGAGCTTCGTGCTCTGGGACACGATGATGCGGGTCCTGCTCGAGGAGCTGCCGCGCGATAGCTCCGACTGCCACGTCCTGTTCGCCGGCGGCATCCACGACGCGCGGTCTGCCGCGATGGTGGCGGCCGTCGCGGCCGGCGCCGCCGAGCGCGGCGTTCGCGTGGGCGGGCTGATCGGAACGGCCTACCTGTTCACGCGCGAGGCGACCGAGGGCGGAGCCATCACCCCGCTGTTCCAGCAGGCAGCGGTCGCGGCGAGCGACACGGTGCTGCTCGAGAGCGGGCCCGGCCATGCCACCCGCTGCCTGGCCTCCCCGTTCGTCGAGCACTTCGAGGCGGTGCGGCGCGACCTGCGGGCCGAGGGCGTCGACGCCGAGGAGCTGCGCGGCCGGCTGGAGCAGCTGAACATCGGCCGCCTGCGGATTGCTTCGAAGGGCGTCGACCGGACGTCGGAGGGCTCCTCCGAGCAGCCCGGGGAGCTCGTCGAGGTGGCCCCCGCCGACCAGTGGGAGCAGGGGATGTACATGATCGGCCAGGTCGCGGCGATGCGCAGCGAGGTGACGAGCATCGCCGAGCTGCACCTCGACATCGCTCGCGGGAGCAGCGAGCTGCTGGCGAAGCTGCCCGCACCCGACCCCGAACCCGAAGCGCAGGCGCCGCCGCCGGCGGACATCGCCATCGTGGGCCTCGGCTGCATCCTGCCCGGCGCCCCCGATGTGAGCACCTTCTGGGCGAACATCCTCGACGGGGTCGACGCGATCACGGAGATCCCCGCGGAGCGCTGGGACTGGCGCCGGATGTACGACCCCGACCCCCTGGCGCGCGACAAGGTCAACTCGCGCTGGGGCGGCTTCATCGATCCGGCGGTGCTGGAGCCGATGGCGCTCGGGCTGCCGCCGAAGTCGCTGGAGTCGATCGAGCCCTTCCAGCTGCTCGCGCTGCTGTGCGCCCAGGCCGCCCTCGACGACGCCGGCTACGCCACGCGCCCGTTCGACCGGGAGCGGACCTCGGTGATCCTCGGAGCCGGCGGCGGAGGGGCGGACAACGCCGTCGCCTACACGGTCCGCTCGGCGATCCCGTCGCTGCTCGGCGACGGCAACCCCGCGCTGCAGGAGCAGCTGTTCGACCACCTTCCCGAGTGGACCGAGGACAGTTTCGCGGGCCTGCTGATGAACGTCGCCGCCGGGCGCATCGCCAATCGGCTCGACTTCGGCGGGACCAACTACACCGTCGACGCGGCCTGCGCCTCCTCCCTCAGCGCGATCGGCCTGGCCGCCCGCGAGCTGCAGATGGGAACCAGCGACATGGCGCTGGCGGGAGGCGTGGACGCTATCCAGAACCCGTTCGCATATCTCTGCTTCGCCAAGACGCGGGCGCTGTCGCCGTCGGGACGCTGCCGCCCGTTCGACGCGGCCGCCGACGGGATCGCGATCAGCGAGGGGTTTGCGACCGTCGTGCTCAAGCGCCTCGCCGACGCCGAGCGGGACGGAGACCGCATCTACGCGGTGATCCGCGGCGTGGGCGCGGCCAGCGACGGACGCGACCGGAGCCTGACCGCCCCGCGGCCGGAGGGCCAGATGCGGGCCCTGCGCCGCGCCTACGCCCAGGCACGGTTCTCGCCCGAGACCGTCGAGCTCGTCGAGGCCCACGGAACCGGCACGGTGGCCGGCGACGGCGCCGAGGTCAAAGCGCTGTCGACCGTGTTCGCCGAACACTCCGAGCAGCGACAGTGGTGTGCCATCGGGTCGGTCAAGTCGATGATCGGACACACGAAGGCCACCGCGGGCGTGGCGGGTCTGGTCAAGGCGGCGCTGGCACTGCATCACCGCGTCCTGCCACCCACGATCGGGGTCACCGAGCCGAATCCGAAGGCGGCCTTCCCCGAGAGCCCCTTCTACGTGAACAGCGAAGCCCGCCCGTGGCTGAGCGATGGCGCCGGCCACCCCCGTCGCGCCGGCGTCAGCGCGTTCGGCTTCGGCGGGACCGACTTCCACCTGGTGCTCGAGGAGTACACCGGCTCCTATCTCGAGGATTCGCAGGCACCGGTGTCGAGATGGCCGGCCGAGCTGCTGCTGTGGCGCGGATCCCGCGAGCAGCTGTCGGCGGCCCTCGACGCGGTGGCAACGGAGGTGGCGACGGACGCCGGTCTCCACCTGGCGCCGCTGGCCCGCCGCCTCGCCGGGGAGGCGCAGGCCGCGGACCGCCGGGCACCGGCGCTGGCAATCGTGGCGGAGTCGCCGCAGGACCTGCTCCAGAAGCTCGGCAGGGCGCGCGAGCTCCTCGCCTCCGGCGCCACCCGCGTCCACGAGCAGGCCGGGATCCACTTCTCCGAGCAGCCCCTCGGCGAGCGCGGGCAGATCGCGTTCCTGTTCCCGGGGCAGGGCTCGCAGACCGTCGGCATGGCGCGCGAGCTCGCGCTCGCGTTCCCCGAGGCGCGCGAGCAGTTCGAGCTCGCGGACCGCGTGCTCGAGGACTCCTATGAGCGCCGCCTCAGCAGTTATGTGTTCCCGCCCCCGTCGTTCACCTCCGAGGAGGAGAAGCTGCGCCAGCAGGAGCTGACCGACACGCATGTCGCGCAGGCCGCTCTCGGGGCGACCGAGCTCGCGTACGTGCGCGTGCTCGCGGACCTCGGCGTCGAGCCCCAGCTCACCGCGGGACACAGTTACGGGGAGTTCGCCGCGCTCGCCGCGGCCGGTGCGATCGACCCGGAGCAGCTGCTGCGGATATCCGAGGCTCGAGGACGCTTCATGAAGGAGGCCGCCGCGGCGGAGGCCGGCGCGATGGCGGCCGTGGATGCGCCTCCGGATGAGCTGACACAGCTGCTCGAGGGGGGTGGCGTCGTGGCGGCCAACCTCAACTCGCCCCGCCAGACCGTCCTGTCGGGACCCCGCGAGCACGTGGAGGCGGCGCTGGAGTGGTGCCGCGAGCGTGGCCTGAGCGCGCGCCTGCTGCCGGTGGCGTGCGCGTTCCACTCGCCCCACGTGGCGGGCGCTCAACAGCGGCTCGGGCAGCTGCTGCAGAGCGAGCGGCTCGCTCCCCCGCGCGTACCGGTGTATTCGAACACGACGGGGAAGGCACACGCGACCGAGCCGAGCGGCATCGCAGATCTGCTCTCGGAGCATCTGATCAGGCCCGTCGAGTTCGTGACCGAGCTCGAGGAGATGTACCGGGACGGCGCCAGGCTATTCGTCGAGGTCGGACCACGGTCCGTCCTCACCGGCCTCGTCCCGCAGACGCTCGGCGACCGCGAGCACCTGGCGGTGTCCGTGGAACGGCCGGGCCGCTCGGGACTCGTCTCCCTGCTTCATGCCCTGGCCGCTCTTGCGGTCGAGGGCGTGCCCATCGACGTACAGCGTCTCTTCCGTGGCCGTGCAGAGGCGCCATTCGACCGCAGCGATCGAGCTCGCGCATCCGAGCGCGGGGACGGCGTGTGGCTGGTCGACGGCGGCCGTGCCTGGCCCGCCGATTCCCTGCGCACCCCGGCCGCGCCCGTTCCCGACATCAATCCGCCGAAGGAGAATCCCGTGATAGGAGCAAACAACAACGGCGCGGGGCCACCGCTGGCCGCCGCGCCCCACACCGAGCTGCAGCCCGACCGTTCTCCGCCACCTGCGGTCGAGGTCCAGGCGGCGGTGGCGCCCGTGGCGACCCCGGGCGCGGCGCCCGCTGCGCCCCTCTCGGGGGACCGCGTGGCCGACGTGATGTTGCGCCACCAGCAGGTGATGCAGCAGTTCCTCGAGACCCAGCGCGCGGTCATGCTCTCCTACCTCGGAGCGGCGCAGGGTGCGGCGGCGGCGACGGGCGCGATCGCGATCCCGTCGCGTGCGGTCCCGGCGCTCCCAGCCGCACCGGAGCAGACCGCACCCCGGTCGGCCCCGGCGACGGAAGCAGCCCCGCCCGCGCCGCTCGCAACGCCGCCCGCGCCGCTCGCAACGCCGCCGGCCGGCGACGGAACGCTCGGCAGCGCGCTGGGCAACGGGGACCTTCCGGCGGCCCACGTGGCGGCACCGACCACTCCCCCGGCCGCCGCGCCCGCGCCGGCCGCCATTGCGCCCGCGGACGGCAACGCCAATGGCGTCGCGACCCTCACACGGGAGCAGATAAAGGAGCAGCTGCTGGCGATCGTCAGCGAGCGCACGGGCTATCCGGTGGACATGCTCGAGCTCGACGCCGACCTCGAGGGGGACCTCGGGATCGACTCGATCAAGCGGGTGGAGATCGCCGGTACGTTCACCCAGGGCCTGGGCGAGCAGCAACGCTCGGAGATCGACATCGAGGAGCTCACGGCGAGCCGGACGCTGACGGCCGTGATCGACACGCTCGAGGCCGCGATCGCCAACGCGCCACCCGCGTCCGCCGCGGCGGCGGCAGACGGAGGTGACCCGCGCCCTTTTGAGCGGGGGCCGGCCGAGGAGGAGCGCATCGGCCGGTTCGTGGTCCAGGCAGCGAGCGCTCCCGCGATCATGGCCATCGCCGGCCTGTCCGGCCGCGGGGCGATGGTGATCGTCGACGACGATCTCGGCGTGGCACACCAGCTCGCCGGGGCGCTCGTCGCACGCGGCGAGGCGGTCGTGAGGGTCTCGCGCGAGGAACTCCCCCGCGACGCCGAGCAGGCGGCGCTGTTCGCAGCGTCGCTGCGCGAGCGGGGCGGGACCAAGGCGCTGATCCATCTGGGGGCGCTTGCGACACCCGGCGACGAGACGCCCGGCGGCAGGGCGCACAGGGACGGAGACCTCGCCACTCTGCTGGTGCTCGCGCAGGCGCTCCAGCCCCAGCTGGAGGCGGCGGCCGAGGAGGGCGGCGCGGTGATCCTCGGGGCGACGCGCCTCGGGGGGGCGTTCGGGCTCGAGGGGAGCTCGCGCGCCGGTGCGGCGGGCCAGGGGGCGCTGGCGGGCTTCCTGAAGACCGTGGCCCATGAGTGGCCCGCCGTGCGGGTCAAGTGCGTCGATCTGTCGGAGGTGTCCGCCGCGGAGATGGCCGCGCAGCTGCTGGAGGAGCTCTTCGCCGCCGACGGGCTGGTCGAGGTGGGCTATCGCGGCTCGGAGCGGACGCGTCTGACCCTGACGGCCGCACCGCTCGCGGCGCGGCCGGACGCCCCGCTGCTCGATGGCGAGGCCGTCGTGCTCGTCACCGGGGGTGCGCGGGGGATCACGGCGCACGTGGCCGAGTCGCTCGCCAGGCACCACCGCCCCACGCTCGTGCTCGTCGGGCGCACGCCGGTGGAGGAGGAGAGCCCCGAGACCGCCCGGCTGAGCGAGCTGGCCGATCTGCGCAGGGCCTTGATCGAGCAGCGCAGGCGGGACCGCGAGGCCCTCACCCCCGCGCTCGTGGAGCGTGACTGCCAGCGCATCCTCAGGGGGCGGGAGCTGCGCGAGAACCTCGAGCGGCTGAGGGCGACCGGCGCGCGCGTGGAGTACCTCGTGTGCGACGTCTCCGACGGGGAGGCGTTCGGCGAGCTGATCGACTCCGTGTACGAGCACCACGGGCGCATCGACGGCGTCCTGCACGGAGCCGGCGTGATCGAGGACCGGCTGATCTCCGACAAGACGCTCGACTCGTTCGAGCGGGTGATGGCGACGAAGGCGGGCGCGGCGCACACGCTGGCGGACCGCCTGCGGCCGGAGGGTCTGCGCTTCATGGTCCTGTTCAGCTCGGTGTCGGGACGGTTCGGAAATCGCGGCCAGGCCGACTACGCCGCTGCCAGCGAGGTGCTCGGCCGGCTCGCCCACGAGCTCGACCAGAGGTGGGAGGCGCGCGTGGTGTCGATCGACTGGGGACCCTGGCGCGCCGCCGGCATGGTCTCCCCCCTGCTCGAGCAGGAGTTCGAACGCCGCGGAGTCGCGCTGATCGGCCTGGACCAGGGCTGCAGGGCGCTCGAAGACGAGCTGAGCCGGGGAGCGAAGGGCGAGTCGGAGGTCGTGATCGGCGCGAGCACCGGCCTCACGGGCGACCCCGCGCAGCCGCAGGCGCAGGCCTCGCAGCCGCAGGCGCTGGCCGCGCAACCGCAGGCCTCGCAGCCGCAGGCGCAGGCCTCGCAGCCGCAGGCGCAGCCCTCGCAGCAGGACAACGGGCAGCCGCCGCTGCTGCTGCTCGCGGCGGCGACGGCGATCGAGGGCCCGTCCGCGGCCGCGCAGGCGCCCGGCGGCGCGGCGCCGAAGCTCTACACGTTCGATCTGGGACGCGATCGCTACCTCGACGATCACCGCATCGACGGCCGGCCGGTGCTTCCGTTCGCCGTGGCGATGGAGCTGATGGGCGAGGCCGCTGTTTCGGTGTCCGCAGGACGTGCGTTCTCGGGGCTGCGCGGAATCCGCCTGCTCGACGGGGTCGCGCTCGACGACGACAAGCCGGTGAGCGTCCGGATCGACGCCGCGCCGGGCCCGGGAGCGGATGAGGTCGAGGTCACGGTGGCCCCCACGGGTCCCGGTCGTCCGCACTACCGGGCAGTCGCGCAGCTCCGCGAGCCGGCGGCGTCGCCGGGCGCGGGCGGCGCCTCCGACCCGTTCCCGGAGCCGGCCGAGCTGCCCGAGCTCTCGTCGTTTCCGATCTCGGTCGAGGACGCGTACAGGAACCTCCTGTTCCACGGTCCCCTGTTCCAGGGGATCCTCGCCGTCGGCGGGATGGACGGCCGGGGAGCGAGTGCGCGGCTACGGGCATCCCATGCGGAGGCGTGTGTGACGAGCGCGGGCGGGAGGCCGTGGCTGATCGATCCCGTCCTGCTCGACAGCGCGCTGCAGATGCAGGTCGTGTGGGCTCGCTTGCAGTGGGGCGTGACGTTGCTGCCGGCCGAGATCGGCGAATACGTGCTGCTCGCCCCGGTCGGCGAGGGAGAGCACGTCCGTCACGAGCTGCGCATCAGGCCGGACAGCAAGCAGCCGCTCTGTCATGCAGACCACTGGTTCTACGGATCCGACGGGCGTCCCCTGGCACTGCTCCGGGACGTCGTCGGGGTCGGCTCGCAGGCGCTGAACCGACTCGCGGGAGCGCCCGCCTGATGTCCGCTTCGAGCACTCGCCCGCCGGGGGGCGCCGTAGCGATCATCGGCATGGCGTGCACGTTCCCGGGCGCCCGCGACGTGGACGCGTACTGGCGGAACATCCTCGCCAAGGTCGACGCCACCTCCGACCCACCGGCGCAGGCGTGGGACCCCGACGTCTACTACGACCCCGAGTTCGAGGACGAAGACCGCACGTACTGCAAACGCGGCGGCTACCTCGGCGAGATGGCCGAGTTCGACCCGCTGGACCATGGCATCCCGCCGGTCGCAGTGGGTGGGGAGCCCGACCAATGGCTGGCGCTGCACATCGCCCGCGAGGCCCTCCGCGACGCCGGCGCCACCGAGCTGCCGGAGGAGGTGAGGGCGCGCACCGGCGTGATCTTCGGCAAGGGGACCTATCTCAACGGGGGCAACGCGATCGCGGTCCAGCGAGGGCTCGTGGTGGGGCAGACGCTGGACCTGATCCGCCAGCTCTATCCCGATCGCACCGAGCAGGAGCTGGAGCGGCTGCGCACGGAGCTGCAGCGCGTGCTGCCCCCGCTCGGCCCCGAGACCGTCCCCGGGCTGATCCCCAACATCATCGTGGGACGGATCGCGAACCGTCTCGACCTGATGGGCCCCGCCTACACCGTCGACGCGGCCTGTGCCTCCTCCCTGCTGGCGGTCCGTCACGCCATTCGCGACCTGCTCACCGGGGACTGCGACGTCGTGCTCGCGGGGGGCGCACAGGTGTGGATGCCGGTCGCCACCCTGAACCTCTTCTGCCGGCTGGGAGCGCTGTCGCGGCGTGAGCAGCTGCGCGCCTTCGACAAGGACGCCGACGGCACCCTCCTCGGGGAGGGCATCGGCGCGATCGTGCTCAAGCGCGCCGAGGACGCCGAGCGCGATGGCGACCGCATATACGCCCTGATCCGCGGCGTCGGCATGTCGAGCGACGGGCGCGGGATGAGCGTGATGGCACCACGGCTGGAGGGCGAGGAGCTGGCGCTGCGGCGGGCCTACGATACGGCCGGGGTGTCCCCGGAGAGCATCGGGCTGCTCGAGGCTCACGGCACCGGCACGCCGGTGGGTGACGTCGTCGAGGTCCACGCGCTCGCTCGCGTGTTCGGAGAGCGCGACGGCGAGCTCCCGCGGTGCGGCGTGGGAACCGTCAAGTCGATGATCGGCCACACGATCCCCGCCGCCGGGATCGCGGGCCTGATCAAGACCGCGCTCGCGTTGCACCACCGTGTGCTGCCGCCGACGCTGGGGTGCGATGAGCCCAACCCGGAGCTCGAGCTGGAGAAGACGCCCTTCTACATCAACACCGAGACGCGGCCCTGGATCCACGGCGGCAGAGAACCCCGTCGTGCCGGCGTCAACGCGTTCGGGTTCGGGGGCATCAACGCCCACGCCGTGCTGGAGGAATGGGGCGAGGATCCGAGCCCCGACCACCGTCCGCCGTGGGACACCGAGGTGTGCGTGCTGGAGGCGGGCTCCCGGGAGGGCCTGCTCGAGGTTGCCCACGAGCTGATGGCCGCCACCGACCGATCACCGCAGCCCGCGCTTGCCGATCTCGCGTTCTCGCTGAGCAGGGAGCTCGGGGGAGCGCCGCAGCCGCGGCGGCTGGCGATCGTGTGCTCCTCGATGGAGGACCTGCGCCAGAAGCTCGGGCAGGCGATCGAGAAGCTCTCCGAGCCCGACTGCGTGCGGATCAAGACCACGTCCGGGATCTACTACGAGGCCGAACCGCTCGGTCGTGAGGGGAAGCTCGTGTTCGTGTTCCCCGGCGAGGGCGCCCAGTATCCGAACATGCTGGCGGACCTGTGCCTGCAGTTCCCCGAGGCCCGGGCGGTGTTCGACCGGATCGACCGCCTGTACGCGGGGCACCCGCGCGGGCATCTGCTCAGCGACTGGGTGTTCCCCCGTCCCGCCTTCTCGGAGGCCGAGCGCAAGCGCACCGAGGACCGCCTGATGGAGCTCGACATCGCCGTGGAGGCCGTGCTCGGCGCCAACGCCGCCGTCCATGCGGTCATGCAGCGCCTGGTGAGGCGCTGCGACGCGATGCTGGGTCACAGCACGGGCGAGCACTCGGCGGCGATGGCGGCCGGAGCCCTCGACGTGGAGACCGATGAGCGGCTGGCGGCTTTCTGCCACGGGCTGTACTCGTCCTACGCGGATGCGGCCGAGCGCCACGACGTGCCATCTGCGGTGCTGCTCGCGCTCGGGAGCGACGCCGCCGGCGCCGAACGGATCGCCGGCGAGGCGGGCGGTGAGCTGCACCTGGCGATGGACAACTGCCCCCACCAGGCGGTGCTCGTCGGAGAGGCGCAGGCGATCACGCGCGCCAGGGAGATCGCGGTCGGCGAGGGGATCATGTGCCAGGAGCTGCCATACGACCGCGCGGTCCACACGCCGCTGTTCGCGCCGTTCGCGGAGGACCTGCGCGCGACCTTCGCGCGGCTCCCGGTGCGCAGCGCCGGGACGCCGCTGTGGTCGTGCACGACGGCAGCGCCGTATCCCGAGGATCCCGAGGAGATCCGGGAGCTGCTCGTCGAGCACTGGACCCGGCCCGTTCGCTTCCGGGAAACGATCGAGGCGCTGCACGACGACGGCGCGCGGGTGTTCGTCGAGGTGGGCCCGCGCGGGAACATGACCTCGTTCATGCAGGACATCCTGAGGGGACGCCCCGCGGTGGCGGCGGCCGCGGACCTCCCTCGCCGCTCGGGCACCGCCCAGCTCAACCACGTCGTGGGCATGCTCGCCGTCCACGATGTGGACCTCGACTTCGACTATCTGTTCGCGCGACGGGGTGCTCGCGAGCTCGACTGGCGCGATCCGGACCCGCCGGCCGAAGGGCGCAGCCATCGGATGCCCCTCGGGACGGCCTGGCCGATGCTGAGGCTCTCCGAGGACGCCGTGGAGCGGGTGCGTCCCTCCTCCCAGGCCGGCGGACCCCTGCCGGGAGCTCCTCCCCCGCCCGCTGCTGCCCCCCCAAGGCCGCCGGCCCCCGAGCCCGGTCCGGCTCCCGTGCCGGCGCCGGCTCCCGCGGCGGCCGTGGCTCCGGAGCCCACCCCGGTGGCGGCGGTGGCCGCGGCAGAGGTCCTTCCAGAGCCCATCCCGATGCTTGCGCCCAGCGTGCCGGCGGCGATCACCTCGGTGTCGGATGCGATCGGGGGCGTCCCGGACGAGATCGCGTATGCGATCGACGGGTTCCTGGAGACCATGGAGCACTTCCTGAGCGCGAACGAGGAAGTGATGGGCGCCTACCTCGGTGCCGGCACGACGGCGGTTCTCGCGCCGCCGGAGCGCCCGCTCGTGGGGACGATCGTGAGCCTCGAGCCCGGGCTGGAGCTGGTTGCACGGCGGGTGGTGGATCCGCTGCACGATCGCTACCTGCTCGACCACACGCTCGGCAGGAGCGTCTCGCGTGCCGACACGGGGCTCCATGCGCTCGCTCTTATGCCGCTTGCGATGAGCATCGAGATCCTCGCCGAGGGCGCGTCCTGCCTGCTGCCCGACAAGACCGTCACGGGCGTGCGCGATCTGCGCGCGCACCGCTGGCTCGCCTTCGACGAGGAGCCGCGAACGCTCGAGGTGAGGGTTCGCAGGCTGCCCGCCGGCGACGGTTGCGAGCGTGTGCGCACCGAGCTGTTCAACCTCGACGACGGTCACCTGGCCGGCGAGCCGGTGCTCGAGGCGACGGTGCTGCTGCGAGACGGCTACGAGCCGCCCCCCGCGGCGGCCGAGATCCCGCTTGAGGATGCGAGGGGGCCGCGCTGGGCGCCGGATCAGCTCTACGAGGAGGCGATGTTCCACCAGCCGCTGTGGCAGGGGGTGAGGAGCGTCGAGCTGGTCGCTCCGGGAGCAGCCAGGGCGCAACTCGAGGTGCTCCCGCGAGACGGTCTGCTGAGCGACGGCTGGCCGCCTGGCTTCGTGCTGGACCCCGTCGCGCTCGACGCCGCCGGTCAGGTGGTCGGGTTCTGGGCGGCCGAGATGCTGCCGGAGGCACGCGTCGTGTTCCCGTTCCGGCTCGCCGCGCTCGACGTGTACGGGCCACCGCTGCCCGAGGGAGAGGCGCTCACCTGCAACGCCGCGATCAGGCTGGAGGGCGAACAGCTGGTGTCCTCCAACATCGACGTGCTCGATTCCGGTGGCCGTTGCTGGATGCGCCTGCGGGGCTGGGAGGACAAGCGCTTCGCCGTGCCGGAGCGGTTTGCGCCGCTGGCGCGCCCCGCCGGGCTGACGGCGCTGGCGAGACCATGGACCACGCCGCTGACTCCCTATCCCGAGCAGCGCGTTGCCTGCAGGAGCATGGACGCGAGGCTCCCGGCCGACCGGGGCCTGTGGAAGCCGGTGTGGGCGAGCCGCGTGCTGAGCAGGCGCGAGCGCGAGCTGTTCGGGGCGTTGGTGGTGCCCGAGCGCAGGCAGCTCGAGTGGCTGGGAGCGCGCTCCGCGGCGAAGGAGTGCGTGGCCGACCTGCTGCGCGAGACACTCGGGCTCGAGCCGCTGCCGGCCGAAATCGAGATCCTGCCCGACGAACAGGGTGCGCCTTTCGTGCGCGTCCCCGGCCTCGACGGCGCGGCCGAGCTCCCGGTCGTCTCACTCGCGCACACACATGGCCGGGTGGCCGCGTTCGCCGCCATCGGCAGCCCGGGCTGCGGCATCGGAATCGACATCGAGCCGTTCATCCCGCGACCCGAGGGATTTGCGCAGGCGGCGGTCACCGAGGCCGAGGGCCGGCTGCTCGAGCAGCTGCCGCCGGACGCGAGCGACGAGTGGCTTCTGCGTATCTGGTGTGGGCGAGAGGCGGCCGGCAAGGCCGTCGGATCGGGGCTGGCCGGCGGTCCGGATGCACCACGGGCGGCGGCGATCGACCTCGAGCGCGGCCTCGTGCTCGTCGACGTGGCCGGCCGCCGGCTGACGGCATGGACCCATAGGGAGACCTCCACGGACAACGGCGATGCGGACCTGATCGTCGCTACCGTGCTCGACACGGGCTCGGCGGAGCAGGCGGCGAACATGGAAGGAGCACGATGATCGAACCCGACCCACAGGTGCTCGAGGGGATCCTCGCGCTGTTGCGCGAGGCCCAGGGCGACTGGGAGTACGACGGCGAGATAGGGCCCGATACGCGCTTCGTGGCGGATCTCGGACTCGAGTCCCTGGAGATCGTGGTTCTCTCGACGATGGTCCAGCAGCAGTACGGGCGGCTGCCGTTCCCGCAGTTCTTCGACGAGATCGGCCAGCGCCCCGTCGAGGAGCGCGACATCAGCGTGGCGGAACTCGCCGGCTTCGTGTGCGAGCACCGTCAACCGAATCCGCTGGAGGTGTGAGATGGGACCCACCGTCCTGATCGGCTTGGACGGGGCCACCTTCGACGTGCTCGACCCCTACATGGAGGCCGGCGTGATGCCACACCTGGCCGAGCTCTCGGCACGGGGGACACGGGCGGTGCTGCGATCGATCATGCCCCCGTTGACGCCGCCGGCGTGGACGTCGATGGTCACCGGCAAGCACCCCGGCCAGCACGGGATCTTCGACTTCTTCCAAAAGGAAGAGCCCGGCAGCGTCTACTTCTCGTTCGCCACTTCCCAGGAGGTGAGGTCCGCGACGATCTGGACGCTGGCCAGCGAACAGGACCGGCGCATCATCTCGCTGAACTTCCCGCTGATGTTCCCACCCCCCGCGGTCGAGGGCGCGGTCGTGCCGGGAGGGATGATGCCCTGGCGCCAGCTGCGGCTCGGGTGCCACCCTCCGGGCCTGTTCGACCGGCTCAAGGAGCTCCCCGCGTTCAACCCTCGCGAGATGCTCGACATGGAGCTCGAGATCAAGGCGATCGACGGCTGCCCAGAGGACGAGCACGCGGAGTTCGTCGAACTCCACATCCGCCGTGAGCAGCGTTGGGCGGAGGTGGTGCGACACCTGATGGGGACCGAGCAGGCCGACCTCGTGGGGGTCATGTTCGACGGGGTGGACAAGCTCCAGCACCTGTGCTGGCGATTCATCGATCCGGCCCTCCGGCCGTCGGAGCCCAGCGCCTGGGAGCAGAACATGATCGAGCTCTGCGAGCGCTACTTCCACTCCCTCGACGGGCTGATCGCGGGGATCGTGGAGCAGGCCGGACCGGAGGCGACGATCGTGCTCGCGTCCGACCACGGCTTCGGCCCGACCCGTGACGTCTTCCACGTCAACACCTGGCTCGAGCAGCAGGGCTATCTGACGTGGGCCGGCGAGGACAGCCCGGAGGACCGCGGCGACACCGAGGTCGGGTTCGCCGAGATGACCCGCCACGTGCACGCGCTCGACTGGTCGCGCACGGTCGCCTATGCGGCCACGCCGTCGAGCCAGGGGATCAACATCGTCGAGCGCCTCCCCGGCGGGGACCAGCCGATGCCCGAGGACGTGCGCGCCAAGATCGCGCAGGAGATCGCCGCGGCCCTGCGCGAGGTCCGCCGTCCCCACGACGGCGCCGCCCTGGTGGAGGAGGTGTGGACCCGCGAGCAGGCGTTCTCGGGCCCCTTCGAGCAGCTCGGCCCGGACCTCTCACTGGTGCTGGCCGACGGTGGCACGATGTCGATCCTGCCATCCGAGACGGTGGTCGCACGCCGTCCCGAGGCGCGCGGGCACCACCGCTGGGAGGGGATCTTCCTGGCCACTGGTCCGGGCATCCGCGAGGGCGCCTCGGTCGAGGAACTGTCGATCGTCGACGTCGCCCCGCTGCTGCTGCACCAGCTCGGCCTCGCGTCCCCGGAGGACATGGCCGGGAGCGTCCCGGAGGGCGTGTTCGAGCCGGGAGAGCTGGAGCGGCGCCCGCCCCGCACCTCGCCGGCCCCGGCTCCCGCGGCGGCGATCCAGCCCGCCGGAGGCGGGCTCGAGCTCGAGCCCGAGGAGCAGGCCGCCGTGATGGAGCGGCTGCGCGCCCTCGGGTACGTCGAATGACGGCTGGGCCGGGTGGCTGATGCCCAAGACGGTCCTCTCGAACGGCGTTCGGATCCACTACCAGCAGGTGGGCGAGGGGCCCGACCTGGTGATGGTCCACGGGCTCACCGGCAACCTCGCCGTGTGGCACCTGCGGATCGTGCCCGAGCTCGCCGACCGCTTCCGCGTGCTCACCTACGACCTCAGGGGCCACGGGCTCAGCGACACGCCGCCCACCGGCTACAGCCCCGACGCGATGGCCGAGGACCTGCTGGGGCTGCTCGACGAGCTGGAGATCGAGCGGCCGCTGATCGCCGGGCACAGCTTCGGCGCCGACGTCGCGCTCTATCACGCGTTGAACCACCCCGACCGCGTCGCCGAGGTGATCGCGGTCGAGGCGGCGCTCCCGGCGCTCGAGCAGAGCCGGCGTGACGACGGGTGGGTGGGTTGGTCCTACTGGTCCAGAGCCCTCGAGGAAGCCGGCCATCCGGTCCCTCCCGAGAAGCGCTCCGACATGCGCTACATGGTCAGAGCCACGATCGACCTGCCGAAGCAGTGGGGGCCTCTGAAGGGGCTGCCCCGCAACCCCAAGCCGATGCTGCGCCTGATCGACGAGACGACGCTGCCGGAGGACTATCACGAGGTCGGCACGCTCACGCTCGATCGGATTCCCTCGATCGAGACGCCGGTCGTGCTCATCTACCAGGAGCAGTCAGCGTTCATCGACACCTTCGAGTACCTGGAGGAGCACCTCCCCAATCCACACCCGGTGTTGATGCCGAGCACCGAGTGGGGCCACTTCGGGCCGCTGGAGCAACCCGAGCTGGTCGCGGGCTACATCGCGGCGCGCCTGCCCGGGGCGGGCACGCGCTAGGCGCAGCAGCTTCCGCGCGCGCCCCGATCGCCGCGGGCGCTGCCCCCGCCGCCGTTGGCGGCCCGATCGCCGGTCGTGCTCACTGCGCGCAGCTCCAACCTTCGGCGGTCTGGCCGTTTTCGAGGCACGGCAGGATCGTCGGGGGCGTCCACGCCGTGGACCCTCCTTCGAGCAGGGGTTCGATCGCTGATTCGTCGACCCCGTACATGCGCAGCACCAGGTGGAAGGCCCCGGTCGATGCCGGCAGCCAGTTCTCCCTGCCGATCGGGGTTGTCGGTTCGTTGCTCTGCAGATAGATGTTCAGCGAGCCGTCCGGTTCGAAGTGAAGTTCGGAGCCGCCCCCCAGCGTGTGGCGGCCCAGCGTGTTGCCGACCAGGAAGCCGCTGGGCGAGTAGACCGTCAGCGACCAGAATCCCTGCACCGGGACCGGGAAGTCACTGGCCGGGTAGTGCACCACGTAGCGGCTGCTGGCACCGTCGAGAGCCGTGCCCGTGCGGTCGCTGTCGGCGAACAGGTACAGCGCGACGTTGGGGTCGAGGGCGCCGAGGCCGAACTGGTTGGTGATCGCGCGCAGGTCGTAGTCGGTTCCGTATTCCCCCTGCGCTTCCACGCCCCACCCGTTGTGCACTTCGAAGCCTACGGCGAGCCGTTCGTGGAAGATGTCATTGACGTGGCGGCGCCCCTCGCGGACCGCCTCGCGTAGGCCGTCCAGCGCGCCGAGACCGAGGTTGGGATCGCTCGCGGGCGACATCCCCGGGCCGATCCCGTAAGCCGCCAGTTCGGCCAGCTCTTCGGCATCGGCGGCCGGCGGTTGGAACTGCTTCAGCGCCGCCCCGGCGGCGGTCCAGTAGAACAGCGGGTCTTCGGTGGCCTGCGTGCCCGGCGCGTGGTAGCTCGTCGGGATGCGGTTTTCCACTTCCGGGGCGGGCGGTTCGTATCCCAGGCCTTCTGTCGCCCACCGGCTCAGCGGGACGAGCTTCATTTCGGCCTGGACCGCGATCGCGCTTTTCAGTTCCTGTTCGCTCGTCACGAGCGTTCGCGGCAGCACCCATACACGGTTGTAGGGAGAGTGGATCACGCTCATCCCCTGGGTTTCCTGCTGGCCCGTGAGCTGGCCCGGCCCGGCGATCACGTAGTCGCCCGCGGGCAACAGTCCCGAGGCGCCTTCGCCGATGTTCGCGAAGTTGTCCTCGTAGGGGGTGTACAGCGGGACGACGCTGAACAGGCCGGCGGTCGGCGGAACGTGCACCACGATCGGACCTTCGTCATCGAGTTCCAGCCAAGCCTGCGAGTACAGCGTTTCGGTGTCCGGAGCAAGCGCTCCCGGTCCGCTTCCGGCGATGGTTTCGACGTGTGAAAACTGGTTCACCGGCGCGTAGCCCTTGTGATTGGCCACCGTCACGCTCGTATTGGACTGGAACTTCGCCTGCATGTCGACGAGCGGCGCGGTGTAGACGAACGCCTGCAGGCCGGCGCGATATGCCGGGACGAATTCGCGGACGTAGGCGCGCGAGGCCATTTCCTGCGGTGTTTCACCGCTCGCCTGTGTACCGGTGGCGGCTTTTTTCGGAGCCGGCGGCGGCTTGAGAATCGGAACGAGTGTCAGGGGCCTGCCCGCGTGGACGCAGAACGTCGCTTTGATCTTCCTCGTGCGGCCGTGCTGCTTCACCTTGACCGTTTTCCTGCGCTTGACGTAGTGGGCCTTGCAGTGCTGGCGCGAGGGATGCTTGAGAAGGTATTGCCGCGCGGGACTCGCGGCGGCGACGCTCTGCAGGACCAGGCACGTCGCCACGGCCGCAGCGACACAGAGCAGGGCGCCGAGCAGCAAGCGCATCGGAGCTGGGGCGTCACGTTCGAATGCGGGCACGCGGCTGGACCGTCTGCGTGACTGAGTGACTGCTCTATTCATCCGTGATGGTCTCCAGCCGCGCCCGCCGGGGGCGCACTGTTGAAAGCTTGCAGGCGGCCGAGGGTACCACAGGGATGGCGGCTTTGGGGAGGCAGGAATCTGGTCCTCTGGAGCCCCCGGACGGGCCCGCGACCGAGGCCCTCTGCAGCCGCCCCGGGCCGGCGCCGGGGCGCCGCTGGACGCTCGTCCCGGCGGCCCTCGGACGCGCCGTTCCCGTTGGACATGCGGGTATCCGACAGCTATCTTCTGGAGCCGCCCCATCGGGAGCCACAGCCATGAAGCCGATCAATCCCGCCGCCGCCATTGCAGCTGTCCTCGCATTCGGAGCGACGGATCCGTGCATGGGATAAGGAAGGGCCGGCCCGGTCGCCCAGGCGACGCGGTGATCGTCACAGGGAGCGGGACCGGGCTGGGCCTGGAGACGGCCGCATACCTGGCCGCACAGGGCTTTCGCGTGTTCGCCACCGTCCGCAACGGCGCCCAGATCCCCGACGTCGAGGCGGCGGCCGTTGAGCGCGGCGTTTCACTGGAGGTGCTGCGCCTCGACGTCACCGACCGCGCGAGCATCGGGGAGGCTATCGCCACCGTGCTCGAGCGCGCCGGCGGCATCTACGCGCTCGTCAACAACGCCGGCGTCGGCTTGCGCGGGGCCACCGAGGACTGCTCCGAGGAGGAGATCAAACACCTGTTCGACACCAATGTGCTCGGCACGATCGCTGTCACAAAGGCGGTCATTCCCCCGATGCGCGCCGCCGGCTGCGGACGCATCATCACGGTCACCTCGGTCGGCGGGCGCATCTGCGGGTTCGGGGTGACGATGTACTGCGCGAGCAAGTTCGCGCAGGAGGGGCTCGGCGAGGGTCTGGCGCAGGAGCTCGCGCCATTCGGTATCCAGTCGATAATCGTCGAGCCCGGAATCATCAAGACGACACGCTGGTCGGTGAACCGCGGCACCGCTGCCGGTGCGAGCGATCCCGCCAGCCCATACCACGAGCTGTTCCGCGCAGGTGAGGCGCTCGCGCAGAAGCGCGTGGAGACCGCGCCCACGCGGCCCGCGGATGTGGCGCGAACGATCCGCGAGGCGCTGACGGCGGAGCAGCCCCGGATGCGCTACGTCGTGGGACGAGGGGCCTCGATCGCGATCGCCCTGCGGCGGTACATGCCCGAGAGCCTGTTCGAGCGCCTGTACTTCGCCGGCGGCATCCGCCGGATCGAACGCAACGCGGGCGCGGGCGAGCCCCCGCCGGCGACGGAGGCGGCGCAATGAGTCCTCGCTCACCGAGCGCCGCACACAAGAGTGAAGCGGGCAGCCCATGAGCCTCCCCCTGACGAGGAGGATCGCGCTACCGGTGTTGCTCGTGCTCGCTGCGGCGTTCACGCTGACGGTCGGTACCACCCGCGCAGACTCACACAAGGAAACGGGCATCTGGCCGATCGCCCAGAACGGCTTCGGCGAACGGGAAAACTCCTACGCCTGGTCGATGGGATGGTTCAACGGCAAGCTGTACGTCGGCACCGGGCGCGACGTGCTGTGCGTCGAAAACGAGACGAACCAGTTCTTCGTGCCGCTCGAGAAACGGTATACGACCAATCCGGCCGTCGGCGTGCGCTGTCCCGCCGACCCTTACGACATGGACCTGCGTGCGCAGATCTGGCAGTACACGCCGAAGACGGACAAGTGGAGGATGGTGTTCCGCGCCCCGACGGAGCGCAACCCGTTCGAGAAACACAAGCGGGTCTCGAGCGACATCGCGTTTCGCGACATGCACGCGTTCGCGCCACCCGGCCGCCGCACGGCGCTTTACGCCGCCGGCGTCAGCGCTGACGAGTACCTGCCGCCGCTGCTGAAGAGCCACCCGCCTCAGATCCTCCGCAGCTACGACGGTGTTCACTGGACGGCGCTCCACCTGCCGCGGGTGGTCGTCCACTACCCGGGCGGGTCAGTGCGCCCGATGGGCTTCCGCTCGTTCGTGGTGTGGAAGAACCACCTGTTCGTGACGGCGACGCCCGACCTCACCGGTGACGGCGCGCTGTTCGAGATCAGGCGACCGTGGTCGAACCACCCTGGCCTGGTACAGGTCAGCCCTCCGAACCTCGACATCTTCGAAGTGACGACGTTCAACGGCAACCTTTATCTCGGCTGCGGCAGCGCGTCGTCGGGCTATTCGGTCTGGGTGACGAACGAACTCCACCGTCCCTTCACCCCGATCGTCACCGGCGGGGCGGGGCGCGGCCGCGAGGTCACCTCGGTCGTCTCGATGCACGCCTACCGCGGCGTCCTGTACGTCGGCGCGAGCGGGTGGTACCAGGGCACGCTGCCCGTCTCAGAGATGATCGCGATCAACCGCAACGGCGAGTGGGCGCTCGTGGTGGGGAACCCCCGCAAGGTGGCCGGCGGGATGATGGAGTACCCGATCAGCGGCCTCGAAGACGGCTTCGACAGCCAGTTCAACGCCCACTTCTGGCGCATGGCCGTGCAGAGCGGCGGGATGTACGTCGGCACGAACAGCTGGAGCTACTCGCTGAGGAGCTTCCACAGCCTCACGTTCCTCTCGGACCTGCTCGCCGGCGACCAGGGCTTCCAATTATGGGCGACCTGCGATGGCGAAGACTTCTTCCGCGTCACACGCGACGCCTTCGGCCATAGTGAATTCAACTTCGGGGCGCGCACCCTGCAGCCCGACGGACCGGAAGGCCAGGACCTGTACATCGGGAGCGCCAACCACTCCCAGGGCACGATGGTCGTCGACGACCGCGAACCCGCCTGCTCGTCGATGGTCAATGCCCCGCGCCGGCTCGCGGCCCCCAAGGCGATGATCGCCGACACGGTCCCCAAGGGCACGCTTCTGTCGTGGAAGCCCGAGCGTTCCGCCGTCCGCTACGAAGTCCTGGCCGCGCCCGAAGTCGCCGTCACGGTGTATCTGCAGGGACCCCCGACGGGGCCCAACGGCTACCCGTTCGAAGGCGCCACCCCCACGGTGACGGAACCCGAAACGCCCGGCAGCCAACCCTTTACGATCTCGCTCCCGGGAACCTTCGAACCGGTTGGAACGACCGCGAGCCCGTACTTCCTGTCGCGCCGCCACGGCCACTACGTGTATGAGGTCGTCGCAAGGAGCGCGTCGGGCGAGGCCTCGCAGCCCTCGAACGTCCAGATCGGACCCGCCCCGGAGCCGCCCGCGACCTTCGCCGCGCTGAAGGACACGCTCAGCACGACCACAGCGGGCGGCCGCGGAGCCCACACGGCCCGCGCCGGGGGCCGCTCACACGGGCTGTCGCTGCTCCAAGCCGCGCGGTCGGCGTGGCAGCGGGGAGAGCGCTCGGCGGCGCTGCGCTATGTGCGGCGGCTGCAGGCCGGCGGGAGCGGTCGCGATGCCGAGGTCGCGGCACTCGCGACCCGCCTGGAACGCCGGATCCTCTACGCCGGCGTGGCCGGTGGCCCGTGATTGGAGGAAGGCCCTGCGCGTCACGATCCTGAGTATCGGCTCACGCGGCGACGTGCAGCCGCTGCTGGCCTTCGCGGCCGCCCTCGGCGAGGCCGGGCACGACGTCCGCTGTGCGACCTTTCCGAAGTTCGAGCCGCTCGTGAGGGCAGCCGGGCTCGAGTTCTCCCCGCTCGCGGAAGGCCAGATGGGCAGGGAGCCCGCCACTGGGGAGGGAGCCGAGAAGGCCGGACACGGCAACGGGGGCGGCCCCATGCTCCTGCAGTTCCTGAAGGACACGCGCTCCGTCGGCGGCCAGCGGCTGCGCGACGCGCTCGCAGCGTGCGAGGGAACAGATGCGATCGTGGCCAACGAGCTCGCCATGCTGGTCGCGTGGCAGGTCGCTCGACAGCGTGGAGCCAGGCTCGTGCGAGTACGCCTGTGCCCGCCGCCGTCGGTCGCGAACGGCCCGTTTGCGCGCCCGGCGCGCGGCCTGGCGTGGCTGCTCCTGCGGCCGTGGCTGGGGTCCGGCGTGCGCGAGGCCGGGCTTCCCCCGCTGCCCCGGCGGGAGCCTCTCAGCCGGCTCGCGAGCGAGGGCGTGCTCGAGCTGCGGGCGTTCAGCCCGGCGCTGGTCGGCGACGGCGCCCCGTCAGACGGCGCCTCGGCTGGCGGCTCGACCTACGTGACCGGGTTCTGGTTCTTCGACGCTCGCCTGGATCCCCAGCCCGAGCCGGCCCTGCTCGAGTTCCTCGCCGCCGGACCGGCGCCGGTATGTGTCGACTTCGGCAGCATGCCCGACGACGACCCGGCGGCGACCACGGCGATGGTCCTCGAGGCGCTCCGTCGCGCCGGGCAACGTGGCGTGTTGATCCGCGGCACGCGTAGGTTCCACGGAGCGGAGCTGCCGGACACGGTCTTCGCGGTGGACAGCGTCGACCACTCGGCTTTGTTCGGGCACTGTGCGGCGGTGGTGCATCATGGCGGCGCGGGCACGCTCGCTGCGACCCTCTGCGCCGGCGTGCCCTCGGTCGTGGTGCCGCACATGCTCGACCAGCGTGCTTGGGGCCGGCGCCTGCACGAGCTCGGAGCGGCGCCCCCGCCGGTCCCACGACGTAAGCTCTCGGTCGACCGTCTATACGAGAGCATCGCAGCGGCGGCCACGGACGCAGGAATGCGCGCGCGTGCCGCCGTGCTCGGCGAGCGTATCCGGGCCGAGGATGGCGTCGCGAACGCGCTCGAGGTCTTCGAGCGGCGGATCGGAACTGTGGCCGATCAGCCGCCGGCAACAGTCACGAATGACTAACACGGGAGGAAGATCGGAAATGTTTGCCAGAACTGCGCTGGTCGGGCTACTCATCGCGGCGACGACGACGATCTTCGCCCCCGCCGCGTCGGCCACCATCTCGCCGGGGCTGACGCTCGAACAGAACGCCGGCACCACGGCCGGGTCGAGCGTCCCGACCGGGTTCGACATGAACTCCCACGCGACGGTCGCGGACAGCCTCCAGACCCTCACGGTCGGCCTCCCGGCCGGCCTTCTGGTCAACCTCAACATGAACGGCGGCTCCTGCGTGGCCTCGGCAGCGCCGACACCGCTCTGCCAGCTCGCCAGCGGCACGATCAACGGCTCCGGTGGGACTCCCGTGACCCTCTACCTGGTCTCGCCACCCACTCCGACCGGCATCGTCCAGAACCTCACCGCCGCGTCGAAGCCTCTCAACGTCGCCGGCGTGGACCTCGTGATCCAGGGCGGCGACACGATCCCCGGGACCGTGCTGTTGACGAACTCGCCGGCCGTTGCCCTGAACGTGACGTTCGGCAGCATCCCGCTCAGCGACCATCTCAAAGAGCTGCAGCTGATGTTCGGCAGCCTGCGACTGCCCACCAACTGCAGCGCGGTCGAGAACGTGACCGTGCAGGCGTCCTCCTGGCAGGGCTCGTCGGGGACCTCGAGCGCGCCGCTCGCGCTCAGCGGCTGCAGCTCGTTGCCCTACGCACCGAAAATCGCCGCCAAGGTCACCAAGGAGAGCGCCGGCGCGCTAGTCGAAGTCCAGTTCACGCAGGGTGGCGGCGAAGCAGCGACCAACGCGCTCGAGTTCGGCGAGCCCCGGGGCGTGAAACTGAACAAAGTGCTCGCACCCTGCTTCAACGGGGAGACATGTACCGTCGGCACCGTCGCCGCGACCTCGCCGTTGCTGCCCGCCAGCGCGCTCTCGAGCGGCATGTTGACGCTCGCGGGCTCGATCAACAAGGGCAACCCCTCGCAGGCGATCAGCGGGTCGCTGACGATGTCCTTCCCCCCGCCGTTTGAATTCTCGGTCGCCGGTCCGATCGACATCGCCGAAAAGATGCTGTCCTTCTCGGGCGTTCCCGATATTCCCCTGACGTCGCTGACGTTCACCTTCACGGGCATCGCGGCCGGACCAGCATTCACGACCGAATGTGAAACGGGGACGATCGCCGCAACCGCCCTTTCCCAGGACGGAAATCCGGCCAGCAAGATCAGCGGACCGGTTACGAATGTGAACTGCCCGCCCCCGAGCGCGCGGCCGAAAGCTACCGGATCGCTGAGCGGACTCGCCAGCGGCAAACCGGCCCTGCGCGTGCATGCGACGCGCGGAAGCGGTGCTCCCAGCATCGCCGCGCTCTCGGTGTCGCTGCCGGGCGGTCTCAGCTTCAGTCACCGGGCGATCGGCACGCACCGCAAGTGCAAGCGTGTCAACGGACACAGCAAATGCGCCACCGCCTACGCCATCAAGGGCTTCTCGCTGTCGGGCGCGTCGCTCGCGAAGGCGCGCATGAAGGGAAGCTCGCTGCTGCTGACCTTCTCCCACGCCGTCGCGGGCGTCTCGCTGTCCGCGCGCACCCCGCTGTTGACCGAGAGCAAGACGCTCAAGCGCAAGGCCAAGAAGCACAAGGCCAAGGGCCTGGCCGCCGGCATTCGCATCACCGATGCGAAGGGCACCGGCACGCTGGTGCACGTCCCGTGAGCCGGGCTCTCTCCTAAACCTCGCGCGGCGGGCGCTCCCACCGTCGCTTCGCCGGGGCCCGGGCGTCCCTAGCCGCGGTTCGGCGGCACCACGCCCGACGCTGCCTGAGCCGCCCGAAGGCGCTGCCACGCCCGCTCCCAGAGGCGGTCGAGAAGTACGTCGACGAGCGGTGACCGGGTGTCCGTCGGCGCCTCCGTGCGCCACAGCCGCGACCGCAGGGCCCGGTTGAAGCGCTCAGGATCGAGGATGTGAGCGGCCCACTCGGCCCCCGCATCGCCGGCCTGCAGCTCCTCAAATGAGACAAACGCGACCCGGTCGAGCGGGAGGGTGTGGGCACGTGCCAGGAACACCAGCACGCGGATCCGGGCCGCCCACGCCGAGAGGGAGAGGATCATGGCCCGGCCGCGCTTGCGGCGCATCGCGTTCACCATCATCCTCACCCCCGGGGCGTGACGTGTGAGCGCCGTCAGGTACGCGTCAGAGGTCCCGTAGCGGCGCAGCGCCCGTCGGCGGCTCGCACCGACCGCGACCATCGACCGGCGTACGAGCAGGATGTACGCGTCGGGATCCAGCTCCAGCAGCGTTCGCTCACGGCCGAAGTCCCACGGGTTCTTCAGCACGACTGCGCGCGCGCCGTCCTCGGCGGCGAGACGCTCGATGATGGCGAGCAGGGCGGGGATGGCCTGCGGACGCACGTTGGGCGCCCGCACCCGGCCCACGTCCCGCAACAGCCACCCGTACTCCTCCGGAAGGTCCTCCGCCAGCTCCCGGGCGTCAACGCCGCGGTCCACCGCCAGGCCGGCCGCCGCGGCGTCGAGCAGCTCGCGGAGATAGGGGTTGGACTCGGCGATCAGGCCGGCCGTGACCGTCACGCCATCGCTCGCCTCGGTGGCCGCCTCTGCGATGACCGTCGTCCCGCTGCGATGCAGCCCGTTGACGAAGATGATCCGACGGGCCGAGCCGCCCGGCTGTGGGAGGGACATCCGTGTCGGTGCGGCCGCTGGAGGCCTCAGGTCTTTTCGAGGACGAAGCGCCTGTAGGTGAGCGTGCCGTCCTCGAATTCGCGGAAGCGCAGACTTCCTTCCACGCCCGAGTATTCGATCGACTGCTGGCGGAACGCACGAGGCGTGTTGCGCTCGATGTGAGCCAGCACCGTCGGGGTGCTGAGCGAGAGGGCACGCAGGACCTCGGAGGTGATGTCCTCTTCCTCGACGGTCCTCAGCCCCGCCCCCGACACCTGCCGCCGCAGCTCGGCGATGTCATCCTTGGCGACCTCGCCGGCGGGTGACGGTGCCGTGGGACGGAAGTCGGCGTACAGCATCAGCCCGCCCGGCTTGAGCACCCTGCGGACCTCGCTGAGGAACTTCGACATGTGCGGGTAGCAGTGCGACGACTCCACGTTCAGCACGACCTCGAAGCTCGCGTCGGGGAACGGCAGTTTTTCAGCATCCCCTGCGACGAACGTCAGACCCGGCTGGCGGTGACTGCGGCGACAGTGACGGATCGCTGCCCGTGCGAGGTCCACGCCTGCGAGGGAGCGCGGCCGGAAGCGCTCGAACACGAAGGCCGACCCCTCCCCGCGGCCGCACCCGACCTCGAGCACGTCCTTGCCGGAAATGTCGCGTGCGCCCGCCACCGCGGCGTACAGCTCCAGGCCGAAACGACTGTCGTCGCCGCCGTCGGATGTCTCCTCAGGTCCCGCGAACCCATAGTTGACGAAGGTCGTCGCGTGCTCGACGCCGCGCAACGCCACTACTTCGTAGAACACACGCCAAGCGAGCTTCTCGACGGCGGGTCGCAGCTGCGGGACCAGCCGCAGAACGGCGTCCACGACCGCGCGCCCCGGCCGTATCCGCCGCCGCGAGGCCCCGTCGGCTTTGGCAGACATGCGCCTACAGTATCCGAGCCGGGCGGGCACCGGCGGGCGTGCGCGGGAGCGCCGCCCTGGCGACCGCCGGCACCCGGCATGCGCCCCTCATCGCGTCAGCACGAAGCTGCCGGTGGAGGTGACGGCCGTGCCACCGGTGGGCGTGAAGGTGCCCCGCACCGTCACCGCCAGCCGCTTCGCGTGCTTCAGGAGCGTCTTTCCGGCGGAGGTGAGCGTCATCTTCACCTTCACGCTCCCGCCCACCGGAACGCTCGCCCGGCCGGTGGCGACGACGACCGGCTTGGGCGCAGCCTTCTTGGCGAGCTTGGCGCCCGGAGGCAGCTCATACCACGTGACCTGCAGGGTCCCGGCCTCGAGCGCTCGAACCTGAAGAGCCAACCCTCCGCTCTTCAGCACGGTCGCGATCTTCCTCGCCTTCGCGGCAGGCAGCAGCCCATGGCCCAGCGCGGCGAGAACTTGGGCCTTGGTCAGGGTGGTCGACTGCGACCCGAGCACGCTGCCTCCAGTGGATGGCGAGCCACCGCCGGAGCCGCCCCCGCCGTTGGGGGGTGGGCCGCCCGTTTCTTCGGGCGGTGGCGTGACCACCGGGGCTTCTTCCGTTTCAGCTTGCACCTGACCGGTCCCGGCTTCGCTGTTGCTGGCCCTCACCGACGCGCGGTTTCTCACGACTTCGCCTTCTCCGGCGATGATCACGTTGCACTTCGCCTCCACGACTTTCGATTCTCCGACCTTCACCGTCGGCTGCATCGGGGGCTTCTCGCATCCCGGCGCCGCCAGGTCTCTCACCTGTTCCACGGTCAGCTCTACCAGACCCCGGTTCGTCACGAGGATCTCGTATTCCACGGTCATCGGGGCCGGGCCCGTCAGGGGACCCTTCGTGTACGCGGCCTGGCCGGCTTCACGCTCGAGGACTTCGGGTTCGAAGCGGGGAACGCTTTCGGTTTTGGCTTCGACTTCCTCGGTGGCCTGTTCTTTGCCGCTCGCCTTCACGGTCGCCACGTTCTTGAACGTTTCGCCTTCTCCGCCGATGGTGTGCGAGCAGACGGCCTCGACCACGTCGCTTTCGCCCGCCTTGACCTCGGGCTTTTTCGGTGACGCTGTGGTGCACCCCATTACCTGGGGGTCGCCGATGCCTTCGACCGCCACGGGCACCGACCCGGTGTTCGTCAAGATGACCTCGTATTCGACTTTGAGAGGAGCCTTGCCGGTCAACGGCCCTTCGGAGTAGCCTTCGCCCGCGAGCCGCTCCAGCACTTCGACTTCGTACGCCGGTTCAGGCTGCAGCGCGGCGCCGATCCCGCTCGTCGTCGCACCGGCTTTGACCATTACGGGAGTCGCTTCCGATTCGCTGGCCTTGCCGTTGTAGTACTGCGTGAAATATCCGCCGGCGGAGAACTTCACCTTGTATTCGCCGCTCCCGACGCCCGTGATCGTGTATTCGCCGGCTGCGTTGGTCGACGCGCAACCTTCGCCGGCGCCGGTCACGCAGACCGTCGCGCCCCCGATCCCTTTTTTGGCCACGGCGTCGGTCACCTTGCCGGTGATCTGCCCGCTCGGAAGCAGCGCGGCGTTGATCCCCGGTGTCGTCGTGGCGACCGTGACGGACACCCCTGTTGCTTCTGCGACCGTGGCCTTCCCGTTGTAGTACTGCGTGGCGTACCCGTTGGCGGAGAACTTCACCTTGTATTCACCGCTCGCCAGGCCGGTGACCGCGTATTCGCCGCTCGAGTTCGTCGTGACGCATCCGAAGCCGCCGCTCGGCGAGGTGCACACGGTCGCACCGGCGACGGCTTTTTTGGTGGATGCATCTGTGACCTTGCCGGTGATCTGCCCGCCGCGCTGCAGCGCTGCGTTGATGCCGCCCGTGGTGCCACCGGCCTTGATCGCCACCGGCGTCGCTTCGGACGGCCGTGCCTTGCCGCTGTAGTACTGCAGGACGTACGTGGAGGCGAGGAATTTGACGGTGTATTCGCCGCTGTCCAGGCCGGTGATGGCGTATTCGCCGGCTTCGTTCGTCAGAGCGCAGGCTTCTCCGGAGGTCCCTGCCGCACACACCTTCGTGCCGGCGATCGGGTTGGTCGTGGAGACGTCGGTCACCTTGCCGGTGATCTGCCCGCTGGGTTGCAGCGTCGCGTTGACGCCGGACTTGGAGGCGCCGGCTTTGACCGAGACGGGGGTTGCTTCCGATTCGTCCGCCTTGCCGTTGTAGTACTGCGAGACGAAGGTGGCAGCGGAGAACTTAACCGTGTAATCGCCGGTGGCGAGCCCGGTGATCGTGTATTCGCCGGCGCCGTTGGTGGTGGCACAGCCGAGGCCCACGCTGGGGGTGGCGCACACGACCGCGCCGGCGACGGCTTTCTTGGAGAACGCGTCTATCACCGTGCCCGTGATCTTCCCGCCGACCTGCAGTGTGGCGTTGATGCCCGTGGTCGTCTCTCGGGCCGTGACGGGCACCGGCGTCGCTTCGGCCGCGCCGGCCTTGCCGTTGTAGTACTGGGGAACGTAGTTGGAGGCGGCGAATTTGACAGTGTACTGGCCACTGGCGAGTCCCGTGATCGCGTATTCGCCGGCTTCGTTTGCTACCCCACAGGCTCCGAGGGCGCCATCGGAGGCGCAAACCAGCGTCCCGGCGATCGGTTTTTTGGTGGCGGAGTCGAGCACCTTCCCGGTTATCTGCCCGCCCACTTCGAGCGCGGCCCCGATGCCGGCGGTCGTGGCGCCGGCCGTGACGGCCACGGGGGTCGCTTCGGACGCTTCGAGCTTTCCGGCGTAGTACTGCGGAACGTAGTTGGCGGAGGAGAACTTGACCGTGTATTCGCCCGTGGCGAGGCTCGTGATCGTGTATTGGCCCGCTTCGTTGGTGACGCCACAGCCTCCGCCGGCGCTGTTGGAGGCGCACACCAGCACACCCGCGAGCGCGGCGCTTGTGGACACGTCCGTCACCTTGCCGGTGATCTGCCCTCCGACCTGCAGCGCGGCGTTGATGCCGGCGGCCGTGCCGCCCGCCGCGACGGGGACCTGGGCCGCTTCAGCAGCGCTGGACCTGCCGTTGTAATACTGCGAGATGTACATCGCCGCCGAGAATTTGACCGTGTATTCGCCCGCGGCAAGCCCGGTGATCGTGTATTCGCCGCTTGCGTTCGTGGTCGCACAGCCAAGACCGGAGTTGCTCGAGGCGCACACGAGCGCGCCCACCAGCGCGGCGTTCGTGGAGACGACGTCGGTGACCTTGCCGGCGATCTGCCCTCCGAGTGCCAGCGCCGCATTTATGCCGGAGGAGGTGGAGCCAGCCGTCACGAAGACCGGCGTAGCTTCGGCAGCACCGACCGCTCCGTCGTAGTACTGCGGGGCGTACGTGGTCGCCGAGAATTTGACCGTGTATTCGCCGGAGGCGAGCCCCGTGATCGTGTATTCGCCACTCGAGTTCGTGGTGTCGCACGCGACGCCGGCGGTGCCTGCCGCACACACAGTTGCTTCGACGACCGCTTTGCTGGTGGAGACGTCGGTCACCTTCCCCGTGATCTTGCCCCCCGGCTGCAGCGCCGCATCGATTTCTTTCGCCGTCGAGCCCGCCGTGATCGACACCGGTGTCGCTTCGGCGGCGGTCGCCTTGCCGTTGTAGTACTGCGAGAGATAGTTGCCACTCGAGGAGAACAGGACCGTGTATTCCCCGGTGGCGAGGCCCTTGACGGTGTATTTGCCGGTGGAGTTCGTGGCGGCACAGCGCAGACCGGCGCTGCCCGCCGCACACACGGACGCACCGCTGATCGGGTCGCCGGTGAACGCATCTGTCACCTTGCCGGTGATCTGCCCGCCGGGGTGCATGGCGGCGTTGATCGCGCTCGTGGTGGCGCCGGCCGTGACAGACACGGGATTCGCTTCGGCGGCGGTCGCCTTGCCGTTGTAGTACTGGGAGAGATAGTTGCCACTCGAGGAGAACAGGACCGTGTATTCCCCGGTGGCGAGCCCGACGACCGTGTATTCGCCGCCGGCGCCCGTGGTCGCACAGCGCAGGCCCGCGCTGCCGGCAGCGCACACGGACACGCCCACGATGCCGATTTTCGTGGCGGCATCGGTCACCTTCCCGGTGATCTGCCCCCCGGGCTGCAGAGCCGCGTTGATGGCGCTCGTCGCCGCTCCGTTCGTGACCGCGACGGGTGTGGCTTCGGAGGCGGTCGCCTTGCCGTTGTAGTACTGCGAGAGGTAGTTGCCACTCGAGCTGAAGAGAACGGTGTAAGCGCCCGTGCCGAGCCCGGTGATCGTGTATTCGCCGGCTTCGTTGGTCGTGGCACATCCGAGGCCCGCGCTGCCCGCTGCACAGACCGTCGCGCCGGCGACCGGGCTGCTCGTGGCGGCGGCGGTCACCTTTCCCGTGATCGAGCCGGTGGATTCTCCGCTGGCGAGCGCGACCCCTCCGAACACGCCCGCGCAGATGAGCGCGGGAACGAGGCCGGCGAGCAGGAGACGACGGATCGTGACCCGCGGACTCCGCGAGCTGCCCCCGGTTGCTGGCGTGTTCCTCCCGAACGGGTTCATGACGCGTCCCAACCCCTTCTCCGTTGCCGTCCTGGGAGCGAGCGGTGGACCATAGCCTCGGCCATCGGGGCTGTCAAGCCTGAACCGGAGCGCCCGCGGCTAGGGGTAATTTGCGCTCAAACAGTGGCCCGTCGAGGGGCGCCGGCGGCAGGGGAGGTGAACGATACGGGATGCTCGAAGGTGACATGTTCGGTGTGCATTCCCCAGCTGAACGCCGCAGGCATTCACACAGTGTGGGTCGCATCCGCCAGCACCCGGCCGCGCATGCCCTCATCGGGTGAAACGCCGGCGTGGTGGAGAATCGTGGGCGCGATGTCGTAGATCGTGAGGTCCTCGCGCCGCTCGGCCGGCACCGAGGGCCCGGTGATCACACACATCCCGTTGCGGTCGTGGTTGGCATCGTCGGGACCCGTGTCGTTGTCGTAGGTCCAGTGCCGCCCGTGGCCGAGGCTACCGTTGCTGCGCCAGCCGAGGTCGCCGAAGTACACGACCAGGTCGGGGGGGATTCCACGCTGCTCGCGCCAGAGCTCCTGCGGGCGGTAGGCGTGGGTGTCGAGTGGCTCGCCGTCGGGCCCCGGAAGCTGCTCGAGACGGGCGGCGAGCTCCTCCAGCAGCGGCTCGTAGTCCTGCGCCGCGACGATCCCCTGCGGCTCCCGCCCGGCGACGTTGACACACAGCCGGCAGTAGTAGCCGCCCTCTCCCCAGGCGCGTGTCCTGCTCCAGTCGACGCGCGCCTCGCTGAAGGGAGTGATTGCGGTGGGCTCCTCCTCGAGCACGAGATACCCCTCCTGCACGAGCCATTCGTTCACACAGATCGCACCAAGCATCGGCCGTGCGCCGTGATCGGAGACGACGAAGATCGTCGTGTCCTCGTCGAAGCGCTCGAGCAGGTCGCCGATCTCTTCGTCGAGATAGATGTAGTAATTGCGGATCGCATCGCGATAGCGATGGTCGGGCTCGTGTCGCGGGTGCTCGGCGTCGAGGAACCGCCAGAAGGCGTGGTGCATGCGGTCGAGGCCGATCTCGACCATCATGAAGAAGTCCCACGGCCTCGTGTCGAGGAGGTGGCGGCAGACGGTGAAACGCTGTTCGGTCATCGCGTACACGTCGGCCAGGATCCGGTCGCGATCGTCGCTTCGGAAGCTGCGAACGTCCACGCGGTAGGCGCCGACGAGCGACTCGATCTCGGCCCGCAGGTCCGCGGGATAGGTGTAGGGGTCGGTGCGGGTGTCGTTGGTCAGGAAGCACGACACCAGCTCTCCGTTCACCGGCACCGGCGGTGAGGTCTGGGGCACGCCCACCACGATCACGTGCTTGCCGGCGCGCGCGAGGTGGTCCCACACGCGGTCGGTCGTGACGGTCGCGGAATCGGCGACGGCAAGCGAGTCGTAACCGTGGTCGGTGCGATTACGGAACCCGTAGATGCCCAACTCGCCGGGATCGCGGCCCGTCATCATGCAGCTCCAGGCCGGCACCGTGATCGGCGGGTCGACGCTGCGCAACGGCCCCCAGGTGCCACGGTCGATCAGACGACCCAGGTTGGGTAGCTCCTCTCGCCAGCGATCGAAGACGAGCCGGGGCTCGGCGCAGTCCAGGCCGACGACGGCGACCCTGCGGCTCACGGGCACCTCTCGGCCGCCTCAGATCACCCCTTGCCGCGTCGCGAGCGCAACGGCGTGCGCCCTCGTGCGGCAGCCCATCTTGGCGAGCAGATCGTGCACGACGTTCTTGACCGTGCGCTCCGAGTAGTTGAGCCGCTGGGCGATGCCGCGGGTGCTTTCGCCGTCGGCGAGCATCCGCAGCACGTCGAATTCACGATCGCTGAGCGTATGCATGGGCGGGTCCTGACGCTCTTCGAGCCCGTCCGGGAGAAGTTGGCCGGCGAGGGCCGGGCCGCCACCGTCAACGTCTCCCGCCGCCGCGCGTACGCACGAGAACACCGACGAGGGTGTGGCGTTGCGCAGGATCACGACCGCCGAGACCCCATCGCCGGCGGAGGCCCACGCCTCCTCGACCGACAGCTGGCCGACCGACGGCACCATGCGCACGTCGCACCGGGAGGCCTGTGAACCGTCGCCTGTCGTCTCCCCGACATCGACCTGGACGATCAGGACGGGCCGCCGACCACCCCCCAGCACGCGAGGGCGTGGAGCATCCAAGCGCCGTTTCTGTGCCGGGCGCCCCGATGCCGGGGTGCCCGGAGTTGCTGCAAAGACCGCGGCCATCACGAACCCCCTGATCGTCCGTAATCGTCGAGGGCGGGCGGCGACAAGGCGACCGGCCCGGACCCCGCTATGTCGTTCAAGTGAATACCAAAGGTCTGTAAACGTGTCAAGCGTTCGCCATTGCAAACCCCCACGGCACGGCACCCCTCCCGATCGGGGGGAGCTGCATGTAGCGCCGCAGTTGCAGCAGACGCAACAAGCTCCGGGCTCCGGGTCCCGTGGCCCGGTGGCGCAAACGAGCGTCGCTGGCTGTATAAGCAGTAGCCGACAGACAATGCCCTACAGGGATCGGAGATCATGAAAAGACTTGCCCGTGTGACCACGCTCGTGTGCATCCTCGTGGCCATGACGACCGCTACCGCAGCAGCCGCCAGCCTGTCGGGCACCTACGTGACGACGGTGAAGTCGGCAGGCGTCCTCAGCGGGACCTACCACATCACCTTCCAGCCGGCGAAGTTCACGCTGCGCGCCCCCTACGGGATCACCGGCAAGGGCACCTACTCGATCTCCGGCTCGAAGATCACGCTGCACGGTCCCGGGAAATGCACCTCGGCGGGCACCTACACCTACCGCCTCTCAGGATCCTCGCTGACGTTCAAGAAGATCCACGACTCGTGCCCCCGCGCTGCCGTGCTGACCGCGCACGCGTTCAAGCGCTCCTAGTCCTCCCCCCTACTCGTACTGGAGCGCCTCGAGCACGTTCATCCGTGCTGCCCGGCGGGCCGGGAAGATCGCGGCCAGCAGCCCGCACACGACGGCCGCGACCACGAACACCACGATCGTCCCACCGGGCACCCTGAAGGCCGGGTATTCGATCGCCTGTCCCACCATCAGCGCGAGCAGGATGCCGATCGGTATCCCGAGCGCAGCCCCGATCAGGGCGGTGACGATGCTCTCGTGACGGATCATCGAGCGCAGCTGCGAGCGGGTCATCCCCACCGCCCGCAGCATCCCCAGCTCGCGCGTGCGCTCGAACACGCTCAGCAGCAGCGTGTTCACGATCCCGAACAGGCTCACGATGATCGACAGCGACAGCAGCACGTACAGGAGGTTCAGGAGCGTGTCGATGCCCTGCTCCTGGTTCTTCTTGAATTCGGCCTGGTTCTGGATCTTGGCGTTCGGGAACGCCTGCATCACCTGCTGGAGCCCGTGAGTCTTGGCCGCGTTCGCACCACCCGCGACCTCGACGAACGCGTAGATGTTCTGCGGGTCCTGGTATTCCGAGTCGAAGCGACCGGTGGACACCGTCACGTCGCCGAACGGGGAGCCACCTTTGTTGGGCTTGAAGATGCCCTGCAGCCGCAGTTCCATCGTGCCTCCCGCGGGCGTCTCGACGTTGATCGGAGAGCCGAGGTGGAGGTGGTGTTCGTCTGCGAATTCCTTGGAGACGAACGCGCCTTCGGTGCCGAGGTGGGCCGGCACGGCCGGGGAGCCGGCCTTCCAGTGGACGCGGATCGAGCGGCTTATTTCAGGGTCCACGCCGGTGACGCTGATGTTCTTGTTGAACGTCCGCCCGGAGCCGGTGCGCACGCCCGAGACCGAGAGCACGCCCGGAACGGCGCCGACCGCCTTTTCGGAGGCGGTAGATATCGGCGAGAAGTTGTTCGTAGCGGTGATCACGTAGTCGGCCTTGAAGGTCTCGTTCACGGCCGTCTCGAATGTGCTCTTCAGCCCCGCTCCCAGCACCGCCACGAAGGTCACCAGCGCGAGGCCGATCATCAGCGCGGCGGCGGTCGACGCGGTGCGGGTGGGGTTGCGCTCGGAGTTGGCGCGGGCGAGTCGCCCCGCGACCCCCGCGACCTTCGTGGAGGGCCACCCGAGCACCGCCGCCAGGGGCGGGACCAGTTTCCTGGCCAGCAGCGCGACCGCCAGGAAGAAGGCGCCGGCCCCCACCCCGATCGCGAGCAGCCGCTGTCCGCTGCTCAGCCCGCCCACGAACAGCCCGACCGCCATCAGCACCAGGGCACCCACCAGCGTCACGGCGGCGGCGAGCGGCCCGAGGCGCGCAAACCGGGACGGCGGCAGCACAGCGCCCTCGCGCACGGCGGCGATCGGGGGCACGTGGGTGGCCCTCAGCGCGGGGCGCAGCGCCGCGAGCAGCGTGACCCCCACGCCGACCGCGAGCGAGACCACGATCGTGCGGGTCGCCAGCACCGTCGAGGCCTGCGGAAGGTCGATCCCGAAGGACTTGAAGAGCGAGTTCAGGCCCTTCGCGAGCCCGATCCCCAGCAGCAGCCCGGTCACGGAGGCGAGCAGGCCGATCACGAACGCTTCTACCAGCACCGTGCGCAGGACCTGACGCCTCGTGGCGCCGAGCGTGCGCAGCGTGGCCAGCTCCCGGGTGCGCTGCGCGATCGTGATCGAGAGCGTGTTGGCGATCACGAAGCTGCCGACGAACAGGGCGATCCCGGCGAACGCAAGCAGGAAGTTCTGGATGATGTCGAGGAATCCGCTGGTGTCGTGGGTGGCCTTCTTGGCCTGCGCGGTGCCCGTCCGGACTTCGGCGTTGGGTGGCAGCAGGGGACGGATCTCGCGCACCACCTGCGCGCGCGTGTGACCGGGGCTCACCGCGATCGAGATCGAGCTGAGGCGCCGCTGGAGGTTGAACAGGCGCTGGGCGACGTTGAAGTCGAAGACCGCCATCGTGGCTCCGCCGAGGGACGCCACACCGCCGATGCGGGCGATGCCGACGATGCGCATGTGTCGCTCGGCCCCCCGCGCGATCACCCCGATCGTCTGCCCCACGCGGTAGCCGTGCCGTTCGGCGGTGTTGTCATCGATGCCCACTTCGCCTTCACCGGTGGGCCAGCGGCCGGCGACGAGCGTGAGCGGGTTGAAGCGCTGGTTGCCATGGGGGTGGACCCCGAAGGCGAGGCCGGGCGATCCCCCGGTCGACAGCACCTTCCCGTTGCGTCCCACAAGCTGGGCGGTGGAGCTGACGCCGCCCTGTGCCTGCTGCACTCCGTTCAGGGCCCGCACCTGACCCAGCAGCGATTCCGGGAACGCGGGCGGGACCGCGCGTTCGGTTTCACCTTCTTCTTCGATCGCGCTGCGGGCCGTGATGACGACGTCGGTGCGCTTATAGACTTCTTGGAAGACGGTCCCGAAGGCCGACTTGATCGTGTCGGTGAGAATGTAGGTGCCGCCGATCATCGCCACCCCGAGCACGATCGCGACGGCCGTCAGCGCGGCGCGGAGCTTGCGCGCGCCGAGGCTCTTGAGGGCGAACCGGATCAATCGGCGAGCTCCCCGATCACATGGATGATCTCCGCCGCGCTCACGGCGGTCAGCTCTTTCACGACGAGCCCATCGGCGATGAACAGGATGCGGTCGGCGATCGACGCCGCGCGCGGATCGTGGGTCACCATCACCGTCGTCTGCCCGTAGTCGGCGATCGAGGCCCGCAGCAGCTCCAGGATTTCCCCGCCGATCTTGGAGTCGAGGTTGCCGGTCGGCTCGTCGGCGAGCAGCACCGTCGGGCGCGTGATCAGGGCGCGGGCGATCGCCACGCGTTGCTGCTCGCCGCCGGACAGCTGCGAGGGGCGGTGGCCGGCCCGGTCGGAGAGCCCCAGTTTGGCCATCACCTCGCGCACCCAGTCGCGGTCCGGGCTCTCACCGGCGATCGCCAGCGGGAGCGTGACGTTCTCTTCGGCGTCGAGCATCGGCAGCAGGTTGAAGAACTGGAAGATGAACCCGATGTGGCCTCGGCGCAGCCGCGTCAGTTCTCCGTCTCCGAGCCCCGCCAGCTCGGTCCCAGCGATGCTCACCGACCCCGATGTGGGCGTGTCGAGCCCCGCCAGCAGATGCATGAGCGTCGACTTGCCCGACCCCGAGGGCCCCATCACCGCCACCAGTTCACGGTCCCTTACATCGAGGTCCACGCCCCGCAGGGCCTCGACCGCGGCGGCGCCCTCGCCGAAGCGGCGGGTCAGTCCGCGAGCCGTGACGGGCACCCCGGTGAGGGCCGGGGCGGTGGTGTTCTCTGCGGTGGACATCGGCTCGGGCCCAAGCTACCCGATCGGGACGGGGGCGACGCCCGCACCTCTGGGTGGCGCGTCCCGCAGTACCGTGATGGCCGGCGATGAACACGGCTCAGCTCGGCGCGACCGGTCTGGAGATCACGAGGCTCGGATTCGGCGCGTGGGCGATCGGCGGCGGCGAGTGGGAGTTCGGCTGGGGTCCCCAGGCCGACGATGAGTCCCTGCAGGCGATCGGGCGTGCCCTCGAGCTCGGCGTGAACTGGATCGACACTGCCGCCGCATATGGCTTCGGACACTCCGAGGAGGTCGTGGGGCGGGCCTTGCAGGGCCTGGCCGCTCCCCCCTACGTGTTCACCAAGTGCTCCCTGCTCGAGGGACCGGGGCGGCGGATCGTGCACAGCCTGCAGCGGGACTCGATCCTGCGCGAGGCCCATGCCAGCCTGCAGCGGCTCGGGGTGCAGGCGATCGACCTGTATCAGATCCACTGGCCCGACCCGCCCGCGGACATCGAGGAAGGCTGGTCGGCGCTGGCCGAGCTCAAGCAGGAAGGGCTCGTGCGCCACATCGGCGTGTCCAACTTCGACGTCGAGCAGCTGCGGCGGATCCAGCAGATCGCCCCGGTGGAGGCGCTCCAGCCGCAGTACTCGCTGATCGAGCGTGACGCCGAGCTCGACCTGCTGCCGTTCGCCGAGCGCGAGGGGATCGGCGTGATCGTGTACTCCCCGATGGGCTCCGGGCTGCTCACGGGTGCGATGACGCGCGAGCGCGTGCAGGGACTCGCGGCCGGCGACTGGCGTAGGCGCGACCGCCGCTTCAACGAGCCGCAGCTGTCGGAGAACCTGGCCCTGGTCGAGCGGCTCAGGCGGGTGGGCGAGCGCCACGGGGCCTCGCCGGGCGCGGTGGCCGTCGCGTGGACGCTGACCAACCCGGCCGTGGACGGGGCTATCGTCGGATTCCGCTCGGCCGCCCAGGTCGATCCCGTGCTGGCGGCGGCGAGCGTGGAGCTGAGCCCGCAGGACCTGCGCGAGATCGAGGGCGTCTAGCCGGACGCGGCATCGTCGCTGCCGGCCGGCAGCCCGTCGTCCCGCGGCTCCTCAGGCGTTGCGCTCGATGCGCAGGATCACCGGCCGCCGTGTGTGGCCGGCCGCGTCCAGCAGCGGGGCGATCTCATCTTCGTGCAGTTCCTCGGCGGCCTCCACCGAGATCACCAACGGCTCGGTGCCGGTGCCCGCATGGCGGATGACCTGCTCCACTTCCCCGGCCTGGCGGCACAGCGCTTCCGGGGAGGGCACCGACAGGACCACCTGCCCGGCCGCCGCCGCCTCGAGGTTGCCCTCCTCGTCGGTGGGGCCCGCCGCGACGGCCACCTCGCCGCGCGCGATCGCGTCCAATCCCTCGCTCTGGAGCTGGCTCTCGACCGCTCCATCCCTCGGCAGCTCGATGATCAGCCTCGGATCCGACGCCATCGCCGGAGCGTACCGCGAGCCGATGCCCGGCGGATCGTGCCGATGCTTCCCTCGCGCCGGACGCAGAGGCGTGACGCAACGGTGCCGTGCCGGCTGCGCCGCGCCCGCGGCGGCGGGAGGCTAAGTTCCCGTGGAGGTGATCCTCGGGGTTGGCGACGTGTACGTCCAGGTCCCCCACCGGCAGGTGGCCGAGCGGGCGATGGTGGGCGCCCGCGAGCACGCGCTCACGCAGGAGGGCTGCCTCGGGTTCGTGTTCGCGGAGGTGTTGGGCGATCCTGGCCACTTCGTCGTGGTCGAGAGCTGGAGCGACGAGCAGGCGGTCCAGCGGCACTACAACTCGGCTGGCTACGCCGACTACCAGAGGGAGATCTCGGGGCTGCTGGTACGAGACTCCGAGTACCGGCTGCACGTCGTGGACGAGACGCTGCACCCGGTGGACAGCCCCGCGATCGTCACCGACCAGGACGACTAGCTCCCTCACCCGGCGCCCGCGCGCGCCCGCCGGATCGCCTCCCGCTCGGAGAGGCGGTTCCCGCGCCTCAGCTGGGCCGCCTGCTCGCGCCGGCGCTCCTCCTCGGTCCCGGGCACCAGCGGTGGCACCTCGACGGGCAGACCCTCCTCGTCGATCGCGACCATCGTCAGATAGGCGCTCGATGAGTGCCGCACCTCGCCGCTGCGCACGTCCTCGGATTCGACCCGCACGCCGACCTCCATGGAGGTCCTCCAGGCGGCGTTGACGGTGGCCCTGAAGGTGACCAGCTGGGCCACGTGGACGGGTTCCAGGAACGTCATGCGATCCATCCCGCCCGTCACCACGCGCCCGCGGCAGTGGCGGATCGCCGCCAGCCCGGCGACCTCGTCGCACAGCCGCATGATCACCCCGCCGTGCACGAACCCGGCCGTGTTCGCATCCGTGATCCCCATCCACCGCGTGAGCACGGAGCTCGTGTGGGAGGGCCGTTGCGGCGGCACGAGCGCGCACTCTACGCTGCCACCATGAGACCAGCGGCCGTCGTCTTCGACCTCGACGGTGTGCTGATCGACTCCGAGGGGGTGTGGAACGCCGCCCGCCGCGAGGTGGCGCTGGCGCACGGTGGCCACTGGAGCGAGGACGCCCAGCGCGCGATGATGGGCATGAGTTCGACCGAGTGGTCCGCTTACATGCACGACCGGCTGTCCGTCACGCTGGCACCCGAACAGATCTCAGAGCTGGTCGTGTCGAAGCTGCTGGAGCTCTACCGCCGCCACCTGCCGCTGCTGCCCGGGGCCGTGGAAGCCGTCGACTCCCTCGTAGAAGCGTGGCCGCTCGGCCTCGCTTCCTCCGCGAACCGCCCCGTGATCGACCTCGTGCTCTCGCTCTCGGGTCTGCAGGACCGCTTCACGGCGACCGTCTCCTCAGAGGAGGTGCCCCGCGGCAAGCCCGCCCCCGACGTGTACCTCCGGGCCGCGCTCGAGCTCGACGTGGCCGCCGAGGAGTGCATCGCCGTCGAGGACTCGGCCAACGGCATCCGCAGCGCCGCGGCGGCGCGGATGGGTGTGATCGCCGTCCCCAACCGCGAGTTCCCCCCCTCCGCCACGGAGCTGGAGCTCGCCGACGAGGTCCTCGGCTCGTTGCACGAGCTGGATCGCGCGCGCGTGGCATGGGTGGCTGCGGGGACGTAGGATCCCGGCGATGGGGGTCCTGAGCGCACGGCTGGAGGAGTTCCTCGATTCGCAGATCGTGGGGGTGATCGCGACCGACGCCGGTGACACCCCGCTGCAGTCGGTCGTCTACTACGTGCGGGAAGGAGAGCGCCTGATGGTCTCCAGCACGACCGCCCGGCGGAAGGTCAAGGACGTGGAACGGACCGGGTGGGCCTCGCTGTGCGTGATGGGCTTCGAGCGCCCGTTCCCCTCGGCGACCTTCTCGGGGCCGGCCACGATCCTCACAACGGACATCGGCCGTCCGACGGCGGCGATCACGCAGCGCTTCATGGGCGGCGACGAGCTTCCCGAGATCCAGACCGACGAGGCGCTCGCCGGTGTCGGCCGCGTGATCATCGCGATCACGGTCGAGCGCGTGGCCGCCGCCAGCTGGCTGGACTGAGGCGCCACCCGGCGCCGCGCGGCCGGGCGACGGGCGACGGGCACCGCGCGGCCGGGCGACCGGCGCCGCGCGGCCGGGCGACGGGCGACGGGCGCCGCGCGGCCGGGCGACGGGCACCGCGCGGCCGGGCGACGGGCACCGCGCGGCCAGGTGACGGGCGTCAGCCCATCCAGCGGCTGGTGGCGATCAGCTCGGCGCGGTCGAGGGCCGCCTCGCGGTCCTTGTGGACCTCCTGGTAGCCCTCGTCGGCCACCATCTTCAGGAACGCCTCCGGGCTCGGGTACTCGACCACCAGGATCGCGTCCCACCACGGCCGCTCTGCGTCGCCGATCACCGAGACCCGGGCGTTCCCCGAGTACAGCACCCTCCCGCCGGCGGAGTCGAGGTGGGGCACCACTCCGCGCGCATAACGCCGGTAGTGCTCGGCACCGTCGGGCCGCTTGAACTGCAGCAGGTTGATCATCACAACCGGCTCGCCGGGTGGCAGCCCGGCCAGCAGCTCGCGGGGGTCTGCGCTCGGGACTACCTGCTCTGCCATCGGGTCCTCCTCGGTCGGTGATCGCCGCGCGGCCGCGGTCGCCGCGGCTGCGTGCGCCAGGGCGCCAGGGCGCCAGGGGAGGCTATCGCCGGACGAGCCCGCCGGCGCGGCATACTTCAGCCGTGATGTTCGCCTCCATGCACCGGGCGCTGCACGGGAGCCGCCCCTCCACCTCCGAGCGCGAGCGGGCGCTCGCGGCCCTCAAGATGCGCTACAGCGAAGGCCGGCTCAGCCTCGAGGAGCTCGAGGCGCGAGTCGAGCGCGTGTACACGAGCGTCAGGCGCAGCGAGGTCCTGGCCTTCATGTGGGCGATGCCGCTGCAGACGATGCGCTGGGTGGCGCTGCGGCGGGTGCGACGCCTGCAGTCGACCGTGCTCAGGTTCCATGCGGCCACCTTCGCGACGCTCAACGCAACCGTGCTGGGGATCTGGGCCCTGACCGGCGAGGGCACCTTCTGGCCGGCCGTGTTCCTGCTCCCGAGCGCCGCCCTGCTGGCGTGGCACGCGGTGCTGTCGTGCAGGCTCACGCGCGCGCTCGGTCGCCGCGGCTGGTAGAAGAAGCCCTCGTGGCAGTCCACAGCGAGACGCCCGAGGTCCAGAGCCCCGTGGGCGAGGAGCACCTCGACGTGGTGATCCTCGGCGCCGGCCTGTCGGGGATCGGGGCGGCCTGCCACCTCCGCCGCGCGTTTCCCGACCGCTCGCTGGCGATCCTCGAGGCGCGCGACGCGATCGGGGGCACCTGGGACCTGTTCCGCTACCCGGGGATCCGCTCGGACTCGGACATGTTCACGATGGGCTACTCGTTCCGCCCGTGGCAGGACGCGCGCGGCATCGCCGACGGGCCCTCGATCCTCGGCTACGTGCGCGACACCGCCCGCGCCTACGGGGTCGAGCAGCTGATCCGCTTCGGCCACCGGGGGATCCGCGCGAGCTGGTCATCCGAGCAGGCCCGCTGGACCGTCACCGCGCAGCGCACCGAGACGGGCGAGGAGGTCACGCTCACCTGCAACTTCCTCTACATGTGCACCGGCTACTACCGCTACGACGAGGGCTACAACCCCGGCTTCGCGGGCACCGAGGACTTCTCCGGCGAGATCGTGCATCCGCAGCACTGGCCCGCCGAGCTGGACGTGAGCGGCAAGCGGGTCGTGGTGATCGGCTCCGGCGCCACGGCCGTGACGCTCGTCCCCTCGCTCGTGGCCGAGGGCGCGGAGCACGTGACGATGCTGCAGCGCTCCCCCACCTACATCGTCCCGATCCCGGCCCGGGATCGTATGGCGGCCGCCCTCGGGCGCTGGATCTCGCCGCGGCGCGCCTACGCGCTCGTGCGCTGGCGCAACGTGCTGATGATGATCCTGATCTTCCAGCTGTGCCGACGGGCACCCGGCCTGATGCGCTCCCGCTTCCTGCGCATGGCGGCCGCCGAGCTGCCGGAGGGATTCGACGTCGAGACGCACCTGTCCCCCTCCTACAACCCGTGGGACCAGCGCGTCTGCATGGCCGCCGACGGCGACTTCTTCCAGGTCCTGCGCGAGGGCAGCGCCTCGATCGTGACCGCCACACTGGAGTGCTTCACGACGGACGGCGTCCGCCTGACGGACGGCACCGAGCTCGGGGCGGATGTCATCGTCACGGCCACCGGGCTGCGCCTGATGATGCTCGGGGGCCTGGAGATCGAGGTGGACGGCGAGCCGGTGGAGGTGGGCTCGACGGTGGCCTACAAGGGCATGATGCTGTGCGGGATCCCGAACCTCGCCTTCGCGATCGGCTACACCAACGCCTCCTGGACGCTGAAGGCCGACCTCGTGGCCGAATACGTGTGCCGGCTGCTCGCCCACATGAGCGCGAGCGGCAGGCCGATATGCGTGCCGCGCAATCCCCGCGCCGACCTCCCCCAGTACCCGATCCTCGACCTCAAATCCGGATACGTGCTGCGCTCGATGGATGCCCTGCCCAAACAGGCCGGGACCCTGCCGTGGCGCCTGCACCAGAACTACATCCGCGACATCCGCATGCTGCGCCACGGTCCCGTCGACGACGAGATCGACTTCCGGCTCCCCTCGCGGACCACCGAACGCCCCGAGCTGGCAGCGGCCGCCTAGCCCTCGCGGGAGGGAGCGGGCCCGCGCCTCAGCCGAAGGCCGCCGAGGTGCCGAGCACGTGCCCGGCGGCGTCGAGCGCCTGGACCTCGAAGCTCCTGTTCCCGGAGGGCACGGCGATCGGGGTCTCGAAGCCGGCCTTGGGCCGGCTGCCCACGAGCACCTTCATCTGCCCTCCCGGGGCGGCGGTGCCCAGCACCCGCCAGGCGGACACCCGGGTGGCGCCGTTCCAGCTCGCGAACACGGTGGTCCTCCCACCATCGTGGACGGCCGCGCCGGCGGGCAAGGTCAGGGGCAACCCCACCCAATCTCCGACGGCGGCCCGGTAGCTGAGGTCGGGCCCGGGGTATTCGCCTTCGAACAGCAGCTTGCCGGAGCGGCTGTACTCCGAGAAGTACGGCTGGTTGCCCCAGCCGACGAACACGTTGCCGTTCGGCAGCGGCTGGGTGTCGCCCATGTAGGCCGATTCCACCTTCTGGGAGGCTCCGTAGCTGGCGAGCAGCGTGGCCCGGCGTGTGGCCTGGTCGAGCTTCAGCACCAGCCCCCGCGACGGAGCCGTGGCGTCGACCTGTGAACCGCCGCCGGTCAGCTGGCAGCAGTGGTCGTCGAACATCGTGACCGTCGAGCTGTTCCGGAGGCGCACGTCGTGCTGCCACTGGAAGGCCGCTCCGCGACCGAACCTGAAGTCCGACCTGCGGCCTCCGAGCGTCCACTCGATCGCGCCGGTGCGGGCGTTGACGAGGTAGGCGGCCCAGGTGTTGCGCATCGACACCAGGAACGTTTCCGGCCCCACGAGCTGGATCGAGTTCACGTGGTATGCGTCCCACGGGAAGGCGTTGGTCGGCAGCGTGGCGATCGACTCGCTCAGCGGGATGTGCTTCAACGCGTCCCAGTTGAAGAGCAGCCGGCCGGTCTTCAGGTCGTACTCCTGGACGGCCGAGTCGATCAGAGCGCCGTTGTAAGCGCCGCCGTACTTCGACAGGTCCTTCGCCACGTTCTTGTTGACGGTCACCCAGACGTGGTCGCCGTCGATCAGGAACTCGTGCAGCGTCAGCACCCAGCCGCCGCTGGCCCGCAGGCGCGCAACGGGCTGGTAGTGCTGGTTGACGACAACGTCTTCGCCGCTTTCGGTGGCGCCGGTGTTGGTCACCTTGCCCTGCCACCACGCCAGCACCGGCTTGCCGTGGTAGCTCTGCTGCGACAGGTTGGCCGCGACGATCTGTTCCGGCACCGGCTGGAACCACACCGGCTGCAGCCGGCGGTCGAGGATCAGGGGCCCGCTCTGGCCGACGATCGGCGGTTCGTTGAGGTCGAAGAAGTTGGTCGCCAGGATGTAGCCGGGCGCCAGCTCTGATTCCGGAGCATGGGTGCCGATTTTGATCTGCGGAGGGTGCAGCGACGGGGCCGAGACGAAGCTGTAGGCGCCGTCCATGCTGTATTGGCCGAGCGGCGGGCCTTTGTTACCGGCGAAGGCTGCGGTGAGCCCGAGGAACAGCGCCAGGACACCCGCCACCGCGAGGGCCATCAGGCGCCCGGCGCGACCGGTGTGCTGCCCGCGGGGCATCGTGAGGAAGGTCATCAGCGCAGCCGCTCCGCACAGGACCGCGCCGATCAGGTAGGCCAGCCGGAAGCCGTGCGTGAGCGCCTGGTCGACCTGCTCGCCGGAGCCGATCAGGTTCGACGTGCGCTGCGTGGCGAGCGTGATCAGCACCGCCAGGCCGAGGCCGCCGCCCACCTGTCGCGACGTGTTCACGAGCCCTGAGGCCAACCCCGCCTGCCCCTCCTTGGAACCCTGGGTGGCGGCGATAGTGGAGGGCACGATCGACAGTGCGATCCCCGCCGCCGTCAGGATCCCGGGGATCATCACGTACACGATCCCGCTGCCGCTGGGGGCGATCCGCGTGAGCAGCAGCATCCCCACGGTCATCATGATCAGGCCGCTGCCGAGCACCTCCCGCACCCCGATCGCGCTCACCAGCCGGCCCGCGCGGCGGCCCACGACCCCGATCGCGATCGTCATCGGCAGGAAGATCAGCCCGGTGTCGAGCGCCGTGAGCCCCAGCACCTGCTGCAGATAGAGGGTGCTGAGGATCCACATCGGGAACAGCGCCGCGCTGAACAGCAGCACGATCGTGTTGGCGTTCTTGAGCGTCTGGGTGAGGTCCCTGAAGGGGATCAGCGGCGCCTTCGCGATGCGCGCCTCGATCACGCCGAAGACCGCCAGCAGCACGATTCCGGCGATGATCGGCCCGAGCGCCTCGGGCGTGCTCCAGCCCTTCAGGCCTGCTTCCACGACCCCGTACACGAGCACCATCTGCCCCAGCGTGAGCGTGAACGCGCCCGCCAGGTCGAACGGCACCTCGCCGCGCGTGCCGCGGCGTTCGGCGACCACCGCGTAGGCCACGAGCGCGGCCGCGATCGCGATCGGCGGGTTGATCAGCAGCACCCACCGCCAGCTCAGGAATTCGGTGATGACGCCGCCGAGCAGCACCCCCGCTGCCCCGCCGAGCCCGTTCATTGCCGCCCAGATCCCGATCGCACGGTGCAGTGGGGGGCCGGGGGCGAACGAGGCCGTGATGATCGCCAGCGAGGAGGCCGCCATCAACGCCCCCGCGAACCCCTGCAGGGCGCGGGCGCCGACCAGCACGCCCTCGCTGGGGGCGAAGCCCCCGAACAGGGAGGCGACGCCGAACAGCAGCAGCGCGAGCACGAACGTGCGTCGCTGCCCGAAGTGGTCGGCCGCGCGCCCGCCGAGGATCAGAAAGCCGGCGAACGTGATCGCGTAGGCGTCGACGACCCACTGCAGAGCCGGGTTGGAGAAGCCAAGGCTCAGCTGGATGTGTGGCAGCGCCACGTTGACGATGCTCAGGTCGAGGATGACCATGAACTGGGCCACGCAGCAGACGGCCAGCAACCAGTTCGAGGAGCGGCTCGGCGCGGTGCCCTCCGAGGGCAGCTCGGGCGCCCTCGGCGTTGGGGCTGTCTCGACGCTCATCGCGGCGGGACGGGCCGGCGGAGGCGCTCAGGGCGCCTGGTAGGGTGGGCTCCCGAGCCCTCGAGCGACCATGGGAGCCCGGCCGATGCGCAGATTGCCACTGACCGCCATGCTAACGATCCTGGCAGCGCTATCGATCACCTTGGTGCTCGCGGCCTGCGGCGGGAAAAGCAGCTCGTCGACGAGCACACAGTCGACGAAACCCACCACGACGCCGACCACCACGACCCACTCCCGCAAACCCTCCAAACCGGCCTACTGAGGCCGCGTTCGGAGCTCCCGCGGGTGGGGGCGCGGGGCCCTCGGCGACGCCCGTGGAGAGGCCCGATCGGGCCAGACGGAGAGGCGCGTCAGAGCGAGGAGCCGTAGCTGCCCACGCGCACCGCGCTCGAGCTCGCCAGCGCGTGCCCGGCGGCGTCGAGTGCCTGTACCTGGACGTAGGCGCATCGGACCGGCAGCGTCAGCGAGCTCTCGAAGCTCTGCGAGGGAATCTCGCTCCTGGCCGTGAGCGACCCCGGGGCGGAGCCGGCCAGCACCCGCCACGAGGACACTCCCGTGGCCCCGTTCCAGCTGGCGTGCACGATCGTCTCTTCGCCGGTGTTGTTGAAGCTCGCCGCCACCGAGGGAGGCATCGACGGGCGGCCCTCCCAGGGGAAGCGGAAGGCCCTGTAGAAGGACATGTCGAACGGCATGTGCGCGTCGAACACGAGCGCGCCGTCGCGGGCGTACTCGCTGATCGCCGGCACCCCTCCGTAACCCACCACGGCATTTCCGTCGGGGAGCGTCTGCATGTTGCCCTGGCTGGCGGCCAGCAGGGGCGGGTCGCGGTGGGTGTAGGCGAACAGCAGCCGGGCAACCTTGCTGGTCGTGTCGAGCGCGATGCGCAGCCCGCGCGACTCGTGGTGGACGGGCGGGTTGGATCCGTCGTCGAAGAACGTCAGCTCCCCGTCGGGGAGCATGCGCCCGTCGTGCTGCCAGGCCATCCGCGTCCCGGGGCCCATCTTGAACGAGCTGTTGGTCCCCCCGAGCCGCCAGAGGATGCGCCCTGTGCCTCCCTGCAGCTGGTAGGCGGCCCAGGTGCTGCGTGCCGAGATCAGCAGGTTGCCGTTCGGGAGCGGGTCGATCGAGTTGAGGTGGAAGTAGTCCCACGGAGTCGAGTCGTGCGGCGTTTCGACCTCGGACTCATCCGCTCCAACGTGGTCGAGGCTGTGCCATTCCCAGCGCACAAGGCCGGTCTTCATGTCGACCTGCTGGATGGCCGTGTCGACGATCCCCCCTTCGCGCTCCCCTTTCTGGGAGCGCAGGTCACAGCGGATCGGGTTGAAGGCGGTGATGTAGGCGACGTTCCCGGGGACGAGCTGGAAGTCGTGAAGATCGGCCTGCAAGCCGTTGCCACCGTGCACCCGCGCCACGACCCGGTAGCCGGAGTCCATCACGATGTCTTCGCCCTGGCCGAACCCGAGCGACAGCACGCGCCCCTTCCACCAGGTCAGGTCGCGGTGCCCGTCGAATGTCTGCTCGCTCAGGTTCTCCGCGACCTGGCCCCCCGACAGGGGCTCGAACCACACGAGCCGCCCCTGCGGGGTGTAGATCAGCGGGCCGTACTGGCCGGGCCCGGGTCCGTTGGTCGTGAAGATCTCCCCCTCCGAGGGGTCCTGGTCGGGCGTCGTCACCGTCATCACCGGAGGGTGGGCCCCGGGGAGCGTGTAGAAGCTCTGCACATCGGCTCCGGCGGCGGCCGGGTTGGGGAACGAGGAGATCGACTTCGTTTCCACGGGCGTGTCCACGCGGAAGCCGAATTCGAGCCGCCGCGAGGGGGGTCCGCCGAGCGTCGCCCTCACGGTCACCCGCTCCCCCTCCCGGAAGGGGCTGTCGGGCACGAAGCTCGCGCCGTCGCCCTGCGAGAAGGTCAGCAGCCGCCCGCCGTGGCGCCCGCTGCTCGAGCCTTCGACGCTGACGCCGGTGATGTCCCCCGGCTTCGCCCCGAGCAGGCTGATCGTGGTGTGCGGGTTGGCGGTCACGCTCCCGGGCGCCGGCGACACACGGATGCCGGCCACTTCGGCCGAACCCACCGGAGCCGCGGGCAGGCACTCCGGCGAGCCGGCGCTGGCCGATTCGAGACCGAGCCCGGCCGAGCCCGTGGCGATCGCGGCGATGCCCCAGGCGAGGGCGGCGACCACCACGACGATGACTGCGGTTTTCAGCATCCGGGAAGTGCCGAAGGGTCCTACGACCGCCGGTCGCCTTCTGGCGGACCGGCCGCGAGGCGCTCTGCGACGCCGTACGCGAGGCGCTCTGCGACGCCGTACGCGAGGGCGGTCGCACGCGCGACCGCGCCGTAGTCGAGGTTCTCGGGGGTGTCGCTCATCAGGTGGTAGTTGGCCGGCACCCTCCAGTCGGTGAGCGAGCCGATGAATGCGCTCCCGTACCCCGCGCGGCTCGGTATCACGGTGTCGGTCGAGGCGCGTGCGTGCAGGCCGCGCTCGAGCTCGATCCCATGTCCGCGGGCTACGTCCGCGATCAGGTCGCGGAAGCTCGCATCCGTGTGCTCCTCCATCCAGATCGGGCCCTCGCCCTCGAGCATCACGAGGTTCGGCGAGCCGACCTGGTCGAGGTTCAGGAACCAGGTCCGCTCCGGCGGGAGCTCGTGGCGGTGCGAGGCCACGAACGCGCGGATGCCGTCCTGCAGCGTCTCCTCCGCGCCACACGACACCAGCAGCAGGCGCAGGTCTCCGAGGGGGCGCTCGCGCACCATCTCGGCGAGGGCGAGCAGCGCCGCGACCCCCGACAGGTTGTCGTTGGCGCCCGGCACGGTCGGGCTGCGCCAGATCTCGGCCGCGGCAGCCACCGCCAGCGAGCCCACGAGCGCTCCCGCCAAGGCCGGAGAGCGGCGGCCGAGCGCACTCGTCGCCAGTGCCCCAAGCGGAGCGAGCAGGCCCAGCCACCACTGGGGCAGCTGCCGTTTCATGCGCGCCATCAGCTCCGGCCGGCGGCGGTGCAGCGCGATCATCAGGCTCTGGTCGTAGAAGCGGCCCGTCTGGGCCGCGTCGTGGTGGGCGTGCACGACTAGCGTCCGCGCCGCGAGCGGGTTGCCGAGCTCGGCGACGACGTTGACGGTGCTGCGCCTGCGTCGCACGGCCCTCCGCAGCAGGCGGGGGCCGTTCTGGGCCTCGTCCACGATCCCCGCCACCGTCACGCCGGCGCAGCACGTGGCCAGGCGCCGGCGGCCGGCAACGGCCAGCAGCGCGGACAGCACACCGAGCGCCCCGAGCCCGGTGATCTGCGGCAGGAAGGTTCCCCAGCTCGGCTCCTCCTCGAGGACCACGTTCTCGACACCGACACCGACGCTGCGCAGGCGCCGGGCGATCCATGAGGCGGCCTCGCGCTCGCCGGGCGAGCATGGCGTGCGGTCGAGCCCTGCCAGGCTCTCCACCACGTCCCGAAGCGTGCCCAGCTCGGCAACCGGGGCGGCGGCGGTGTGATCGAGGACGTCGGCCACCCTCACAGGCTATGCACCCGCGCCCTAAACGTGCGGCGCCTGGCCCGCGCAGGCGAGCGGCGCCTGGCCCGCGCGGGCGAGCGGCGGTAGTGTCGGCCACGATGGGCACAGCGGCCAGCAGCGGGACGACCGGCTCGACAGCGGACACGGCGGCGGGCCCGGGCGCGGGCCCCGCGCCCGGCGCAGCGGCGAGCCTCACACCGGAGGGCCGTCTCGCGCGCTACTCGCAGGCCTTCGAGGAGCTGGAGGCGCCGTTCGCGTTCGTGGATCTCGACGCGCTGCACTCAAATGCGCGCGAGATGCTGGGCCGAGCAGCGGGCAAGCCGATCAGGCTGGCGTCGAAGTCGCTGCGCTGCCGTGGCATGCAGCGCATGCTGCTCGACCGCTACCCGGGATTCAGGGGCCAGCTCACGTACACGCTGCCCGAGACCCTGTGGCTCGACGGTGACGGGTTCGAGAATCTGCTGCTGGCCTACCCGAGCGTTGACCGCAGGGCGCTGAGGATGCTCGCGCGCCGCACACGCGAGCAGCCCCAGGGGGCGCCGATCGTGATGGTCGACTCGACCGAGCACCTCGACCTGATCGAGGCGGCCGTCGGGAACGAGGGGCCGGTGAGGGTGTGCCTGGACTTCGACGCGTCCCTGTGGCTGGCGGGCGGACGGGTGAAGGTGGGCCCGAAGCGCACGCCCGTGCACACGGTCGCCCAGGCGCGGGCGCTGGCCGGGGAGATCACCCGCAGGAGCACGTTCTCGCTGGTGGCGATGATGAGCTACGAGGGCCACATCGCGGGGGTCGGCGACGGGCCCGCGGCCGGAGCGGTCCGCTCCGCCGTGATCCACGGCATGCAGAGCATCTCCTACCGCGAGCTGAGACGCCGGCGCGCCGCGGCGATCGCCGCCGTACGAGAAGTGGCCGAACTCGAGCTCGTCAACGCCGGCGGCACCGGTGACCTGCAACTCGTGGCCTCGGAGCCCGCGATCACCGAGGCGACTGCCGGCTCGGGCTTCTACGCCCCGGTGCTGTTCGACGGCTTTCGCGCCTTCAGGTTGCAGCCGGCCGCGATGTTCGCGATGCCGGTCTCGCGGCGCCCGGGGCCGTCCACGGTGACGGTGCTCGGCGGCGGCTACCTCGCCTCGGGCGTCGGGGGGCGCGACCGCATGCCGAGCCCGTACCTGCCCCAGGGCCTGTCGCTCGACGCGATGGAGGGCACCGGCGAGGTGCAGACGCCCCTGTACGGAGCGGCCGCGGACCGGCTGCGGTTCGGCGACCACGTGTATTTCCGCCACGTCAAGGCGGGCGAGCTGTGCGAGCACTTCGACCGCCTGTACCTAGTGGAAGGCTCACGCGTCGCTGACGAGCTGGCGACCTACCGCGGCGAGGGCAGGAGCTTCCTGTGAGCTGGAGCAACTGGGCCGGCGACCAGATCTGCAACCCGGTCGAACAGGTGACGCCCCGCAGCCGCGACGAGCTCGCCGAGGTGGTCGCCCGCGCCGCGGCGGCCGGCCGCACGGTGAAGGTCGCGGGCAGCGGGCACTCCTTCAGCGAGTGCGCCCTAACCGACGGCGTGATGCTGCACCTCGGCTCCCTCAACCGGGTGCTCGCGGCCGACGGGGAGCTGGTGAAGGTGGAGGCGGGGATCGTGCTGCGCAGCCTCAGCGAGGCACTCGAGCGGCGGGGCCGCGCGCAGGAGAACCTCGGTGACATCGACAAGCAGGCGCTCGCGGGGGCGATCGCGACGGCGACCCACGGCACCGGCGTCGGGCTGCGCAACATCAGCGCCCAGGTCGCGGGCGTGGAGATCGTCACCGGCTCGGGTGAGGTGCTCGAGTTGACGCCGGAGGGCGACCCCGACGGCCTGCTCGCCGCGCGCGTGTCCCTCGGCGCGCTGGGGGTGATCAGCGCCGTGACGCTGCGCACGGTGCCCGCCTTCAACCTGCACCGGATCGACGAGGTGCGCGGCCTCGAGGACGTACTCGCGAACCTCGGCCGTGATGTGCGCGAGAACGACCACTACGAGTTCTTCGTGTTCCCGTATGCCACCAACGCGTGCACGATCAGACGCAACCGCACAGACGCCTCGCCGCGGCCCCGGGGGCGGGTCACCCAGACGGTCTCGGAGGTGATCCTCGGCTACTACCTCGCTGAAGGGCTGTTCCGGCTCACGCGGCGTGTGCACGGTCTGATCCCCCCGTTCAACCGTGTCGCCGCCCCGCTCGTGTCGGAGGGGGAGTACATCGAGCGCAGCTACCGCGTGTTCTCGAGCGAGCGGCGCTTCCGTTTCACCGAGATGGAGTACGCCCTGCCCCTCGAGCACGGCCCCGATGCGCTGCGCAGGGTGCTGGAGTGGGTCGCTCGGGAGCGGTATCCGGTCGCGTTCCCGGTGGAGTGCCGGATGGTGGCCGCCGACGACGCGCTGCTGAGCCCGTCCTTCGAGCGCGAGACCTTCTACATGGCCGTCCACCAGTACAAGGGAATGGAGTGGCGTCCGTACTTCGAGGCGGTCGAGGCGATCGCCGGCGAGTACGGCGGCCGGCCACACTGGGGTAAGCGTCACATGCTCACGAGCGCCACCCTCGCGGACCGCTACCCCCGCTTCCAGGACTTCGTCGCGATCCGCGACCGCCTGGACCCCGGACGGGTGTTCGCGAACGGCTACACGGAACGCTGCCTGGGCGACTGACAGCGGCCGGGGCGGGCCTCAGGCCTCGACCAGGCCGTTGCGGATCGCGTATCTGGTGAGCTCCACGCGGTCGTGCAGGCCGAGCTTCTCCATCACGTTCGCGCGGTGGCTGTCGACGGTCTTCTCGGCGATGAACAGCGCCTGCGCGATCTCCTTGGTGGTGTAGCTTTCCGCGATCAACTTGACGATCTCGGTCTCCCTCGGGGTCAGCGGGTGGCGCGGATCCTCGCCTTCGCGAGCCGCCCGCAGCGCGTCCTCGATCGCCTCGCTGCCGGTACCCGGGTAGCGGAACTCGCCCCCTCGCAGCGTCGCCCTGACCGCCTCGACGAGGTCGCGGTCGGCGACCTTCTTCACGACATAGCCCGATGCACCGGCGCGCAGGGCCTCGCGCAGGTATTGCTCGTTCTCGTGCATCGTGAGGATCAGGATCGGAAGCTCGGGCCGGCGTTTGTGCAGCTCTCTGGCGGCCTGCAGGCCGGTCATCCGGGGCATCGAGATGTCGAGGATCGCGAGGTCGAGCTCGCCCTCCAGCGCGGCCCTGACGGCCTCCGCCCCGTCGGCGGCCTCGGCCGTCACCTCCAGGTCGGGTTGGGCGTCGAGGATGTGGCGCAGCCCGCGCCGCACGAGGTTGTGATCGTCGGCGAGCAGGATCCTGGACTTCAGCCGGGTCATCGCGACAGCGGCACCTCGAGCCGCACCTCACTCCCCGGGCCCTGCGGAGGTGGCCCCACGCGCACGCGTCCCCCGATCGCGCCCGCGCGTTCACGCATGCCGCGGACCCCGTTCCCGTCGATGCGCGATCCCTGCAGGCCGCGCCCGTAGTCGCGGACCACGAGCGTCAGCTGCCCGGCGCCATTCTGCAGGCGCAGCTCGGTGCGGTCGGACTCGGCGTGGCGGGCCACGTTGGTGAGCGCCTCCTGGGCGACGCGGTAGACCGCGAGTTCGGTCTCCTCCGGGAGTGCGGGGAGGTCGGACTGCAGCTCCTGCTCGACCACGATCCCGGTGCGCCGGCCGAAGTTCTCCGAGAGGGTCGCCAGCGCGCTCACGAGCCCGAGCTCGGCGAGCGTCTCGGGGCGCAGTTCGGTGGCGATCCGCCGAACGTCCTCGAGGCTCGCGCGGACCGCGTCCTGCGCTTCCCCGAGGACCGGGCCCAGCTCCCCGTCCAGCCGGCCGTGGACGCGGCTGAGCTGCAGCAGCACGGCGGTGAGCGTTTGGCCGACCTCGTCGTGGAGCTCCTGGGCCACGCGCAGCCGCTCGCCCTCGTGCGCGGCGAGCACCGAGCGCGCCGACTCCGCGCGCTCGTGCTCCAGGCGCTCGAGCATCTCGTTGAAGGTGAGCGAGAGCTCGCCGGCCTCGGAGTGCTCGCCGGCGCCCGGAAAGCGCGTGCCGGGCTCCGTGGGGTCGACCCGGCGCGCGAACAGGGTGAGCTGCTGGAGTGGGACCACGACACGGCGAACGAGGATCAGGTTCACGAGCGTGACGAGGCACAGGGTCACGACGAGGGCCTCGTCGGTGGCGAGCTTCGACAGGCGCCCGGGCGTGACGACCACGTAGATGACGAAGCACGCCACCAGCAGCACCGTCAGGTTGGCCAGCACGATCCTGCCGAACAGCGGCAGGTAGCCGCGGCGTCCGCCGGCGGGTGGCGCCTTGGTCTGATCGCTCACGAGGACATTCTGGCCCTCCTGTGAGCTGCTGCCAATCAGCAGCGTTCCACTCCCAGGTAGGAGCTGACCGCGCGTTCGCGGCGCGCGGCGCGCTCGTCGCCGGGTGCTTCACCCGGCAGGGCTTCGAGCTTTCCCAGGATGCGGGTGCGCCGCCGCAGCAGTTCCTCGGCGCTCAGGTCCAGTGCGCGCTCGACCTCCGCGTCCGGGATCCCGGCGAGCAGCATCCCGAATGCGATCTGCTCGTCCCCGTCGAGGCGGGCCCGGAGCAGCTGCACCATCGGGGGTGGCACCCGCGGAAGCAGCACCCGCCCGCGTGCCACGGCGCGGATCGTGCTGCACAGCTCCTCGCCGAGACTGCTCTTGCTCAGCAGCGCGTTCGCGCCGGCGACGATGCAGTTCGCGGCGAGGTGGTCGTTGGCGAAGGCGGAGAAGATCACCACGCGGGGCGGCGCCGGCAGAGCGCGCAGCTTGCGGGTCACCCACAGGCCGTTGCGCCCGCCGAGCTGGTAGTCCACCACGGCCACGTCGATCGCCTCGTTCTCGGCCTCCCCCACCGCCACCTCAGCCGTGGTGGCGACGGCGGCGACCTCGAGGTCGCACTGGTCTTCCAGCAGCTGCACCAGGCCCCAGCGGACGGCGGGATGGTCGTCGACCACCAGCACCCTGGTTGCCCGAGCGCCGCTCACGGGGTCAGGCCGGCGGGGCCCGTCGGCACCGACACTGTCGAGGACGCCAGTCATCCGCGGCTCACCCCTCGCCGCCCGCCCGGCGCCTGTCCGGCGAGCTCCTCGGCGTCGTTTATTGCCCACCCGATCCGCTCGATCAGCTGTTCCGCGGCATGGCCGTCGGTGAGGTGGATCGGGAGCACTCGCTCGTCGAGCAGCACCGGTACCTCGCGCGTCTCGATGCGCTCTGCGGTGATGAGGATTCGTGCCATTGGGACTCCCTTCTGCGCGGTCGCCTTCTCGGCTCACACGATGGGACACCCGGGCGCCCTGCCGTATCGGGTCGCCACCCCATCTGCTCACTGCTGGGTCGCCGGGCCGCGAGCCCCCGGGGGCTCGGCGGAGGCCAGCTCGAGCGGCGAGAGCGAGGCCGGGGGCTGGCGCTCGAGCCAGCGCGCGTAGCTGCCCGCGAGCGGCGCCGCGGAGATGCCATGGGCCACGGTGGATGCGCCAACCGTGAGGTATGCCACCTGTGCGATCGTCTGACCCGGCGGGAGATGGCCTTTCCGAGCAGGACACCGGCGCCGATCGTGAGCGGCAGGCCGACCAGCAGCAGGCGCACCGCCACGGTGGAGTCGCCGCGCAGCTCACGCAGCGTGATGCGCGAGGCGTCGGCGAACAGGACAACCGCCAGGGTCGCTTCCGCGAGCGTGCGAACGGTGTTCCCACTCGGCCGGACGTCGACGGCACCGATCACCTTGGGTCCGACGAGCACGCCGATCGCGAGGAACACCATCTGCGGGGTCACGGGGGTTTGCGAAAGCCGCCGCGAGATCGCGATCACACACAGCATCGCGAGCGCGACGAATGCAAGTCCCCAGCTCATCGCGGCGAGGACCTCAACGGCCCGCGGCCGGCCTCAGGACCGCCGGCGAAACGGCTGGAAGTCGGGGGGGCGCTTCTCGTCGAACGCGCTGATCCCCTCCCGCGCCTCGTCCGAGTCCAGGAACTGCTCGAGACCGCTGAAGGCGAGCGCCGCCTGGCCGGCGAGGTGCTCGCTGTCCGCGTTGAAGGACTGCTTGAGGAAGCGCAGCGACGTCGGCGAGAGCGCGAGGATCTCGTCCGCGTACCGGCGCACCTCGCCCGCGAGCTCGGCCATCGGCACGACGCTGTTGACGAGGCCCCACCGCTCGGCCTCCTCGGCGCCGTACTGGCGGCACAGGAACCAGATCTCGCGCGCACGCTTCTCGCCCACGACGCGGGCGAGGTAGCCCGTGCCGAAGCCGGCGTCGAAGGAACCCACCCGCGGACCGGCCTGTCCGAAGCGGGCATGATCGGCGGCGACCGACAGGTCGCAGATCACGTGCAGCACGTGACCACCACCGATCGCGAGGCCGTTGACGGCCGCGATCACGGGCTTCGGCACCTCCCGGATCACGCGGTGGAGCTCCTCGATTTCGAACAGGCCGCTGCGGGACGGGCCGTAGTCGCCGCTGCTGCGGCGCTGCTGCTGGTCTCCTCCCACGCAGAACGCCCTCTCCCCCGCGCCCGTGAGCGCCACCACGCCCACCTCGGGGTCGGCCCACGCCCGCTTGAAGCACCCGATGAGCTCCTCGACCGTGTGGGCGGTGAACGCGTTCAGACGTGAGGGACGGTCGATCGTGATCCACGCGAGGCCGTCCTGCTCCTCGTAGCGGACGTCCGTGAGCTCCTGCCCCTTCACCTGCACCCTCCGGGCCGCATGCTCATGCCATCGTCAGTCCACCGCTGACCGACAGGGTCTGGCCGGTGATGTAGCCGGCGTCCTCACCGGCGAAGAACGCTATCGCCGCGGCGACATCCTCGGGGCGCCCCAGCCGGCGCATCGGCACCGCTCGGGTGAGGGAAGCCAGCATCCGCTGCGAGTCGGATGCACCCTCGGCCATCTCGCTCAGCAGCCCCGTGTCGGTGGGGCCGGGACACACCACGTTGGCCGTCACGCCCCGGGCGGCCGCTTCGCGGGCGATCGTCTTGGTGAAGGCGATCACCCCCGCCTTCGCACCGGCGTACACGGCCTCCTGAGAGGAGCCCACGCGGGCGGCGTCGGAGCTGACGTTCACGATCCGCCCCCAGCCCCGCTCGAGCATCCCGCCGAGCAGTGCGCGTGTCGTGCGCAGGGCGCCTTCGAGGTTGATCGAGATCACCTTGTGCCAGAACTGCTCGTCGGTCTCGAGGAACGGATGGAACTCGTCCCATCCGGCGCAGTTGACGAGCACATCCACCGCCCCGAGCCGCGCCTCGACGTCGCGCGTGGCGGCCGCCACCGATCCGGCATCGGTGACGTCGAGCGCGACGGCCAGCGAGCGGCGCCCGAGCGCCTGCACCTGTGCGGCGACGTCCCGCGCCTGCGCCTCACGGATGTCCGCCACGGCCACGTCGCGGTCCTCGCGCGCGAGGGCGAGTGCGGCCGCGGCTCCGATCCCGCGGGCCCCGCCGGTGACCAGCGCCACTCGCTCACCCACGGCGCGGGGTTATACCGGCTGCCCGCCGCGCGCGGGGTCTGTCAGGCGGCGCGGGCTCTCAACACGGGACGCAGCTCCTCCTCGGGAGACATCGCGCGGCGGGTGGCTAGAGCCGCGAGGCCTCTTCGAGGTCGAGCGCCGGAAGCCCGTCGATGCTCGTGGAGTTCTTCTCGCGCTGGTAGGCCTGCAGCGCCTCCGGACCCCCCACCGTCACCTTCTTCTCGGCCCACGCGTCCTGGTGGGGGCGGGTGCCCTGGTAGCTCATGAGCGGCACCCCGTAGCCGCACGAATCGGCGATCCGCATAACGTTGACGAGCACGATCGCGCGCCTGGAGGCGGGCACGCTCGGCTGCCCGAATGCGGACCGCCCGATCAGCTCGTCGAACCGGGCCTCACCCGCGGCGATCACCTCTCCCTCGCCGTGCAGCCGCAGGATCCGGGGAGGGCCGCTGAAGGCACACAGCATGATCACGATCCGCCCGTTCTCGCGGATGTGGGCGATCGTCTCGGCGCCGCTTCCGACCAGGTCGAGGTAGGCGACCGTGTGCGGGTCGAGCACCCTCAGGGTGTCGATGGGTCCCTTGGGAGACACGTTGACGTGGCCGTCGGCGGCGAGCGGGGCGCTGGCCACGAAGAACATCGACTGCGAAGCGATCCAGCCCGCCAGGCGCTCGTCGATCTCGAGGTAGGTGGCTGCCATCAGGAGAGGATCGCACGCTCGGCGGAGATGTTCAGCCGTACGTAGTCGAGCGGAAGCCGCACGCGCGCGGCGACCTCCTCGGCGAAGCGATCGCGCCGCTCCGGCGGCAGGCGCTCCAGGTGGGCGGCGAGGATCGACGTGCGGATGAACGCCGCCGGATCCGCCGGCTCGGTGGGCCGCGGCACGAGCCAGCAGCGCACCTCCACGAAGCCCGCGCCCTGCAGCCGCCGCGCCGTGTCCTCGGCGCCCGCGAACTGCCACGGGGAGAACCCGACCAGCTCCGGGGCGAGCTCTCGCGCGACCTGCTCGATCACGTCGCTGACCCGCGCGATGTTGCCCGCCCCGCCGCACTGCGCCTCGAGGCGCCCGCCGGGGCGCAGCGCCCGCGCGAGCGCCGGCCACAGACGGTCGTGGTCGCGCACCCAGTGCAGCGTCGCGGTCGAGACGATCGCATCCACATCCTCGGCGAGGTCGAGCTCGAGCACGTCCTGGCACCACACCTCCGCCCGGGTACCCAGGCGCCGGCGGGCCAGCTCGACCATCTCGCCGGACGCATCCACACCCAGCACCCGCCCGTGCGGGACGAGCTCGGTGAGCAGCTCGGTGACGCGCCCGGTGCCGCATCCCACGTCCAGCACCGTCGCGTCCGGACTCACGCCCTCCAGGCGGGCGAGCACGTCGCCGGCCCACGCCAGCTGGGGCTCGCTGACGCGGTCGTACGTGCGAGCGTCCCACGGCGTGCCGTCGCGGCCCACCCGCCCATCGTAGGCCTCCGCGCGCGCGAGATACGGTGTGCGGCCGGAACCTTGAACATCCGGACCGCGAGGAGGGTCGATGGCATCGGAGCCGGGGCAGCCGCTGCGGCGAGGGGAGCACGGATACGAGCAGGCGCGCCGCGCCAGCATGTGGAACGCGCGCACGCCGGAGCGCTATCCCGAGGCGATCGCGCGCCCGCGGGACCCGGACGATGTGATCGCGGCGGTCGCGCTCGCGCGAGCCGAGGGGCTCGCGGTGACGATCTGCTCGGGAGGCCACAGCTGGGCCGGGAACCATCTGCGCGACGGCGGGCTGCTGATCGACCTCTCGCGCCTCGATGCCGCCCACGTCGATCCCGAACGAGCTCGCGCCGTGGTCGGCCCCGGCTGCCGTGGCACCGTGCTGCTCGCCGAGCTGGCCCGCCACGGGCTGTTCTTCCCCGTCGGGCACTGCGTGGGGGTTGCGGTCGGCGGCTACCTGCTGCAGGGTGGCTACGGCTGGAACGGCCGCGTCCTGGGCCCCGCGTGCATGAGCGTCGAGGCGATCGACGTGGTCACCGCCGACGGACAGGCGCTGCGCGCCGACGGCGAGCATCAGGCAGAGCTGCTGTGGGCGGCGCGCGGGTCCGGGCCCGGCTTCTTCGCCGCGGTCACCGGGTTTCATCTGCGCCTGCACCCCCGCCCCGGGGTGGTGGCCAACTCGCTTCACACCTTTCCCGTGGAGGTGCTCGAGGATCTGTTCCGGTGGGTCGCGCAGATCGGCCGAGAGGTCCCCCGCAGTATCGAGCTGATGCTGCTCGTGCACCGCGACGAGACCGGAGAGCTCGAGATCGCGATGACCGCGCCCGTGCTGGCCGACGACGAGGAGCGGGCGCGGGCCGACCTGTCGGTGATCGACGCCTGCCCGCTGCTGGGGGACGCCAAGCTGTCGGTCCCATACGTGCCGGTGAGCTTCGAGGACCTGTTCGCCGGCAGCGCGGCGATCTATCCGGACGCCCACCGCTGGGCCGTCGACAACATGTGGACCCACGCCCCCGTCGAGGAGCTGCTGCCGGGCCTGCGCAGGATCGCCGACACGCTGCCGGAGGCGCCCTCGCACATGCTGTGGATGAACTGGGGACCCAGCCCGCCCCGGCCCGAGATGGCCTACAGCGTCGAGGACGACACGTACATCGCCCTCTACGGGGCCGGGACCGAGGCGGCCACGGACGCCATCGTGTCGACATGGGCCACCGAGCGCATGCGCGAGATGGAGCCGCTGGCGAGCGGCATCCAGCTCGCCGACGAGAACCTCGGTAGGCGCCCGGCGCGGTTCGTCAGCGACGAGCACCTCCGCCGCCTCGACGAGCTGCGGACGCAGTACGACCCCGACGGCCTGTTCTGCCCCTGGATGGGCCGCCCCCCGACAGGGCCGGCATGAGCACGCCCGACCTCACCCCATATCTCGAGCGGCCGCTCTCGCCGGCCACGCCCGAGGAGATCGCAGCCGTGCAGGCGGGACCGTGCGACCCCGCCACCGCGCTGGAGCTCTCCGCCGTCGACCGGCTGCTCGACCCGCAGCCGCTGGCGGTGGAGACGGGCTGGTGGATGCTGGGCGACGGCACCGCCCAGGTCGCGGCCCGCACCCCGATGCCGGGCGTCGGCCCCGAGATGGTCGACTGGTGGTTCGACTGGCATCCGCGGGAGGCGATCCGGTATCGCATCTGGCACCCACGGGCGCATTTCGACAACTCGCTGCAGCCGCCCCCGAGGCCCGGCGCCAAGCCATTCTGGGGGGCGGTCCACCACCCCGTGGAGGACGTCGGCACGGGCGTGGTGCATGCCCGCATCGCCTTCCGGGACCCCTCGCTGCTGGGCATGAGCGCCGCCGCGCTGGCGGCCCCGCAGGTGGGCACCGTGCTCGCCGCCGAAGTGGGCGATGACAAGCGGCGGGTGCGCCACACGCTGATGTTCCACGTGTTCCTGCGCGACGGCCACGGGCTGGTGCTGCGCAGCCGCTTCTGGCTGGGCGCGGCGATCCGCCCCTACGGCCCCGCGGGAGGGCTGCTCGCGCCGTTGCTGAACCGCCGAGGAGTCCGCCGCCGGATGCTCACGCCGGCCGTCCCGCGGGCTCTCGCGCGGCACTGTGTCGAGGAGTACGCGAACCTCGCGGTCCTGCTCCCCGAGCTCTACGGACGCTTCTCCGGCGGACCCTCCTAGCCCCCTTTGGAGGCCTCCGGAGGGCGACGCCGTACTTGCATCGGGGCCAGGCGTCGGTGGTATTCTCGGCTGACTGTTCAAGGCTGGAAGCGGGCCGCCGTCGACCTGGCAGCTCGCCCAGAGGGGACCTCAAGGAGGAGACGTGGGTAGCGGTCGGTGCCGCCCCGACGCAACAGATAGCCAAGGGGGCCGGGCGCCGCAAGACCCGGCGTCGCAAGACCCGGCGTCGGCGCGCGCGATCGGCGCGCGCACACGTGTGCTCGTGCTCTCACTGCTGGGCGCGCTGCTCCTCGCCGGGCTGCTCGCCCAGCCCGCGCTGGCGGTGCGCAGGGTGAGCATCATCTTCACCTGCACCAGCACCAAGTTCGTCTACAGCGGCTTTCCCGAAGTCCCCAAGAACCAGGTGACCGAGAAAATGCATGCCGACGGCGTGAAGATGTTCAACGAAAAGTTCGAATTCGACGGCTCCTCGGGCGAAAGCTCGATCGAAACGCCGCTGTCCACGGGCATGCACAAAGTCGTTGGCGAAGCGCACTGGAACACCAACGGGGTGATCGGCGAGAGCGGCAAGCACAAAGAACACCTCAAATGCGGGGCCGAACCCAAACCAAGCTTCTCGATCGTGAAGCTCCAGCAGATCGCCGGTTCCAGCAGCGGCTTCACCGCCGAAGAAATCACCGGCAAGATCGGCCAGACGGTGGACTACCAAATGACCGTCTCCAACACGGGCAACGTCCCCTTCACGCTGAGCAGCTTCTTCGACGAAAAGTGTGACCCCGGCACGCTCGCGGGGGGCCCGGAAGGCGCGACCGTCGCGCCCGCGGGCAAAGTCGTGTTCACGTGCACCCACATGCTCACCACGGGCGGCTCGTATACGAACGTGGCCTCGGCCACCGCGACCTTCCAGGAAGGCGGAACCCAGGTCCACGAATCGAGACCGGTGACCGTCAAAGTGCTCCTCGAAGCGCGCCTGTCGCTCTCCAAGGCGCAGGAAATCAAGGGCAGCGGAGCGGGCTTCACCGCCGCCACCCTGACCGGGGCGGTCGGACAGACGGTGCTGTACCAGATCACCGCCAAGAACACCGGCAACGCGACCCTCGTGATCAGCGAATTCACCGACATCTACTGCGACCTCGGAACGATCTCGGGAGGCCCCGGCCCGGGCGGCACGCTCGCACCCGGAGCGAGCACCGTCTACAGCTGCAGCCACAAGCTCACCGAAACCGATCTCAACGACGAAACCAGCTCCTACTCGAACATCGCGAGCGTGAGGGGCACTCCCGCGGGAGGCGCCGGGATCGTGGTGGCGAGCAACATGGTGATCGTCGCGGTCACGGCGACGCCGGTGCCCGGGAAGACCGGCACCCCCGGCAGCCCGAACACCCCCGGCGGAGGTGGCGGCACCGGCACGGGCACCACCACCACGCCCGGCTCCGGCGTTGGAACGGTGGGCACGACGCACCCGGCGAGCAAAGGCGCGCTCGGCACGAAAAGCTCCAAGAAGAAACACCGTCGCAAAGTGACCGTGGCGCACAAGACGCCGCGCTTCACCGGCTGACGCTCCCCCGGCGACGGCTAAGCTGACCGGCGAGGGAGGAGTCGCCTCCCGGGCGCGCACGCGCCGCTGTCCCACGGCCAAGAAAGGGCGGCCCGCATGGCTGTCAGCCACACGGTCCAGATCGATCACGAGCGAGTCGAGGAGCTCACCCGCAGGGAGCTCGCGAAGCTGAACGAGCGCACCGAGGGTTCGGCGGCGATGTACGAGCGGGCCCGCCGCTCGCTCAGCGGAGGGGTGGCCTCCTCCTACCAGCTGCGTGACCCGTGGCCGATCTACCTCGTCTCAGGCGAGGGCCCGCACGTCACCGACGTCGACGGCAACCGCTACTGGGACTTCCACAACGGCTTCGGCTCGATGGTCCAGGGACACGCCAACCCGGAGATCGTCGAGGCCCTGCGCGCGCGTGCCCCGCTGGGGACCCACTTCGCCGCCGTGACCGAGGACACCGTGGCGGTCGCCGAGGACCTCGCCGGGCGCTTCGGGCTGGAACGGTGGCGCTTCGTGAACTCCGGCTCGGAGGCGACGATGGACGCGATCAGGATCGCCCGAGCCCTCACCGGCCGCGACACGATCGTGAAGATCTTCGGCTCCTACCACGGACACCACGACGCCGTGATGGTCTCGATCGGCGTCCCGTATGCGGAAATCGGCGACCGCAGGAACCTCGCGTCGCTGGCCTACGGAGCCGGGATCCCGAAGGCCGTCACCGAGCTGACGATTCCGGTCCCGTTCAACGACGCCGCCGCCATGGAGGAACGGATCGAGCGCCTGTTCTCCGAAGGGCGCGGGCCCGCCTGCGTGATCATGGAGGCGGCGATGATGAACCTGGGGGTCGTGCTCCCCGAGCCGGGCTACCTGGAGGCGGTGCGGGAGCTCACCGAACGCCACGACGTGGTGCTGATCTTCGACGAGGTCAAGACCGGGCTGGCGATCGCTGCCGGAGGGGCGACCGAGCGCTTCGGCGTCACGCCGGACATGGTCACGCTCGCCAAGACGCTCGGGGGCGGGCTGCCGTCCGGCGGTATCGGTGGCAGCGAGCGCGTGATGAGGGTGGTCGAGGACGGCAGCGTGTACCAGGTCGGCACCTACAACGGCAACCCTCTGACGATGGCCGCGGCGAGGGCCAGCCTCGAGCGCGTGCTGACCCCGTCCGCGTACGAGCACTTCGACGCCCTCAACGACCGCATCGTGGCCGGCTGCCAGGAGGTGATCGAGCGCCACCGCCTTCCCGGGTACGCGGTCGGTGTCGGCTCCAAGGGCTGCGTGACGTTCTCCCCCACGAAGATCGTGGACTACGAAACCTTCAAGGCCAACCAGGACGTCCCCGTGACCGAGCTGGCATGGCTGTGGAACATGAACCGGGGCATCTACATGACCCCGGGGCGTGAGGAGGAGTGGACGCTGTCGGTGACCCACACAGACGAGGCGATCGACGACTACATCCGCGCCTTCGACGAAATGGCCGCCGCGCTGACCGAGTAAGCAGGCACCGCCGGGGCGCCGTGCCTGCGCTCGCTCCGCCCCTAGGAGGGTTTGGCCTAGGGCTGCAGTTCGAGGCTGTCCATGATCTTGCCCCAGGTTTCCACTTCGCGGGCTTCGAGTTCCACGATGTCCGTTTCCTGCTTTTCGGTCTGGCGCACGAGCGACCTCAGACCGCCCTCGTAGGGCTTCATCGCGCCGGGGAGGAACCCCGGGGACACCCACGCGTCCAGGAAGGCGGAGTCGAACGGGCGGGTGGCAGCCGGCAGCGCCGTGTAGCCGCTGCCCGCCCAGCTCCTGACGTCGTCGCACAGCTTCGGAATGGGCAGGCCGATGATCTTCTCGACCTTCTTGGCGTAGGCGCGGACCGAGCGCGTCAGCGAGGCGTTGCTCCAGCTCAGCGAGCGCACGGCCTTCACATACGCGCGGCCGGCGGGGAGGTCGAGGTGGATGGCGGTCAGCACCATCGTGCCGATGACCTCGTTGGAAAGCTGTTCGGACTGGGTTTCCTCTGGCGAGTCCTTCGCCGCCAGCGGGCATTCGCTGCGAATCCGGGCGAGCAGCCCGCGGAGCGTCGATTCGACCTGATGGATGCGGGTGTGGGCCGCATGTACGAGCGCGTAGTTGGCGTTCAGGTAGGCGCGCGTCGCAGAGGCGTTGCTGGCGGCGGCCGCGGGCGGGGCCAGCGCGGCGACCGCCGCCACGGCGAGTGCGAGCAGCGCTGCTCGACCGAATCTCATACGACGAATCCTACGTAGCCAACAGCGGGACATGCGCCGGGAGGGCACGTTGAAAGCCGCAGCGCTAATGCAGGTTTCGACGGATGTCCGCGCGAGCCCGCCCAGGGAGGCTGGAGAGCAGATTCCAAACCTGTGGAAGGGGAGAACGAATGAGGCGTAGAGTGTTTGAGATCGGGGGCATCGTTGCCGCAGTCGTCCTTGTCGGCTTCGGCGTGGCCGCGATCGTGTTGGGGGCCAATGGCCGCAGCACCGTGAAAACGAACCTCGCCGAACAGAAGATCAAGGGCACGCCGGACATGACCCCGGCGGCCATCAAGTCCGAGGCGGCGAAGTCCGGTCTGAACGTCTCCACGTTGCCGATCCCGACCTGCTCGGTTGCAAACGAAGCCATCGACACCGGCTCGAAGGCCAGGTGCTTCGCGCAGTACATGACCATCCACGCCCTCGAGGCGACCGGCGGCCTGTACTACGCGCAGATGCCCCGCTATGCGACGGCCAACGGCAAGGGGACCAACGAAGAAGCGGCGGCGCTGAAGACGCCGGCCGGGACGCCCGTCGACAATCCGGCACGCACCGTGTGGGTCGACGAGACGGCCCTCGCGACGGCGCTCAACGCCAGCTACATGGCCGACCAGACCTCCGTCTTCGGGGTAGTCGTGGGCATTGCCCTGCTCCTCAGCGGGGTGGGCTTCGCGATCCTTGCCGCGGGAGGCGCGCTGAGGACGGGCCGCTCGCGGCTGCTCCCGGACGAGGGCGAGGAGTCCTCGCCGGCCCCGGGCGGGGAACCCGCTCCGGGCGGTCACGGAGAGCTCGCAGCGGGCTGATCACAGCCCACCCGAGGCACATCAGAGGGGCCCCGTCCATCGGCGGGGCCCCTCTCGCGTCGCTGGGGTGGCGCCCGCTAGGTCGTCGCCGTCACGCTCACGGTGCACGCGCTGTCCGGGGGCGAAGCGGCCTGGACGCGCGCCTGAGAGGTTCAGCTGGACAGCAGCAATGGAGCGTCGTGAACGAGTTCGGAGGGAATCAGGTTCGACGGGTAGATGGTCGTCAGCTTGCCGCTGGCGCTCACCCCGTAGACGAGCGCGGAGTGGTTGATGAATTCCGGGTTACCGGTGTCCCTCGCGGACCCCACCCCCCACGCCTGCCAGACCGGCGCGAGTTCCGAGGCGGAGCCGATCAGGTACTGCATCTGGCCGGTGAGCTGGTGCTCGGCGAGAAAACGGGCGACGGCCGGCGGCTTGTCACCGCGGGGATCCACCGACACGGCCACGAGCTGGACGTCGGCCGCCTTCGGGCCGAGGCGGGTGACGGCGTTGTGCAGCTGGGAGGCGATCAGCGGGCACACGTCCGGGCAGTGCGTGTACAGGAACGTCACGAACACGGCTTTGCCCCGATAGCTCGCGAGGTTGACGGGCTGGCCCCGGTAGTTGCGCAGCGACGACAGCGCCGGCGCGGTCTTGGCGGGCGAGAGCAGTGACCCGTCGAAGCTGGCGCTGTGCACGCTCTTGGCTCCGGCCGGGAGCTGCTGCTTGCTGCCCGAGCCGTGCGCCACGACGAGCGCGACGCCGCCCACGATCAGCACGATGAACGCGATCGGGAGGTACAGGTGCAGGCGCCCCACCGGGCGCTGAGGCTCGGATGGCGGTTGCTCGGGCTCGCCTTGGGGCGGACCGGGTGGGCGGGTGCCGCCGGGCACCTTAGTGCTCATCGGGTGCCGCCGGGCACCTTCGTGCTCATCGGGCGGCAGTGTGGCAGAGGAGCCTAAACGCCAGAACAAGCGCGCACCGACGCCCGACCGGGATGCACCTCCCGGTCGGGTCGCCCGCACGCCGCCGCCTTCCCTAGGCGGTCACCTTCGACCTCCTGACGGCCAGGAGCGCCAGGGTCCCGGCCACCAGGCCGAGGATGCCCACGACCAGGGCCGCGATGCCTAGTGTCTTGGAGGCGCCGCTGCTGCTGGCGGCGCTGTTGGTGGAGGTCGCCGGGCTTGTACCGGTAGCGCCGGCTTCGGGCCCCGCCTCGTCGCCCGCCACCTCCTGGACCACGCCGCCCTTGGCCGTGACGTTGATCCGCGGAGCGGGGTGTTCGGACGTGAGCGACGGATCGATCCAATGCACGATCTGGCCGTTGCTGTATGTCTGGACGGTGCGGAATTCGAGCGGCTTGCCGGCTGCGTCTTCCGGTATCGCGACCGACAACGGAAAGTTGATGAACTGGCCGTTGTCGACCTTCCCGAGCGGGCCGGTCCACGTCCAGACGATCTGCGACACCTCGGTATCGATCGTTTCGCCGTCTTCGGTGATCGGGGTAGCGAGCTTCGTTTCGATCACATGTGTGCTCCATCCGGGCACGTTTTCGTAATCGACCCCCACGAACCCCTGCGGGAACAGCACGTCCACCTTCGTGACGTGCGCGCCTTCCTGCTCGCCCGGCACCCTCACGTCGAGCGTCGCGAACGCGCCCGCCGGGATCGTGTTCGGGTGCAGGCTGATGTGTGCCTGTGCCGCCGCCGGCGTCACGAGGAGACAGGCGGCGAGTGCGATTGTGACCTTCTTCATGTGCATGTTCCTCCTGTTGGTTTGTCTTGGCGCCGGCCGATCACGAGATCGGCACCTTCACCACGCGCGTGAACTGTTCGAATTCAGAGACGCGGTCGACGATTTCGATCGCCCACGTGCCCCCCGGGCTGAGCACGGCCGAGCTCAGGATGTAGTGCCCGGGGCCGGCCGGCGACGCCCTCAGGGGCAGCGGACCGATGTCCTTCGCCGGCAGCTTCGCGGTGGCCGTCAGCTCCTTGATCGCCGTGTACTGCGCGCCGGTCCTGGCGTCGATCAGGTACAGGTGGATCGTGTTGGGGCCGACCTTCGCCGGTTCCACGGTCATCTCCAGCACCGCCGGGCCGATCGTCGTGCTGGTCGAGAACGGCCCGGAGGCGGCGTCGATCGGCGGCGCGTAGGTGACGAGCGCGGCCGTGACCCCGAACACGCACAGCATCAGGATCAGCTCCCCACGCAGCGTGCGGCGCGCCAGCACCCCCACGCCGCCCGGCTCGCCCGCGGCCTCGGAGATTCGCTGCAGCGCCGGGATCAGACGCTCACGGTTCATCCAGCCGAGCGCGATCAGCGAACACAGCAGGGCGGTCTTGGCGATGATCAACGCGCCGTAGGTGGTGTGCAGCAGGCCGTGGAGGGAGCGCACGTCGATGTAGGCCTGGGTCACGCCGGTGGCGGCGATCGCCACCACCGCCGCGAGCGCCAACGGCGAGAAACGCCGCAGGCTGCCGAACAGCAGACGCGTGCGCTCTGCACCTTCGAGCCGGCGGGTGGCGGCGGGCAGCACCAGCAGCAGGCAGGCAATGCCCCCGACCCACAGGGAGGCGGCAAGCACGTGCAGCGTCTCGGACGGGAAGAACACGGCGGTGGGGCTCTGGATGGAGGCATGTCCCGCCAGCGCCTGGGTGCTGACGAGATACGCGCACCCGATCGTCAGCCCGACCGCCACCCAGGCCGGCGGGCGGCTCACGCGTACGCCCCGCGGGCCGGCCCGCCGCGCCCACGCCAGCAGCGCCCCGAGCAGGGCCCAGTCGAGTGCGCGGACGGCCCAAACCCACCCGAAGCGGCTTTCGAGCGTGCCTTCGATGACCGTGCCCTTCAGTGAGCTCCACAGCGACACCCCGGCCGCGGTGGCGCCCTGCAGGAGCACGCCGAGCAGGCTCACCGAGATGCCGATCACGACGGCCACCGCGAGCATGCGCGCGGCGCGGCGGGTGAACGCGTCCGATGCCTGCGACCAGCGGGGCTCCGGGCGGGCAAGCGACTCCAGCGCCGGGCCCCACACCGCGTACAGGAACACGAGGCCCCCGATCATCAAGGCGATCGACAGGTAGTCCAGCACGCGAACCACGCCGAATGCGACCTTCGTGACCCGCCCCGTCTCGTTACGGCCGATCAACCCCGCGACCGTGTACCTGGGGGCGGCGCCCCGATGGCCGATGCTGAACACGAGGCCCCCGTAGACGATGTGGGTGTCGGCCGAGACGACGCGGTAGGTGGCCGTGTATGTCCCGTCCGGCAGGCGGCGCTTGAGCCCCACCCCCATCTTGCGCTCGTCGCCGTCGGGATGGGACACGTCGAGGTCGTCGACCTCTTCGCCCCGGGCGTTGTAGACGCGTACCGCGCCCGCGGTTCCACCGACGTTCTGGTTGAACCGGAAGATCACCTGCGCGGGCTGGGTGGCAACGGTGCTTCCGGCGGCGGGGGAGGTGCCCACCAGCTGGGCGTGGGCGAGCGCGGATGGCGCCGTCGCGAGCGCGATCAGCGCACAGCCGGCGAGCGCCGCGCCGAGCAGCGAGCGTCTCCCATGGAGGCCCCGGGCGGTCAACCGCCTACCAGGCCTCTCGCGCCGGCCGGTCGTCGTCGCCGGGCTCGCCCCCCGGCGGGCCGCCGCCATGTGCGCGCCGGCGCCTGGCGAGCAGCACGATCGCGATCCCGATCAGCACGATCGCGACGCCCGCGACGATTGCACCGGTCGGGGCGCTCGAGTTCTCCGGCACCCAGAACAGCTCGCCGCGGATCGCCCCGGCCTGATCGCCGACCTTGATCGGCACCGTCCAGTTGAAGATCTTCGTGCGCTTGGAGGTGTCCTTCACCTCGGGCGGCCTGACGGGGCTCATCCAGTGGATGCGGTGGTCGTGCCATTCGAACTGGCCTGTGCGATCCACCGCTTCCCAGGACGGCGGCGCGGTCGCATTGGCCGAGGCGGGCACTGTCACGTCGGCGTAGAAGTTGGTGTTCAGGTAGACGGCCGGGGAGCGCCTGTTCTGTTCGGCGGCCCCGCTGGGGAGCACCCGGGCGTAGGGCTCGCCCGAGTAGCCGTACACCGTCACCGTCTTGCCGGTGCCGTTGTGAAGCAGCAGCCGGTCGGCGAACTCGAGCACTTCCACGCTCAGCCCGGGCACCTTGGGCGTGATCGAGGTGATGTAGGTGCGGTAGTGGTAGCTGGACCCCTGGTCGTTGATCGGGTTGCCGCTCTCCTGGGAGGACGACGCTTCGGCGCCGGCGGCGGTCGCGATGACCGCCGAGGACAGCACCACTGCCCCGATCAGGGCAGGCAGGACACGTCGTGACATTGGACTCCTCGTGAAGCTCGAAGGCGAGGACGGTTGCGAGCGCTCTCGGCGGCCGCGCAGGCGACGCGGGGAGCCCCGGGTGGGGCCCTGTTCAGCGCGTCGCGAGTGCCAGCGGCGGCGGGCGATCAGCCAGCGAGCAGGCGAGCAGAAGCCCGCCGCGCGGGATCGCCGGCCCGGCCCAGCGCCCCGAGAGCCTCAGCCCAGAGCGGATTCTGCGAGCAGGCTCCGGGGGGCGCCGTGCCGCAAGGGCGACAAGCGCCTTCTCACCCGGGTAGCGACGGAGCGCCAGCAGCAGCACGAGGGAGAGCGCCGGCAGCACGCACAGGATGCTCGGATCGATCGACGCGAGCGCCACGAGCGCCACGGCCGTGGAGCCGAGCGCCAAAAGCACGACCCGGCTCCGGCGAGGAAGGAGCGTTCTGGGTCGTCCCGGACGCGTGTGCGCAGGTGCCACGTCCGAACAGACTACTCCCAGGCGGCGGAGGTTCACGTCCCCACCGCCGACAAGAGCCACAGCCCGAAGCACGTGAAGGCGACCATCACGGTCAGCATCCAGTACTGGGAGCGGATGGCTTCCTGGGCCCCCTTGTACATCGCGAGGGCCCGGTCGTGGGCCAGCGTCAGGCCCCCGACGTGGCCCGCCACGAGCGCGGTCACCTGCACGTACCAGATGGCGGCGAAGGAGATGATCGTGTAGTCGATCCGATAGGTGGAGGTGCCGAAGATGTTGGCGCCGTTGCCGAGCGGGTCCGAGGCCAGGTAGCCGATCGCCTGTCCCTGCCAGATCAGCAGCGAGAAGTAATGCGCGAGCACGTACGCGAAGCCGATCGGAACCAGCGTGTGGGCGAAGGCGCGGCTCAGCTCGGCCCTCGTGTAGCGGAAGCTCACGCTCTGGACGCCCCTGATGCCGAGCTCGTAGATGCCCCTGATGAGCGCGACGCACAGCAGCAGCCCGGTCGTATAGGCGAGCTCGATCGCGGGCGTGGGATGGAAGCTGAGGCCCGAGTAGACGTTCTGCAGGTGCGGCTCGAGCTTGCGCCACACGACGTCGTTGGAGAAGCCGTCGAAGGTCGTGGTCCCGATCACCGCGCACACCAGCATGACCGTGCCGGAGCGCACCGGCATCGCCGTCAGGCCGCTCAGTGGGCGGCGTGCGTAGAGCTCGCCGTCGTCCTCCACGTACAGCGGGGACATGCGCGCGAGCAGGCCGAAGTAGGCGCCGAAGCCATCCGCGCTCGTGGCCCACTCCTCCACGCCGCAGGTCAGCATGCCCGCCAGCATCAGCAGGAAGTACCCGAGCGACAGAGCCGCGAGGATCGAGGGGCTGTCCCGTTCGACGTACACGAGCTCCAGCCAGGCGAAGCCCACGAGCAGGGCCACCGCGGGCCACTGCCCGAGCCGCTCCGGGTAGCGGACCGGGGGACGCGAGAGGGACCTCGGCGCCAGGCGCCTGCCGAGCCAGCGGATCGCCCGGGCGCACGAGCGCCACGGGCTGAGCACCACGAAGACGTCGCCCAGCAGCACGCTGGCGATCGGCATCCCGACCCAGAAGATCACGTAGATGAAGGTCACACTGAAGTTCGCCGACCACACCTGGCTGCCGGCAAAGCCGCTGTAGAGCACGAGTGCGAACACGGCGACCCCGATCAGGCTCCCCGCCACCTCCACGGCGCGGGGCAGGTGGAGCAGGGGTTTGCGGTGCTCGGTCTGGAGCTGCGGGCTGGTCCACAGCGCCGACAGCGCCACAAACGACACCACCAGCACGATCCCCGCCGCCCAGCTGAACAGCCACACGGGTATCGGCAGGTCGGCCCGGCCGACGATCCCGTGGGCCTCCGAGGCGGCGGGGAACAGCAGCGCAGCGCCGCACGGCGCCAGCACTGCGGGCAACACCAGCCGCCGGGGAGCCTTCATTCCGTGGGCGAGTCTAGGGCCTTGCGTTTGCCCGCGAGCCCGTCCGCCCGGTCACGAGATGCGGCACAATCGAGGAGCAGTGGTGCTAGCCCACATCGGCAACATCCCCGTCGAGGAGTGGCTCCCGTTCGTGGCTCCGGTGGTGGTGCTGTACCTGCTGGGCCGGCGCATGACGAAGGCCCGGGAACGGGACGTGGTGCGGGTGATGGCGGAGGAGCGCCTCGATCAGTCCACCACCGAGGAGATCCTCGAGCGCTGGCGCCGCAGGCGCTCGAATGAGCTCTCCATCGAGCACGTGCCGGTCTTTTACCCGCCCGGACCCGAGGGATCTACGGTGCCCGAGCTCGCCGGGCGGCTGGGCAGCGATGCTCCCGCAACCGGGGCTCTCGTCTCCGAACTCGAAGAGCTCGGCTACGTCGAATGCGACGGGGGCGACGGAACCCTGTGGCTGACCGTCGAAGGGTACGACCTCCTCAACGACGCCGAATCTGTGCTGCTGCAGCGGGCCCGGGCGCGCGAAGAAGCGCAGGCCCGCGAGGAACGGCGGGCCGATGAGCAGCGCGCAATCGAGGAGCGGCGGGCCGACGAGCAGCGGGCGCTCGAGGAGGAGCGCTCGCACGCGACCTAGCCGCGGCTCAGCCGAACAGGAGCTCGCAGAGCAAGAACACGTTGAGCGCCGTGATGAGGCCGGCCACGGACCATGCGATCCGGGTCGTGAGCGGGCGGTTCACGTGGGCACCCATCACGTCCCGGCGGCTGGTGAGCAGCACCAGCGGGATCAGCGCAAACGGGATCCCGAAGGACAGCACCACCTGGCTGAGCACCAGCGCGGCCGTGGGGCTGACGCCGAGAACGAGTACCGCCATCGCCGGGATCATCGTCACGATCCGGCGTACGTACAGGGAGATGCGCACCTTGATGAAGCCAGCCATCACGACCTGCCCTGCGTAGGTGCCGACGCTCGAGGAGGAGGCACCCGAGGCGAACAGGGCGACCGCGAAGGCGAGCGCCGCGCCGCCGCCGACGAGGTGGGTGAAGCCGGCGTGCACGCCCTGGAGCGTGTCCACGCCGGTGTGACCGCTGGCGTGGAACAGCTGGGCGGCGACGGCGAGCATCGCGACGTTGATCAGCCCGGCGAGGCCGAGGGCGATGATCACGTCGGTGCGCTCGAAGCGCAGCACGCGCCCGCGCTCGGAGTCGTCGCGGCAGGGCATGCGTCCCTGGGTGAGCGCCGAGTGAAGGTAGATCGCGTGCGGCATCACGGTGGCGCCGATGATCCCGACCGCCAGATACAGGGACTCGCTGCCGGCAAGGTGCGGGACCAGTCCATGGGCGGCGCCCGACGCGGAGGGGGGGATCTTCAGCATCTGGTACACGAACCCGAGGAAGATGATCCCCAGCAGGGCCGTGATCGCCAGCTCGAAGCGGCGGTAGCCCTTCACCCGCAGCTCGAGGATCGCGAAGGCGATCACGCCGGTCATCAGTCCCGCCGTCACCAGGGGGACCCCGAACAGCAGGTTCAGGCCCAGCGCGGCGCCCAGGAACTCGGCGATGTCGGTGGACATCGAGACGATCTCGGCCTGCACCCACATGAGCCGAGACAGCGCCCGGGGGTAGTGGGCGCGGACGCTCTCGGCGAGGTTGCGGTCGGTGACGATCCCGAGCTTCGCCGACAGGTACTGGATCAGCATCGCCATCGCGTTGGCGAGCACCACGACCCACAGCAACAGGAAGCCGAACTGGGCGCCGCCCTGGAAGTTGGTGGCGAAGTTGCCCGGGTCGACGTAGGCGATCGCGGCCACGAAGGCCGGGCCGAGCATCGCCAGGGTCGCGCGAACGCTGCCTTTGGCAAGCAGCTGCTCGAGGTGGCTGGGTACCGCGACCGCGGGCTCGCCGAGCGATATCGACGCGCCCTCCGCGACGGCGCCCTCGAGCGCCGGGCGCAGCTCGCCCACGGGTGGGGGCGTCACGCCGGGTCCGCCTCGACCGCTATGCGCATCGCACGTGCGAGCTCGCCCCCGAGCGGGAGCTCGTAGTCACCGAGTCGCACGAACACGGGGCCGCCGAAGGGCTGGCGCCCGGTGACCTCCAGACGGTCCCCGAGGGTGACCCCCTGGCCGGTGAGGTAACGGAGCATCTTCGGGTCGGAGTCCGACACGCGCACGAAGCGCCCCACCGTTCCCGGAGCGAGCTCGTCGAGGCTGCGCGTCGGGACCTCCTCGATCTCGAACTCGTGGGTAGGTATCGGGTCTCCGTGTGGGTCCACGGTGGGGTTGCCCAGACGAGTCGAGATCAGCTGCTCGAGCTCCTCTGAGAGAACGTGCTCGAGCACCTCGGCCTCGGCGTGGACCCGGTCCCACCCCATCCCCAGCTCCTGGGCCAGGAACAGCTCGATGAGGCGGTGGTGGCGAAGGACCTCGAGCGCCACCTCTCTCCCCTGCTCCGTCAGGCGCACACCCTTGTAGGGCTCGTGCTCGACCAGTCCGAGGTCGTCGAGCTTGCGCACCATCGCCGACACGGATCCGGGCGTGACACCCAGGCGCTCGGCGAGGTCGTTGGTCGAAACGGCCTCCCCGGAGCTGCGGACCTCCAGGGCGTATACGGCCTTGGCGTAGTCCTGCACGTTGGGAGAAACAGATCCAGCGAATGCCATAACCCGAGTTTAGGCATGCCAAGAACAAATTTCAAGGGGGGATGTGTGCGTTGACAAACCCATGATCGTTGTCGATGAGATCGGGGCTTACCGGACGTCTCTGGCGGCCGGCGAGCGGCCAACGGCGCCAGACGTCCTCTACCACCGGGACTGCTACGAGGACCCGAATCCCCATCCGGAGGAGTAGAGAATTCCCCGGCGTGCCCGCCGGGCGGACAAGGGCGTTAGAGGGCGGGGAGTCGGAAAGCACGAGGCCCCAAGGGGGCGCGGCCAAGGGCTTGCCCGTCGCCGGAAAGCTGGTCAGAAAACCGGCGGTTCCCCCGCCCTCGGTATGTAAAACGCGAGCCCGGGGCGAAGGTTGGAAATAGCTCCCCGGCGGTCACGCGCCTGCGGCGTGGCTACCCTCATGGCCGCCGGGGTCAATCAACGGGGCCTCAATGCCCCCTGGAGGTCATCCGTGTCATGCCTGCCCCCATTCGGGCAGGAGATCGAGCCTAACCGGCCACGACCGCGCTGTAAAGCAATTTTGTGGCCCCCCGGCGCAGAGCCACAGTCAAGGGGGTAGATCGTGGCTGCTCGGGGGTCTAAACCCAGCGCCGGGGAACCCGACGCGGGAGCATAAAGGTTCGGCCTCCATACCTTCAAGTGATAGTCCGTGTGCACCAACCGCGGGCGGGCCAAACCGCGTAGTTGCAGGGGCCGCTTCCGTCCGCAGAGCGCTGAGGGTTCTCAGGCATCGAAAGGGAGGCCAGGGCATCCCAGCACCGGGCTAAACCCGACCCGAGTCGTTGGGTTTGTCAACGCACACATCCCCTTTCAAGGGGGCGCGGTACTCATCGGCGGGGGAGCAGCGTTCGGAGCCTGGTTCGGCGCACCCGCCGCCCGGAGGCGAGGATGGCGCGCTCGCTACTCGGACGACTTACGCACCGCTTCGGCAAGCTTCCAGCTAGCTGGAGCGCAAGGCGTCTAGCTCTCCAGGGAGTCCCCCTGGTCCTTCAGCGGCTCGTCCTGGGGCACCAACTCGTCCCGATCCCTGTCCCGTAGCTCCCGTAGCACGTCCTCGGGATCCTCATCCTCGATCTTGAACCGCTCGTCCTGGTCCACAGGCTTCTCGTCGGGCATTCCCCCAGGCTAGGGCATCCGGGTGGCGGAAGATCCCGGGAAACCCCGGCACCATACGCGGGCTTGCTCCAAAAGCGGCCGAGTCAACTTGACCCGCCACCGGCGTGTACTACGTGATCGCGCTCACGTTCCTGGCCGTGTGACTGGACGGAAGCGCAGGATGGTCGCGCTGCCCGACCTGGTGCTCCCGAGCGGTTCGAGATCGATCCTCGGCATTCCCGGAGCCGAGATGTGGATGCCGTCGCCGAGCAGCACCGGCAGCACGTACACCAGGATCTCGTCCACTAGCCCTGTCCCCAGGCACTGGCCCGCGACGTCGGCACCGAGAACCTCCACGTTCTTGTCACCCGCGGCGAGGCGCGCCGTGGCGACCGCATCACCGATGTCGCCGCTCAGGTACGTGACCCGGGGCGCGGGCGACGCGGGGGGCCTGTGGGTGAGAACGAACACGGGGCCCGAGAAGGGGTAATCGACGCTCCCCGGATCTTCGGCCCTCATCCTCTCCCCCACGTCGGAGGTCCGCCGGCCGACGAGCATGGCCCCGGTCGCCGCCGCGATCTCCCCGAAGTCGTCCGCATCCACGAAGTCGGCGAGCTGGCGGCCCCCGCCCCAGTCCATCGCGTGTCCGGTTGCGGCGATGAACCCGTCGAGCGACATGGCCCTGTTGACGACCACCTTCCCCGCACTCACCGCCCCAGCGTAGGGAACGCGCGCTCCGATGGGTCGGACGCCGGCGCGCGCCCGGCGGGCCGCGCCGAGCGAGACACGCCGCGCCGAGCCAGACACGCCGTCTCGGTCACGTGTCCAGCCGACCCGCCCACGGCTCAAGCCCGGCTCGCGGGGTGCCGAGCCAAGGGTCAAACCACGCGCTGCTCATGGCAAACCCGTCGCGAGGCGGGGACGCAAAGCTAGAGATCTCGCACCGCGAGACAGCTCGGCCACCAGCCACTCCAAGGACGGTAGCCCTGTGAAGGCTTTGCGTGAGAGCGAATCTAGTAACCAGTCCCAGGCCGCTACGGCCGGCGACGAATCCCGCGAATCCCACATCGCTGCCGCTTCGGAGGCGCCCGCGAGCCGACCCGGCCGTGTCGAGTTTGGGCGGTACATCGGATGGGTTGTGGGCGCGACCCTTCTTGTCGCGGTTCTCCCCACCGCAGCTGTGTGGTGGCTTCGCACCGACGGAGTGATCAGGTCGCCTCTGCTCACCCTCGTGGTCGCGCTGGTTGCGACGCTCGCAGCGTCGCGGCTGGGCACGGCATATTGGGAAAAACGCACCAGCCCCGGCGATCTGCTGTTCGGAGAGCTGCTGCTGTGGGGTTTCATCCGCCGCTGCATCAGCGAGCGGCGGCTGTCTTCCGCGAGAGCGGTGCTCGGCTCGCTGGCCGAAGCACACGCGAGGCTCGACGGCAGCCAATCGACCGGACTGCAGGCGGAGGCGCTCCAGAAGCTCAGCGCCGCGCTCGAGGCCACCGACCCCTATACGCACGGCCACTCGCGCCGGGTGGCCCGCCACTGCTGGATGATCGCCAAGCGGATGGGTCTCGACAGCGACACCGTGGCCCGCGTGAGAACCGCCGCGGCGCTCCACGACGTGGGCAAGGTCTACACGCCCGCCTCGGTCCTGCGCAAGCCCGGGAAGCTGACGGACGAGGAGTTCGACGTCATCAAGCGTCACCCCGTGGACGGCGCGGAAATGGTTAAGGCCCTCGGCGACGAGGAGCTCGTTTCGATCGTCCGTCACCACCACGAGCGCCTCGATGGCACCGGCTATCCCGACCGGCTCGTCGCCGGCGAGATCCCGATCGGTGCGCGGATCATCTCGGTCGCCGACACTTTCGACGCGATCACCTCCGCGCGGCCCTATCGCCCCGCACGAGCCCACAAGAAGGCGCTCGACATCCTCAAGTATGAGGCGGGAACGCAGCTCGACCCGAGCGTGGTGAAAGCCTTCTGCGCGATCTACTCGGGGCGTCGGCCGCTGGCCCTGTGGGCGTCGTTCACGAGCCTGCCCTCGCAGGTGTTCTCGTGGCTCGGCGCAGGGGCTGCAAGCGCTGCCTCGGCCGCACAGGTTGCAGCCGTGGCGGCAGCGGCAGCCGTCGGCGCGAGCGCGGCAGTGGCTCACCGCTCGCCGAGTCGTGACCACCGAGGCCACCCCGGCATCGCCGAGGTCCACACCCAGGGCACGCCCGCAGGCAGCTACGCATACCTGGCATCAGCGCGCTCGACCCTCCACGGCGGATCGTCTCACAAGCCCGCCGCTGCCTCCGGCGGCATCACCACCGGCGGGTCCCCCGGCTCCGCGCCCGGATCGCAGCAGGGGCCGGCAAGCACGGTGCCGGACGCAACGGCGCCGCAGGTCACCCAGACGAACTCATCGGCAGCGGCAGCCGAAGGCGGTGGCGTCGACGGGGCGACCTCCCACGAAGGGACACAGAAGACGAGCGACTCGTCCGGCTCCGGCGATCAGACCTCGTCGGGTTCGAGCGGCGAAACATCAGCCTCGGGCGCCCCCAAGGCCCCCACCTCACCGAAAGAAGGGTCCGGCACCAAAGAAGGCTCCGGTTCCAAAGAAGGCAAGAAATCCAAAGAAGAAGAAAAAGCACGAGAAGAAAAGAAGGCCAAAGAAGAAGAAGAAAAGAAGGCCAGGGAAGAAAAGAAAAAAGCGAAAGAAGAAGAAAAAGCCACAAAAGAAGAAGAACGGAAGCTCAAAGAAGAAGAAAAACGGAAAGCCAAAGAAGAAGAACAGAAAGCCAAAGAAGAAAAGAAAGCCAAAGAAGCGAAAGAAGCAGCCGAACGCAAAGCCGCCGCCGAAGAACAGAAAGCCAAAGAACGCAAAACAGGCGGGATCGGCTCGGTCCTCGAAATCGTGGTCGGCGACTAGGCCCTCTCGGAGCGCGCTAGCCCGGAGCGGACGCCACCCTAGCCCGGAACGGACGCCACCCTAGCCCGGAACGGACGCCACCCTCGCCCGGAGCGGACGCCACCCCCGCTCGTTCGGGGCCCCTCCCCCTCCGCCGGTGACGAGATTTCTACACCAGGCGGGCGCACCCGTATAGACTCGCCACCACAGTCCGGCGACGCCGGGTCTGCTTGATCCGGACCGTCGGGAGCGTACCGCGAGCGGCACGATCCGCGCCCCGGGTCTCGGGTGCGCGGACCGAGCTCGTCGAGAATCGGCCCCCGCTCACCGCGAGGGCGAGACGACATGAGAGGGGAGTGAGCAGATGTCATCCAGACGTCGCCATCGAGCCCACCCACGGACGGCGGCCAGGGGGTTCTGGCACGTCGCCGTAGCGGTGCTCGTTCTGACAGCGTTCGCAGCGACCGCAAGCACGGCCGCCGCCAACCAGGGAAAAGTCAATGTGGTCACGAAAACACCGCCCGGCGGACCACCGCCGAAGAACACCGCCTACTTCACGACGATCCAGGCCGCAGTCAAAGCCTCCACGAACGGCGACTACGTGCTCATCACGCCCGGCGTATACAACGAAGCCGTGAAGGTCTCGAGCGCCCATTCCGGCATAACGATCAGAGGAATGAACCGCAACTCGGTGATCGTGGACGGACAGCACAAAGCGGGCAACGGAATCGAGGTCCTCTGGGCGAACAACGTGTCGATCGAAAACCTCACCGTGCGCAACTTCGACGAGCCGTGCGAAGGCGAAGATTGCGGAAACGAGATCTGGTGGAACGGCGGCGACGAGTCCGGGAAAATCGGAGCCCATGGCTGGTACGGCTCCTACCTCACCACATATGACACCGGCCTCAACGGCGCCTACGGGATCTTCACCTCCAACGAGATCGAAGGTTCGTGGGAAAACATCTATGCGTCGGGCTTCAACGACGCGGGTATGTACCTCGGGGCCTGCCAGGAATGCCAAGCACGGATCGTCAAAGCGACGATGGAAAACAACGCGCTCGGATACTCGGGGTCGAACTCGGGCGGCTCGCTCGCGATCGAAGACTCGATCTTCCGCCACAACTCGATCGGCATCAACCCGAACTCGGAAAACCCGAGCGACCCGCCGCCGCCGCAGGACGGCGAATGCAAGCGGCAGAACGTCGAACACCCCGACCCCACGCCGATCATCACATCCACGAAGATCAAGCGCTGCACGGTGCTGCGCAACAACCTCGTGATCGACAACAACAACCTGAGCGCACCTGCCGTGGGTGGTCCAGCCGGTAGCTGGGGCAGCGGCATCCTGCTTCCGGGCGATTACGCCGACCTCGTCGAAGGCAATGTGATCGTCGGCAACGCCAACAACGGCGTGCTCGGGCTGGAGTACCCGAACCCCTTCCCTCCGACCCTGGAAACGATCTTCTTCCAGGTCGCCGGGAACAAGGTCGCGAACAACGTGTTCGTGCACAACGGCTACAACCCGACGTACTCCGGCAGCCAGTTCGCCAGCGACGTGATGTTCACGGGCGGGTACAGCGAACTGTTCGGCGGCCCCGAATCGCAGTCGGTCAACAACTGCGTGAGCGGGAACCTCCTGCCGGACGGCAGCTTCCCCGCGAACATCGAAGGCACATGGGGCTGCAAGAACAAGACCACCCCGGTGCCCGGGTTCGGCGGCTTCGGACCGGCGGAACTGCCCGAATCGGTCGAATACCTCCTGCAGTTGAAAGAGGAATCCGAAGCGCGGACCCCGGAAGGCCAGCCGGCCCCGCCACCGCAGCCGACGATGCCCAACCCGTGTCAAGGGGTGCCCAAGAACCCCCTGTGCGGGAAGTAGAGGCGTGAACCCGGGGCCCCGGAGGGCCCCGCAGCAAGCGACGTCAGCCGCCGCTCCGCTCAGGAGCGGCGGCGGCGCCGTACCGGGAGTCACTTGCGCCCGTAGCGGACCGCCCACGCCTCGGTCATAGCGGTCCGTTGCGCGATCGTGGGGTAAACGCGATGGCTCGTTCGAGCCGGACACCTCGGTGCTCGGACGACGGTCGCCCGAAGTCCTTGGTAGCCTCCGGTCACACGGTCGTCGACACGAGGGGGCCGGGGGGCGTCTCGGTCCTAGGAAGGGGAACCGTCTTTATGAGTCCGCGGCACGGATTGCTCCGTTGGGGAGTGGCGACGCTGCTCGTCCTCGCAGGGACGCTCGCGTTCAGTGGGAGCGCACTCGCAAGAACAAGAGCGACGGCCGTCCAGGCGCTGGGTGGCCATTGTTCCGCGATCATCGGCCACGCCGAAGTCGAAGTGATGGTCCCCGAATGGCCGTACCCGGTCCTGCTCGATATCGCCGACCGCATGACGACCCGCGGCAAAGGCAGACAGCTGTTCAGCGTGAGCATCGACGTCCTCCCCGAAGAACCGCCTCTGGTTCAGCTGACGAAGCTCGAACACGCTGCGTGCGGGAAAACTCCGCTCGAATCGACGTTCAGCGCCGATGGACTCGCGTCGGTGGCGGGCGAACCCGGCTATTCGATCGCGCTCACGTTCAGGAAATACCGCAAAGCCACCTACCTGACCATCAACCTCGCCAAGCAGGGCCGTAAATTCCTCAGCTTCACCAACGTCGAAATCGAGCCGTCCCCTTACGAGCTCATTCTGTAGCGCCCGCCGGGTAGAGACACGAGCAGCCGGGGCTCCGCGGCAACGCGAGGCCCGTCAACGGAGCCCGAGGCTGTATCCTGACTCGGTCACTCGGGACCCTGGCCCCAGCCGATCGCCGGGATGCCATGGAAGAAGTCTTCCCAGCCGACCAGCCGGGTCGGGATATCCGGGGTGTCTGGCTCCGGACGGACGAGTTCGGTGCGGGTCAAACGGACCATCGGGAGAGGAGCGGGGGACGACATGAAACGCTGCATGACCGCGGGGTGCTGCCTGGCCACGATGCTCGCCTGTGCCGCGATCATCGCATCGACCGCACAGGCCGTGGAATACGGCCGATGCGTGAAGCTTTCGACGAAACCCTACACAGGCCTTTTCGTTGACAAGAACTGCATCAAAGAAGCCAATTCACAGGAAGAAGCGGAAGGCAAAGTCAACAAGTACCAATGGGTCCCCGGGCCCGGTCTCAGTGCTGGCTACACCTTGAAGGGCAAAACGTCGGTGCTGAAGAGCGCTGCCGGTGAAGTCACGTGCAAGAAGAACGCCGGCAAGGGCAAACTACTGACCGCCAAGACCGGCGAAGTCGAATTGAGCTTCGAAGGGTGCGTGCTGGCGGGAACGAAACAAACCTGCCAGAACAAAGAAGGCGTCGCCGGGGTGATCAGGACGTTCGACCTGCTGACCGAAGCCCTGGGCGACGATGAAGAAGGCGCGGGGGGCGGGTCCGTCATCAAAGGCGAAGTCTGGCTCCAGCTCATCGCGAAGGGCCGCAACCTAACGCCCTTCGGAGAAGGCCCCTTCCTGACGTCATTCGAATGCGGCACAACTCAATTCGCCATCGGTGGCTCGGTGGCCGGCGTCCAGACGGTCGACATCAACTCGATGCAGAAGAAGAGCGAACTCGGCTTCGGTGCCGGGAAAGGCGAACAGGCACTCGAATGGACGCTCCTCGACCCAATCAGCAAAGAAGTCGAGACCGTGCCCTCCGAATTCGTTGGATCCGACAAGGTCAAGTACGAAGAAAAGGGCGAGCTCAGGGACCGTCCGGTGCTCACCATCAAGACCAGTGGCAACGCGGCCAGCTCCAACAAACAAGCCTGTGTGTACAGCGAAAAAGCCGCACTGGAAGAAAAAGAAGAGAAGTGCAACATCAAGGTGATCGATGAAACGCCCGAAGTCTTTGAAATCAGAATGGGCACGGTCGAACTGGGACTCACCGGCGCCTTCCCGGGCTATTTCAACGAAGAAAAATCCACCTGCTTGAAACCGGAAAAACTGAGGGCATTCAACGTGAAACATGAAGGGGAATGCACGGTCACGGTCAAGGTGAACAACAAAGCAAAACAGGGGATCGGTCCGGCGGCGTTCTGGCAAGTTGAAGTCGAAGGCGAAGCCGCGAAAATTCCAGAGCAGGTCAGGGTCTCCCAGACCGTCAATCCGTAAGATGCCGGCCCGCTGACGCGGCGCGCGGTGCGGGTTATCCGGGATGCCCGCACCGTGCCCCGGCAGCAGGCTCGGCAGCGACACAGCTGGACGGGCTCGGGCCGGCATCCTTGTCACGGGTTCGAGGCGTGACCGTCGAGCGGGCGCCAGGCCGATGTGGGGCGCTCTGAAGTTTCCTCAGTGACACGCCGCCCGGCGTGCGACCATACGTGGCTGATGAGGTTCTGGCACAAACACAAGTGGGGCGAGTGGGATCGCGCCTGGGGAAAAACCAGCCCCAAAGGTTATGTCCTCGAGCGCAGGTGCCTTGTCTGCGGGAAGGTCGAGACACGGGTCGTACGATGACCGCGACCGCCCGGTGTCCGCACCCGGGCCTCCCACCGAACCCGACCCCTTCCACCGGCGGCGAGCTCCGCGGGCAGACCTGAGCTCCCGGCCTAGGCGCTTGCGGACTCGTCGGGCTTCTGGCGCTTGCGACCCTTCTGATCGGTGCGCCCGGTACCGATGCATGCGCGGCATACGATCCACTTGCCCTCCGGGGCGTCCGCCGGCGACCATCGCGTCCAGCCGGCGCCTTTGCAGACCTGGCATCGATCCTTCTCGAGAATCTGGCGATCACTCTGCGCCACGGTGACTGAGCATACGCCGCGCCCGCGTCATTAGAGGCGTCGTGTCTTGCGGTGTGGTTGGTGCCCGCCCGGTTGCCACGCCCGCCTAGGCTCAGGCGCTTGGCAACATCGCGGACATCGGCGCTGCACCAGGCGGCTCGGCTGTGCACCGCAACCGTCGCCTGGAACGTGGTGGTGGGTGGCGCGGCTGTGGCGACAGCAATCGTGACCGGAAGCCTCGCGCTCATCGGCTTCGGTATCAACGGGGTCGTGGACTCCTCAGCGTCAACAGTCCTGGTGTGGCGGTTCCGTGCCGAGGCGGCAGGCCGTCAGTCTCACGCCGAGCGTGCCGAGCGAATCGCGCTCAGGCTCGCGGGCGTGGCGTTCGCTCTGATCGCCACGTACCTGGCGGTCCAGGGCACCCGCTCACTGCTGGAGCGAAAGCACGCCCAGGCGACCGCGTTCGGGATCACGGAGGCTGTCGCCTCGCTGGTCGTGCTGCCGTGGCTCGCATCCCGGAAGTACAAGCTCTCCCAACGGCTACGGAGCGATGCGCTGCGCGCGGACAGCCTCCTCTCCTGGTCGGGCGCTGCCCTTGCGCTGGTCGCGCTGGCCGCCCTCTTGCTGGACCGCGGACTGGGGTGGGACTGGGGCGACCCGGTCGGCGCGCTGGCGATCGCGGCGATCCTCGCGGTCCAAGGCGTGCGAGTGCTCCGCAATGCCTAGCTTGTCGGTCGGTTCCCCGGGTCGAGACGGGATCTTTGTCCGCACTTTGCGTATATTTTGTGCGGGGTTTTCCCCGCACGTTGCGACATCTGGGACTAGATTGCCCACGTGGGGGTGGTCCAGCGCATTCCCTGCTCGACTCACTACTTGCCCTTGGCCCAGGCGGCGCTGGAGTACGCAAGCGCCCTGCACGCGGGCCAGACGCGCGAGACCGACGGCGCCCCCTTCATCGCTCATCCGCGCGAGGTGCTGAAAGACTTGCCGCGAGCGTTTGCGATCCGCCGGCGTAGGGACCGCCGACGTCGATTGGCCCACTATCGAAGTTCGCTGGGACTCCTGCGGGAGCGGGTTCCCGGCTCGCCGCTGGTTGAACTACTCGCGACCGAGCTCGCGGCGCTGACCCCATCGGGGTCTGTGGGCAGACCACGCCGCTAGGCGACGCGGCACCTTGCGCCGCAACGATCAACAGCGGCGACCGCGACGGAGCGGTAGCACAGAACTGGCAGCGGAAGCCGATGGGCGGCAGGAGATCCTTCACCGGTGGAGAAAAGCGCTGCCGATGGAGGGCTCAGAGCCGACACCTCCGCCTCCGCCGAGCGAGGCGGCGTCAGGGGGCGGCCACAACTATCCGCTGACGTTCTCGGTCGAGTATCCGGAGCGTGACCTCGACCGCCTGAGCACTGCGTTTCGGATCCTTTGGATCATCCCGATCGCGATCCTCGCGGCAACGGTCGAGGGCGGCAGCTTCAGCACGGGTTCCGGCGCCCGCTACACGGGGGGCGGAATAGGCGTGCTGTTCATACCGGTGCTGCTCATGCTCTTGTTCCGCAAGAAGTACCCGCGATGGTGGTACGACTGGAACCTTCAGCTGAGCCGCTTCAGCAACAGGATCGTCGCGTACTTCGCGCTGATGAACGACCGCTACCCATCCACCGACGAGCAGCAGTCCGTTCGCCTCGACTTCCCCTACCCGAATGCCGAACACGACCTAAGCCGTGGCATGCCGCTCGTCAAGTGGCTGCTCGCGATCCCCCCCTATGTCGTTCTCTTTTTCCTCACGATCGGCGCGTTGTTTGCCGTGATCTTCGCCTGGTTCGCGATCCTGCTCACCGGCCGCTATCCACGCTCGCTGTACGACTACATCGAGGGCGTGATCCGCTGGCACAACCGGGTGGGCGCCTACGCCTTCCTGCTCATCACCGACCAATACCCGCCCTTCAGTCTTCAACCCTGAAGGGAGTCGGTCGATAACAGCCAGAGGGCCTGCGCTCGCCGGCCTCTTCGCTCACCACAAGTGTTTGACGCGACGGTCAGGCCCACCGGCTCGGAAGCGTGGACGGACCAGATCCAGCGAGCTGGCCTTGCCGACCGTCGCGCCACTCGGCAGGCGACGTTCCCGGTTAGCAGGGATCGATCGATGGTGAGCGAGGGGACTCGAACCCCCGACGGCCTGGACCACAACCACGGTCTGGGGCTGTTCTTAGGCGAGAACGGCGATCTTCGCTGCTCTCAGGTGCTCTCAGATGCTCTGAGATTCGCCCAGGTACGTGCCACACGGCGTGCCACAGGGCTCGGAAAGACGACACGCGGGAAGCGTTGAAGGGGTACGGAAATTCCCGTAGCCCGTGAGAGCGCCCCTGTACGTCCGCGTCATGGGTGCGGGATACTGGACGGGCATGGGGGCGAACCTGGAGCTCGTGCGTTCGATCTACGCGGCGACGGGGCGCGGCGACTACCTCGGTGCGGCTGCGTTCGTCCATCCAGACATCGAGTTCACGGCCGTCGGAGGGCCGGAAGTGGTGGAAGCGAGGAGCCTCGTGGAGTTCGCGCACCAATGGCGCGATTTCCTGGACTCTTGGGAGGATTTTCGCGTTGTCGCTGATACCTACCGCCAACTTGACGACAGTCGCTTCCTGGTGCTCTTCCGCCGCAGCGGACGCGGCAAGGGCAGCAGCGTTGAGATCGCACAGCTCGCAGGCACCGAGGGAGCCGACGTGCTGCATCTGCACGACGGGAAGGTCATCAAGTGGTTGAGCTACTGGGAACGCGACCGCGCCCTCGCCGACCTCGGCCTGGAGGAGTAGGCGGTGTCGCAGGGGAACGTGGAGATCGCCCGCAGATCGTTCAAGGCATGGCAAGACGACGACTACGAGACGTGGATTGGGCTCCAACACGCGGACGTTGAGTATCTCGGGGCCGTGGCGCGACGCCTGGGTCAGGACGTGTACCGCGGCCACGAGGGCGCGAGCGAGTTGTGGCGGGTCTGGCGCAGCGAGGTCGAAGGGTTCTGGATCGAGAGCGAAGAGATACGCGCCGCCGGGGACGGGCGGGTAGTCCATCTCGGGCACATGGGATTTCGCGGCTCGGCCAGTGGGATCAAGGTCGAGTCGCAGCTGGCGTTGGTGATCACGCTGCGCGACAGGAAGATCGTCCGCTCGATGGACTACATGAACCACCAGGACGCCCTGCACGCCGTGGGGCTGGAGGAGTAGCCGGTGTCCGAGGAGCCGACGACCGCCGACCTGGTGGAGCTTGTGCGGCACCTATTAGACGCCACCAGTTGTATGGACGCGGATGCTTTTGTTCGCTTCTTCGCTCCCGAGGCGGTCTTCATGACAGGCGTGGGACGATTCGAGGGCCGAGACGCGATTCGCGGCTACATCGAGGACTTCAACAGTTCGTATGATGAGCAGTGCTACGCGCTTGATGAAGTCCACGACCTCGGCAACGGGGTGTGTTGGTTCTCGGTAGAGGCGACGGGTCGTCTTCGAGGCACGACCGACGATCTTCACCTGAGATTCGCAGTGGTGGTCACACACGCGGGCGGAGTTGTCTCGCAATGGACGGACTACCTCACGACCGACGAGGCCCGCGCTGTCGCCCAACGACTCGCCGAGTCGAGGGGGTAGGCGGGTGTCGGAGAACGTAGAGCTTGTGCGGTCGATCTACTCTGCCTGGGAGGGCGGCAACTCCGGCTGCTCCGAGTGGGCGCACCCCGAGATCGAGTTGGTTATTGGCGACGGACTCAGAACCTCGAGTTGGAGCGGGAAGGGTGCCGTCACAGAGGCTGAACGCGACTTCCGGAGCACCTGGGAGGATTGGAGAGACGAAGTAGAGGAGTATCGCGAGCTTGACGGCGAACGCGTCCTTGCGCTTACCCGCCGCAGCGGGCATGGCAAGACGAGTGGACTGGAGATCGGCGGCTTGCAGGCGCGTGGAGCGATGCTCTTCCATGTCCGCCATGGAAAGGTCATCCGGCAAGTCTTCTACTGGGATCGCGACCGCGCCCTCGCTGACCTCGGCCTGGAGGAGTAGGCGATGTCGCGGAACACGGACACGCTCCGACAGGCCTTCGACACCATTAATGCATTCTATCGGGACGAACTGACCAGCGAGGCACTTGGGCAGGGATTTGACCCGCAATTCCAGATGATCTGGCGGGATCGTCAAACCTACCCTGACTTTCCTCAGCAGCTTGGGGGCACCCAAGAGTTCATCGCGTTTGCTGAGCAGTATCAAGAGCGCTGGATGAACCTCGTCCAGGAGTTGCTCGAGGTGATCGACGCGCCTGGCAATCGTGTTCTGGCTGTCGTACGCCAGCGTGGCCAAGGCCGTCAAAGCGGTGTCCCGATCGTGATCCACTTCTTTGAGTTGTGCTCGTTCCAAGACGCGAAGGTGAGCAGCATTGAGTTCTTCCGCCACCGAGCGGACGCTCTTCAGGCCGCTGGCCTCGAGGAGTAGACGATGTCGCAGGAGAACGTCCAACTGACCGAAGAAGGCTTCGAAGCCTTTCGCTCGGACAACACCCACAACGACATAAGCCGTTGGCATCCAGAGATCGAGCTGGATTGCCCGATGTCGTTGCCCGACATTGGCGGCGTCTACAAGGGGCGAGATGCAGTGCTGAAGTGGTGGAATGACTGGCTGGCGGCGTGGGAGTTGGTTCAGTTCGACTACGAGCTGATCGATGCCGGGGAACAAGTGGTGGCATTGGTAGATCAGAGGATGCGCGGGCGCTCCTCTGGCATTGAGATCCCGCTGGGTGAGTACGCGCACGTACTCACCTACAGGAACGGCCTGCTCGTCCGCTGGAAGTTCTACTCGAGGCAGTCCGACGCCCTCAAAGCCGTGGAGCTCGAGGAATAAGGCGTGTCAGAGGCGAGTATGGAGACCGCCGACGTGGACGCGGCGCGCGCTGCCGCCCAACGCCTCGCCGAGGATCCGGCGTAGCCCATGTCAAAGGAGAACGTGGAGATCGTCAAGCGCGCTCTCGACGCGTTCAATGACCGTGACGTCCCCTCGTTCGAAGATCTCGTGACCGACGACTTCGAATGGCTTCCTGCGATGATCAGTTTGGTCGAGAGGGGGAGCTTTCGGGGACGAGATGGGGTCAAGACCTACTTCCGCGAGTCCGCGAGCACCTGGAGTGAGCACCGGGTGAGGGGCGGTGAGTTCCGTGATCTGGGCGACCGCATCGTGGTGCTCGGGCAAATGGAAGGCCAGGGCAGAGTCAGCGGCGTCGCAGCCAACTCTGAGATAGGTATGGTCTTCGAGCTGCGCGGCGGCAAGCTCGCACGGGCACGCGCCTATCTCGCACACCACGAAGCGGTCAAAGCCGCTGGGCTGGAGGAGTAGGCGGTGTCGCAGGAGAACGTGGAGCTGCTCCGTAGCGTGTTTGAGCGCACAGGACGTGGCGACTGGGATAACGAGGGCGGGTTCGATCCGAGCGTAGAGTTCCTTCTCGTCGGCGGCGAGGGCCTGGGACTGTCGGAACAAGGGCGCGGCATTGATGCGCTTAGAGGCGTACTCCTGGAATTCATGAACGAGTTCGAGGACTATCGGGTCGAGGGCGAGTGGTTCTTCGACCTGGACGACAACCGGGTCTTCGTGCTTGGACGCGATCGCGGCGTCGGGGTTGCCAGCGGCGTTCCGTTCGAGCACGAGAATGCCCAGGTGTTCACGTTACGTGACGGCCTCATCGTGAGGTGGGAGGTCTACTGGGACCGAGACGTTGGGCGCAAAGCCGCCGGCCTGGAGGAGTAGGCGGTGTCGCACGAGGACGTGGAGATTGTTCGCCGCACGTTCGACGCGCTTTTCAGCCGCGACTTTCAACGCGCTGTTACGGGGTTTCACGATGACGCGGTATGGCACAACACCAGGGAGTTCCCTGGCCCGGGTATCTGTGTCGGCCCGCATGCCGTCGTCGAGTTCTTCGAGACGCTGTGGGAGTCGTTCGATGGCGAGACCAGCATCGAGCAGATCATCGACGGAGAGGGCGGCGTCGCCGTTGGCGCTCACACGGTAGGTCGAGGCACGACGAGCGGCGTACCACTTGACCTTCGATGGGCCATCGCCGCCCGTGTGGCGAGCGCGAAGATCTCCCGCGTGGATGTCTACGGCGAGTGGGCGAAGGCCCTCAAAGCCGTAAGGCCGGAGAAGTAGTCGGTGTCACGGGAGAACCTCGAAATCTACAAGCGGAGCCTTGCCGCGATAAACGCCCGCGAGTTTCCGGACGAGCTGGCCGAGGAGTTGCTCGCGGTTGGGTTCCACGCTGAGAACGCATCGACTGCCGTCACCGACAAGGCATATTTCGGCAGAGAGGGAGTGCGTGAATGGATCAGAGATATGTTTGAGGGGCTAAACGACGACGCGCAACTTGAGATCGAGGAGGTGCTCGTCGAGAGCGACGATTTTGTGCTCGCACAACTTCGCATCGTCGGTCACGGTGCACGATCAGGAGCGCCTGTCACACTCCGGTGGGTAGACGTCACCTGGTTCGAGGACCGAAAGATGACCCGAGGGGTGGGCTACCTGCGTCGTAGCGAAGCCTTCAAAGCGGTGGGGTTGGCGGAGTAGGCAGTGTCGCAGGAGAACGTGAAGGTGGTCCAAGCCTGGAGCGACGCCTATGTCGCTGGCGATATCGACGCAATGATGGACTTGTGTTCGCCGGACGTCGAGGCGTTTCCGGACCAGGGCTTTCTTGAGGCGAGCCCGCTCTACGGGCGCGAGCAGTTCAGGGGCTGGATCGAGGAGATTAGGTCGCCTTGGGTAAGCGCTCGCTGGGTGGTTCACGAGGCCCGCGCCGTTGAGCCTGACCGAGTGCTTGAGCGCGGCGACTTCGGCGGCGTGGGCACGGGGAGCAGCATCGAGACCCTCGCAAGCTACACCGTCATCTTTACCTTTCGAGACGGGAAGATCGCCAGGGTCGAGTACTTTTCCGACCACGCCGAGGCCCGCAAAGCCGTGGGGCTGGAGGATGGCCCCCCGACGGCGACGTGAGCCGCTCACTTTCGGCCTAAGGCGCGCCTGGCCACCGGCTGCTGCTACGCCGCCAGATCGAATGCACGCCGGGACACGACCCCGGCACTTCGCAGAGCCGCATTGATGCCCAATTGATGGCCAGCTCGGGGCGCTGCTATTCGACTGGCAAGGTGAGAAGCCGCGATTAGCAGGCACTTCCTAGGGGTGAGCGAGGGGACTCGAACCCCCGACCGCCTGGACCACAACTCGAATCACCCAAATCTACTTGCCCAAAGTTGCCCCAGTTCACGGGGCTTTGGCCCACAGAAAGCGAGTAGGATTTGCTCAGTTTGGTACCTCGTTGGTACCCTGGCGACCCCGAGCGCGAGTAAGATTCGCGGCCGTGCCCAAAGACGATGAAGAAGCAGTGCTACCTCCCGGTCAAGTCGCCAGCTCCTTTCATCCGCACAGCTGTCCCGGTGCAACCTCCTTGGGGACGCCAGGACAACTGTGACTAGCACGATCTAACCATGCCTCGGGTATTGCAAGCCGCCGCGCGCCGCCCGGTGAGGTGGGCGGACTGCGTGGACATTGGGCTGTCACGCACGCACGTATCGGGACAAGATAGGATTGGCTTCCGGCGTCCGCGACCGGTGCAAGCGAGGCCTTGTCGGCGTGATCAAGGGGGTATGAAGTGCGTTGCCGTGCTCGGGGCGAAATCTATGGGCAACTTGCGCTGGGGCGCCGGCGGACCAGACTCGTAGGCCTACTCGCGATGGCTATGCCCTGGGTGATAGCCCTCTGCGTCGTTACGCCCGGCATTGCAGACACCATGCCCGTCGTCGCCACGGGCGCAGCGCAGTCGGTCTCCGACAGAACCGCCTTCCTTGAAGGCTCGGTGTCGGGCAGCGTATGGACTAGTTGCGAGTTCGAATACGGGCCCACCCCGGGCCTTGGCTCGGCGCTGCCTTGCGCCGTGGGGCAGCCGTTGCCCGACCGGACGCCCGTCCGCGCCTTGCTGACCGGGCTGACTCTCGACACCACCTACTACTACCGGCTCGCCGCGGCCAACGCTGCCGGTACCAGCTATGGCGCGACCAGTTCGTTTCGCACGCTTGCTGAAGCACGCCCCGAATTCCCTACGACAGCCACCGCTCCTTCACGCACACGAGCGGGTAGCAACGGCGGCGCCGGCGTCTATGTTGCGTTTTGTCCGGCGCACCGCGGCCGTCATCACGCCGAGCCACGTGCACACCGTTCCAACACCAGCCACGCCGGCTGGCCTCCCAAGCAATGCCTGAAGATGGACAAGGGACCCCCCGGCGAACACCACACGCTCGTTGGGCAGCGCGGCGTGCACAACTGGCTACTCGGAGGCTACGGCGACGACACGATAATCGGCGGCGACAGGGGTGATGTCATCTGGGGCGACTACCACCCCAACGAAAAGCCAGCCCATCAGACCGTCACCATCCATGCGGGCAACGGCAGAAACGTGATCTACGCCAACGACACCGTCAACTACGTTTGGACCGGTACGAACCCTGGGACGGTTGTGCACGCCTTCCTGTCGGGCACCTCGGGAACCATTCACTGCCAGTCGTCTGGCATCGTCGTGTTTCTCAGTAAAACCAGCGCGCGTCACTTCAGACTTGACGGGTGCGATCGCATCAGCCACTACAGCGTCGGCTACTAGTCGGACCCCAAATCGTCCAGCCCGCCAGGCCGTCGAGGTGGCGATTCTAAGAGAGCCCAGAGCCGTGACCGTTGGATTAGAGACGTTCCTCCTACTTCCTGATCCCGATCGCCTCCACTGGGCGGGTGTGCAGCATCCGGCGCGTCGGGAGGGCTAGTGCGAGGACCGCCAGCAGCGCCGAAGCACCGATGATCGCCGCCACGCCCTGGTCCAGCTGGGTGACCTCACTCCTTCTTTCACGGCCCCGACGCTTGACAGCGCCGGCTACGTCGACGATGGAGTGTCGCTGTCCTTCAGCGCCCCGTCTGTGCCCACCGGCTCGACCATTACCTCGTATGAATACGAGATCTCTATCGACGGCGGCACGACTATTGCCGCCCCCTACACCACCACCAGCTACGCCGGGGCTTACGGCAACGCCAATGCCACGGCGAGCCCGTTCACCGACCCGGTTGGCCCCAGTGCCTGCGGGCAGAACACGACCTGCTCCTACCGCACACGGGCCGAGATCGGCGCCAGCGGTACCTGGCAAACGCCCTGGTCCAGCTGGTGACCGTCACTCCCAAATAAGGACCTCTTGGAGGTGACCGCGGCAATGGCCCGCCCGCGGCACCGGCTTGCCCACTTAGGTTGCGAGCAGCCGTGCCCAGGCGCATGAGGCTCGTGGCGCCCGGGAGGGAGAATGCACGCGGCGCGCTCAGTTGCCGCTTCGCGCGATAAGCGGCAGCGTAAATCGCCGCTTCGCGGTGCACGTCGATCGAAGTACGTTCGCCCGGTGAAATCCCCGACTCGGAGACCGCTCGAGCCCCCTTCTGGCACAAGTTTGTTCCCTGGTTTGTTCCCCAACGCCCGGGGTGCTGCGTAGCCCACCCGCAAGAATCACCGGATTAGCAGGCGTTTCTTCGAGCTGCCGATGACCTGGATCAACCAGCGACCGCCCGGCCAACCGACACGCCGATTCCGAGCGTCACAAAGGGGCTCATTTGCAGGTCTTTCTCGATCGGGGAGACAGGATTTGAACCTGCGACCGCCCAGCCCCCAGCCGGGATGGCACCGGGGCGCAGGCATTGTCAGAGTTTGGTACCCCATCGGTACCCCAGTAGGCCGTCGTGCCATCCGACGGCGCCAAGAAGTTGCCCGCTGTGTAGGCGTTTTGTGGAGGGTGAGCGAGGGGACTCGAACCCCCGACCGCCTGGACCACAACCCGCACCTGGGGGTGTTCTCAGGCGAGAACGCCGATGTTCGCTGCTCTTGGGTGCTCTCAGGTGCGCTGAGGTTCGCTCAGTTACGTGCCACGTGGCGTGCCACGGCACGTTGATCCTGGCGAGCGGCCGCAGCGCGCACCGGCGACCGCTCTTCGTCCGATGTGGCCCCCTCGGGCGCGGCCGTTGAGGTGCCTGCTTTTCGGGCGAAGACGGCATCCTTGGTGTCGGTTCTCGACGCCCCTCGACGTGCAGCGGCGGGTCGGCTAGGCTTGCGCGACCGATAGCGCGGATTGAGACGGAGGGGCAAGGATGGGGCGACCGAGGATCAGCAGGCTGGCGCGCTGGCGACTGGCGAGTGTGGCGGCGGCTGTTCTCGCTGTTTGCTGTGCGGTCGGGCAGCCCGCGTACGCGAAGGGCTCGAAGCCCGTGATCACGGGGCTGGCGGCGTCGCCCGCGACGGTCGCCTCGGGGGCCACCACGACGGTATCTGCTTCGGTGTCGGGAGCGACGAGCTGTACGCTGTCCGCGAACAAACCGGTGGGTGGCCTTCCGGTGACCTTCTCCTGCGAAACGGGGAGCGTGACCCGCGAAGTCGTGATGCCCGCCACCGTGGGCAGCAAGGCCATCAAGTACAAGCTTGCACTCGCCGCGACGGGCACGGGCGGTTCGGCCAAGGCCAAGGTCACCGTCGTGGTCGGCCCGGCGAGCAAGAGCCCTGGGACGTGGCGTGTGGGCGCCGGGGAAGCTCACACGTGTGTGCTGCTGTCCAGCGGCCACATCCAATGCTGGGGCGAAAACCACTACGGCGAGCTCGGCGACGGCAGCACCACCAACACCGACACGCCGGTCGAAGTGCAGGGCATC
>DATJXX010000003.1:0-22343 GCA_035499875.1 Solirubrobacteraceae bacterium
CCGCCACCGGGTAGCAGCGACGCCCTGATCGAGTCTGAGGGCTGGCGCCGGGGATGGTTTCGGTGAGCGCCCCGGGATCAGCGAGACGCGTCGATCTCGCGCGCCAACGTGAGCGTGTTCTTGTGGACGACGCCCATCAGCGCGATCAGCCCGTTCTGGAACTCCGGGGCCGAGATGTCGGAGAGATCCTCGAGTTCGCCCGCCACGAGCCGGATCACCCAGGGAAGGCCCCGCAGTCCAGCGTTGAACTGTTCTTGAAGCTTTTCCTCGATTGGCCCCATATCGAAAGGGAGTATTCGTGACCGACTCGCCTACCCCTGCTGCTCCGATCGCGGTCTTCGAGGAGTACGTCGAAAACCTGGAAAGGCTCGGCACCCTCGAGCGTCTTGATCGTCGTGTTCGCCACGAGGAGGTCGCTGCGGCGAGCGAGGAGCGTTGCCCGTTGTGGCTCCGGCTGCAGAGCACGTTGATCGTCGCCGCCCTTGACGCCCTCGAGGCGGGCCGCGACCCGGAAATGGCGATGGGGGAAGCCCTCGCGACGTGTGGGGCGTCAGCGGATGAGCGCGAACGCGCTCTCGAGCAGCTCGCTGCCGTCAACGAACAAGAACGCAGGCGCCGCAAGCCCGTCCCGGTCGTCGGGGCGGTGTACCCGATCGAAAGGACCATGTAGTGCAGCGATCAAAACCAACACAGGTCGAACTTGAACTAGGGGAACTCCGGCGTGCCATCGCCCAGCTCGCCTCCGCCCTGGCAGCGACGGTCGGCTGGCGTCCGGGCCCTAACGGCCAGGTAGAGCTTGCGGCGATTGTCGAGGGCGAGAGGGAGTTGATCGCGGCGGAGATACGGCCGGCGGACCCGCTCCCCGAGCGCCGAGAGGCGGTGTCGGCATGAAGTTCCCGGTGCTGGGCGCCAGGATCAATCCGAACAGTGCCGTCGGCAAAGAAGTGGCCGCACAGGCGCGACGGGCGGCGGAGAAAGCGCGTGCGGAGCAGGCGCGGCTCGCGGCCGAGCAGAAGCGTTACCTCGAGGAGCTGGACGCAGAGATCGCCCGCGAGGATCGTGAAGCGGCCGAACCCCGCCCGCAACGTGATCCGGTCGAGGAGCTGCGAGCCCAGCTCGATACCGAGTCGCGGCTACGTCAGATGGTTGAACGGGGCGAATACCCTCGCCACCCGCCGGGCTTCGCGATCAAAGAGCAGGACAAGCGCCGTCGCCGTGCCGAACGTGAGCAGCGGGAGCGCCAGGAACGCGAAGCGAAGCTGGGGATCCCGGAGGCGGCGCGCGAGTGGGACGCCCGAGCCGAGGAGATCAACACAGCCCGCAACCAGGCGATCAGCGAAGCGCAAGAGCGTTGCAGGACTGAGGAAGAAGCGGCGCGTGCAAGGGCCGAGGATGAACTATCGGAGCTCGGCTCACGCCCGAGTTTGAGTGACTACGAGGTGACGGCATGAACGATGCGCTGATCGAGCTACGCGAAGAGACCCCCGACCGACTCGTCCTCCGCGGTTATGCGTCGGTGGCCGAAGTCTGGTACCCGGTGGGAAAGGCGTTTCAGGAGAAGGTAAACCGTCGCGCGTGGCAGAGGTCTCTCGCGGGAGGCCCGGACACCGTGCTGTTGCAGGACCATTCAGGGCTTGCGCTTGCTCGCACGAAGACCCCGAGCGGCGAACCGTCACTCGTCCTCAGCGAAGACGACCGCGGGCTTTACTGTGAAGCCTTCCTGGACGCAACCGCGCCTCGCGTTCAGGACCTGCGCTCCACCGCGGCGAACTCGGGCCTGCAGATGAGTGTTGGGTTTCGCTGCGAAAAGGATTCGTGGAATGAAAGCCGGAGCCGCCGCGAAGTGAAGCAGGCGAGCATCGATCGCGGCGATGTCACGATCTGCAACTACGGCTGCAATCCCGCCACCGAAGCGGCGATCAGCGCACGGGGAGCGGCGGGCGAGATGGAACGGCGTATGTGCCCAACCGAGTTTGAGCGGGTGCGCGGTCGCTCTCAGATTCTCGTGCCGACCTCGATCGAGGAGATGAAGCTGCGGAAAGTGAAGCTCGCGCGGCGGGCGGAACTCACTGTTCCGCACGTCACGCCGCGATACAGCTACCAGGAAATCCAAAAGTTAGGAAAAGAAGGGTACGCGCACAAACGCAAGGACGGCAAATACAACTTCCCCGTGTATGACAAAATCGATGTGGTGAACGCCGTTCACAGCATCGGGAGAACCGACCCCGGGGAAAGGTTGAGCGTCAAGCGGTTCATCATCTACCGCGCGGGACTGTTGCACTGTGAGCATCTGGTCCCCGAAAGGTGGTGGGACGAAGTGGGCGAGGCCATGCCCGAGGGGCTCCCAAGATGAGCACCACCGCGACCGAGCGGGTGAAGCTCGCGGCGTGCGAGTGCTGCGGGCGCAAGGAACGCCTCGCGGCGATCGAGGTTCGCGACCGGAACACCGGCAGGCCCGTGACGATCCGGCTGTGTGGTGACTGTGAGGGCGGCCGGGACCGCGTATGGCGGTTGAGGTATGAGCGTTGAGCTTCGCGGCGGACTTTCACTCGTGGGTCCGCCGCGGGCGGGCTTCGCGCGCGGTTGTAGTCGGCCAGCCGCGCTGCACCCGCATATCGAGGGCGTCGGTCAACTACAGGAGGGCCGTGACCGTGGATGAGTCATACGAGGCGCAGGCCCGCGAGGAAAACGAGATCACCAGACAGGCCGCGGAGAGGATCTGGCGAGAGCTGCTCAAGGAGCTATACGACGCCGGCACCGAGCTCGAGGAAGCCGACGCGCACCGGGCCGCTCACGCGCTTGAGCGGGCAATCGAGACCGGCTGGAAGCTGGGCGCCCACGCGGCGATGACACAAGTAGAACGACACGTAGGAGGAGGGCCGTATGCCTGAAAAAGAAACGACTAATTGGAAAATCCCGTATCCCACGAGCACCGGAGAAGTGAAACTCGGTGCGACGGACATGGAAGAATCCGCGAAAGCGATAGACAAAATCCTCACGGAACACGTCCTGATCGTCAAAAAATACGCCGGCTCCGGGACGCTCGCTTCCGGCGAACTCGCGGTCCAGGAAAAAACCGGGGAAACGTTCACGTTGCCCGCGGTCGGCACCGCAAATCAGGTGATCGGGATTTTCAGCACGGTCGCGGAAACGAAAGTGACGGCCGGGGCGAACATCATCGGTGACCTGACGGCCGGCGCGAACATCAAGCTGAACAAAAACCAGCATGTGGTCGTGCAGTCGAATGCGACGAACTGGATGATCGTGGCGGGGGAACCCCAGCGTGAACAGACTTATCTGGGGACGAAAGTGTTCACGAAAGCGGAAGCGGAAACGGGGGAGATCGTCAGCACGGAACGCCCCGTCTTGGTGGTTTACACGTCCACGACTGCGGCGTCGGCAACGATCGAAGTCGGCTTGGAACAGGTCGCGACCGTGGAAAACAAAGGGTGCTTGTCGTTTTTCGTGCCGCCGGGGTTGCGGTGGAAGTCCAACCAGGCGTGTACCCGCACGTACATCAAGCTTTAGCGGGGCGCCGAACCGCAAGAAGGGGCTGTGAAGCGATGAGCGCGAACGATGATCTGATCCCGCGCGCCACCAAGCGGCTCGACTGGGCCGCCCGGGCGCTGCTCGCGAGCGCGGAGGAGCTGCGCGACGCCGGCCCGATCGCCGGGGAGCTGGCCGCGGAGGCGCAGCGGGTCGCTTCGCTGAAGGATGGGATCGCGGGGCTCGAGCGCGACGCGGGCGCCCGCCGGGGAGCGTGGGGGCGGTGAGCCCGGCCGCGGTGCTGCGGGAGCGGCTCGCGGAGGCCCGCGGCCACGGGTTGAGCTTCACCGACGCGTGGCCGTTGGCGAGGGACGAGGCGCTACAGGCTGCCTCCCATAAGCGCGACCGGGGGGAGTGGTCGATCGCGCTGAACGCGACGGTAGGCGACTGGCGGGCGGCGTTCGACCGTGCACCCGGAGGCGAGCGGGCGACGGCGCTACGGGTACTCGGGGAAGGCCGCGGGCAGGCGCTCAGCGCGCGCGAGCTGGCGGAGGTCGCCGCGTGAGGCGCTGTCCGGTCAAGGCGTTTCGACCGGCGCTAATCGGGGCAGCCTCCCCTAGAGTGAGGCGGGATGATCGGCCAAGGTGTGGTCGGGAGCGCGGTGCTCCACAGTAGCCCGAAGTGGATGGCGGATTCCGCACGGACGTCGGTGGACCGGCTCTTGCGTAGGCTCAGGATCAGCTCGATCTTGCCGACATCTGAAATTGGGAGTACCATGCGCCGGCATCAAGAACAGCGCCCGCGAGCGAGGGCGGACAGAACGGGGGAGGCGAGCGTGCGGAAGATGCAGGCCGGTGCGGAGGCCGCGTCGTCGTCGAAGGCCAAGGCGAAGGCAACGGCGAAGCCCCAGAAAGCCCGAGCCACGGCACCACGGGCGACAGACCACGCCCAATGGAGCGTCATCCCCTCTCGGGACGCGTCTATGCTTCGCCTTGCCGCCGAGCCCGGGACGACCATCCGGCTTTCAGCGGCTCAGGTCAAGGCGCGGCGGGCGGCGCGGGCGGCCGCCGCGAAGGACCCCGAGGCCCACCTGGCGGAAGTTCGTTCGGCGACCTAAGCCGGGCGGATGGCGATATCGCTCGAGACCGTCGAGTACCAGCGGCTCGGCAGTCCAGGGGATTATGCGCAGCTTCAGGACTTCTCCTGCGGCCACGGAGGGTACGACCTGGAGGTCAGCCTTCTCGTCCTACAGCTCTACATCGGCGCTGGAAAGACCCCCGGGACCGACCCGTTTGTAGTGATGAGAGGCGGCCATCGCAGGATGGCGGGCGCCCCGACGGTCATTGTCGCCAGAACGGCAAAAGAGGTCATCGGGGTGAGCGCGTACCACTTGAGACCGCTCTACCCGATCGAAGGCGCAGGCGACGAGGCCTACATCTGGGTCATCGGTATCGCGGCGGGGCATCAGGGCAAAGGCAACGGCAAGAGACTGCTCGGTAGGACGATGGAGCTGATCGCCGAGGACTGGCGACACGTACCCGACATCTGGGCACTGGTCTCGCAAGGCAACGCCCCGAGCCATGCGCTGTTTCGCTCCTGTGGCTTCACCCTCCTCCCCCCGGAGAAGGAGGGTGACGACTATGTCCGTCTCCGCGCTTCCGCACCGTTACTCTCGGGCTAGGCGGCCGTAATCTCGATCCGCTCGGGGCCGCGCCCGGGGCGCACGCTCGCGCTCTTGATCGTAGCCCGGATGAACGCCCTCTGTTCGTCGCGGGTCAGCTTGTTCCAGTCCGTTGAGGGGTTGACGGTTGCGGCGACCCGGGCTCCGCCGAGGCGGTCGAGCTGGTCCGCCGCAGCGTCGCGGGCGCCCCGCAGCTCCGCGAGCTTCTCGCGGGTGCCGTCCACGTCCTCGAGGCCGGTCAGCATCTTCACGGCGGCGTTCAGCGCGTCCTCGGCGCGTTGCAGCTCGGCTTCCGCCTCGCGAATGTTCGCCTCGGCCGATGCTCGGCCCTCAACGTCCGCCACAGCGGCGCGGACCCAATCGGTGACGGTCTGCTCGGCCAGCTCGGCAGAGATCGCGGCCCGCCGGGGACAGTCGCCGGTCGGGGAGCAGCGATACATCGGGTAACGGCCAACCTCGCCCGTGGACTTGATCGGCTTGTTGCGGGATCCGACGCTCATACGGCCGCCGCAGGTGGCGCAGCGAAGGACGCCGAGGCGGGCGAGCAGACGGTCAGACTTCGCCTTGCGGCCCCGGGGGACGCTGATGTTCTGCGCGCGCCGGAAAGTCTCGGCGTCCACAATCGGCTCGTGAGCTTCGAGGTTCACCAGCTCGCCAAAGTGGATCTGGCCGAGCATGACCGGGCTCGCCAGCATCGTTTGCGTGGAGCGGACCGTCCGGGCGATGCCGTGCTCGCGCAGGTACGCACACACCTGGCGGAGCGTCGCCCCGCCCGCGCGCATACGGAACGCCTCAGCGACCACGGGTGCCTCGCGGCGCTCGACCACGAGCCGGCCATCGGGGCCCCGCCGGTAGCCGGGGGGGATGCTCGCGAGCGGCGGGACGCCCCGGGCGACTGCGCGAGCCTGCGCTGCCCGGGCGCGCTCCCCGGTCGTGCGGCGCTGGTACTCGCTGACGGCGCCGAGCAGCGTCCCGGATAGCCATTGGCTGGCGGTCGCTCCCGACACCTGGCCGATATCGACTGCGAGGACGCTCCCGCCGGCCGCCTCGACGCGCTGGACGATCTCGCCCTGCACCTTCAGGGAGCGGACGAGCCGGTCGAAGTACGCGGCCACGATCACGTCGGCCTTTCCTGCCTCGACTGCCTCGACGGCTGCGAGGAGGCCGGCGCGGTCCTGTAGCGGTGTGCCGCCGGACACGTCTAGCTCCTCCTCGACGCGGAGCAGCTCGAGCCCGTCGCGCTCGCAGGCTGCCTCCAAGCGGTCGCGCTGCTCGCCGGGGGAGGCGAAGGACTCGCCCTCTCGGCCGTTGACGCGCGAGACGCGAATGATCCCGATTGCCCTGCGCTTGCGTTGCATCGCTGCCTCCCTGGTCGTGTATGCAAATAGTACCAGGAGCCTTCAGCCCCGTGTGCACCGACCAGCTGCAGCTGTACGAGCCGCTCGCGAAAGAGCTGGCCGGCGCCGGCGACGCGCTGTATGGGGTCTCGTGCGACTCGACCTGGGCCCAGGGGGCCTTCCGGGAGAAGCTCGGCGTCTCCAGCGAGCAGCTGTCGGACTTCGAGCCCAAGGGCGCGGCGTGCCGTGCCTTCGGGGTCCTGCACGAGGGCGGCTTCCCGCAGCGGGCGCTGGTCGTGACCGCTCCCGACGCCACCATCTCGTGGAGTTATGAGGCCGATTCGCCGGGTGATCTGCCGGCGCTCGAGACGCTGCGGACAGGCCTCGGGTAGGCCGGGCGCCGTCCGCTAAGCTCACTCGGTTCGGAGAGTAGAAAAGAAACGATCCGCCGACCGAAGGGCGGAACAGGAAGGCAGTGAACATGGCTAAAGACGCCGTTACGCGCGTGTCCGCGGAGATTGCGGGCAGCGAGATCTCCTTTGAGACGGGGAGGATGGCCAAGCAGGCCTCCGGCGCAGTCGTCGTCCAGCAGGGCGACACGATGGTTCTCGCGACGGCCGTCGCGGGATCCCTGAGGGACGTCGATTTCCTCCCGCTGACCGTCGACGTCGAGGAGCGGATGTACGCGACCGGGAAAATCCCCGGCTCGTTCTTCAAGCGCGAGGGCCGCCCCGGCGAGAAGGCGACGCTCACCGCGCGCATGATCGACCGGCCGATCCGGCCGCTGTTCCCGAAGGACTGGCGCTACGACACCCAGCTGGTGGCGATCCCCCTGTCGATCGACCACGTCCACCCGTACGACATCCTCGCGATGAACGGCGCCTCCGCGGCGCTGATGATCTCCGACATCCCGCTCCCGACCCCCGTCGGCGCGGTCCGGATCGGCAAGGTCGACGGCAACTTCGTCGTCAACCCCAACGAGGAGGACCTGCTCACCGAACCGGAGGGCGACGGCGAGGGACAGCGCTCGGATCTCGACCTCGTCGTGGCCGGCACCGAAGACGCGATCCTGATGGTCGAGGCCGGGGCCAACGAGATCCCCGAGGCTGAGATCCTCGACGCGCTCGACATCGCCCACGCGGCGATCAGGAAGCTCTGCGAGCTGCAGCGCGAGCTGGCCGCCAAGGCCGGCAAGGAGAAGAAGACCTACGACGCCATCAAGGTCGACGAGGACCTGCTCTCGCAGATCCGCTCCTCGCACGGCTCGAAGCTCGACGCCGCCACCCAGGTCGAGGACAAGCTCGAGCGCCAGGACGCGACCAAGGCCGTCGAGGAGGCCGTCGTCGAGCAGTACGGCCCGCCCGCCCGCGAGGGTGCCGGCGAGGAGGAACAGCAGGTCGCCCGCGACCGCCGCGCCGCGGCCAAGCTGGCCTTCGAGTCGCTCGAGAAGTCGATCGTCCGTGAGCGCATCGCGGTCCACAAGAAGCGTCCAGACGGCCGCTCCGAGGACGAGATCCGTGACATCACGATCGAAGTCGGCGTGACCCCCCGCACCCACGGCTCGGCGCTGTTCACGCGCGGCCAGACGCAGGCCCTCAGCGTCGCGGCGCTCGGCACCCTCAAGGAGGAGATGCGGATCGACACGCTCGGCCTGGAGACGAAAAAGTACTACTGGCACCACTACAACTTCCCGCCCTTCTCGGTCGGGGAGGCCGGCCGCATGGGGGGCGTCAAACGGCGTGACGTCGGCCACGGCGCGCTCGCCGAGCGGGCGCTCTCGCCGATGGTGCCCTCGATCGAGGAGTTCCCCTACTCGATCCGCGTGGTGTCGGACATCCTCGAGTCCAACGGCTCCTCCTCGATGGCCTCGGTGTGCGGCTCCTCGCTGTCGCTGATGGACGCGGGCGTGCCGATCAAGCGCCCCGTCGCGGGGATCGCGATGGGGTTGATCAAAGAGGGCGACGACTACATCGTCCTGACCGACATCGCCGGCGTCGAGGACCACCTCGGCGACATGGACTTCAAGGTCGCCGGCACCGATCGCGGCATCACCGCCCTGCAGATGGACATCAAGATCTCGGGTGTCACGTTCGAGATCCTGCAGGATGCCCTCACGCAGGCCAAGGAGGCGCGGACCTTCATCCTCGGGAAGATGGGCGAGGTCATCGACGGCCCGCGCGAGCAGCTCAGCCGCTACGCGCCGCGCATCCAGACGATCCAGATCGACCCCTCCCAGATCGGCCTGCTGATCGGCAAGGGCGGCGAAACGATCCGTGGCCTGTCGGAGGAGTTCGACTCCCAGATCGACGTCAACGACGACGGCCAGGTGCTGGTCTACTCGGCCAACGGGGAGCTCGGAGACGAGCTCGTCGAGCGCATCCGGATGATGATGAAGGAGGTCGAGGTCGGCGACGAATACGTCGGCAAAGTCGTCAAGACGACCACCTTCGGCGCCTTCATCGAGCTCGCCAAGGGCACCGACGGGCTGCTGCACATCTCGAACGTCTCGCCCGGCGTGCGCGTGGAGAGCGTCGAGGACGTGCTCAACCGCGGCGACGAGGTCACGGTGCGCGTGGTGGAGGTGGACCGCGAGCGCGGCCGCATCGGCCTGCGCCTGGCCCACGACCCCGACATCGCGGGCAAGTCGGTCGAGGAGCTCGCCGGAGTCGGCACCGGCGGCGGCGGTGGGGGCGGCGGTGGGGGCGGGGGTGGCCGCGAGGGCGGCGGGCGCCGCCCCTCCAGCAACGGCCGCGAGCGTGGCTCGCGCCGCGACAGCGAGCGTGGCTCCCGCGGCTCCGGCCGCCCGCGCCATGGGCGCGACCGCGACTGACCCGCAAGCCGGCCCAGCGCACGCCGAGCATCGCCTGACGACGCTCGGCTCCGGGCTGAGGATCGTCACCGAACGGATCCCGAGCGTCCGATCCGCGGCGCTCGGGTTCTGGGTGGCGAGCGGCTCGGCCAGCGAGCGGGAGGACGAGGCCGGCATCTCCCACCTGCTCGAGCACATGCTGTTCCGCGGCACCGAGCACTTCGGCTCGGAGGAGATCGACCAGATCTTCGACGCGATGGGCGCCGAGATCAACGCCGGCACCGACCGCGAATCGACCTCGCTGTACACGCGCGTGCTCGACGGCCACCTGGAGCGCGCCTTCGAGGTGATGAGCGAGATGATCTGGGAGCCCCGCTACGGCGAGCTCGAGGCGGAGCGCCAGGTCGTGCTCGAGGAGATCGCGATGTACGAAGACGATCCCCAGGACCTGATCTTCGACGTGCTCGGCCGCGCGATCTTCGGCTCGCACCCCCTGGGACGTCCCGTGATCGGCCGCGCCGAGGTGGTGGCGGGCGCCACCCGCGAGCTGCTGGGCGCCTTCCACGACCGCCGCTACCTCCCGCGCACGGTCGTGATCGCGGCCGCCGGCTCGGTCGACCACGACCGGCTCGTGGCGCTGGCGGAATCCTCGCCCGCGCCCACGGGCCCGCCCGCCGGCGGCGAGCGGGCGGACGGGGACGGCTCGTCAACCACCACGATCGCCGCTCCCGTGCCCGAACCCCGGGCGAGGCTGGAGTTCCTGCAGAAGGACACCGAGCAGTACCACGTGTGCCTCGGCGCCCACGGGCTCGCACGCGAGGACGAGCGACGCTTCGCGCTGCGCGTGCTCGAAGGGATCCTCGGCGGCACCTCCTCCTCGCGCCTGTTCCAGGAGGTGCGCGAGCGGCGGGGGCTCGCATACGCGATCTTCTCGTTCTCGAACCTGTACGCCCACGCCGGGGAGGTGGGGTTGTACGTCGGAACCCGCCCCGACAACCTCGGGGAGGCCCTGAGGGTGGTGGCGGCCGAGCTCGAGCGCCTCGTGGAGGACCCCGCCAGCGAGCAGGAGCTGGTGCGCTCGCGCGAGAACCTGAAGGGCCGGGTGGTGCTGGGCATGGAGTCCACCGGCGCGCGCATGAGCCGTCTCGGCAGCTCGCTGCTGCACGGCATGCCGATCCTCAGCGTCGACGAGATGATCGCCCGCATCGACGCGGTCGAGCTCGACGACCTGCGGGCGCTGGCGGGCGAGCTGTTCACGCCCGAGCGCATGTCGGTGGTCGGGATCGGGCCGGAGCGGGAGCGCATGCTGGACGCGCTCGCACCGCTGTCGCTCGGCGCCCGCGAGGCCGCCAACGGTGGCGCCGGCCGGGGCCGCGAGGCCGCCAGCCGCGACGCCCGCGACGGGGGCGAGGAGGCCGCGCCATGATCCGCGTGGCTGTGTCCGGGTCCGAGGGCCGCATGGGCCGGACGGTGTGCGAAGCGGTCTCGGGCGCGCCCGACATGGAGCTCACCGGGCGCGCGGACCCGCGCCTCGGGACCACGCTCGAGCAGGTGCTGCCGGACGCCGACGTGGTGGTCGACTTCACCACCCCGGATGTCGCGCTCGAGAACGCGCTGGCGTGCGTGCGCGCGGGCGTGCACGTCGTGATCGGCACCACCGGCTTCGACCAAGCGCCCCTCGCCGAGGCGCGCCCCGAGGACCCGCAGCGGCGGGCCAACGTGCTGATCGCCCCCAACTTCGCGATCGGCGCGGTGCTGATGACGCGCTTCGCCGCCGAGGCCGCCCGCTACATGGCGAGGGCGGAGATCATCGAGCTGCACCACGACGCCAAGCTCGACGCGCCCAGCGGCACGGCGGCGCTGACCGCCAGGCGGATGGCCGAGGCCAGCGGCGGCCCCGAGCCCCCGATCCACTCCGTGCGCCTCCCGGGCCTGGTCGCCCACCAGGAGGTGATCCTCGGCGACCTCGGTCAGACGCTGAGCATCCGCCACGACTCGATCAGCCGCGAGTCCTTCATGCCGGGGGTGCTGCTCGCCGTGCGTCGCGTGGGCGACCTCGAGACCTCGCCTGTCGTGGGGCTCGAGAACCTGCTGTTCACGTGAAGCCCCGGGGTGCGTGAGATACTGAGCCCGACATGGCGGCCCTAGGGGAGATCCTCACAGCGATCGTCACCCCCTTCGAAGACGGAGGGGCGGTCAACGAATCCGCCTTCGTGGCGCTGATGCGACACCTTGCCGACAACGGCTCGGACGGGTTCGTGGTGGCGGGCACCACCGGCGAGGCCTCCACGCTGACCAGCGCGGAGCAGCTCGGACTGATCGAACTGGCGGTCGCCGAGCGTCCGCCCGGCAAGAGCATCATCGCCGGCACGGGCACCAACGACACCCGTCAGGCGGTCTTCCTCACCGAACGGGCCACCGAGCTGGGCGCCGACGCGATGCTGTCGGTGACGCCGTACTACAACCGCCCCAGCCGGCTCGGGCTGCGGCGCCACTACGAAGCGGTCGCGGGCGCCACCGACAAACCTACGATCCTCTACAACATCCCCGCCCGCACCGGCACCAACATGCCACCCGAGTTCCTCGCCGAGCTCGCGGAGATCCCGGGCGTGACCGGCGTCAAGCAGGCCAACGCGGCCGAGCTGCAGCCGATCCCGGGGCTCGACGTGTACGCGGGCGACGACGCCACGCTCGCGCGGACACTCGACATGGGGGGTGCCGGGGGGATCCTCGTGGCGAGCCACATCGTCGGGCCCGAGATGCGCCGCATGGTCGACGAGCCGGAGCGGCGCGCCGAGATCGACGCGTCCCTGCGCGACGTCTACGAGGCGCTGTTCATCACCTCGAACCCCACCTGCACGAAGGCGGCGCTCAACATGCTCGGACACGAAGCCGGGGGTCTGCGACTCCCGCTGGTGGAGGCCACCGCCCAGGAGGCGGCCGTGGTGCGCGCGATGCTCGAACGCCACGGCCTGCTCGCCGGCGCCCCCGCGTGAGCCGCAAGCTGCGGGTCCTGCCGCTCGGTGGCCTCGGCGAGATAGGCAAGAACATGACCGTCGTCGAGTACGACGGTCGCCTCGTCGTCGTCGACGTCGGCCTGCGCTTCCCGACGCCGGAGATGGTCGGGATCGACCTCGTGCTGCCTGACTTCAGCTACGTGCGAGATCGCGCCTCGGAGATCGAGGCGATCGTCGTCACCCACGGCCACGAGGATCACCTCGGGGCGCTGCCGTGGATCGTGCGTGACCTTCGCGACGAGCTGTCGGCGCCCGTGTACGGAGGCCCGCTGACACTCGCGATGGCACGCTCCAAGCTCGAGGAGCACCGCCTCGCCGACGACGTCGAGCTGATCGAGCTCGACGCGGGGGAGGTGCTCGAGCTCGGGCCGTTCACGCTCGAGCTGATCCACATGACGCACTCGATCCCCGACTCCAGCGCCGTGGCGCTGGGGACCGAGCTCGGGACGGTGCTGATCACCGGCGACTACAAGTTCGACCAGACCCCGGTGGACGGGCCCCCGGCGGACGTCTCGCGCCTGGCCGAGCTCGGCCGCGAAGGGGTGCTGCTGCTGTGCGGGGACTCCACCAACGTCGACCGCCCCGGGTTCTCGCCGTCGGAGTCGGTCGTGGGTCCCCACCTCGAGGAGGTGTTCGCGCGCTGCCGGGGGAGGATCGTGGTGACGAGCTTCGCCTCCAACATCCACCGCGTCCAGCAGGTGATCGACGCCGCCTACGCGCTCGACCGCAAGGTCGCCCTCGTGGGGCGCTCGATGCGCAAGAACGTCGGCATCGGGCGCAACCTCGACCACATCGAGATCCCCGAGGGGCTGCTGGTGGGACCCCGCGAGATCTCCGACTTCCCCGACGACCGCGTCGTGATCCTGTCGACCGGCTCCCAGGGCGAGCCGCTGTCGGCGCTGCGACGGATGGCCTACCGCGACCACCCCCAGGTGGAGCTGAAGGCGGGGGACACGGTCGTGTTCTCGGCCACGCCGATCCCCGGCAACGAGCGCGCCGTGAACGAGACCATCGACCGCCTTTACCACATCGGCTGTGAGGTGATCACCCCGCGTGACGCGCCCGTCCACGCCTCCGGGCACGGCTACGAGGAGGAGGTCAAGCTGATGCTCAACCTCGTCAAGCCCCGCTACGTGATGCCCTTCCACGGCGACTTCAAGCGGCTGCGGATGCACGCCGGGCTGGCGGAGGCGGTCGGCATCGACCCGCGCGACGTCTTCCAGGGGGAGAACGGCCTGCCGCTGGAGATCGACGAGCGGGGGGCGAGCTTCGGCGAGCCCGAGCAATCGGGGATGATCTTCGTCGACGGCGTCGAGATCGGCGACATGGCCGACGTCGCGCTGCGCGACCGGCGCATGCTCTCGGCCGACGGGATCTTCATCGTGGTGGTCACGATCGCCGAGCAGGACGGATCCTCGGTGGCCGACCCGGAGGTGATCTTCCGGGGCGTCCCGTTCATGGACCAGGCGGACGAGCTGACCGAGGAGATCCGCCTGACGGTCGACAGCTCGCTGCGTCACGCGGCGGGGGAGGGGATCCGCGAGACCGACCTGCTCGCGCAGGTCCTCCACGACGACCTCGCGACGCTAGTTTACGAGCGTCTCAAGCGGCGGCCGATGGTGCTGCCCGTCGTCGTCGAGGTCTGACGCCGCCGGCAGGCGCACGACGAAGCGGGCACCCGTCCCCTGCAGCGGCGCCTCGAGCGTGACGCTGCCGCCGTGGGAGGTGGCGATCGACTGCACGATCGCGAGCCCGAGGCCGAACGAGCCGCCGCGGTCGCCGGCGCCGCGGACGAAGCGTTCGAACAGCGTCTCGGCCAGCTCAGGGGGCACCCCGGGCCCGTCGTCTTCGACGACCAGCTCGACCTGCCCGCCCGACATCCTGCGCGTGCTCACGCGGATCTCGGTTCCGTCGGGCGTGTAGCGCAGTGCGTTCTCCATCAGGTTGATGGCGACGCGATGCAGCTCGTCGCGGGCCGCGTGCACGGGAGCGCTGTGGGCGTCGATCACGATCTCGTGGCCGTCGGCGACGGCGCCGAGCTCACCGGCGGCCTCGACCACGATCTGGGCGAGATCGCAGTGCTCGCGGACCGTGGACTTGGCGGCGTCGTTGCGCGCCAGCAGCAGCAGGTCGGCCACCAGCCTGCGCATGCGCCTGGAGGAGCGCAGCGCGGAGGTGGCGGCGTCGCCCTGGTCGCCGTCGAGGGTTTCGGCGAGCAGCTCGAGGTTTGCGAGCACGCTGGTGAGCGGCGTGCGCAGCTCGTGCGAGGCGTCGGCCACGAACTGGCGCTGGCGGGCGAGGGTCGCCTCCGTCTCGCTGCGGGCGGCGTCGAGCTCCCGGAGCATGCCCTGCAGCGTGCGGGCGAGCTTCGCGACCTCGTCGTCGGCAACCGGCTCCGGGACCTCGCGCGAGGGGTCGCGCGTGCGGGCGATCTCCGCCGTCGTCGAGGTCAGCTGCGCGATCGGCGCCATCGCGCGGCGTGCGATCGCCAGGCCCGCGAGCAGCGCCAGCGCGGTGCCGCCCAGCACGCCGAGCAGCAGGAACAGCTCCAGCCGGCGCACGGTGGCCTCGGTTTCGGAGACGTTGCGGGCGTACTGCACGAACACGTGCCCGCGCGGGACCCCGCCGACGCGCACCGGCGCGGTCCCCGACAGCACGCGGTAGTTGTGCAGCGTCTGGGGAGTGAGGCTGGGGGGCCCGAACGATGGCGCGTGCGCCGGCGCTTCGGCGAGCACGCTGCGGTCGATCCCGAAGATGCGGATCGCGGCGTGTTCGGAGGTGGCCGCGAAGTAGCCGAGTTCGGGCGTGATGGCGAGGTGCTCGCTGCCGTCGCGGGCGAACACGACCTCGATGTTCAGCTGCGTGCGCAGGCGTTCGGCTTTGGTGTTCACCTCGCGGTTGAAGTCCTGCCGGATGCGGTGCACCGTGACCGAGCCGATCACGCCCGCGAACGCGCACAGGATCACGAACGTGAGCAGCGCCGAGACGCCCGCCAGGCGAACCCTGATGGGCTGGCGGTCGAAGGCGGCGGACACGCGTGCCGCCAGCCGGCGCGACGCCGAGCGCGGCCTTGCCGGGGGATCAGGCGCGGAGGACGTAGCCGGCTCCCCGGATGGTGTGCAGCAGGCGGGGCTCGCCGCCGGACTCGAGCTTGCGCCGCAGGTTGGAGACGAACACCTCGATCGTGTTGGTGGTCGAGAAGGGGTCATAGCCCCACACCTCGTCCAGCAGCCGCTGCCGGGAGATCACGATGCGCTCGTTGCGCATCAGGTACTCGAGCAGCTCGAACTCGCGCTGGGTCAGCTCGATCGTGCGCTCACCGCGGGACACCTCGTGGGTGTCCGCGTTCAGCATCAGGTCGCCGACCCGCAGCGGGGCCGAGCCGCGGGGCGGGCGGCGGCGCAGTAGCGCGCGCAGCCGGGCGAGCAGCTCCTGGCGCTCGAACGGCTTCACCAGGTAGTCGTCGGCGCCGGCGTCGAGACCCTCGACGCGCGACTCGACGGCATCCCGGGCGGTCAGGATCAGGATCGGGACGTCGTCGTCGGCCCGCAGCGAGCGCGCCACCTCGACGCCGTCGATCTGGGGCAGGCCGAGGTCGAGGATCACCAGGTCGGGTGCGAACGAGCGGCCCTGTTCGATGGCGCCGCGACCGTCGGGTGCGATCCGCACCTCGTAGCCCTCCATGCGCAGCGAGCGCTGGAGCGCCTGGGCGATGTCCTCATCGTCCTCGACGACGAGCACGCGTGGGCTGCGGGCGAAGTCGGTCATCGATCTTTATCTAAAGGCCTCGTTGTAAAGCGATGGTAAGCCCGACAGGCAGGTTACGGGCAGATGGCGTCGAAGTTGCGCACGATGCCGGCTACACGCAGGAGATCTTCCGCGGCCTCGCGCGGGCGCGCGCGCAAGGCACCCGCCAAACGCCGCAAACCGGCCCGCCGTCGCTCCCGCACCTCGCTCGTCACGGCGCTGCGGGGCACCGTCTCGAGGCTGCGTCCCCGCACGCCGCTGTTCGGCGAGCGGAGCAGGGAGGTGCTGGCGCTGGCGCTGCTGGCCTGCGGGCTGTACCTCGTGTTCGTGATCTACGGCGGCTGGAACGGCGGCAGCGCGGGCCACGGCCTCACGGTCGCGCTCGGTTGGATCCTCGGGCGCGCGCGTATCTTCGCCCCGCTGGCGCTGGTGGCCGCAGGTGTGACGCTGCTGCTCGGTCCCGCCCTCGGGCTGCAGCGACCGCTGCGCGGCGGGGCGATCTGCCTGTTCGCCGCGGTCACGCTCGCCCTCGCCGCCGGCACGCTCGGGATCACCTCCGGTGGCGGCCCCTCCACGCAGGCCTGGACCTCCGCCCACATGCAGAGCCACGGGGGCATCGTGGGCGAAGCGCTGTTCCGCCTCTTCAGCCCGCTGGTGCAGGGATTCGGCGTCGGCATCCTCGTCGTGTTCCTGGCGATCACCGGGACCATGCTGCTGACGGGGTCCTCGCTCGGAGGCTGGCTGCGGGGCTCGGCCCACGCGCTGGCAGGGGTGGGGCGCCTGGCCGGCGGGAGCCGGCTCGCCCCCGGCGAGAGCGGCGCTCCTGGATCCGAGGACGACCCCTTCGACCCCGCCACCGACGAGCACGCGCTGCCCGCGCTGACGCACGCGGCGGGCGCCTCCGCCGTGTCCGGCCTGTGGGACGATGAGCCGGCGGACGAGACGGGCACATCCGGCGAGCCGCCGGGCCCAGACTCCGGCGAGCACGAGGGCACGCCACCCGAGCCGCACGCCGACGAGGAGTCCCTGCCCGGCGGGGACGAGGACGAGGCCCCCGCCGCCGAGGGCGCCACCTTCACGCCCGTCACTGACGACGGCGGGCGGCTGACGCCCCAGGGGCGCTACCGGGGGGCGGTCACCGACGACCCCGAGTTCGTGTGGCAGCTGCCCGAGGCGGGGAAGCTCCTGACGCGCTCCGGGCGCGAGGCCGAGCGTCCCGACACGGCCGGACAGGAGCGCACTGCCCGCAGCCTGATGGAGGCGCTCGGCCACTTCGGCGTGCAGGCGAAGGTGATCGGCACGGTGGCCGGACCCCACATCACCCGCTACGAGCTGCGCCTGGCCCCCGGCACGAAGGTGGGAGCGGTGGCCAAGCTCAAGGACGACCTCGCTTACGCGCTCGCCGCCACCGACATCCGCATCCTCGCTCCGATTCCGGGCAAGCAGGCGGTCGGCGTGGAGGTGCCCAACGCGCAGCGCAAGATCGTGCGCCTCGGGGACGTGTTCGGTGAGCCCCCGCGCGACTCCTCGCCGCTGATCGTGTGGCTCGGCAAGGACGTGGCCGGCAAGGCGATCGGGGCGGACCTCGCCAAGATGCCCCACCTGCTGGTGGCGGGCACCACCGGCGCGGGCAAGTCGGGCGCCATCAACGCGATGCTGTGCAGCCTGCTGCTGCGCTGCACCCCACACGAGCTGAGGCTCGTGCTGGTCGACCCCAAGCAGGTGGAGCTCAACCACTACGAGTCGATACCGCACCTGCTCACCCCCGTCATCACCAGCCCCCGGATGGCGGCCAACGCGCTCGCCAACCTGGTCAAGGAGATGGAGTCCCGCTACGGGATCATGTCGCTGTCGCGCACCCGCAGCCTGACCGAGCTCAACAAGGCACGCGTGCGCCGCGACGAAGCTCCGCTGCCGAACATCGTGTGCGTGATCGACGAGCTCGCGGACCTGATGATGGTGGCCCCGGCCGACGTGGAGGACTCGATCATCCGCCTGGCCCAGAAGGCGCGCGCCGTCGGCATCCACCTCGTGCTGGCCACCCAGAGCCCGCGCGTGGACGTGATCACGGGCATGATCAAGGCCAACGTCCCCTCGCGGATCGCCTTCGCGGTGTCCTCCCAGACGGACTCCCGCGTGATCCTCGACCAGAACGGCGCCGAGTCGCTGCTCGGGCAGGGCGACATGCTGTTCAGCCCCGTGGGGAGCTCACGCCTGCAGCGCATCCAGGGCGCCTACATCGACGAGCCCCAGATCGCCAAGCTCACCGAGCTGTGGCGGCGCCAGGGCGAGCCGGAGCTGCGCGAGGAGCTGCTGGAGGAGGTCGAGCCGGCCGAGGGCGAGGGACCGCGGGACGAGTTCGACCCCGACGAGGACCCGCTGCTGCGTGACGCGATCGTGCTCGTCGCCGAGATGCAGACCGCTTCGACCTCGATGCTCCAGCGTCGCCTGCGCCTCGGATACACGCGCGCCGGGCGCATGATCGACATGCTCGAGAAGCGCAAGGTGATCAGCGGGTACGAAGGATCCAAGCCCCGGCAGGTGCTGATCACGGAGGCCGACCTGCCCCGCTTCCTGGCCGAGCTCGACGAGCCCGCCGCCACGCTCAGCGACTAGCCTCTCCCAGCGAGATGCCCGAAATCGGCGCCACGCTCCGCGAGGCGCGCATGCGTGCGCGCATCGACGTCTCCGAGATCGAGGCCACCACCAAGATCCGGGCCAAGTACCTGCGCGCGCTGGAGAACGAAGAGTGGAGCCTGCTCCCGGGTCCCACGTTCGTGAAGAGCTTCCTGCGCACCTACGCACAGGCGCTGGGGCTCGACGGCAAGGCGCTCGTGGAGGAATACAGGCAGTCGCAGGAGCGCACCGGGGACCCCGGCGAGCCGATCGTCCCCAGCACCGAACGGCGGCGCTCGCGGGGCCCCTCCGGCGGGTCCTCCCGGGGCTACACGATCGCGGTCGTCTCGATCCTGGCGGTGATCGTGCTGCTGGTGGTGCTGCTGGCCACCAACTCGGGCTCGAAATCCGGCACGAGCAGCTCCAGGCACACCTCCACCGGGCAGCACGCCGGCGCGGGCAGCACGACGGGGACGAGCCACGCGACGCGCTCGCGGGAGGTGGCGCTGTCGCTGCGGGCGAGCTCGGTCGTGTACGTGTGCCTGATCGGCGACGGGCGCAAGCTGATCCCGGGCGTGGAGCTGCAGCCCGGCTCGACGACGCCGACATACCATGCAAGGCGCTTTGACGTCACCCTCGGCAACAGCGGGGTCATCATGGTGATCGACGGCAGGCCACGGACGGTTCCGGCCTCCAGCGCGGCGATCGGCTACTCGCTCACGAAGACCCGCGGGCGCCACACGCTCCCGTCCGGGAGCCAGCCCACGTGCCGGTGAACGGCGGCCCCGGGGCGCGGGCCGGGATCGTGGTGACGGGCACCGAGGTGCTCACCGGCCGCGTCAGCGACCGCAACGGGCCCTGGCTGGCGGAGCGCTTGCAGGAGCTGGGCGTCCAGCTCGCCTACACGACGATCGTCGGGGACCGCCCGCAGGACATGCGCGAGGCGCTCTCCTTCATGACCGCCCACGAGCTCGACCTCGTGATCACCAGCGGCGGGCTCGGTCCCACCGCCGACGACCTCACTGCCGAGGTCGTGGGCAGCTTCCAGGAGCGCGAGATGAGGCTCGACCCGGCGGTCGAGGAGCGCATCGCCGAGATCCTGCGCCCGCTCGCCAAGCGCTTCCCGCACGTCGACATGGAGGCCGTGAGGGCCGGCAACCGCAAACAGGCGATGGTCCCCGAGGGTGCCACCGTGCTGGACCCCGTCGGCACCGCCCCCGGCCTCGTGGTGCCGCCGCCGGCCAGCCGCGAGCATCCCACGATCGTGGTGCTGCCGGGGCCCCCGCGGGAGCTGCAGCCGATGTGGGGCACCGCCGTCGCCACCGAGGCGCTGAAAGCCGCCCTCAGCGGCGCCCGGCGGGTGGAGCAGCGGATGCTGCGGCTGTTCGGGATCCCCGAGTCGGAGATCGCCGAGACCCTGCGCGTGGCCGAACGGGAGGGCGTGGCGCTCGGGCGGCTCGAGATCACCACCTGCCTGAAACGGGCCGAGGTGGAGGTGGTGAGCGTGTTCGATCCCGCCGACGAGGGGGTGTACGTCGAATTCGAGGACGTCGTCGCGCGCCGCCACCCCGACACGCTGTTCTCCAACGACGGCACGTCCGTGGACGTGCAGGTGGCCGCGCTGCTGCGCGGGGGCGCCGCGATCGGTGCCCAGACGGTGGCCACGGCCGAGTCGTGCACCGGGGGGCTGCTGGCCGCCCGCCTCACCGAACTGCCCGGCTCCTCCGACTACTTCAGGGGCTCGATCGTCGCCTATGACAACGACGTGAAGGTGGCCGCGGCGGGCGTCGACCCCGCCCTGATCGAGGCCCACGGGGCGGTCTCATGCGAGGTCGCCGTCGCGCTCGCGGAAGGCGCCTGCGATCGGCTCGGAGCCGATGTGGGGATCGGCGTCACCGGGATCGCGGGCCCCGGCGGCGGCACGGAGGAGAAGCCCGTCGGCCTGGTATGGCTGAGCGTGGCCCGGCCCCGCCGCGACCGCGCGGGCGCCGGCGAGCGGCTCACCCGCAAGGTCGAACTCCCCGGCGGCCGGGCGGACGTGCGCGACCGCGCCACGACCGTCGCGATGCACCTGCTGCGCCGGCTGCTCAGGGGGGAGGCCGCGGGCGCCGGATGAGCGGGGGCGGGGGCGCCACCGCGCGGCTGTTCCTGGCCGTCGACCCGCCCGAGCAGATCCGCCTCGAGCTGGCGAGCTGGGCGCGCGCGGCGGCCGCGCCGGGGCGATCGGGCGCTCGCGGGCGCCAGGAGCTGCGCGTCCTGGAGGCCGAGGTCCTGCACATCACGCTGTGCTTCCTCGGCAGCAGGCCCGTGGGGGAGATCGACGAGCTCGCCGGGGTGCCGGCGGCGACCACGACAGAGGTGGGCGAGCTGTCGGTGGGCGCCCCGCTGTGGCTGCCCCCGCGCCGGCCGAGGAACCTCGCGGTGGAGATCCACGACCAGGACGGAGAGCTCGAGCGGCTGCAGCGGGAGCTCGTGGCAGAGCTGCGCCGCGCGGTCGCATGGGAGCCCGAACGCAGGCGCTTCAGGGCCCACCTGACGGTCGCGCGGGTGCGGGGGCGGGAGGCCCTGTCCGGATCCTCGGCGCAGGCGGCGACGATACCGGCGACCCCGCCCCTGCGGTTCCGGCCCGAGTCGCTGACGCTGTATCGCTCGTGGCTGGAGCCGAGCGGAGCCCGCTACGAGGCCCTCGCCGGGCGCCCCCTGGACCTGTACTGACGTGCCCGTGACGACCCTCGAACGGTCGTCCAAAAGCGCCGTCCCGGGCGCCCGCCGGAGCCACAATGCGCGGATTCGGAGAGGAGCGTGCGCCCGCCCAAAGCGCATGCGTCCCACCATTCACCCGCCCGAGACCGGGAGGCAAGGATGCTCGCGCAAGCGATGTCTGCGCACCTGCGCAGCTCGAGAACCGTCCGTCGTCGTGCCGTCGCAGCCACCGCCGTCGTCGCCTGTGCGCTCGCGCCCGCGTCCGCCCGGGCAGCGGATCCGGCGGCGAACATCCCGCTCGGGTCGATGCCCGCCGCCTGCTCGCAGGAAGGTTCCGCCGAATGCCAGCAATGGCTGCTCTCGAGGCTCGACGCGGCCCGCGAGACGCTGGGCCTGCCCGCCTACGGGGTGCCGGCGAACTTCCTCGCCCTGTCGGCTGACAGGCAGATCTTCATCCTCGCCGACCTCGACCGCAGCGCGTACGGGTACACCACGATCTCGGGGCTGAACACGGCCCTCGACGAAGCCGCGGCGGCGGGCGTGCGAAACGGGACCGACCCGCGGCCACCATCCACCGAATCGCCGTGGAACGGCTTCGGTTCCGACTGGGCGAGCACCGGGCCCCTGCTGGCCTACTACCTGTGGATGTACGACGACGGATACCCCGGCCCCAACCTCGACTGCCCGAGCCCCGGCGCGAGCGGGTGCTGGGGGCACCGCCACGTGATCCTGGGCGAAGGGCTGCCGCTGCCCCAGCCGGTGGTCCTGGGGGTTGCCACGGGCCAGGGCACGAGCGGCCGGGGAGGGACGGCGTTGATCGTGAGCTCGCACCCGGGGGCCGCCACCTACTACACGTGGGCACAGGCCCAGAGCGAAGGGGCCGGCGGCGGTACGGGTGGCGGCAAAGAACCGGAACCCCCGCCCACGCCCCCGCCGCCCCCGGGTGG
>DATJXX010000004.1:0-77244 GCA_035499875.1 Solirubrobacteraceae bacterium
CGGTCAGAGTCCGTTGTTGGGCCAGACGGGGGTGAGGTTCCCCGCCTTGAACGCCGCCGCCCCGAGGGTGTGGGGGTCGCGGCGCATGAACATCGAGATGATCATCTCCGCCTCGATCCGCAGGCGTTCCTCGAGGGTGCGCCCCACGCCGCGCATGATGCTCTCCTTGTCGCTGCGGATCGCACCCTGCGGCAGGGCCGCGATCTGCTGCGCGAGCTGCTGCGCCCGCGCCAGGGCTTGGCCGCGCGGGACGACCTCGTTGACCAGGCCGATCGACAGGGCCTCCGCTGCGTCGATGCGCCTGCCGGTGATCACGAGCTCCATCGCCCTCGCGAACCCCACCACCAGCGGCAGGCGCACGGTCATGCCGTCGCCCCCCACGATGTTCCAGCGCCGCTCCAGGGCGCCGAACTCGGCGTTCTCCGAGGCGATGCGGATGTCCGCCAGCAATGCGTTCTCGAGCCCGGCGGCGAACGCGTAGCCGTTGACCGCCGCGATCACCGGCTTGAAGATGTCGGCCTTGCGCGTGTAGCCACAGGCTCCGGGGCTGTTGTACAGGCCTACCCGGTAGGCGTCGTAGTCGCCCAGCTCGTCCAGTTCGGAGGCGTCCTGGAGATCCCATCCCGCGCAGAACGTCGTCTCGCCCGCGCCCGTGAGGACGAGCACAAAGGCGTCCTCGTCGTCGCGGAAGCGCTGCCACGCGTGGTGGAGCTCGGCGTTCATGGCGGCGCTGACCGCGTTGTGCTGCTCGGGGCGGTTGAGGGTGAGGGTCACGACGTGACCGTCCTGCTCGTACAGCAGCGTGTCGTAGCTCATCGCCCCGTCACCGGCGATGTCCGTGTGTCAGTGCTCGAGCACGCGGGATGGGACCGGTGCTCGAGGGTACTGGCGTGGCGAGGCTCAGATCCCGCGCGTGGCGCCCGGCCCGGTGGCCGGACGATCCCGGTCGCGCTCGGCGTAGTCGGCTAGCCGGCGGGCAGCGGCGACGTTGGCTTCGATCGAGGGGAAGGACGCCGAGTCGGTCTCCGGTGCCGCCGGCGGCGGGGCCGTCCCGAGGATGCGGGCCTTCGCGGCGGCGAACTCCCTGTCGGTGAGCTCGCCGTGCTGGTGCAGCTTGGCGATGCGGTCGAGCGCGATTGCCACGCCGGAGGTCGGGGCGACCGGCCGCGCGGGTGCGGGCGCCTCCGCCGCGTCCGCCTTGGGCGACTCCTGCACCGTCGGCTGCGGTGGGGGGGCCGCTTTGGCGGTTGCCCTGCGGGCGGGCTTGGGCGGCGCCGTGCGGGCCCTCGTTGTCCGCGCGTTGGCCTTGGCCTTGGGTTTCGCGCGGGTCGGACGAGGCTTGGCGCGAGCCGCCTTGTGCTCGCCCGCGGAGGAGCCCGCGACGGTCTTGGCGCGAGCGCGAGCTTTGGGCTTCGCCTTGGAGGTCGGTCGCTTACGCGCCGGGGTTCGCTTCTGCGGCGATGGCGCGGGGCCCTTCGAGTCGTCGTCCAGGACGAGATTCGACAGGCCAAGCGTGGTGATGGATAGGGCTTTGCGTATGTATCCCATACCGATGCGGCCTCCCCAATAGTCGAGCTAAAGCTTGATACCAGGCCGCTCGGACGCCCTGCCTGAGGTTCAAGCGCCCAGTCGGCGCTGCCGATAGCCCCGTGTGCTCGGGCACACTGTTCTTGCACGTCACGTGATGCGACGCGGGGTCGTGCCGGTCGCAGGCCTGGCGGCCCTCGCGATGCTGCTCGCGGGCGCCGGTGCGGAGGCCGCCAAACACCCGCTCAGGCATGTTCGGGCAGCGGAACCCGGCCTCACCCCGCAGCAGCTGCACGCCGCCTACGAGCTGCCCGCGACCACGGCCTCGTCCTCGTCGCAGACGATTGCCCTCATCGAGGTCGGTGGCGATCCGACACTCGAAGGCGACCTGGCGGTCTACGACAAGCGCTACCGGGTCCCCGCCTGCTCGAGATCGAATGGCTGCCTTCGTGTCATCAACCAGAACGGGGGCTCCGGGCCACTGCCGACGAACTCGTTTCGCTCGGGCGAGACCTCGATCGACGTCGAGCTGGCGCATGCGGTGTGTCAGAACTGCCGCATCCTCGTCGTGGAGGCCGACCCCGAATCCCCGCGCCGGATAGAAGCGACCGGCCTCGCGGTGAACACCGCCGTTCGCGAAGGCGCCACGGAGGTGACCATCTGCATCGAGCTCTACGGCGGCTGGACCGAAGCCGAAGAAGCCCGGTACCTCACCGAAGCCAACGAAAGGTACTTCAACCACCCCGCCACCGTGATCACGGTGGCGTCCGGCGACTGCGGCTACGACGAAACGAACGATCCCGAACACTGGCAGTTCTGCCAAACCATGGGGTGGCGCTATCCGAGCTTCCCCGCCAAGTCCCCGACGGTGATCGCCGTCGGCGGCACCAAGCTCACGGAGCACGGAGGGGAATGGGGGAGCACGATATGGAGCCAGGGGGGCTCCGGCTGTTCCTCGATCTTCCCCGCTCCCACGTGGCAGCGCTCCGTTGGCAACTGGGCTGCCACCGGCTGCGGGAGCGGGCGCCTCAGCGTCGACGTGTCTGCGGTCGCGGACCCGAATACGGGACCGGCGATCTACGACACCACGGCCGCCCCTGACTGGCCCCGAGCGGGGTGGGGACACGCGGGCGGCACGTCGGTGGCGGCACCGATCGTCGCCGCGGAGTTCGGATTGGGGGGTGGAGCGCGCGGCGTCGCCTACCCGGCGCAGACGTTGTACTCCCACGCGGGCGATGGCACGGCCTTCGAAGACGTCAGCGACGGGTCCAACGGCGCCTGTGGCGGCACCACGCTGTGCAGCGGAGAGATCGGCTATGACGGCCCGAGCGGTCTCGGCACCCCCGTGGGGCTGTCGGCGTTCGCGCTCCCCGGCGTGCCCGTCCTGCAGCGACTGCCCACGCTCGGCGGCGTGGCGCTACGGGGACACCGGCTCGCGGTCCACGCCGGCGGCTGGGGGAACGCACCGACCTCGTCCGGCTACCAGTGGGAAGACTGCAGCCACGGCGAAACGGGCTGCCTGCCGATCCCGGGCGCGAACGCCACGGGCTACACGCTCACCGCACGAGATCAGGGCAGGACGGTGCGGGTCATGGAAACGGTGGGCAACGCCTCCGGCTACGCGCCGCCGGCGTTCTCGTTCACGACCCGGACGGTACGGCCCGCCGCGACCTCGCCGCGGGCCCGTCGACGCGCAGTCGGGTAGTCCGCCGATTCGGCCGCGCACCGGAGGCGAGATCCGAGGACCTCGCCACCGCTGCGTAGCGTGCTCTCACCCGGTGAATTTCGGCTTGATCTTCGCCGGACGTGCACGGATGAACGCCGCAATCCGGGCAATCGGAGCGCACGCGGTCTCCGTCATGACGGCCTTCGCAGAGACCTTGTGGACACCGTAGTGGAGTTTGCGCGGATCTATCTTCACCGCGAATTCCCCGTTCTTGGTGTTGGGTGCCTTGAGCGTCTTTAGTTTGCGGCCGTCCAGGTAGAACGTGAGTTCCTTGACGCCGAGTGCGCTGATGTGGGCAGTGAATGGCTTCTTCTTCGATCCCGCCACGCCCTTCAGGACGATCAGAGTCTCGTTGACCGTGCACGCCGGATTCACAATCTGTTTCGCGACGGCTTCGACTTCCACTTCGACCAGGTTCGAGCTTCCTTTGGCACCGGCTTCGGTTTCGACTTCTGCCAGGTTCGTGTAGACACCCGGGCTGGTCAGTTCGTGTTCGCACGTATACGTCGTCGATTCTTTCGGCGCGAGTTCGGCTTTGGCCGGCCCCACGACGTTCGTGCAGTTCGTGTCCGTGATCTTCGTGAGCTTCACAGTCACGTTTCCGGTGTTGGTGACCCTGATCAGATACACGACCGTCTGCCCGGGTTTCGCGGTCAGTTTGTTCTTTGTGAAGCCGGCACCCGAGCCCTTGAGTTCCTGTTCCTTTTCGACAACGAGCGTCTTGAGCTGTTCGGCGGTGATCGTGTCTTTGGCGTCCGGCGCGTCGGTCTCGGTGCTCGTCGCGCTTGCAGTGTCCGCCACCGAGCCTGCGTTCAGATCTTCCTGGGTGATCGTGTGCGTGCCCGTGCAGGTGATCGATGCCCCCGGGGCGAGTTCGGTGACCGGGATCGCCGGAGCGCAGCCGAACCCTTCGAGCGCCGGCGAGTCGCTCACCGAGACGTTGTGCAGCGTCGTGTTGCCTTCGTTGGTGGCAGTCAGGGTGTATTTCACGACCTGACCCACTTCGCTGTACTTGGCCGGATTCAGGCTGTCCGTCTTGGTCAACCCGAGCTTCGAGTTCTGTTCGGCGTTGATCGTGTCTTCCGCCTTGGGCGCGTCAGCCTCTTTGCTCGTCGCGCTGCCCGTGTCCGAGAACGACCCGTTGTCGATGTCTTCCTGGGTGATCGTGTGGGTGCCCGTGCACGTGACCGATTTACCCGGGGCGAGTTCGGCGACCGGAATCGCCGGGGTGCAGTTGAAGCCTTCCAACGCCGGCGAGTCGCTCACGGTCACGTTGTGCAGCGTCCTGTTGCCTTCGTTGGTCGCCGTCAGCGTGTAGGTCACAACCTGGCCCACTTTGTCGTACTTCGCCGGGTTCAGGTCATCGCTCTTGGTCAGCCCGAGGATCGGTTTTTGTTCGGCGTTGATCGTGTCTTCCGCCTTGGGCGCTTCGGCCTCTTTGCTGGTAGCGCTGCCCGTGTCCGAGAACGAGCCGTTGTTGAGGTCTTCCTGGGTGATCGTGTGCGTGCCCGTGCACGTGACCGATTTGCCCGGGGCGAGTTCGGGGACCGGGATCGTCGGGGTGCAGTTGAAGCCTTCCAACGCCGGCGAGTCGCTCACGGTCACGTTGTGCAACGTCGTGTTGCCTTCGTTGGTGGCTGTGAGCGTGTATTTGACGACCTGACCCACTTTGTTGTACTTCGCCGGGTTGAGGTCGTCCATCTTGGTCAGCCCGAGCTTGGGCTTCTGTTCGGCGTTGATCGTGTCTTCCGCCTTGGGTGCTTCGGCCTCTTTGCTGGTGGCGCTGCCCGTGTCCGAGAACGAGCCGTTGTTGAGGTCTTCCTGGGTGATCGTGTGCGTGCCCGTGCACGTGACCGATTTGCCGGGGGCGAGTTCGGCGACCGGGATCGTCGGGGTGCAGTTGAACCCTTCCAACGCCGGCGAGTCGCCCACCGACACTTCGTGGAGCGTCGTGTTGCCTTCGTTGGTCGCCGTCAGCGTGTAGCTCACGACCTGACCCACTTTGTCGTACTTCGCCGGGTTCAGGTTGTCCGTCTTGGTCAGCCCGAGCTTGGCTTTCTGTTCGGCGTTGATCGTGTCTTCCGCTTTCGGGGCTTCCGACTCTTTGCTTGTCGCGCTCCCGGTGTCCTTGAAGAATCCCCGGTCGAGGTCTTCCTGGGTGATCGTATGCGTGCCCGTGCACACGATCGATTTGCCCGGGGCGAGTTCGGCGACCGGGATCGTGGGCGTGCAGTTGAACTGGTCCAGCGCCGGCGAGTCGCTCACCGACACTTCGTGGAGGGTCGTGTTGCCTTCGTTGGTCGCGGTCAACGTGTATTTGACGACCTGGCCGACTTTGTTGTACTTCGCGGGTTTCAGGTTGTCGGTCTTCGTCAACCCGAGCTTCGGAGCCTGTTCGGCGTTGATGACGTCTTCGGCGTTAGGGGCGTTGGCCTGTTTGCTGGTCGCGCTCGCGGTGTCCTTGAAGGACCCTTTGTCGAGGTCTTCCTGGGTGATCGTGTGGGTGCCCGTGCAGACGATCGATTTGCCCGGAGCGAGTTCCGAGACCGGGATCGTCGGACTGCAGCCGAACCCCGTCAGCGCGGGGGAGTCACTGACCGTGACTTCGTGGAGGGTGATGTTGCCTTCGTTGGTGGCGGTGATCGTGTATTTGACGACCTGTCCGACTTTGTTGTACTTCGCCGGGTTCAGGTTGTCGGTCTTGGTCAGCCCGAGCTTCGGGTTCTGTTTGCCCGTGACGGTGTCTTCCGCAGGGCCGGCATTGGCCTCTTTGCTGGCCGCGCTCGCGGAGTCCTTGAAGAACCCGAGATCCAGGTCTTCCTGGGTGATCGTGTGGGTGCCCGTGCAGGTGATCGATTTGCCCGGCGCCAGTTCAGCGGCCGGAATCGAGGGCGTGCATTTGAATCCGGCGAGCGCCGGCGAATCGCTCACCGTCACTTCATGCAGCGTGATGTGGGCGCTTTCGTTGGTCGCGACGATCGTGTAGGTGACGACCGTCCCCACGGTTTCGAACTGAAGCGGGTTGAGGTTGTCTTTCTTCGTCACGCCCAGCTTCGCCGGTTCGGTGCACGTTTCGGCGCTCGATTTGTTGTTTTCCAGGTTGGGGTCTTCCTCGTTGCCGACGACAATGGCTTTGTTCGTCAGGCATTCTGCGGTCGAGGGCGCGGTGGCGGTGATGGTGATCGTGAAGGTGCCGCCTTTGGCGAGCTGTCCCTCCGCGCATGACACCGCGTTGCCGTTGACCGAGCAGCCGCTGGTGGGCGTTTTGACATTCGTGAAGCCACTCGGGACTGTATCGCCCACGGAGAAGCCCGAGCTTTTCCCGGGTCCGTTGTTTTTCACGGTCAGCGTCCACGTGACCGTGGCTCCCGGGAGAACCGTGGCGGGACCCGTCTTGACGATTTCGAGGTCGACCTTTTCTTTGGCGATGCACGCCGCACCGTCGTTGCTCGCGTCGGCTTTCGGTCCCGTGTAGTGGGCCAGCAGCGCGAACGTCGGGGTGGCCGGCGTTTTGATTTCGATCTTGTAGATGGCGCCGCTGGCGTTGTTGGAGAACCCGACGTTGCCGTTGCTGAAGGTCCACGCGGCGCCGTAGTTCCCGCTTTCCACCCCACCCGGCGCGCTGAAGGTGTTCACTTTCCCCGTGGACAGGTCGACGCGGTAGATGTTGGTGTCCGCGAGGCCCCACATGTAACCTTCGTAGTAGGTCCAGTCGATCGGTTTCCATGCCTGGCTGAGCGTGACCGTGTTGATCACTTTCGCGGGTTTGCTCGTGACGTTGATCTCATACGCCGTCGTCGAGCCGTTACCGCCGGTGATCCAGTAGTTACCCGACGGGTCGAAAGCGCCGTCTGCGGGGCCGGCGCTGGCGGGCGGGTAGCCTTCGATGAGTCCGAGTGAGGTGGCATGGCCCGTGTTGTCGATCTGGAACAGCGTGCCGGGCGTGCCGCTGCCGAGGGGGGCCTGGTTCAACTGGGTCGAGTACAGGTAGTTGTTGATCGGGTCGTAGCCGAGCGCGTTGTAGGTCGAGGGCGCCGATTCGGAATTGACTTCGTTGTAGATGACTTCTCCGGATTTGAATTCCGATTCGTAGAATTTGGTGGGTTCGCCGTTTTCGTGGCTCTGCGTCAGGAAGTCGATTTCGCTCGGGCAGCTGAACGGCGATCCAACCGCGGCCGCGGCCGCCGACGCGCCCAGCAGCGACATCAGAGCAACGAGCGTGAGGGCCGCCGTGACGACGCCGAGGAGCGTCCTCCGGCCTGCATGAACGAGGCCCGCAGCACCCGATCGACCACCGCTCATGTGCTCCGGGCTCGCGCCGTGCACCAGATACCAAGAAAGCCCTTTGACCCTCGCCGTACCGCGCCTCATGTGAATCCTTCCCTGCCGGGTTGTTCTATGGAGAGGGCGAGCACCGAAGCGGTCCGGAGGACGGCGGGTTAGACGCGCGCCTCAGCCTCTCAAATGCGCCACAAACCCCCGTTTGAGAGGCAATCGTACCTAAACGTGCGTGGGGTTTACCAATCAGTACCAAAGGCCGCGAGGGGCTGTCAAGCATGATCCGGACCTTGCACCAGGCCTGCTCTGCGCATGGCGGCCCCAGGGCCGGCACCTCCGACGTGTAGAACCCCGGGATCCGATCTCCCGGGACACCGCCGCGCTACCTGAGCCTGGACGGCGTGTTCCCTGGGTATCAGCCAACCGATCCCCGAGGGCCGCGCGGGCCCGTCGGGCCCCGGCGAGACGAGGGAGGATGAGGACGGCGACGCTAGCGGCGACCCCTGGAGGAGCGCTTCGCGCGTGGGCGGTAGCGATCGCGTTCCTCGCAACGATGACACTGGCGGCTGGGCCGGCGGCGGGAGCGGTGGCCCTTTCGCCGCTGAGCGGCACGCCGGACGCCTCGCCGCGGACGCAGATCAGCTTCCTGGGGGTTCCCGCCGGCGAGATCGCGGATGTCTCGGTGGTCGGTTCGCGCAGCGGCCGCCACGGCGGGCGACTCGAGGCCTACGTCAGCAGCCCGGGCGCCAGCTTCGTGCCCGCGCGCCCGTTCGCGCAGGGCGAGCGCGTCACGGCACGCGCGCTGATCCGCGGCCGGGGGCACGCCGAGCCCCTGAGCACGAGCTTCACGATCGCACGCCTGTCGGGCTACCGGCCGCCCCCGTCGGGTGCTCCGTCACCAGCCAAGGCGGGCACGACGCAGAGCTTCGCATCCGTGCCCACGTTGCACCCGCCCAAGGTGACGGTGACGACGGCGGCGCCGGAAGCCTCGCCCGGGGACGTGTTCCTGACCCCCACCCATGGCCTGGGTCAATCAGGCCCGATGATCATCAACGGTCAGGGAGCTGTGGTGTGGTTCAAACCGGTGCCCACGGGCGAGGTCGCGGCCAACCTCCACGTGGCCAGCTACGGGGGGCGACCGGTGCTCGTGTGGTGGCAGGGCCATGTTCCCGCGATCCTTGGGGTCGGATTCGGTGCGGACGAGATCTACAGCTCCACCTACTCGCCGATCGCCTCGGTGTCCGCCGGCAACGGCTACCAGGCGGACCTGCACGCCTTTCACATCACACCCCAGGGGTCGGCGTTCCTCACCGCCTACTCGCTCGTCGACGCCGACCTCTCCTCGGTGGGAGGATCACACCACGGGGCCCTGCAGGACGCGATCCTGCAGGAGGTCGATGTGGCGACGGGGCTGGTGATGTTCGAGTGGCACGCATACGGTCACGTCGCGCTGGGTGACTCCTATTGGCACCTTCCCCACAACTCCGCCCAGCCGTGGGACTTCTTCCATCTCAACTCCGTCTCCGTGGATCCGTGGGGCGACGGCGACTTCATCATCTCCTCGCGCAACACCTGGGCGGAGTACGAGATCAACCATGTGAGCGGGGCGATCCTGTGGCGCATAGGTGGCAGGCACCCGAGCTTCAAGATGGGACCCGGCACGGGCACCGCCTGGCAGCACGACGTTCGCTGGCAGCCCGACCACACGCTGACGATCTTCGACAACGGGGCGTATCCCGGGAAGCACTCCCAGTCACGCGCCATCCGTGAGCGGATCGACTGGTCCTCGCGCAAGGTGACGCTGATCGGGCGCGATGTGCGCATCCCCGGGGTCCTGTCGGGCAGCCAGGGCAACGACCAGTTGCTCTCCAACGGCAACTCGTTCGTGGGCTGGGGCGAAGAGCCCTACTTCACCGAATTCGGCCCCAGCGGTCAGATCCTCTTCGAAGGGCACCTGCCCTCACCGGGAGAGTCCTACCGCGCCTTCCGCTTTCCGTGGAGCGCCACGCCGGCTGCCTCCCCGGCGGCGGCGGTCACGACGGGGAACGGAACAACGACTGTCTATGCGAGCTGGAACGGTGCCACCTCCGTGAGTGCGTGGAGGGTGCTCGGGGGAGCGAGCGCCGCCGCCCTCACGCCAGTCGCCACGGCCGCGAGCACCGGCTTCGAGACCGCGATCGCCGTCGATGGCGCCGACGCCTACTTTGCAGTGCAGGCCCTGGGCGAAGGCGGGGAAGTGCTCGGCACCTCACCCGCCGCCAGCCGGTGATCCAAGAGCCGGTTCGATGCCTTGATCGTTCGCCAACTGTCCGATGTCAGGGCCGGCGTGACGCGCTCGAGAGCAGCCGCTCACCCCATCCGGCCGTGAACAGCGAGGGTCCACCGCCTGTGTGCCAGAACACCACGGGGCCGTCGATGCGACCAGCCCGGGCGTCCGCGATCAGGCCCGCCATGCCCTTCGCGCTGTATACGGGATCGAGGACAACGCCCTCGGTCCGTGCAAGAAGACCGATCGCCTCGATTCCGGCGTGCGTAAACGCTCCGTAGCCGTCGCCGAGCTGGGACAGATCGAGGTGGGCATCGTGCCGGGTCAAACTCAAGTCGGCGCCCAGCAGCGCGCCGGCCTCGTTCGCCAGCCATGCCGTCAGTCCGGGAGCATCGGGGACGATCTGTCCGACGTCGAAGCCGACCGGAGCTGGACCGGCGCGGGCGAGCGCATGCCCGAGCATGAGGCCCGCGTGTGTCCCCCCTGAGGTCGAGGCGTGGTAGACGTGCCGAGGCTGGACGCGTGCGGACTCGAGCTGGCTGACCAACTCGGCGTACGCCGCAGCGAACCCGAGCGCGCCCACGGGTGAAGAGCCGCCCGCAGGAAGTGCGTAGGCGTTGGCACGCTCCTGCGTCAGGGCGTCTACCGTTGCCGCGAGCTGCGCCCACTCCTCCGTGCCGGCGTAGAGGATCTCGGCGTCGAACAGGGCATCAAGCAGGAGGTTGCCGGTCGGTGGTCCGGCGGGGGGCTTGCCGCCCATCACGAGCACCGCCTGCAGCCCGAGCCTCGCGGCCGCTGAAGCCGTCGCCCGGGCGTGATTCGACTGCGGCGCGCCGAGTGTGACCACCGTCTTGGCGCCGCCGCCGAGGGCCTCGCCGAGCGTGAACTCCAGCTTGCGTACCTTGTTGCCTGCGAGGCCCAGAGACCCGACGTCGTCACGCTTCAGCCAAACCTCGACCCCCAGCTCCCGGCTCAAGCGAGGCGCGCGCTCCAGCGGGGTGGGCAGCATCGTCAACTCGACACGCGGACGATCGCCAAGCGCAGCGAAAGGATCTGACACCGGGCGATCATCGCACCGGTCAGGTGTTTCGAGGACCTGCTCGCGAGCGGTCCTGACCGGCCGATGCAATCCGACGGTCGACAGCGTTCGCTGTTTCGAAGCCGAATCCCCTGCGGACCATGCCCCCGCCAGGAGTCGAACCTGGATTTACCGCTTAGGAGGCGGTCGTCTTATCCATTGGACTACGAGGGCTCGCCGGGGGCGACTCTAGCGCGGGGCCTGTGCCGCCAGATCCACGAGCGCGTCGCCCACCAGGCGGTGGGTGATCCACTCGTCCGTCCTGTCCGCGCCGAGGCCCCGGTAGAAGTCCAGCGCCAGCTCGTTCCAATCCAGGGCCGCCCATTCCAACCGCTCCCCTCCACGCTCGCGGGTGCGCGCCGCCACCGCTGCCAGCAGGGCGCGACCAACGCCGTTGCGCCGGAACACGGGACGCACGAACAGGTCCTCGAGCCATACCCCCTGGATCGCCAGGAAGGTCGAGAAGGTGGGAAAGAACAGCGCGTAGCCGGCAGGCTCGCCGGCCAGCTCGGCGATCAGCGCCTCCGCCGCGGGACGCTCCCCGAACAGCGCCCTCTCCAGCAGCTCGTCGGTCGCCCTCACCTGGTCGGCCAGGCGCTCGTACTCGGCCAGCTCGAGGATCAGCCGCATCAGCAGCGGCACGTCCCCGGGGTCGGCGGGCCGGATGACGAGTCCCTCGTCCTGCTGGGCTGCGCTCACGCGGCGCTCACGGGATCGCGGTCGGGTCGGTCGGGGTAGATGTCGTCGATCGTCGTCAGCGGGCGATACGGCGCGCCGGCCGCGTTTTCGATCGCCTGGCCCGCGCCGGCGAGACGGTCGAGCACGCTCACGACACCGCAGATCTCGTGCTGCTCTTCCTTGAGCGCCTCGATCGCCGCCAGGGTCGAGCCGCCGGTGGTCACGACGTCCTCCACCACCAGACAACGTTCGGAGCGACCCAGGGTCGGGCCCTCGATGCGCCGCTGCAGCCCATGCGCCTTGGTCTCCTTGCGCACGAAGAACGCGTTCACCTTCGCTCCCCCCGCCAGCGCGGCGCAGGCGACCGCGTCGGCCCCCATCGTCATGCCCCCCACGGCGGTGGCGCCCCGCTGCAGCGACTCGGCCGCCACCAGCGTGGCCAGCGCCATGAAGCCCTCGGGCCGCAGGATTGCCCGCTTGGCGTCCACGTAGTACTGCGCCGTCCTGCCACTCGTGAGCGTCACCTCGCCGATCACCAGGGCGTGGTCACGCAGCTCCGCCACCAGCCGCTCACGCGCCCGCGCGAGCTCGCCCTCGACCGCCTCCGCGGCGCTCACGGGCCCGCGTTGCTGCGCGGGTTCGTGCTTCCCCCGCCTCCCTGGTGGTACACGTCCACGGGGGTCCCGACCTGCACCCACGCATAGATCGACGGGGCGTCGGGGATCGGCACCCGCAGGCAACCGTGGCTGGCGGCGTACGTGGGCACTTCCGCGTACCCGTGGATGGCGTACCCGCGGATGAAGTAGTTGGAGTCCACCATCCCCTTCTCGTTGACCCCGAAGCTCTTCATGTACACCTGGAAGTTCCCCACGACCGTGGGAGTGGAGGGCTTGCCGGAGCTCATCGTGTAGATGTTCCGCACCTTCCCTCCGGGTTCGATCTCGGCCAGCACCTGTTTCGTCAGGTTGGCCTCCACGTGGTGCCCGTGGCGGGGGTACCGCACGTGAAACGACCCCTCGCCGTGGGCCAGCTTGTGGAACACCGCCCGTTCCGCGAGACCCACGCGCGCCATGTTCGTCACCTTCCGGAACGCGATCAGCGCCCGTTCGGTGCCTTCTTCGAACACCCCGTTGAGGGGGACGGCATAGTGCAGCCGGTTGAGCTCCGACTGCAACACCCGCACCGACGTGCTGCTGGTACCGGGGGAGACTTCTGTGTGCACGAACTGCACCGCGGGCGTCTGGCCGGTGGCCACCACCCCGGCAGCCACATGCACTGCGACCCTCGCCGTCATGCTGCCCGCCTGGCGGGTCGTGAAATGGACCTGGAAGCTCCCCGACCCGCCGCTGCGAGGCACCACCCGCAGCACTTTCGCGCCAACCTTGCGGGAGCCGAGGTACAGCGCGACCGTGGTGCGCTGGCCCGGCTGATAGGGCGTGATGCGACCGTAGATCACGATCGTGTTGCCCACCGGGGCGAACAGCGGGTGCCCGCCGACCCCGCCGAGGAGCATCTTCACATGCTCGACGGGGACGGCCGGCTGGGGCGTCGGCGATCCCGCTCCCGGCACCGGCGTCGTGCTCGGCGAGGACGCGCTGGAGCCCGAAGCCGCGGCAGCACCCGCCGGGAGCAGGAGCGCCGCGAGCACGCTCGCCGCCGCGAGCAGGAGCAGCCCGAGCCCGGCTGCCGTGCGGCCGTGGAGTCTGCCGGCGCCGTGCGAGCGGTCCCGCGCGCCCGAGCCGTCCCGCGCGCCCGAGCCGTCCCGCTCGCCCGAGCCGTCCCGCGCCGTCATGACATCGCCGCGCTCAGGGAGCGGTCCCCGGCGCGGTCGACGATCAACCCGAGGCGTCTGCAGAGGATCAGCACACATGAGATTCCAGCAAGTGAACCGGCGACGAGCGCCAGCCACTTCCCCACGCCCCAGCTCTCGAGGCTGGCGAACGCGAGCGAGTTGTTGAGGGCGTGGGCCACGATGCAGGGGTACAGCGAGCCCGTGAAGCGGTACAGCAGACACAGCCCGAATCCGAGCCCGGCGAGCGGGATCAGATCGAGCGCCGGGGCCGATCCCACGTGCACCAACCCGAAGATCAGGCCGGTGAGGAGAGCCGCCGGCCACGTCCCCCGCCAGTTGCGCAGGGCGGTGAACATGTACCCGCGGAACAGGAACTCCTCGCACATCGGCGCAACGATGCAGGTGAGCGCCGCGCTCAGCAGCAGCAGGCCCGTCCCTTCGTTGGTCCCGAGCTGTTCGAGCAGCTTCTCCTTGCTGGGGTTCACCGCCGTGGACCAGATCGCGCTCAGCACGATGAACACGAACAGCAACGCCCCGATCCACAGTGCGGCCCACCTCCAACCCGCCGGCGGGCGGCGCAGGCCGAACTGCCAAGAGGCGACCCTGCGGTTTCCGAGCTGCGCGCACCAGATCGACACCAGCACGAAGCACACGTCCTGCACGAACGTGTCGGCGATGGTCAGCCCCGGCGGCGTGTGCGAGCCCGTGATCTTCGCCCCCAAGGCAGCCGCGGGGACGTCTATCACCACGCTCAGCACCGTCGTCAGCACCAGCCCGCCCACGAGCGCCACGAACGCCGTCCACGGCGCCCAGTCGGTGTTCGGCGAGCGCCCGGGGTCCTGCGGGGGCTGGGGCCGCTCCCCGGCCTCCGGCGTCGACACGGACTCCCCGTCCGGCTTGCCGTCGCGGTCCTCGAGCGCGAGCAGCTCCCCGCTCGCCGGTAGCTGGGTCTCGCCCACCTACGCCACCCAGTGCCAGGTGGCGAACTGGGCCCCGAACACCACCATCAGCGCCACCGAGCCGGCGAGCATCGGGCGCTGCGCGCGCGGATGGCGCACGAGCCAGTCCCCCAGCCACATGAACAGCGGGAACAGCACCAGCAGGAAGCGCGGCAGCGACATCAGCGGCTGGGAGCTCACGGGGTAGGACAGCGGCAGCGCGAGCGCCGCCACCACATAGGCGCCGTATGCCAGCGGCAGCCGGCGCACCACCCCGATCACGGCGGGCACGGCCGCCGCCAGGAACGCGAACAGGATCAGGTTGTGGCTCGCGGCCACGAACGGGTCTTCGCCGCCCACCGGGAAGTAGAGGTGGGTGCGCTGCATCGAGATCAGCTGCCGCGCCCCATCGAACGCCGCCTTCAGCCCGTCCCAGGTGGCCAAGAAGGGCCCCGCGAAGTGCCGGCTCCACACGCCCTGGGCGCTCAGCGGCGCCAGCGGGTCGCCGCCGCCCGCGCCGAGGTACGCCCCATAGGCGACCAGCCCCGCCGGCACCAGCGCCAGCCACAGAACCTCGCGCCGCACCCGGTAGCGCGGCAGCAGCCGCCTCCAGCCCTCCCCGATGCCGGCCCGGGCGCGATCGGGCGGGCGGTCGCGGCGAGGGCCGTACAGGTACAGGATCAGCGCCGGCACGAGCAGCACCACGCCCGTGCTGCGGGTGGCGCTCGCGAGAGCCCCCAGCAGGCCCACGTAGCCCCAGCGCCCCTGCCGGGCGCTCCAGAACAGCCCGATCGACAGCGCCAGGTACAGCGACTCCGAGTACACCGCCGACAGGAAGAAGGTCATCGGCGCGAACGCCAGCGCGTACACCGCGATGCGCGCCACGTCGCTGCCCCCGTGCGCGCCGAGCTCGAGCGTCGTGAGCCTGTGCAGGCCGTACAGCGCGGCCGCCAGGGCGCACACCGACAGCAGCACCCCGGCAGCCACCGGCGGCACGCCGAGCCCCGAGATCAGGCTCAGCCCGAGCGGGTACAGCGGGAAGAACGCGCTGCGCGAGACGGTGTACGCGCCCAGCGCAGGGTGGTAGCCGTAGTGGGCGATCAGCAGGTACCAGTTGGAGTCCCACCGGGCCACCGGTGCCGCCAGCACGTCACCGAGCGCTCCGAGCCCGCGGCTCAGGCCGGGCGGGTTGAAGGCCCCGCGCTGGGGCCCGAATCCGAACGCCAGCACGGTAGCGATGCCGATCCCCCATACCAGCAGGCGCGAGCTCCACAGTGCCCGCCAGGTGTCCCGCAGGGCCACGGCCCGCTCGCCGTCGGCGCGCCGGCTGTCGACGCGATGGCTCTCGACCCGCTCGCCGTCGGCGCGCCGGCTGTCGACGCGATGGCTCTCGGCCCGCTCGCCGTCGGCGCGCGATCGGCGGAGCCGGCCGGGCGGGCTCGCCGGGCGGGGGAGGGCGGGCTCGCGGGGCGGCAGGGCCAGCTCACCCACGCTCTCGATGACTGTCGGCTCAGCTGCGTTGGGCTTCATCCGGGCGCTTACCGAGCGTAGAGGGGTTCGGCGCGATGGCGGCGAAAGTACACCACCGGGGACGGTAACCTCGGCACTGCCGGATATGTCTCGACAAGCGCGAAAGCGGCGCCGCAGGCGCACCAGCGGCGGCGGCAACCGGACGTTGCTGCTGTTCGGCGGGTTGGGCGTCGCGATTGCCGTGATCGCCGTCCTCGGGGTGGTCGCCTACGTGCTGCACTCCGCCGATACGGCCCCCGCACTCGACGCACTGCACCCGCGCGTGACCGGCGGGTCCTCGCAGGTGTTCGCCGCCGACGGCACCCGCCTGGGCTTCATCCAGACCGACGAACTGTCGACGCCGGTGGGCTGGAGCGAAATCCCCAAGCTGCTCAAGAACGCCACGATCTCGATCGAGGACCAGCGCTTCTACTCCAACAACGGCGTCGACTTCACGGGCATCGCCCGCTCGGCGATCAAGGACCTCACCAGCGGCTCCGCCCTGCAGGGCGGCTCGACCATCACGATGCAACTGATGCGCAACCTCTACCTCGGGGGTGACCAGCACTCGCTGCACCAGAAGATCGTCGAGGCCAAGTACGCGATCGAATACACCGAACACCACAGCAAGCGCTCGATCCTCACCAGGTACCTGAACAGCGTGCCCTACGGCACGGTCGGCGGGCAGACGGCGATCGGCGTCCAGGCGGCCGCGCGCATCTTCTTCGACAAGCCCGTGTGGCAGCTGAACCTCGAGCAAGCGGCGCTGCTCGCAGGACTCCCCCAGGCCCCCTCGCAGTACAACCCGTTCGAGTATCCCCGGGCCGCCCGCGAACGTCGCAACCAGGTGCTCTCGAAGATGGCGCAGCTGCACTACATCAGCGCCGAAGCCGCCCAGGAAGCCGAGCAGCGGGGCCTCGATGTGCACCGCGGCTTCTACTACTCCGAACGCCGCGAGAGCTTCTTCTTCGAATACGTGCGCCAGAAGCTGCTCGAACGCTACGGCAAGGAAACCGTCGAGCGTGGCGGGCTGAAGGTGTACACGACCATCAACCTCAACATGCAGCGCCTGGCCCGTAAAGCGATCGCCGAAGTCCTCAACGAGCCCGAAGACCCGGCCTCGGCGATCGTCACCATCAACCCCGCCAACGGCGACATCGAAGCCATGGCCGAGTCCGAGAGCTACGAGAAGTCCCAGTACAACCTCGCCGCCGACGGCCACCGCCAGCCGGGATCCACCTTCAAGGCGATCGACCTCGCCGACGCCCTGTCCCACGGGATCGATCCCAACTCGACCTATTACCTGTCCCACACACTCGCCCCGGGGTGGCTGCCCATCTCCCCCGAATACGAAGTCAAGACCTTCGAGGGCACCTCTCTGAACAAGCCCGAGAACCTCGTGCAGGCCACCGTCAGCTCCGACAACACCATTTACGCCCAGCTGGCCGCGGACCTGGGTGAGGAAACGGTCACCCACACCGCCTATTCGATGGGCGTCAGGACCCACCTCTCGAGCTTCCCCGCCGAGGCCCTCGGGGGCCTCACGCTCGGAGTCACGCCGCTGGAAATGGCCGTCGTGTACGCGACCCTGGCGGACGGCGGCTGGCGCAACTCGCCGATCGCGATCACGAAGGTGGTGTTCCCGAACGGTCACGTGGACACCAGATGGGGAACCCCCCACCGCGTGAAGGCGCTCAGCGAAGCGGTCACCGGCGCGGAGACCACCATCCTGCAGGACAACGTCCAGAGCGGCACGGCCACGCGCTCGGCGATCAACTGCCCCACGGCCGCCAAGACCGGCACGACCAGCAGCCTGATCGACGCGTGGCTCGACGGCTACACGCCGCGCTACTCCACCGTCGTGTGGATGGGCTACCCCAACAGACGCGTGGAAATGACCGACGTCCACGGCGAGCCCCAGCAGGGCGGCTACCTGCCGGCCGAAATCTGGCACGCCTACATGGCGGCGGTGACCGAAGGCAAGCCGTGCGTGCCGTTCCCCCACGCCGTCGAAGCCCCCCACTACATCCCGTTCTTCGGCAAGTACTCGCTGGGCGGCTCCAAGGGCAGGCCCGAATACCTCCAACCGGGCGAAGAACCGACCCAGGAAACCTACGAACCGGGACCCTACAAGCCACCCTCCACGGTCAAGCCCAACGAAGGCCCGCCCGCCACGCCGGCCCCGGCGGCCCCCCACGTCGGCCACAGCGCCCCCCAGGCCACGAGCCCGACCGGCGGCGCGCCCGCGACGGGCTGATTCGCACCCCCTGCGCCCGCGCGCTGGTAGTTTGGGTTTCACCAGAAAAGCGATAACGGCGCTCGTCCCGGGGTGCGAAAGGCACCGGCGAGCAGAATGGAATGAGGCGTGGCGAAGGAGGACAAGGTCGAATTCGAGGGCGAGGTCATCGAGGCCCTGCCCAACGCGATGTTCCGGGTCAAGCTCGACAACGACCACATCGTCCTCGGTCACGTGGCCGGCAAGATGCGCCGCTTCCGCATCCGCATCCTGCCCGGCGACCGGGTTCGGTGCGAGCTCTCCCCGTACGACCTGGATCGCGCGCGGATCGTCTACCGGCACCGCTAGATGGTTGATTCCACGGCGGAGTGCTGTGTCCGATGGTGGGGATGGTCGAGCGTGCCTGGGACGCACCCCGTTCGGGGCACAGGCAGGCCGCAGCCCCTGCTGGTTGCAGGGGCAAGGCCGAGGACGACGGCAGGCGAAGGCCAGACGTGCCAGCGGCGGCGGTCTGACGTGGGATCAACCAGCTAAGAGAAGTCCCGCCGTACCCGAGCTCTCCCTGATCGAAGCCATCGCCGCAGAGCTCGGCCTCCAGGCGCCTACCACGGACGTGCCCGGCACCGCCGGGCTGCTACTCGGGATCGGCGACGACGCCGCGGTGGTGCGCGCCTCGGGCGTGTGCGTGACCTCCGTGGACGCGATGGTCGAGGGCACCCATTTCCGCCTCGGAGACGGCTTCGGCGAGCCCGCCGAGATCGGCCACCGTGCGCTCGCCGGCGCCCTGTCCGACCTTGCCGCGATGGGAGCCCGCCCCGGAGAGGCCTACTTCGTGCTCGGGCTGCCCCGCGGCTTCTCCGAGGCGAGCGCGCTCGAGCTGATGCGCGCCGCGGGGTCGCTCGCGCTCGCCACCGGCACCGTCATCGCGGGCGGCGACGTGGTGGCCGCACCGGTCCTGATCGTGTCGGTCACGGCCGTGGGCTGGGCCGAGGACCCGTCAGAGCTCGTGTCCCGCTCGGGAGCCCGCGCCGGGGACCTCGTGGGGGTGACCGGCAGCCTCGGCGCCGCGGCGGCGGCGCTGGCGGTGACGGAGGGGCAAGCCCCGCGCAGCGCCGCGTCCGCCCCGGCGCTGGCCCGCGCGGCGGCTCCCGAACCCCGTCTGCGCGAGGGCCGCGAGCTCGCCGCCCTGGGGGCCCACGCGATGATCGACCTGTCCGACGGGCTCGCCACCGACGCCGGGCACCTGGCCGCCCGCAGCGGAGTGCGGCTCGAGCTGCGGCTGGCTGATCTCCCTCTCGCCGAGGGGGTCGCCGAGGTGGCGCGGTCCATCGGCGTGGAGCCGTGGCGGCTGGCCGCGGGCGGCGGGGAAGACTACGAGCTGTGCCTGTGCGCCGCCGCGGAGGACCGCGAGGCGATCGAGCGGGCGCTGCACGCCCACGGCTGTGCACCGGTCAGCTGGATCGGCGCCGTCCACGAGGGCGACCCGGAGGTCGTACTGCTCGACGCCGGCAACCGCCCCGTCGAGCTGGCCGGCTACGAGCACCGCTGGTAGCGCCCGCGGCGGGGCCTCAGCGCCTGAGCGCCGACTCGGTGCCGCCGAGCGAACCCGGGCCCGCGTAGGTGAGGGGGCCGCGGATCGTGACGTCGAGGGGCTCGAGGATCCGCTCGGCGTCGACCGGGACGTCGTGCACGAGCGCCAGCAGCAGCGTCGAGACGCCGCAGCCGAGGCCGATGCTCCACAGGACCGCCGCCGCGGGCCCGACGAAGCCGCCGGCGAGGAGCAGCACCCCGTCCCACACCACCGCGGCGGGGCCGAGGCCGAGCTGGTGGGCGTAGAACAGCACCACCACCGCCAGCGGCACGGCGGCCAGCCCGAGCAGCCCCAGCCAGCCGAGCGCGTGGCGGGGCCGCAGCTCCGGGGAGGCGAGCACCAGCCACACGTGCAGCGCCGGCACCAGCAGCAGTGCCGTGTACGGGTTGAACACCCACACCACCAGCGCCAGCACTCCCGCCACCAGCACGGTCGACAGGCCGCCCACCTCGGGCTCGGGGCGCGTCCCCCAGCCGGCCCTGCGCGTAACGGCACCCCACACGAACCAGCACAGCACGAAGCACGCCACCAGCAGCGCCAGCCCCGCGGCCGCCCCGGCGCCGAACGTCAGCGCCCCCGGCAGCAGCGGCCCCGCGGGCACCGGGCCGAGCAGCCCCGACAGCCCCAGCAGGCGGGTGAGCAGCGCGGTGGCGACGAATGGGATCGCGCAGCTCAGCGTCCACGCCGCCCAGCGCCCGGCGTGCAGGCGCCAGCGGCGCGCCCGCGCGAGGCCGTCGACCGCGGTGGCGAGCACCGGCAGCATCAGCATCAGCACGAGCAGCCGGACCGCCCACTGGGGCATCTGCTGGCGCTGCAGCACGATCCCGTTCTGGCGAGCCTGGGTGATGCCTGGGGCGACGTCGAGGGCATCGACCGCGCTCAGCACTGCGCGGCCCATCGCTTCCAGGCGTTCGGGGTCGATCGCCTCGTTGCGGGCGGGTCCCCTTTCGCCGGAGGCCTGCACGAGCACCGAGGGAACGCCGTCGCGGTCGAGCACCCCCTGTTCCCCGGCGCTCATCGGCACCATCAGGTGCACGAGCTGGCCGAGGACGCTCGGGGCGCCGGGGTCCGCGCCGGCCTGGTCCTTGATCGCGTCCTCAGCGGTGCGGGCCAGCACCAGGGGCGCCGACCCCTGGCCGTCGGAGAAGGGCACGACCATCGGCCGCCGCAGCACCGTCCCCCCGAGATCGCCGAGGATGATCGCGGCGTCGAGCCTCGCCGGCAGCTCGTGGCGCAGCTGCGTCACGCCGGCGTCTCCGCCGCTGCCACCGCTGGTGGAAGCGAGCACGATCGTGCGCTTCGTGTCCCGGGCCGCGAACACGCGGGCGAGTTCCAGCAGCGCGGCGGTCGCGGATAGTTCGGCCTTTGCCGGCCCCCGTGCCGCGTCACGGTGGGCCACGATCAGGATCGGCGTCGAGCTCGTGGAACCGGGGCGCACGGCCACCACGTTCGTGAGCGTGCGCTCGCCGTCGATCGTCTGGGCCCCGAAGCGGTAGACGTGGACCGCGAACCCTCCCCCGGCGGTCCCGCCGAGCGCGCGGATGTTCTGCGCCACCATCTGGGCCATGCGCTCGTCCGCGGCGCTTCCCGGGCGCCTGCGCGGGTACGCCGCCGCGAGATCGTTCAGGCGTGCGAGCGTGGAGGATCCCTGGAAGGCGTCCGGCGCAAGGCTCGACCGCAGGGGGGCGGGTCGGGCCCCCAGCGAGAAGGCGGCGATCCCGAGGGCGACCAGGAAAGGCACGAACGCCGCGCGGTAGATGCGGCCGTTGAGCATGCGCCGCGAACCATAGCCCTCGTGCGTGGCGGCGTCGCCCCGAACATCCCGGGTCCGCCACGCAAAATCCGCATGCAGATCCGTTTTCGCGCCCCAGATCGGGCCACCTCGTCAGATATCGTCCCGCCGCGTGCTTCAGCCGGTCGCCGTGGCGAACAAGACGCTCTCCGACTACACGCACATCTGCGGGCGCGACCTGATCGCCGAAATCCGGGAGTTGGCCGAGCCGCTGCGGGGCCGGCGCGTGGTGCACGTGTCGGCGACGGCGTTCGGCGGCGGCGTGTCGGAGATCCTCTACACGCTCGTACCCCTGATGAAGGACGTGGGCCTGGACTGCGAATGGCACGTGATCTACGGCCGCGAAGAGTTCTTCAACGCCACCAAGCTGATGCACAACGCGCTCCAGGGCGCGCCCATGGACCTCGACACCGAGCAGTGGGCCACCTGGCTCCGTTACAACGAGATCAACGCCCGGGAGCTGTCCGAGGGATGGGACGTCTGCCTCATCCACGACCCCCAGCCGGCGGCCCTCTGCAGGCTCGCCCCGGAGAAGTCGAAGGGCTGGATCTGGCGCTGCCACATCGACCTCTCGACGCCCAACCCGGACACCGTCGCCCAGCTGCTCCCGTACCTGCAGGACTACTCCGACAGCCTCTTCCACCTGCGCGAGTACGTCCCCGAGGGCATGGACGGCAACGTCCACGTGGTGCCCCCCGCGATCGACCCGCTGACCCCCAAGAACATGGCCCTGCTGCCCGAGGACGCCGCCTACGTGTGCGGCCAGTTCGGAATCGACGTGGACCGCCCGCTGATGTGCCAGGTCTCGCGATTCGATCCCTGGAAGGATCCGCTCGGTGTGATCGACGCCTACCGTGTCGTCAAGGACCAGATGCCCGAGGTCCAGCTCGCGCTGGTCGGCTCGATGGCGAGCGACGATCCCGAGGGCTGGAACTTCTACAACGCCACCGTCGCCCACGCCGACGGCGACGCCGACATCCACATCCTCAACAACTTCAACAACGTCGGCGCGATCGAGGTCAACGCCTTCCAGTCCCACTCAGACGTCGTGATCCAGAAGTCGACCCGCGAGGGCTTCGGGCTGACGGTCACCGAGGCGATCTGGAAGGCGCGCCCGTTCGTGGGGGGCGACGTGGGCGGCATCCCGCTGCAGATCGAGGACGGGGTGACCGGCTTTCTCGTGTCCAGCCCCGAGCAGTGCGCCGCGCGGGCGATCGAGATCCTCACCGACCCCGAGCTCGGGCGCAGCCTCGGCCGGCACGGCAAGGAGCACGTCCGCCAGCACTTCCTCACCCCGCGTTACCTGCGCGACTACCTACGCATCTTCAACGGGCTGGACGGGGCGTGAGCGAGCCACCGGCACAGCGGGCTCCGCTGGTGCTGGTGAGCAACCGCGGGCCCGTGACCTTCGACTCGGACGGCAACACCGTGCGGGGGTCGGGTGGGCTCGTGACGGCGCTCACGGGCCTGGCCTCGCACCGCGACGCGATCTGGATCGCCTCCGCCATGAACGAGTACGACGCCGCCGTCTCCCTCGGCCAGGGCGGCCGGGCCGTGGCCGTGCGCTCACCCGCCGGGGGCGAGTACCAGGTGCGCCTCGTGGTCAGCGATCCCGAGGCCTACGACCGCTTCTACAACGTGTTCGCGAACCCGATGCTGTGGTTCATCCAGCACTATCTGTGGGACCTGTCCAACGCCCCGGACATCCGTCGCGAGGAGATCGAGGCCTTCGAGTTCGGTTACAACGTCGTCAACGAAGACCTCGCCCGAGCGGTGATCGAGGAGATCGAGGACACCAGCGAACCGGTGGTGATGGTCCACGACTATCACCTGTACACCCTCCCCGACCTCGTCCGCCGTGCCCGCCCGGACGTGTTCCTTCACCACTTCATCCACATCCCGTGGACCCAGCCCGACGCCTGGCGGGTGCTGCCCAACCGCATCCGCGAGGAGATCTTCACGGGGCTGCTGGCGAACGACATCATCGGCTTCCACACGCGCTCCTACCGCCTCAACTTCCTGCAGTGCTGCCGCGACCTGATGGACCTCGAGGTGGACTTCGGGGCCGGCGTGGTGAAGCTCGAGGACCGCGAGGTGTGGGTCCGCGCCTACCCCCTCCCGATCGACCACCGCGCCACCCGTCAGCTCGCCGCCAGCGAGCGCGTGGCGCACTTCGAGCGTGAGCTGCTGCTGCGCCGGCGCGACTTCCTGATCCTGAGGGTCGACCGGGCCGACCTCTCAAAGAACGTCCTGCGCGGCTTCTCCGCGTTCGACCTGTTCCTCGAGCAGCACCCCGAGTTCGTCGAGCGGGTCACGTTCATGGCCCAGCTGATGCCCTCCAGGACCGACGTGCCGCAATACGCCGAGGACCTCGAGCGCATCGAGGCGCTGGTGGCGGTCGTCAACCACCGTCACGGGACCCCCGACTGGATGCCCATCCAGCTGAAGCTCCGCGACGACATCGACGAGGCCGTGGCCTCCTACAAGCACTACGACGTGCTGCTCGTGAACGCGATGTTCGACGGCATGAACCTGGTGGCCAAGGAGGGACCCCTCGTGAACGAGCGCGAGGGCGTCTCGATCCTGTCCGAGAACACCGGCGCCCACGAGGAGCTCGGCAGGTGGGCCCTGTCGGTCAACCCGTTCGACATCCAGGAGCTGGCCAACTCGATCTACGCGGCGCTCACGATGGACGCCCGCGAGCGCCGCCGCCGCGCCGAAGGGCTCACCGGGATCGTCACCTCGCGAGACCCCGGCGACTGGATCGACGAGCAGCTGGCCGACATCCGCGCCAAGGCCCGCGCGGTCTGAGCGGCGGGCCGGAGCCCGCCACCCGCTAGGCTTGCTCGCTGCAAGGGGCCCTTGAGATGACGCTTCCCGCGCCCACATACGACCTCGTTCTGCTGCTCGACGCCCAGGCGGAGGACGCCACACGGGCGAAGATCCTCGCCGACGCACGCGCCTCGATCCAGGCCCGCGGCGAGATCGTGCGCGACGACGACTGGGGGGAGCGCCCGCTCGCCTACCCGATCGCGCGACGCAAGAGCGCCGACTACCACCTGATCCAGTTCCACGTGTCCGACAAGGCGCTGCTCGAGGGGCTCGACCGGACGCTGCGGATCACCGACGGGGTGGTGCGTTTCCGGCTAATCAAGCTGCGCCCCGGCACCCCCAACCCGCCCGACATGCGCAGCACCGCGGCCCCCGTCCGCCGCGAGGAGGGCGAGGGCATCCCGGCGACAGAGGGCGAGCCCGCCGGGGAGCGCGCCGAGGCCGCCCCGCCGGCCGAGGCAACGGCGACATCCCCGGAGGCCGAGGCGGCGCCGGCGCCGGCCGCGGCTCCGCCGGTGGAGACTCCCGCCGCCGAGACGGCCGCGCCCGAGGCGACAGCGCCCGACGCGGCCGCCCCCGCCGCAACCGAGCCGGCGCCCGACGGCGCCGAGCAGCCGCCCGCCGAGAGCGCACAGCCCGAGCCCGCTTCGGGCGACGCTCCCGCGGCCGAGTAAACATCCGCCGAGGACGCAGGGGCCCCGAGGGGTCCGAGCCTAGGCTGCTAGTGCGCGCACCGCGCTTCCCCTACCGGCGGGGCTGCCGGACACGGAGGGCCGACCCCTGAGGAGCAGACATCGGTTCGTGCAGGTATTCGTGGGGCTTGCGGCCGGGGCGGTCGCGGGCGCGCTCATGGTGGCCCTGGCCGCCACCGCGCAGGCGGCCGTGCGACTGGTGGAAACCGGGCCGTACAACTGCGGTGGGCTCGAAGAACCGGCGGAATGCCAGGTGCAGCTCGTCGGTGGCCCGTTCGCGTCGTTCGACGCGTCCGACGCCCCCGCCTCGCATGCGACCGTGACCCTCGCCGGCGTGACCACTGCGACCGCCTACCGCACGGTGATCCGCAAGATCGAAAAGGCGCAGCAAGCGGGCCGCGCCGTGGTCGTGGAGCCCGCCGGCCCCACCAACGAGGAGGCGGAGCTCGCACTCGCGACCGTGCTGCTCACCGACGCCGGGGAAGTGTTCGTCGACGAGGCCCCCGACCCGACGTTCGGCGGCTGGTATGTGGATCCGGAATACACCGCCCAGGGCGTGCGCAAGGACTCGTGGGGCGTGTGGGCCCGCAGCTTCAGCACGACGTGGGTGGCGGTGGTGCTGCCCGGAGGTGGATCCAAGACCGTCGTGTTCCCGGTCCGCGTGCGCCGCACCAACCAGCAGCAGAAAGCCAAGAGCTGGACGATCGGCAGCGGCGAAGGATTCGTGGCGAGCTGCGAACCGGTCGAATCGGTGGGGCGGGCGGACTGCCCCGGGTACTACGGCCCGGAAGCGGAAGTGGTTCCCCAGCCGCTCAATCCGTGGCCGTTCCTGTGATCAGCGCCGAGCCTCATCCCGCCGCGAGCGCGTCCTAGACGGGGGATTTTCCCGGTCGTTGCGGGGTGGTGCGGGCCGGCGCCCGCGAGCTAAGATCGTTCTCCATGCGCTGGGCCGACGTCGAGGACATGAGCGACTCAGGCACGACCCGCACGGACGTGCTGCGCGCCTCACCGCCGATGTTCGAGTCGCGGACGCTGGACGCCCTCACCCGCGTGCACCCCGTCGTGCCGCTGATCATCTTCATCCCCGCGATCGTCGCGATGGTGATCTGGGGTCTCTCGGAAACGAGCGTGGCCGTGATGATCGGGCTGATCGTCGGCGGGTACGCGCTGTGGACGCTGTTCGAGTACTGGCTGCACCGGCTGGTGTTCCACTTCGAGCCCGACCACGGCATCGGGGCGCGCCTGCACTGGATCATCCACGGCGTCCACCACGACCACCCCAACGACCCGCTTCGCCTGGTGATGCCCCCGTCGGTCAGCGTCCCCCTGGCGCTCGCGGTGTTCGCCGTCATGTACCTGATCGCCGGCTCCACCTACGCGCCGGGTCTGGCGGCCGGCTTCTTCACCGGTTACCTGGTGTACGACATGACCCACTACTACCTGCACCACTTCCGCCCCCGCGGACGGCTCGGGCGGATGCTGCGCGAGCGGCACATGCGCCACCACTTCCAGGACGACACCCGCGGCTTCGGCATCAGTGCGCCGTACTGGGACGAGGTCTTCAAAACCTCGCCGCAGGCCAAGCGCACCTCGGATTGACCGCGTTTTCCCGGGCCGGTGCCCGGCGGAGGCCGCTCCCGGCGGCTCTAGACTCCGGAGCGGCCCTGCAACGAACTGAAAGGAACGAGCACCCGTGGCCGCCACCAACATCAACCGCGTCGTCCTGACGGGCAACCTGACGGCCGACCCCGAGCTGCGCTCGCTCCCGAGCGGCACGTCGGTGTGCAGCCTGAGAGTCGCCTGCAACACCCGCCGCAAGAACGCCGGCACCGGCGAATGGGAGGACAAGCCGAACTACTTCAACATCACCGTGTGGGGGGCGCAGGGCGAGAACGCCGCCCGCTACCTGGCCAAGGGCCGCCCCGTGGCGATCGACGGACGCCTCGAGTGGCGCGAGTGGGAGGCCCAGGACGGCAGCAAACGCCAGGCGGTGGATATCATTGCCGACTCGGTGCAGTTCCTCGGCTCCCGCGACGAGGCCGTCGCCGGAGGCGGGTTCGCTCCGGGCAACGCCGGCTCCGGCGGGGAGGTTCCCGTCGAGGAGGGCGACTTCCAGCCCGCACCGGTTGCCGGCTCGACCGGCGACGACGACATTCCCTTCTAGCCGAACGGACACGCCCAAGCACATGACCCCCAGCCCCGCCGAGACCACCCGGCCCCGCCCGCTGAGCGCCCCTGGCACCTCGGCGGGCGAGGCGACGACCGCCTCCCGGGGAGGCTGCTGAGATGGCCAAGGCACGCGGACGGGGCAAGCCCCTGCGCCGGCGCGACAGGCGCGGGGGTCCGGGCAGCGGGCGGCGCAAGCCGTGCCAGTTCTGCCGCGACAAGGTGGACCAGGTCGACTACAAGGACGTCGGGTCGCTGCGCCGCTTCATCTCCGAGAAGGGTAAGATCCGCTCGCGACGCATCACCGGCTCCTGCCGCCGCCACCAGGTGCAGATCGCCCGCGCCGTCAAGCGTGCCCGGGAGCTCGCCCTGCTGCCCTACGTCAACGAGGGCGGCCGCGACGACAACCCCCGCGGCGGCCGTGGTCGCGACCGCGACCGCGACTGAGAGCCACACGGCCGTGCCCGAGGCGATACTGCTGCAGGACGTCGAGTCGCTCGGCGAGCAGGGCAGCGTCGTGGACGTGTCCAAGGGCTACCTGCGCAACTACCTGATCCCGCGCAAGCTCGCCCAGCCCGCCACCAAGGGGGCGGTCGAGACCGTGCGCCAGCGCCAGGCCGCCGCCGAGCGGGCCGCCCGCGAGGCCGTCGAGCGCGCCCAGGAGAACGTCAACCTGCTCAACCGCACGGTGCTCACGATCCCCCAGCAGGCCGGCGCCGACGGGCGCCTGTTCGGGTCCGTGACCGCCCAGGACATCGCCGTGGCGATCCGCGAAGCCCGCGGGCTGCGGGTCGACAAACGCGACGTCCACCTCCCGGAGCCGATCAAGAACGTCGGCACCTACATGGTCGTCGTGGAGGTCGCCGACGGCGCGACCGCCACGATCAAGACCATGATCGTGGCCAAGAACTAGCACCCTCCCCGCCGCCCGCGGCGCGCACGAGCGGTTGCATCCCGTCCGCGGTCGCGGCGAACATCAGTTCGTGCCGTCGCGATCCGTGTTCCGCCCCAGCGAATTCTTCTCCAGATAGCGAAGGCACCCCGAGATGGCCCTCGAGCAGCTATCTACACTCGCCCCAGACATGGCCTCCAGCGCCGTCTCCCACGCCAACGGCAACTCCGGCGCGGCCACTTCGGCCGCCCTCACACCGCCCCACAACCTCGAGGCGGAGCAGTCGGTGCTGGGGGCGATCCTGCTCTCGGACCGCTCCCTGTACGCGCTCGTGATCGAAGAGGGGCTACGGGCGGAGGACTTCTACCGCGAGCGACACGGGCTCGTGTACCAGGCGATGCTCGACCTGTACGAGGCCAGCGAGCCGGTGGACGTGCTGACCGTTACCGACCGCCTGCGCCAGACGGGGCGCCTGGAGGAGGTCGGAGGGCCGGGCACCGTGGACGAGCTCACGGGCCTCGTGCCGGCGGCGGGGCACGCGCGACGCTACGCGCAGATCGTGCGGGAGATGGCGCTGCTGCGGCGGCTGCTGAAGGGCGCCTACGAAATCCAGGAGAGCGTGATCGGCCACTCCGGCGCCCCCCGGGACCTGGTCGAGCAAGCCGAGAAGACGATGCTCGAGGTCGCCCGCGACGACCGCCAGAAGGACTTCCGCAAGATCGAGGACGTGCTCCACGAGGAGCTCGACAAGCTCCACCGCCTGTCGATCGAAGGGACCACGCTGACCGGCACCCCCTCGGGCTTCAAGGACCTCGACGAGATCACCGGGGGCTTCCAGCCCGGCAACCTGATCATCGTGGCGGCCCGCCCTGCGATGGGCAAGAGCGCGCTCGTGTGCAACATCGCCGAGAACGCCGCCCTCAAGCACGGCCGCGCCGTGGCGCTGTTCTCCCTCGAGATGGCGGAGGCGGAGCTCGCCCAGCGCTTCGTCGCCTCGCAGGCCCGCATCAAAGGCGAGGAGCTACGCAAGGGACGGGTACCGGAGCAGCGCTGGCCGAAGATCCTCGAGGCCTCCCAGAAGCTCTCCAACTCGCCCCTGTGGGTTGACGACTCCAGCGACGTGGGAATGCTCGAGATCCGCGCCAAGGCCCGGCGGCTGCACAACCAGTGCGAGGGAGGCCTGGGGCTGATCATCGTCGACTACCTGCAGCTGATGCGCACCGACAGCCGCTACGACAGCCGCGTGACGGCCGTCGGCGAGCTCAGCCGGGGACTGAAGATCCTCGCGCGCGAGCTGAACGTGCCGGTGATCGCGCTGTCGCAGCTGAGCCGCGCGGTGGAGCAGCGCCCGGGCGACAAGATCCCGCTGCTGTCGGACCTGCGCGAGAGCGGCAACCTCGAGCAGGACTCCGACCTCGTGGTGTTCATCTACCGCGACGAGTACTACAAGAAGGAGGAGTCCGAGCGCCCCGGCGAGGCCGACCTGATCATCGCCAAGCACCGCAACGGGGCCGTCGGCAAGGTCACGCTCACCTTCCAGCCGGAGTACCCGCGGTTCATGAACTACGCCGGCCAGCGCTTCAGCGAGTGAGCCCGGGGACGTCCACCCAACCGGGCGGCACGCCGCGCTGCCCACTCGGGATCTGCGACGGGAGCGGCTTCGTGATCGAGGCCGACGGGGACACCGCCCGCGACTGCGAGTGCCGCGCATCGCGCATCGCGGGCATCCGCATCCGCAGCCTGGCGGGACGGATCCCGCGCCGCTACGTTGGCGTGTCCTTCGACCGCCCCCCTGTGAGCGACATCGCCCGCGTCGCGCCCGAGCAGGTGCGGGCCGTACGCCGCTACGTCGCCGACCTCGACCAGAACCTCGATCGTGGCAGCGGGCTGTGGCTCCATGGAGACGTGGGCACGGGCAAGACCACGCTCGCGATGCTGATCTCCAAAACCGCCCTCGACGCCGGGCGCACGGTCGCGATCTACTCCCTGCCCCGGCTCTTGAGCCTGCTGCGGGAGTCGATGGATAGCGAGGCGGGACTGGTGGAGTTCCTCGACCGGCTCGCCGCCGTGGACCTGTTGCACATCGACGACCTCGGCGCGGAGAACCGCACCGACTGGGTGCTCGAGCAGCTGTACTCGATCGTCAATGCCCGCTACGAGGCCCAGCGGGCGATCGTGGCGACCACCAACCTGATGCCCGACGCACTCGCCGAGCACCTCGGCCCACGCACCGTCTCGCGACTCTCCGAGATCTGCGGGACCTTGATTCCGCTGTACGGGTGCGACAGGCGCCTCGAGTTCCGACCCGAGTTCCCCGAGCAGCCCGAGCACGCGCTGCTGGGCGAGCCCGCCGAGCGGCCCTAGACTCCTGAGGCGACATGCCTGCCGTGGTCATAGTGGGCGCCCAGTGGGGCGATGAGGGCAAGGGCAAGATCACCGATCTGCTCGCCGAGCACGCCGACGCGGTCGTGCGCTTTCAGGGCGGCAACAACGCCGGGCACACGATCGTCAGGGGCGAGGAGGAGTGGAAGCTTCACCTGATCCCCTCGGGGATCCTGTACCCGGGCAAGCGCTGCGTGATCGGCAACGGCGTCGTGATCGACCCGCGCGTGCTGATCGACGAGCTCGACTCGCTGCGCGCCCGCGGCGTGGACGTCGGCGGCCTGCGGGTGTCGGCCAACGCCCACCTGATCATGCCCTACCACATGCTGCTGGACTCGGCCGGCGAGGCCCGGCTCGGGAGCCTCCAGATCGGCACCACCCGCCGGGGCATCGGCCCGTGCTACGCGGACAAGGCCGCGAGGCTCGGGATCCGCGTCCAGGACCTGCTCGACGAGAAGATCCTCAAGAAGAAGATCGTCGCCGCGATGGAGCCCAAGCGGCTGTCGCTGCGCCCCTACGAGAAGGACCCGGCGCTGGACCTGCACACGATGACCGAGGAGTTCCTCACCTTCGGCCACCGTCTCGAGCAGCACATCGCCGACACCTCCAAGCTGATGTGGCAGATGCTCGAGGAGGGCGAGACGATGATCCTCGAGGGCGCCCAGGGGGCGATGCTCGACATCGACCACGGCACGTATCCGTTCGTGACCTCCTCCAACCCCCTGGCGGGCGCCGCATGTGTCGGCAGCGGCATAGGGCCGAAGGCGATCGAGGAGGTGTGGGGCGTGTCAAAGGCCTACACCACCCGCGTGGGCGCGGGCCCCTTCCCGAGCGAGCTGCACAACGACACGGGCGAGCTGCTGCGAAGCCGCGGGGGCGAGTTCGGCACCACCACGGGCCGCGCCCGGCGGACGGGGTGGCTGGACCTGGTGGCGCTCCGCTACGCCGCCCGCCTGAACACCATGACGGCGCTCGTCATCACCAAGCTCGACGTGCTCTCGGGATTCGACCGCATCGCCGTGGCCACCAGCTACCGGGGCGGAGAAGACGGGGCCGAGTTCGAGGACTTCCCCTACCACCAGACGGTCCTGCACCACACCACCGCCGGCCTGACCGAGCTGCCCGGGTGGAAGGAGGACCTCGGCGAGTGCCGCTCCGCGAGCGACCTCCCCGACGCCGCCCGCGAGTATCTGCAGTTCGTCTCCGAGCACACCGGCGTGCCGGTCGCACTGATCGGCGTCGGCCCCGGCCGCGAGCAGGTGATCTGGACCGACGCCGCCGAGCACTCGCTGCTGGCCCCCGCCCAGGTCGGATCCTGACACGGAACATCCGGCCGGCCCTCTGACCCGACTCCCGGCCACTTCTTAGCATCCATAAAGGTCCGTAGCCGATGCTCGAGTCCGCCATGGCCCGCGAATCCGAGACCGTCCCCCGGCTTCGCCGGCTGCGCCGCTGGGCACTCGGGGGAACCACGCTCGTCGCGACCCTCGCGCTGGCCGCGGCGCCCGCGGGCGCCAGCACGCTGAGCAGCAACTGGGCGGGCTGGGTTGCGCTGGGCTCGTCCTCCTCGCACACCACCTTCAGCAGCGTGTCGGGTGTGTGGCGGGTGCCGAAGGTCTCGTGCACCTCCGGCCAGACCACCTACTCGGCCGCCTGGGTGGGCCTCGGCGGCTACGCCCAGGACAGCAACGCGCTCGAGCAGGTGGGTGTCGACGCAGACTGCCCGCGCCGGGGAGGACCCCACTACGACAGCTGGTACGAGCTGATCCCGGCCGCTCCGGTGAGCATCGGCGTCGCCGTCCACGCCGGAGACGAGATGGCCGGCTCGGTGACCGTGCACGGCACCCACGTGACGCTGCGGCTGCGCAACCTCACCACCGGCGCCCGCTACTCCACCACCCGCCACGCGTCCCAGATCGACGTGAGCTCGGCCGACTGGATCCTCGAGGCCCCCTCCAGCTGCACGGCCGGTGGCTGCCAGACGCTGCCGCTGGCCGACTTCGGGAGCGTGTCCTTCTCGGCCGCCACCGCCACCAGCAACGGCCGCACCGCCCCGGTGCAGGACCCCCGCTGGGCGGCGCAGGAGATCGAACTGCGCCAGGGCGCCCGCCCGGGCACCGCCCGCTTCGCCAACGGCCACGTGCTGCCCGCCAACGAGGTGATCGCGACGGCCTCCGCCGCGAGTGGCCCGCTGGGCGCATTCTCGGTGGACTGGAGCGAACGCCAGACGCTCGAGGAAGGCTCCCGGCCGCGGCACTTCGGGGAAGCGGTGCCGTTCGGCGAAGGCTCCTCCGCGGGCTCCTGATACGAACGTCTGCCGCGCCCGGCGGGGGCGCTAGCGTTGGGGCGATGAGGACCTGGCACACCGCGTGCCTGGCGGCGATGCTGGCGGTGCTGGCGCTGGCGGCCGCCGGGGCGAGCGCCGCCTCCCACCATACGCGCCGGCACGCCCGCCCGCAGGGGGCAGGGCCGCCGGAAGAATTCGGCTGCCCGATCCTGCCCGCCGCAGACCCGCTCAACCAGGAAGTGGCGTCCCTGCCCGCGAGCCCGCAGTCCGAGAGCTACGTCGCCAGCATCGGCCTGACCGCCCACCTGCACCCCGACTTCGGCACCAACCCCTCCTACGGCATCCCCTACACGGTCGTAGGCGCCGGCCAGGCGAAGGTCCCGATCAAGTTCAACAAATACGGCTCCGAATCGGACCCGGGGCCATACCCGATCCCCGCGAACGCGCCGATCGAGGGTGGCGGCAAGAATGGCCACGGTGACCGTCACGTGCTCGTCGCCCAGGAAGGGAGCTGCACGCTGTACGAGCTGTACCTCGCCCACCGCAAGCGCAAAGGCAAGAGCTGGACGGCCGGATCGGGTGCCGTGTTCAACCTCCGCAGCAGCGCCCTGCGCCCTGAAGGGTGGACCTCCGCCGACGCCGCCGGACTGCCGATCTTCCCGCTGCTGGCGCGTTACCCCGAGGTTGCGGGCGGGCAGATCGACCACGCCCTGCGGGTCACGGTCCCCCAGAGCCAGCGGGGCTACATACACCCGGCCGTCCACTTCGCGTCCTCGAGGACCAACCCGGCGCTGCCGCCGATGGGCCTGCGGCTGCGCCTGAAGGCGGGCTACAGCCTGTCGGGCTTCCACGGCCAGTCGCTGGTGATCCTCGAAGCACTCAAGCGCTTCGGATTGATCGTTGCGGACAACGGCTCGCCGTGGTTCATCACGGGCGCACCCAACCCGGGGTGGAACGACGAAGACCTCGAACAGATCAAGCGGGTCCCGGGGTCGGAATTCGAAGCCGTCGAAACCGGGCCGATCATCCACTGAGCCGTTCGGCGGGCGGCGTTCACGGGCGAGGGCGGCGCCGACACAGGCGGTAGCGGGCGCTGGTGGCGGCCCGCGGCGCAGGCGGCCGTGGCGGCCCGCGGCGCAAGCGGCGGTGGCGGCCCGCGGCGCAAGCGGCCGTGGCGGGCGGCGGCCCGCCGCTGGTAGGCTCGCGGCCGTCGCAGCCAGGCTCGATGTCGACCACGAGGAGAATCGCAATGGCGATTGCCGTGTACTTCCACCCCAAGGGGATGTCCCTCAGCGCCTTCGAAGACATTCACCGGCGGCTCGAAGCGGCCGGCGCCGAGCCGGCGCCGGGGAGGCTCCACCATTCGTGCTTCGGAGAGGACGGGAGCCTGATGGTCTATGACGTGTGGGAGTCCCCGGAGGCGTTCGAGGCGTTCGGAGCCCAGTTGATGCCGATCCTCGCTGAGGTCGGCGTGGACCCGGGGGAGCCCGCCATCATGCCCGTCCACCGCCTCGACCAGGCCGCCGCCCGGAGCTGACCTCACCGAATCGCCCCGCGCCGACGCGGCGCGGTACTCCCACGCTCGGCGCACGGCTCCAGCGGCCCTGTTACGGCGCCGTGGCGCGGTATTGACTTCCCGTATCGCCGCCGGTTAGCGTTCGGGCACGTCCGCGGCCGCCGTGCCCGGCGGCTCGCGGTGAACGAGGAGGGCAACCGGGGAGGTACGGTCATGGGCGATCGGTTCGTCGGGTCTGACGCGTCGGGCAACGCGGCGCGCGTGTCGTGGTACGGCAGTAATCCACGCGGCCGGGCCGCGGTGGTGGTGGTGGTGGCCCTGCTGGCCACGGCCTTGTTCGCGCTGATGCTCCCCGCGCTCGCCCGCGCGGAAAGCGAAGAACCGCCTACGGTGCTCAATCAGGCACCCCAGGCGGTGGGAAGGACGACGGCGATCCTGCAGGCGCTGGTGGACCCCAACAACGCGGTCATCACCGAATGCGAATTCGAATGGGGCACCTCGCCCAGCAGCCTGACCGAAACGACGCCCTGCGAAGAACCGCTTCCCGAAGGCGGCGAAAACTTCCAGAAAGTCTACAGCGTCCCGATTGCCGGACTGACTGAAAACACGAAGTACTACTACCGGATCGTCGCCGTGAGCGAATACGGCGAAGGCGTGGGGACGCCTGTCAAGTCGTTCACGACCCTTCCCACGCGGCCCAGCATCGTCGCCGAAGCCGCGAACGGTATCTCACGCACCGCGGCGACCCTTAAGGGCAAGGTCAACCCGAACGACAGCACCGTCACCAAGTGCGAATTCCTCTACAGCACGTCGCAGAACTTCGAAGGCGCCCCTCACGTCGAATGCGCGAGCTTCCCGGGCGGGGGCGAAAAAGAAGTCAAGGTCAGTGCGCATGTCACAGGCCTGTCGGCGCACACGACCTACTACTACAGGCTAGTTGCCGGAAATGCCTTTGGGGAAGAACTCGGCTCGGTGACGAAATTCCGCACGCCACCGAGGGAACCGAACGTGGTGACCGAACCGGCGAACCACATCGGGCGCCACACCGTCACGCTCAACGGCAGCGTCAATCCGCGTGGGAGCGAAATCGTCACCTGCGAATTCGAATATGGGACGACCGTGCTGTTCGGCTCGAAAATCCCGTGCTCCCCAACCCCGACCGGCGAAGGGGAAAGCCCCATCTCGGTGTCCGCCGAAGTGACGGGCCTCAACGAAAGCACGACCTATTACTTCCGCCTCGTGGCAACCAATGCGCTGGGCGCAGCTGTCGGGGCCCATCCGAAATTCACGACGATCCCGACGAAGCCGAAGGTGATCACGCTGGGGGCGTCGCATGTGACGAACGAAACGGCGCAGCTGAACGCGACCGTTAACCCGAACGCTCTCATGGTGACGCTTTGTGAATTCGAATGGGGCACCTCGACGGCCTACGGACACCGCTCACTCTGCTCGGCGTTCCCGGGCGAAGGCGAAGACCCGGTTGCGGTCTCGGCTGTGCTGACTGGCTTGTCGCCGGCGACGACGTATGACTACCGGATCGTGGCGGGTAACTCCGCGGGGACGAACTTCGGCCCGAACTTCAAGATCACCACTCCGGCGGAAGGGCCGCCCGTGGTCACGTCGATCGCGATGCGGCACGGTTCGACTGCGGGTGGCACCAAAGTCACGATTCACGGCGAAGGCTTCACGCCGGGCGCCACGGTGATGTTCGGCTCCGTGGAAGCCGCGTCGGTGAAAGTCGAATCGGCCAAGAAGGTCGTGGCGATCACGCCTCCGGAGCCGAAGGGGACGGTCGAAGTGACGGTGACGACGCCGAACGGCACCAGTGCGTCGACGTCAGCGACGACCTTCGAATACAGAGAACCGAAAATGAAAAAATGACATAGGGGCGATTCGGCCGGCCGGCGCCGCGCCGATTGTCACGCCGTCCGGCAAGCGTGAGGCCGGGGCCCCCACGTGGACCCCGGCCTCGGGACGGCCCCGGCTCGCTAGGCGAACCGGGCGGTTGCGACCGCTGCGGATGCGGACCCGCTTACCGGCTTGAAGCTCACCTTCAGCCGTACGGTGATGCCTTTGGGGTGACGGCGCCGCTGCGCCACGCCGGCCTTGGTGAGGGTGGTCTTGATCGTCGCCCGCTCGCTGGCGGCGGTCTGCTCGGTGACGCTCTTCACGCGGCGGCCGCTCAGGCTCAGGCGGCCCGGCCCCGGAACCTGCACGACAACGGTGGCCGTGCGGCCCTTGACCTTGTGGCTGATCACCTTGAGCTTGCCGGCTGCGGCGGCCCCAGCGGCGGGAGTTGAGCCAGTCGGGCTTGGGACGTTGATCACGATGGTCGAGGAGGGCGACGTGCCTGTCAGGGTTTCCCCGAGATTGCCGCCCGCGCCGCCCCTTCCACCGACGCCGCCGACGCCACCAAGCCCTCCGGATCCTCCACCGGCGCCTTCGCCGGCGAGGGTAGCGAGGCTGAGACCTTCCGCGCCTTCGAGCACGCCCAGCGTCTTGCCGTTCGACAGGGGCGCCGTCAGCGCCATCGCCGTCGGAGGAAGCTGTTCGGAGCTCGTCCCCATCGCTTCGGTGAATCCGCTCTCGGTCGTGCCGTAGGAGCTTGCGAGTTCGCCCACGCTCGTCTTCGAGAAGGGTTCGCCGGCGAGGGTGCTCCCGATCGCCGATTCGAGCGTTTCAGGGTTCACTGCATCGAGCGCCTGCGTGATGACTTCTTCCGGGTGACCGGACGATGCCACGAGTTCGGAGACGAGCTGTGTCGGATCGAGCGAACCGAGGGCGCCGGTCAGCACTTCGCCGAGGCCTTCGCCTTTGAGCAGGTTCACGAGTTCGGTGTGTGAAAGGAGTCCTTCGATGGCTTCCTCGACCTTGGGAACCAGTTCCGCGGGTTCACCCAGGTTCCCGATCGCGTCGCCTTCCCCCGCGAGCACCTCGAGCACTTCTTCGATGGTGTCCTTCAGGGCCCCTTCGGGAAGGTCTTCCAGTCCGGGTCGCCGCGCCAGCAGTTCGGAGAGTTCGGTTAGGTTGAGGTCACCGAGCGGAATCTCGTTCAGTACTTCTTCGGCGGACGGGGCTGGGATCGGAACTATTTCGGGCGCCGGCGCTGCAGCGGCAACCGGCGCGGCCGGGAGCGCTGCCAGAAGCGCTGCGACGAGCACGCCCAGCAACGGCAATGTTGCGTGGGGACGTGCGGAAGCCGTCCTGCGCATGGTGAAAGGGACTGTGTGATACAACACTTCACCTCCTGCGTACGGGGCCGCGGGGGGCGGCCCCGCGTTTTCAGATTCGCGTGCTTCGGTTACCCACGTGTGTGAGGTGACGGGCGTTCCTTGGACGAACGTCCAATGGGTACACAGGGGGCGCCCGAGGAAACCGCGGCCGCGAGATATTCGAAGGCCGCGGCGGCTAGGCGTGCGCCGAGGTGACCGCAGGGACGGTGGGGGCGGCTCCTTCGCCGGTCCCTCCACGCGCCGGTGAGCCTTCACGCGCCGGTGCCGACACCAGGACGTGCGTCGCCCCGGCGAGGAGCTCGACGCGCAGCACGGCCGTCCGGTGCGCGGCCAGCACCTCACGTGCGCGGCCGAGGACCCGCGTCGCCTCCGCGCCGGCGACCCCGCAGGCATCCAGGAAGCGGGACCCCTCGCCGCCGTCGAGGGTGCCACGGTCGAGTTCCAGCTCCTCGACCCGGGCGCCGACGGCGGCGTTTTCCCGCGGCACGAGGATGCAGGCGGCCATGTCGTCGGGCGTGGCGGCGGCCTCGGCGGTGACCCGTGTGAGCAGATCGCTTGCGTTCGGTGGGGGGTACAGGCCGGCGAGCAGCTCCGTCAACCGATCGGCGCCGAGCAGCCCGTCCGCGCAGCGGGCCTCGGTGAGCCCGTCCGTGAAGAAGCACACGGCAGTGGCCCCGGTGAGGGGGAGGCTGCTCTGACGCCGCCCTGTGGGCAGTCCGGCGCCCACGGGCGCTGAGCAGCTCACTTCGATCGGGGCGACCGCGCCGTCGCCGAGGATGATCGGGGCGGGGTGTCCCGCGCACGCATAGGTGAGGCGCCCCTCGCCGGGGTCGTACACGGCTGCCACCACCGTTGCGAACTGCAGCGAGGACGGATCGGCCAGCGCCTCGTTTGCGAGTGCCAGCGCGGCCCGGGGCTCGAGACCGGCGTGCAGGTAGGCGCGGATCGTGTAGCGGGCAAGGGCGGCCCGCTCGAGGGCGTCGCGTCCGTGCCCGCAGACGTCGCCCAGCACCAGCCCCACCCGCCCCGGCTGCGGCTGGAACACGTCGTAGAAGTCACCACCCGCGGCCACCCCCTCCGCGGGGTGGTATGCGACCGACACTCCCTCTGCCGCGAGCCCCGCCGGTACCGCCGGCACGAGCGCGGCCTGCAGGGCCTCGAGGTCGCTCAGCAGCGTTGCCTGTTGCGCTTCCAGGCGCTTCGCGCGACGGGCGGACAGCAGCGCTCGCACGCCGAGGAAGATGGCGAGCAGGAGCAGCAGCAGGATGATGGGCTTGCTCCAGTCGGGGACGGGCAGGGGCAGCGGTAGGCCGCCGGCGATCGAGTCGAGTGGATTGGCCGTCGAGTGCCGCCCCGGCGCTCGCGGGCTCCCCGGGGGGTCGGCGGGTACGACCGCGCTCGATGCCGTGGACGGCGTCGAGGTGCCCGGCGACGTCCCGGCCACGGCGCCGGCGCGCGAGGGGTCCCGTTGACGCCTGGCGCCCGTGCGGCGTGCGGTCGTCCGACGGGCGGGGGAGGCCCCTGCGTGGGCGGTGCGTCCCGTCGAGGCGGCGGTCGGCTGCGAGGCGTGCGACGCTCCGCTCGAAGGTGTCTGGTGTCCGCCTTCGCCCGGGTTCGAAGCGGCTTGCGAGCGGCCCGCGCCCCCGCCCTGTTCGCCGAGCGGCGGCGTGGACACCGTGCCCGGGGCTTCCGGGAGGCTCGCCGGAGGAGCGGGCGTGGTGATCCCGACACTCGGCACGGTCACGGTGGTCCCCGGCGTGCTCGCGTGGACGCCGCCGAGGGAGACTTCCGTGGTCGGAACCGTCACTTCGACCGCCGGCAGTCCGATCGTGAGCGCCGAGGCGGCGATCGCCGTCGCGGCTCCCGCCACGCACGCGACGAACATCGCAGCGAGCGCCCACAGCGTCGCCCGCCGGCTGATGCTCCTCATCGGTGCCCCCCGCTCGACCGCGCGCTCATCACGTCAACCTCGACAATCGCAACTCGGAACGGGTATCTCCGATTCTCTTCGGCAGCGTAGGGCAACTGCTGTAGCGGCCGCCGCGCGGGCCCTGGCTTGGTTCCCTGGGGCGAACCGCTTTCGCTGCCTGAGGTGCCTCCGCGCGGGTGCTCGCACGGAGCATCGATCTATGGGCCGTGCAGGAATCGAACCTGCAACCTTGGGCTTAAGAGGCCCCTGCTCTGCCGGTTGAGCTAACGGCCCGGGAGGCCGCGCGGACGACGCCGCGGCGGACCGTCAGTTTACCGCCTGGACCTCGCCGGGAGGCCCGGGCCTAGGGCGCCACGAGCGACGTGGTGCCCCCGGCGCCGGCGGTCGTGCCGGTGGCCCCGGTGGCGCCCTTCTTGGCGTTGGCCTGCTTCTTCACTTCGGCGAGCTGGACTTTCAGGTGGGTGCGCTGCCCCACGGGGGCGAGCGCCACGGCCTTGTGGGCGGCGAGGTCGCCGAGGGCGTTCTTGTGGGCCAGGTAGGCATAGGCGGCCAGGAAGCCGTAGTAGGAGGCGTTGTTGGGTTCGGCCGCCACGATCGTCTGCAACACGTCCACGGTCGAAGCCGGTTCGTTGAGGCCTTCTTCGTCGAAGATCCTGACCATGATCTTGGCGAGCCCGAGATTCGGGTTCTTCGTCAGCGCGCTGTAGTGGTTCCAGGCGTAGGCGACTTCCGCGTAGACCTTCTTGCCTGCCGGTGTGAGCGCGCCCGAAGGGGTTTTGTAGGCTTCCCCGCCCGCCTGCAGGGACAGCGTTTTTGTGAGCTGTTCCCACGTCTTGACGTCGTTGGGGTTGCGGCTCAGCTGCTTGCGGTAGTTGGCGATCTGCTTGGAGTAATTGGGCCCGCCGCTGCCTTCGCGGTTGTTGAGGTTGCTGACGATCCCGCCTCCGCCGAAGCCGCCGCCCACGCCGAAGCCGACCAGGCCGATCCCGATCAGTAGGGCCAGGCCGATGTAGATGATGCGGACCGTCGTGCGGCGCCCGCGACCTCTCAGGTCGAAGAGCATCAGCCGGACAGGTTCCTGTCCACGTGGTCGATTATCTGCTGCACGGTCTCTGGTGCCGGGGGGTCCGCCGGCGGCGGCTGCGGATCGTTGACTCCAGCGCCGGCATCCCCGGCCGCGAAGGGCTTCGCCTGACCCGCACCGCGGCTCGAGCGCCCAACGATCGCGGCTACAAGGATACTCGCCTCGAACAGCAGATACAGCGGAACCGTCTCGAGCAGGAGGGTGATGAAGTCGCCTGGCAGGAAGGCCGCGATGACCGCGCACGTGAGGATCGCGTAGCGGCGGTTTTTCCGCAGCTGGGCGGGCGTCACCAGTCCCGCGCGGGTGGCGCCCACGATCGCGACGGGGACCTGGAAGACGAGCCCCATCGCCAGCAGGATGGTCGCCGCGAAGCGGTAGTAGGGGGAGGCCTGGACGATGATGTTGAACTGGCTCGAGTTGAAGTTCACGAAGAACCGCGTCGCCGCCGGGAGCACAACGAAGTAGCCGAACAGGACCCCCGCGATGAAGAGGATCGGCACAGCCATCAACGGGGGTCTCACGGCTCGTCGCTCCTCGGGGCGCAGCGCGGGGACGATGAAGCCGTAGAGCTGGTAGAGGATCACGGGCAGAGCGGCCACCAGCGCGAACACGAGCGACACCCCGAGGGTGGTCGTGAACGGCTCGCCCACACCCAGCGTCGCGGGGTTGTCACCCTGGGGATGTCGCGGGATCCTGGCGACGTCGAGCTTCAGCGCTCCCGCGAGCGCCAGCAGCTGGGCCCTCGTGGCGCTTGTCACGCCACTCCCGGGCCTGCTCAGCGCGCGCAGCGCCCGCTGCGTGTCCTCGCTGACTTTCAGCACGCCCTGCTGAGCCAGCACGGCCTGCCCGACGGTGCCTTCGCCTTTGGCCACCTGCTTGCGGGTCTGGGCCTTCAGGGGGGCGTTGATGATGTGCAGCAGGGTGTGGTTCTGCCACAGGCACACGGCGAAGGCGATCGCCAGCGCGATCCCCCCGATGATCAGGCGCGAGCGTAGCTCCTCCAGGTGGTCGACGAGGCTGAGGCGCTCCTCGTGGCCGATCGTTCGTAATGGGCCGACCATTCTCTGTCGCGCTTGAACCTACCATCGCCGCCCCGGGCCCCACGCAACTGGTGCGCCGGGATTTCTGCCGGGCTAAAGCGACATAAACGGGTAGTCGATGACGTCTCAACAGACAATGAGCAATGTCCAGGAACCCAATCCCCACGAGGACGGCCAGGTCCCCGGCCCCGAACAGCTCGATCTGGTGGTCGGTTCGACCGGCGCCCCCGCCGTCGGCGGCGAGTCCGAGCAGCTACACATCTGCTTCCACTGCTCGGGAGAGCTCGTCTACCCGCTGGACTGGGCCGAAGAGGGGGCCCGTCACTGGCGCGTGGTGCTGCGCTGCCCCGAATGCGAGGCGCGCCGTGAAGGCGTGTTCGAGCAGACCGTCGTGGAACGGCTCGACGACGAGCTCGACCGCGGCTCCAGCGCGCTGCTGAGCGACCTGCGGCGTATGACGCACGCCAACATGTCCGAGGAAATCGACTTCTTCGTGCGTGCGCTCGAGGCGGACCTGATCACGCCGAGCGACTTCTAGTTGTAGCGCTCGACCACCGCGTCGGCGACCAGGTCGAGCAGCGCCGCCCGCGGTCCCGCCAGCGTCCTTGCTAGCACCGTCTTGGCGTCGGCGACCACCGCAAGCGCCCGCTCCCGCGCCTGCTCCAGCGCCCCGGAGGCGGCGATCCGCTCGCACAGCTCCTCCGCCTGCTCGGCTCCGGTGAGGGCGTGCAGGTCGATGCTCGCGAGCTCCTTCACGCGTTCGCGCGCGAGGATGAAGGGCAGCGTCACCGTCCCCTCGAGCAGGTCGTTGCCGCGAGGCTTGCCCGTCCGCTCCACCGGCCCGGAGACGTCGAGCACGTCGTCGAGCACCTGGAAGGCCAGGCCGATGCGCCGCGCGAACGCCCCCAGCGCGTCAGCCAGCCCGCGGGAGCGCTCGGCGGCCGACAGCGCCCCCAGCCGGCATGCCGCCTCGAACAGCGCAGCTGTCTTCAGCGCGCAGCGCTCGAGATAGCGCTCGACCGACACGCGCGGGTAGTAGGCGTCTTCGCGTTGCAGCAGCTCACCCTGGGCCAGCGCCGAGCTCGCGTTCGAGAGCGCCTGCAGCTGGGCCGCGTCCTCGTTGCGCGCGAGCTCCGAGAAGGCCCTCGAGAAAAGCAGATCGCCGGTCGCCACAGCCGCCCGCCTGCCGGCCTGGGCAGCCACCGTGGGGTGCCCCCGCCGCAGCGCCGCGCCGTCGATCAGGTCGTCGTGGACGAGCGTGGCCGAGTGCACGAGCTCAACCGCCACCGCGGCCCGCACGAGGCGCTCCTCGCCCTCGGGGGTGTCGCGCGCCCCGCCGGCCGCCTCCGCCGCGAGCATCACCAGCAGCGGGCGCAGGCGCTTGCCCCCCGAGGTCACGGTCGCGTGTGCCAGCCCCGCCAGCGGCTCCCCGGCCTCGGCGGTGACGAGCTCGAGGTGCTGCTCCACGCGTGCCATCCGCTCCCGCAGGCCCGGGCCCCCGCGCCGGAAGATCCGTTCCAGGCCGTCGACCGCGTGCGGCTCCTGGCGGGTGCGGTGCTCGGCGACGCTCACCGGCGGCCCTCCTGGGTGACGGTGCCGGCGTGGATCGCCACGATCCCTCCCGCGAGCAGCACACCGGCGACGCCCGTGATCCCCGCGCGCCCCATCTCGCCCGCCAGCTCCGCCGGTCCCGGAAAGCGCCTCACCGAGCTTGGAAGGTAGCTGTACGCCTCGCCCATCGCCTCCCCGGCGCCCTTCCCGCCTCGCGAGAAGGCCCGTGCGAGCGCGCCCGCGAGGCGCCCGAGCGCCGGCACGACCCGGTCGAACCACACCCGATAGAACAGCGACAACGGCGGCCTCGTGGGGGTCGTCATCTCGAGCACCACCACGCGGCCGCCCGGGCGCACCACCCTTGCCATCTCCGCCAAGCCGCGGGGGAGGTCCTCGAAGTTGCGCACCCCGAAGGCGATCGTGGCGGCGTCGAAGCGGTCGTCCGGGTAGGGCAGCGCCAGCGCGTCGGCCCATTCGAAGCGGGGCTCAACGCGCGGGCGCGCGGCACCGTCGGCCGGCGGACGGGCACCCTTGGCGCGGGCGCGGTCGAGCATCGCCTCGGAGAAGTCTGCTCCCACCACCTCCCCGCCCGGCCACACGCGCGCCGCCAGCTCGAGCGCCATGTCGCCGGTGCCGGTGGCGAGATCCAGGACGCGCCCGCCCGGCCCCACGTCCGCGAGGTCGGCCGCCCGTGCGCGCCAGCGGTGGTGCAGGCCCGCGCTCATGGCGGTGTTCATCGGGTCGTATACGCGCGCGATGCGGTCGAACATCGCCCGCACCTGGTCCGCCGGAAGCCTGCCCGGGGCTGCTCCCGGACCGGCCCCAGCCGGGGAGCTATTTGCTCTGAGAGAGGAAATTGACGATCGCGTTGAACTTTTCGGGCGGCAGGTTCTTGAAGGACGGCATCGGCGCGGTCGGGTTCACGAGCGTCCGCGCGATCGCCGCAGGCTGCAGGCGCGAGCCTATGTCGGTGAGGTTCGGTCCGGGCCCCGCATTGCCGTTGTCGCCGATCTTGTGACACGCCAGGCAGCCCGACTGGGCCACCGCTTTCTTGCCGGCTTCGAATTCGGCCAGCACCTTTCCCCCCTGGAGCTTTATCGCTGTGGGGGTGGGCGCTTCGATGGCGGTGGGCGAGCCGGCGTTGGCCCCCTGGTAGGTGAGGTAGGCAATCGCGGCGATCACCACGATGCCGGCCGTGGTCGCGATCGGGCGGCGCTCGGGGCGGCGCTCCGGGCCGCGGTCATAGAACGGCAGCAGGAACAGCAGGATCATCGCGAGCGTCGGAATCCCGATCGTCGCGAGCGGCACGAGGCTCGGCGGCTTGATCACGCGCAGGACCTCGAACAGGAAGAAGAAGTACCACTCCGGTCGCGGCACGTAGGTGGTAGTGGTCGGGTTCGCCTTCGAGCCGAGCTCGGCACCGAGCACCAGTGACATCGAGATGATCACTGCCATCACCACGCACGCCATCACCCCGTCCTTGGCCACGGCGTAGGGGAAGAACGGCTTGCCCTGTGACTTCAGGACCGAGTATTCGCGGAGGTACTCCTCCTTCTCGCGCTGGTTCACCGCAGCCCTCCCACGGGCAGGGGCGACGCGCCGCCGGCGATGCGCACAGCCGACACGGCTAGACCTCGGCCTCGCGCAGCTCGGACGGCCGTTTGGCCTTGTCCCACGGCGGGGCGGTCGTGCCGAGCTTCGTCACCAGGTAAAGGTGAACACCGATCAGGGCGATCAGCAGCCCCGGTATCAGAAGCATATGGATGGCATAGAAGCGCGACAGCGTCGTGGCCCCGAATTCGGAGCCGCCACGTAAGAAGTCACTCAAATAGGGTCCCAGCAGAGGACCGGTGCCGTTGATGTTCACACCCACCACCGTGGCCCAGTACGCGCGCTGGTCGAACGGGAGCAGATAACCGGTGAACGACATCACCATCGTCAGGATCAGCAGCACCACCCCGATCACCCAGTTGAGCTCCCGCGGGTACTTGTACGCGCCGAAGAAGAACACACGTCCCATGTGCAGGAACACGAGCACGACCATCACACTCGAGCCCCACTTGTGCATGCCACGCACGAACTGGCCGAGGAACACGTCGTTGGTGACGTAACGGATCGATTCGTACGCGCCCCCGGAGGCGTCGGGGCGGTAGTACATGGCCAGGAACACGCCCGTGACGGCCTGGCTCAGGAAGGCGAACAGGGTGGCCGAGCCGAGGGTGTAGAACCAGTTCGTCCCTTTCGGGACCTTGCGGAACATCAGCCAGCGGGCTGCGCCCGTCAGTGAGGTGCGTTCGTCGACCCAGTCGACGACGCTGATCCCGGCCTCCTTCAGGTGGTCGTCCAGGCCGGCCCCGTTGGATTCCCCCGGGCGGGGCGGCGGTTCCTTGAGCGGGCCGGGAAGCGGGGGAGCCGGGATCTTCGGTGCCCTGGGCATCGCCGTCGAGTGCGCCCGGGCCTACAGTTTCTGCGCGCCGGGGCGCGAGGGGTAGAGATACTGCCCGACGCCGTCGAGTGGCTCCCCGGGATCGCGGGGAGAGAAGGGCCGCAGTTCCTTGTCCACGCTGAAGCGGGGGCCGAGCTGCACCTGATCGCCGATCACCCGCGTGTAGAAACGGTCCAGCGGACGCACCGGCGGACCCCCGACGGGACGCCCGAGCAGGTCGTAAACGCCGCCGTGGCACGGGCAGATGAAGCGCTCGGCGGCGTCCACCCAGCGGACGGGGCAGCCGAGGTGTGCGCAGCGGTCGGAGATCGCGATGAACCTCTTGCCGCGGTCGAAGCGGTCGGTGTCGATCGCCGGGTTGTACTTGCGCACGTACACCGTGGTCTTGCCCGCTTCACCGATGTTCGGTTCGAGCGTCAGCACCACCGGCACGTAGTTGAACTCGTTGAACTGGTCCACGGTCCCGACCGTTTCCCAGCGCGCCGGATTGCTTTTGAAGATCGGGCCCAGCCCCAGGCCGAGAGCCGGCAGCACGAAGGAGGCGGCGGCGATCGCGCCGGCCGTGTTGGCGCCCACGACCATGAACCTGCGCCGCGTTACGGTCTCGCCCTCGAAGGCCCCCGGGATGCCTCTGTCGAGCGTGTACTTCGATTTCTGTTTCGCACGTCGGTCGGGCACCGGCGCACACAATATCGAGGCGGGCTCAAGTCGCCGCCGCTGCACCCTCCGCACTTGTGCGCATTGCCGCGAGAGCCTCCGGAGAGCCCGCCCGCGCCAGCTCCTTGGCCCGCCGGTGCTCGGGTGTGGAGCCCCAGCCGACGGCCCTCGCGCCGGCCAGCCACACCGCCTCGGCGAGCTCTGCTTCCTTCCCCGCCTGTGCCAGCGCGCTGAGCGTGATGGTGTCGGCGAGCTCGCTGACGGCGTGGGTGTCGCCGATCGCCACCAGCCGCGCGAGCCCCATCGCGTACAGCTGGTCACCCGCCAGCAGGCCGAGGTCCGCTTCCGCGGGGGCCAGCAGGCGGGGCTCGCCGTAATGCACCAGGTAACCCTCGTAGATCGCCTCGAGCAGCAGCTCGTACTCCTCGCGCCGGCCCTCCGCGCGGGGCCCTGCGGCTGCCAGCGCAGCGGCCGCGCATGGGCTGCCCGTGGCGCCCCCGCCGGGCGTGTCCTCGCTGCTGAGCAGCCCCGCCAGCAGACCCCCCTGGTCGGCGAGCAGCGCGCGCAGGCGTTGCAGGGGTTCCCCGGGTTCGCCGGGTTCGCCGGGTTCGCCGGGTTCGCCGGGTGCACCGAAAGCGCCGGGTTCGCCGGGTTCGCCGAAAGCGCCCGGTGCACCGGGTTCGCCTGGCGCGAGCGGTTCGCCGGGCGCGAGCGGTTCGCCGTGTGCGCCGCCGTCGACGCTCATCGGCGCTCCCCCTCGGCCAGCGCGACGAAGGCCGCCGAGGCGGCCGTGAGCGTGCGCTCGACGTGCTCCTCGGTGTGGGCCAGCGAGGGGAACCAGGCCTCGAACTGCGACGGCGGCGGATACACGCCGCGCGAGAGCAGCTCGCGGCACCAGGCGGCGTACGCGTCGAGGTCGCAACCCTGGGCGTCCTCGAAGCTCCTCACCGGGCGGTCGCTGAAGAACACGCTGAACAGGCCGGTGACGCTCTGCACCTGGACCGCCACACCGGCCTCCCCGGCGGCCGCCCGCAATCCCTCGACCAGCCTCGTGGTGGTCGCCGACAGGCGCACGTAGGCGAGCTCGTCGAGCAGCTCGAGCGTGGCGATCCCCGCCGCCGTCGCCAGCGGATTCCCCGACAGCGTGCCCGCCTGGTAGACGTCCCCGGCCGGGGCCAGAAGGCGCATCAGCTCGCCGCGGCCCCCGAGCGCGGCCGCCGGCAGACCGCCGCCGATGACCTTGCCCATGATCGTGAGGTCGCCGGGAACGGCGCTCAGCTCCTGGGCACCGCCGGCGGCGACCCGGAAGCCGCTGATCACCTCGTCGAGGACGAGCAGCGCCCCGTTGGCGTCTGCCTGCTCGCGCAGCAGCTCGAGGAACCCCTCCTGGGGGGGCACCAGTCCCATGTTGGCCGGCAGCGGCTCGGCCAGGATCGCGGCCAGCTGGTGCTGTCCGCAGGCGGCCCGCAGCGCCGCCTCGTCGTTCCAGGGGACCACCACCGTGGCCGCGACGGCGCTCGCAGGCACCCCCGGGCTGGCGGGGAGCCCCCCGGTCGCGAGCCCGGAGCCGGCCTGCGCCAGCAGCCCGTCGAGGTGCCCGTGGTAGGCACCGGCGAACTTCAGCACGCGCTCGCGGCCCGTCCAGGCGCGGGCCACGCGCAGCGCGGTCATCGTGGCCTCGGTACCGGAGGAGGTCATGCGCACCATCTCGACGCTGTCCATCCGCCGCGCGACTTCGGCCGCGAGCGTCACCTCGGAGGCGGTGGGCGCCCCGAAGCTCGTCCCGGCGGCCATCGCCTCCGCCAGCGCCGACAGCACGTATGGATGGGCGTGACCGAGGATCAGCGGGCCCCACGAGCACACGTAGTCCACGAAGCGGTTGCCGTCGACGTCCACGAGTTCGGCTCCCTCGCCGCGCTCGATGAAGATCGGCTCGCGCCCGATCGCCCGCATCGCCCGCACGGGCGAGTTGACGCCGCCCGGGATCAGGTCCAGCGCGCGCCGGTAGAGCTCACCCGAGCGCGTGTCGGTGAGCGAGGCGCTCACGTGGGACCCCCCGCAGCGGTCCTGTCGCGCTCAGGGAGCGTGCTCGGACTCCCAGTTCTTGAAGTCCTCGGTGAAGTACAGCAGCCGGATCTTCTTGAACTCCGTGGAGGAGTAGAGGGTGGCCCGCTCGTCGATCCCGGTCTGGGAGGCGATCGCATCGAGGATCGCGTCGCACTCCTCCTTGGAGCGCCCGTGGGCCATCGTGAACACCGAGTAGGGCCAGTCCTCGTAGGTGGGGCGCTGGTAGCAGTGGGAGATCCCGCGCACCGCCGCCATCCTCGTGCCGACCTCGAGGATCTGCTCGTCGGGCACCTTCCACACCCCCATGCCGTTGGCCGAGAAGCCGGCCCGGCGGTGGAACAGGATCGCGGCGACGCGCCGCAGCAGGCCCCGCTGCTGCATCCCTTCGAGGTGTTCGAGCAGCCGCTCCTGGGAGACTCCGAGCGCGGCCGCGGCGGGGGCGTACGGTTCCGGCACCACCGGCATGTCGCCCTGCAGCGCCCGGATCACGGCGACGTCCCACTCGTCGTAGGGCTGGCGCTCGAGCTCGACCGGCTCGCTGGCGGCACTGGCGCTGGCGAGCGCCTGGGTGTCGCCCTCCATCTCGAGGTCCATGCGGATCTTGAACAGCTTCAGCGTCGGAAGCTGGCGCACGGAGGTGGCGCCGGACTCCCGCGCCAGCACCTCGAGCGTGCCCTCGAGGCCGAGCTCGGAGTCCGGCTCGGTGGCGATCGTGAACCACAGGTTGAAGTCGTGGTTGCGCAGGTAGTTGTGCGACACCCCCGGGTGGGCATTGATCACAGCGGCGGCCCGGTGCGGGTAGGCGGGGTCGACCTTCGCCGCCACGAGCATCGAGGAGTAGCCGAGCGCGCGCGTGTCGAAGATGGGCGTGACCTGGCGGATGATGCGCTTCTGGAGCAGCTCGGCGGTGCGCGCGATCGCGTCCTGCTCGCCGAAGCCCTCGGTGTCCGCCAGCCGGGCGACCTCGCGGTAGGGGCGTGGGGCGATCGGGAAGCTCCCCTGCATCAGGTTGAGCAGGCGCCTGTCGAGGTCGTCGAGCGCCACGGCCGCGCCTCCGCTGCGGCTGCGGAGCTTGGGCGTGGCGGTGCGCTCCCGGCCCGGCGGGCGCGAGGGCCCGGGCTCGCTCAGCTCTGCTCTGCCAGCCACCGGGCGGCGTCCTTGGCGTGGTAGGTGACGACCACGTCCGCGCCGGCACGGCGCAGCGAGGTGAGGATCTCGAGCACCATCGCGCGCTCGTCGACGTGGCCCGCGGCGGCCGCCGCCTTCACGAGCGAGTACTCCCCGGAGACGTTGTAGGCGGCCACCGGCAGGTTGGTCTCGCGCTTGACCGCGCTGATCAGGTCGCCGTACGCGAGTGCCGGCTTGACCATCAGCATGTCGGCCCCCTCGTCCACGTCGAGCAGCGCCTCCCGCAGCGCCTCACGGCCGTTGGCCGGGTCGAGCTGGTAACCGCGGCGGTCGCCGAAGGCGGGTGTGGAGTCGGCCGCCTCGCGGAAGGGGCCGTAGAAGGCCGAGGCGAACTTGGCGGCATACGCGAGGATCGGCGTTTCGGAGAAGCCTTCGGCGTCGAGCTCCTCGCGGATCGCACGCACGCGGCCATCCATCATGTCCGACGGGGCGACCATGTCGGCGCCGGCGCGCGCGTGGCTGACGGCGGTGCGGGCCAGCAGCTCGAGCGTGGCGTCGTTGTCGACCGAACCGTCCTCGTGCAGCACCCCGCAGTGGCCATGGGTGGTGTACTCGCACAGGCACACGTCCGTGAGGATCAGCAGCTCGGGCACGGCGGCTCTGATCGCGTGCACGGCCAGCTGCACGACACCCTCCTCGTCCCACGCGCCCGACCCGTGCTCGTCCTTGGCGGCGGGGATCCCGAACAGCATCACCGCGCCGAGCCCGAGCTCGGCCGCCTGCCCTGCCTCCTCGACCGCAGCCGACAGCGCGAGCCGCTCCACCCCCGGCATCGACGCGATCGGCTCCCGCGAGCCCCGCGAAGCGTCGGCGCCGGAGCTCACGAACAGCGGCAGCACCAGCTGCCGGGCGCGCAGGTCGGTCTCGCGGACGAGACCGCGGAGGCCCGCGCTCGAGCGCAGCCGGCGCATGCGGGTCTGTGGAAAGGCCATTGTGCGCTTGAGGTTAGAGGCTTGCGCGTGCCCGGGCGAGGCCGGCGCGGGCGATCAGGCCGTAGGCGACGGTGAGGCCGAGCAGGTGCACCAGCGACACCCACAGTCGGGGCCCCGTGTCGTTTACGGCGCAGTCGAGCGCCTGCAGGGCCGACCTGAACGGGAACACGAACGCGATCACGTCGATCACGTGGTCCAGCAGGCCGGAGACGGAGCCCGCGGGCACGAGCGCCAGGAACGCCAGCGGCAAGGTCGCCAGCAGCGCCAGCAGGGACGCGGCGCGGACCTCCTTGGCGAGCACCCCGATCGCCACCCCGACCGCTGCGAAGGCGAGCGCCGCCCCCGCGAGGGCGATCACCCACTGCCCCGCACGCGACCATTCCAGCGCCACGAAGCTCCCGATGCCGGCGAGCAGCGCGAGCCCCAGCACGAACGCGCACACGGCCGCCAGCAGCACCTTCTCGGAGATCAGCATCCAGCGCGAGACGAGACCCCGTAGCAGGCGCGCGAGCACGCCCTCCTCGCGCTCCAGGGCGACGCTTCCGGCTGCCAGCAGCACGCCCACCAGCATCAGCGAGATGCTCACGGCGACGACCACGGCGAAGCGGTTCAGCGGCGTGCGGCGGCCGTGCAGCAGCCGGTTCTTGACCGCGATCGGCTGGCCGATGGCGGCCAGCACGCGCCGGCTGGAGTCGAGGTTCTCGGAGGCGAAGCGCGCGACTTCGTCGATCTGGCGCAGCTGCGTGCGTGTATGGCCGGGCGGCTGGCGGGCGATGATGCGATCGAGCGTGGGGGGGATCGCCGCGAGCCCGATCGGCAGGTGCGCGATGCCGATTTCTTTCAGGCTCCCGCCCCGCAGCAGCCCTTCGATCGCGCTCGCCGCCACACGCTGGATCTGTTCGGAGAAGGCGAGGTTGCCCTTGGCGATGTCCGATTCGATCTCGGAGCGCACGAGCGACTGTTCGAGCGCGTTGCCGTTGTAGACCACCTCCACGGGTGCCCGCGCGGAGCCGGAGGCGATGCTCGAGGCGAAGTTGGGCGGGATCACGATCGCCGCCAGCACATCCCCGCTCTTCACTTTCGCGATCGCGTCGGCCCTGCTGGAGGCTTCCACCGTGTCGGACTGGGTGAGCAGTTCGTGGGCGTAGTGGTCCACTTCGAGCCTCTCGCCGCCGAGGTGGATCACCTCGCCCGGGGGCGTTTCGTCGACGATCGCCACCCGCGCGCGAGAGGGCCCTCGTGACAGCGCCAGACCGATCAGCACGGCGATCACGACCGGATACACGACCAGCAGCACCAGCAGCAGCCGCGAGCGGCCGAGGATCAGCAGGTCCTTGCGCAGCAGCGAAGTCACCTCGCGGACACGTCCTTCCCGCCACGGCCCTCGCCGGGGTGTGACTGCAGGAAACGGACCAGCGCCTGCTCGAGGTCGCCGCCGGGCGGCTCGCCGCCGGCTGCCAGCAGCTCGGCGGGGGTCCCGTCGAGACATACCACACCCTCGTCGAGGACCAGCACGCGGCGCGCGTGACGGCGTACCTCGCTGACGTTGTGGGTCGAGTACAGCACCGCCGCACCCCCCTGGACGAGCCCAAGGATGAACTCCCACAGGCGCTCGCGCTGGGCCGGGTCGAGCGCCGCCGTGGGCTCGTCCAGCGCCAGTACCGCGGGCTCCCCGATCAGTGCCAGTGCGACATTCACGCGCTGGCGGTTGCCGCCCGACAGGTTCGCCAGCAGCTCATCCGCACGGGGCGCCAGGGCCGTCTGCTCGAGCATTCGCTCGACCGCCGCGCGGGGATCCGTGAGGCGCTCGAGGTGGGCGAACAGCTCGAGGTTCTCGCGCACCGACAGACGCTGGTAGACGGCAGGGCGCTGGGGTGCCCAGCCGACGCGTCCGGCGCCCAGCTGGAAACTGCCCCCGCTCGGCTCGGTGCTGCCGGCGATGATCGACAGCAGGGTGGTCTTGCCCGCGCCGTTGGGCCCGACGACCGCGAGCAGCTCGCCGCTGTCCACCTCGAAGGTGACATCGCGCAGCGCCTGCAGGCCGCCATAGCGCTTGGCGAGCGCGCGGACGCTGAGCGCGACGCTCACAGGAGGTTGTTAGACGAGCGGTTCCACGGCTCGAAGGTCAGGTGACGGTGCAGGTACACGGCGGTCTCGCGCAGCACGGCCAGGATCGGCAGCGCGATCAGCGCGCCGATCACACCGTGGACCTGCAGTCCCAGCAGCAGCGCGAAGATCACCAGCAGCGGGTTGATGCGCAGCGTGTGGCCGAAGATCTGGGGCGCCACGATGTGCCCCTCGAGCTGTTGCAGCCCCACGAACGTGAGCGTCACCCACAGCGCCGAGATGGGGTCGGTGAACAGCGCCACGATCACAGGCAGCAGCGCACCCAGGATCGGCCCGACATACGGGATCAGCTCGAAGAAGCCGTAGAAGAGACCGAACACCACCGCGTAGGTCCGCCCGGGCTCGAAGATGCCGACCACGCCGAGGACGTACATCGCCAGCGCGGCGGTCGCGCCCATGATCAGGCTGAACAGCAGCTGCCCCCCGACGTAGCGGGCGACGGCGCTCTGCACGAGCCACGGATAGTCGTCGCCGCGGGTCCCGTCGCCGGGCGGCATCACGCGCCGCACCAGCACCCCGATGCGCGCCCCGTACAGCAGCATGTAGATCGACAGCACGAAGATCAGCACGAGGTCGAACAGCGCGCTCGCGACTTCGCTGAGCACGCCCCCGCTGAACGAGACGATCGAGCCGGCGCCTTTGGTGGCCTTGTCTCCGAGCGTCTGCAGGGCGGTTTTGCCCTGCTTGATGAAGTGCACGTGGATGCCGTCTTTGTTGAGCGTGCGCTGGAAGCGTGCGAGGTTCGTGTTGGCTTCCTTGGTTATGTGGGGTATGTCGTCGGCGAATTTGGATGCCTGATTGGAGATAGGGTTGGCCAGCAGCAACGCGATGCCGGTGACGATCAGGAAGAACGCGATGTACACGACGAGGACCGCAAGGCCCCGCGGCAGCCGCCCGCGCGAGAGGAACGCGACGATGGGGTTGAGGATCAGCGCGATGAGCCCCGCGACAATGAAGATCACCAGCACTTTCCCGGCGGCTTTCGCGATCGCCCACAACCCCACGATCGCCAGCGGCAGCACCACCAGCTGCACCCACCGGGGCACCAGCACGCGGGGCGGCTCCGCGGCGGCCTGCTCCGCCGTCGGCTTGTCCTGCGGGGGCTCTCCCGCAAGCGCGCGCTCCTCGCTGGTGGGCTCCTCGGACGGCGGTGGTGATGGCTTCTCCGAGACGCCTCTCACGCTCTTCCCACCATCGCCAGAGTATGGCTGAGCCGGAGGCGTCCCCCGCCGGGGCAGGGGAGGGCACGAGCCTCCTGTTCGTCGGCGACGTGGTCGGCGGCATCGGCCGGCGCACGCTGCTCGACTGCCTGCCCGTGCTGCGCGAGCGCTACGACCCCACGTTCGTCGTCGTCAACGGCGAGAACGCCGCCGGCGGCCTCGGCATCACCCCGAAGATCGCCGACCAGATGTTCGCCGCGGGGGTCGACGTGATCACGCTCGGCAACCACACCTTCCACCGCCGCGAGATCTATCCGTACCTCAACGGGGGACGCCCGATCCTGCGTCCCGCGAACTTCCTGCGCACCCAGCCCGGCAAGGGCGCGGTGATGGTCGAACGAGACGGCGTGCGCCTCGGTGTGGTCAACCTCAGCGGCAACCTCTACCTGCGCGCCGGTCGCTCGGCCTTCAGCGAGATCGAGGCGGCGCTCGGCGAGCTGGGCGAGGCCGACCAGGTGCTGGTGGACATGCACGCCGAGGCTACCTCCGAGAAGGTGGCGCTCGGTTGGCACCTCGACGGTCGCGTGACCGCCGTGGTGGGGACGCACACGCATGTGCCGACGGCCGATGCCAGGGTCCTACCCGGGGGCACCGCCTACATCACCGACGTCGGCATGACCGGGCCGCGCGGGGGCGTGATCGGCGTCAAACGCGAGCAGGCGATCGAGGCGCTGCTGACGCAGATGCCGACGCGCTTTGAGACCTCCGAAGAGGACCCCTGGCTGATGGGGGTGCTGATCAGGTGCTCAGCGCCGCGGCGCGCGCAGTCGATCGAGCAGGTTCTGATGCCGCGTCCTGCGCCGGCGCCGGCGCAGGGCTGAAGCGCCCCAGCAGGGCCACGATCGTGAGCCCGAAGAACCACGGGATGTACAGGTAGAACCAGTGTTCCATGGCGAGCTCGACGGCGAGCATGATCGCCGCGCAGCCCGCCGCCAGCCCCACCATGTCGCTGCGCCGGGGGACCACCGCCAGCACCAGCGCCAGGCCCGCCGCGACCAGCTCGGCCGCGAGCTCGGCGCCGTGCCACCCGTACAGCCCCCACACGGAGAAGGGGGAGTCGCGGTTGCCCTGGTAGGAGAGCGTGCGCTCGTACAGCGTGTGCAGCGAGTCGTGTGTGACGGCCGGGATCATCGCCAGCGCGCCCAGCACCAGGAAGCCCGCCGCGAACAGCGCCAGTGAGCGCAGGCCCCGCGCGCGGGGCATCCCGCGCAGGCCGTCGGTCGCGAGTATCGGGGCAAGCGTGATCGGGGCGAGCTTGGTGAGCGCCGCCAGTGCGGCGAACGCGCCGCGGGCGAAGCGGGCCGCGCCGGAGGCGTAGGTAGCGGCGAGCAGCGCGGCCAGCACGGTTGCGGCCACCAGCGTGTCGTTGGCGTTGCTCTCGAGCGCGAACAGCGTGAACGGGTAGGACGCCCAGGCGTAGGCGAAGGCGACCCCGAGGGTGGGGCCGCGCATGCGTCGGCCGAGCAGGAACAGCAGCCCGATCGTCAGCAGGTCGAAGAAGACCGCCGCGCCGTGGGCGGCCGGCAGGTCGTCCCAGCGGCCGCCCCAGCCGAAGATCTGCTGGAAGGGTACGTAGGCCTCGTAGTTGAACGGCCCGTAGGTGTCGCCGTGTTCGTTGTCGGCGGGGAAGCCCCCGTACAACGGGCGGTCGTGGGTGATGCGTTGGGCCCCGATCACGCCGGCGTACCCGACGTCGATCACGTTCGAGTCGGTGACGTTGAGGCCCACCCGGAAGCCGACCAGGAACACCAGCGCGATCGCGAGCCAGGGCGCGGGGATCAGCAGGCGCAGGGGCCCGGGTGAGCTCGCGCCGGCGGCTCGTCTTCGTAGCAGCCACAGCATGCGCCCGAACAGGTACAGCAGTGGCGGGTAGGCGAGTGGGACCGACGCCCAGATGTTGGCGTGGTTGAAGAACGCCAGCGACACGGAGAACGACAGCAGCGCAAGCAGGTCGAGGTGCAGCAGCGACAGGGGCCGGCGGAAGTTGACGAACGGGAGCGCGAACAGCAGGCACATGGGCAGCCAGATGTAGAGCGCGTTGACATGCTCCCCGAAGGCCCCCCGGTAGCCGCGGGCCATCGTCCACGCGACCTGGAAGCCCGTCCACGCCTCCAGCACGCGGCCGGTGCGGTCGGCGATGATCACCTGCGCCAGTTCGGTACGCCCGCCCTTGGTGAAAAAGCTCACCTGCCAGCGCAGCGGGCCCTTCGTGTAGACCAGCCCGTAGGAGTCGGGGTGCCCGCGGCGGGCGAGGCGGACCTTCGCCACCGCTCTCGCGATCGCCAGCGCACGTTGCGCCGACAGCGTGCGGCCACGCATCGGCGTGCTCGACAGCGCAACCTCGATCGGGGATTCCGGGGCCGGCGTGACCGACACGGCCGCGCTCGCGCCGGCGGGCAGGCCCAGCGCGAGCCCGGCGCAGAGCACCGCCGGAAGCAGGCGTCTCACTTCTGTTCGATGCTAACGGGACCCGGATCGCGCACGTCGAAGTGGTCGAGCACGAGCCCCGCGACGTCGCGGATCGCCCACTGGGCCGGCTCCCTGGGGGGGAGCGCAAGCCCGCTGAACAGCAGCGCGCCCAGCGAGTCGCAGGCGTGCAGCGAGCCGTGGCTGCCACCGCCGACGTGCGCCTGGCGGCCCCAGTCGACGAACTCGAAGCCGTCCGCCGCCGACAGCAGCACCTCACCCGAGTTGGGACAGCTCAGCGCCGACCAGGCGCGTGCCAGCGCATCCGGGTACCCGGGCGTGGCCAGCACCCCGTCGTGCACCTGCGCCCCGAGCACCCCGAGCTCCCCCTCCACGCTCCAGCGCCGGCCGCGCGGATCCTGCAACTCGCCCTCGGGGACGAAGCGCAGCTCGCCCCGTTCGGGGCTCGCCACCACGGCCTCTCGGGGGGCCTCGTGGGCGTCGCGCTCGAGCCACATCACCAGGTCCACGCCCTCGATCGTGAGCGCTCGGGCCACCACGGAGGCGCGCATCGCGTCGCGCTCGGACTCATGCAGGGCGTACACCATCGCCGCCCGCTGGGAGGGGCACACCGCGATCCGCGCGTCACGCTCGGCGCCGCGGCCCTGACGGGCGGGTCCGAGCACGCCCAGCTCCGAAAGCTCGTCCTGCAACGCGATCTCGGCACCCACCGGCGCCTGGGAATGGTCGGCCATGACGATCATCGCGTGCTCGTCCAGGAACCGCTCTACCCCGCCGCCGGCGTTCATCACCCGCGCCAGCTGCAGGTCGGCCTGCGCGATCGAGTGAATCTGGGCGTCGGGTCCGCGCTTGTGCGAGTACCAGTCGTTGTCGGGGAGCGACAGCAGCAGGAAGTCGAACAGGTCGTGCTCGACCAGGTACGAGGACACGCACCCGGAGTGGCGGTCGCGAACGCCCGGCATGCCGAGGTTCGAACGGCAGCCGGTGCGCCGTGAGGCGAAGATGTCCGCGTAGAACAGCTCCCGCGGGCCGAGTACGGGGTGGCGCATGAGCGTGGCCGCCATGCGCGTGAGGGCGGAGTCGCGCTGGGGCTCGTGGCGGTGGCGCCCCCGGTACATCAGGTAGGTGGTGCCGGCGGTGCGCACGTCGGCGTCGTCGAGCACCTCGAACACGGTGGGGGTCTCGGCGTTGAGGTGGGCGCGGTTCATGTTGTAGACGGTGTCGGTGAGCTGGCGGGCGATCCCGAACCGCTGCGCGGCACGAAAGCTCGAGCCGTACTCGACGTAGCGGTCCTCCTCGCGGTGGAACCAGTTCATCGCCGGGATCAGGTGCTCGTCCTGGGCGGTGCCGGTGACGATCGAGGCGGCGCACACGGGCGTCACCGAGGGGAACGCCGCGACGCAGTCGGGCACGTAGTGGCCACGCTGGAGGATCCGCTCGAGCATCGGCGCGGTGCCCGCCCCGATCGCGCGCTCGAGCATCGCGGGGGCCATCGCGTCGATCACGCACAGGACCAGCTTCGAGGGCCCGCCGGCCCCGGTGGCGGCCATCAGCGGCGCAGGATGCGCAGACCGGCGTACTTCTCGGTGGCCCTCGAGCGGGTGCGCACCAGCATCCACGCGAGCAGCGCCACCAGCACGTAGCCGAGCGGGTGCAGCACGGCCACCAGCGCGGCGGCCGCGAGCGAGGCCGCGTCGAGGTACACGCTCAGCGCCTCACGGGCGCCGCGGTCGGCCAGGCGCGAGCGGGCCCCGAGGATGATCGGGGCGACCACCCGCTGGGCGAGGGCGGCCGCCGCGATGCCACCCAGCAGCCCGGGCCACCACGCGTCGTGATGCGCGGCGAGCGTGCCCGCGAACATCAGCCCGCCGGCCCCGAGGGCGAGGCCGGCCATGGACGCGGCCAGGGGGTCGGCCTGGCGCCGTGGGGCGCGGGGATCCAGCAGCGGGGCCAGGCCCAGGACGAGCTGTGCGGCGTAGGCCAGCACCAGCGTCACGGTCACCACAAGCAGCCACCAGCCTTCTTCCAGGAACACGAACGGCCCGGGGCTGAAGTCCACGCCCAGGGCCCCTGCGGAGGCCAGCGCCCCGGCGAGCAGCAGGGGCAGGAAGGGGCGAAAGCCGCTGGCCGCGCCGAGGCCGGCGCCCAGCCCGATGTCGAAGACGATTCCGTGCATGCGGCGGGGTGGTCTGAGACGATACGCGAATGGGCAAACCGAGCAGGACGGGCCCGGAGGGACGGGGCACGCGTCCCGCCGCTCACGAGCTGGCCCGCTACGAGGCGTTGTTTGCGACGCGCACGAAGGGCATGAAGAGCTCGGCGATGCGCGAGATGATGGCCCTCACCGAGCGCCCCGACGTGATCTCGCTGGCCGGAGGGCTGCCCGATACGAGCACCTTCCGCGCTGAGCGGTTCGCCAAGCTGATGGCCACGGTGGCGGCCGAGTCCACGGCCCGGGCCCTGCAGTATGGGCCGACCGAGGGAATGCGCATCACGGTGGATTCGATCGTCGAGGTGATGGCGGCCGAGAACACGCTGGTGGACCCCGAGAACGTGATCGTCACGACCGGCGGGCAGCAGGTGATCGACCTCGTCTGCAAGACACTGATCGACCCGGGGGACGTGATCGTGGCGGAGGCGCCCACCTATCCGGGGGCGGTGCCCACCTTCAGCGCCTACCAGGCGGACGTCGAGCAGATCGACGTGGACGACGAGGGGATGCCGATCGACGAGCTCGAGCGCACGCTCGACCGCCTTGCGGCGGAGGGCCGACGCCCGAAGTTCATCTACACGATCCCCAACTTCCAGAACCCCGCCGGAGTCACGATGTCGCTGCCCCGGCGCAAGCGGCTGGTGGAGGTCGCCCGTGAGCGCGAGCTGCTGGTGCTCGAGGACAACCCCTACGGGCTGCTGCGCTACGACGGCCAGGCGCTGCCGACGCTGTACTCGCTCGACGCCGAATCGCTCGGCCGGGCGGGGGCCACCGACCTCGTGATCTACCTCGGAACGTTCTCGAAGATCCTCTCGCCCGGGGTGCGGCTGGGGTGGGCGGTGGCGCCGAGGCCGGTGCTGGAGAAGCTCAACCTCGGCAAACAGGGGTCCGACCTGTGTTCCTCGCCGGTGACCCAGATGTTCGTGGCGGCCTACTTCGGCGAGCGGGCACGCGGCGGACGCCCGGCGTGGGAGGAGTACGTGGACTCGCTGCGGGAGCTCTACAGCCACCGCCGTGACGTGATGCTCGAGTCCCTGGAGGAGCACTTCGGCGACAGCGCCCGCTGGACGACGCCGCGGGGAGGCCTGTTCGTGTGGGCCACCCTGGATGAGCGGATCGACACCACCGACCTGCTGACCCTGGCCCTCAAGAGCGACGGCGTCGCGTTCGTGCCGGGCCGGGCGGCCTACATGGACGGCCGCCGCGGCTCCTCCTCGATGCGACTCAACTTCGCCGGCGTCCCCGAGCAGGACATCCGCGAGGGGATCCGCCGGATCGGGCGCGGCGTGCGCGAGCAGCTCGGGCTCCTGGGGACGCTGACGGGCTCTCCGGCCACGGCGCCGCGCGCCTCCGGAAAGCAGGGAGGGAAGGCCTCGCAGGGGCCGCAGGAGCCGATGGCCGACGTCGTCAAGCTCCCCCGCCGGGAGGGGTCGCGGGGCGCACGCCGCAGCGGCGACCGATGAGCGCCGCCCGGCGACACACCCGCCGATGAGCGCCCCCAGGCGGGTGGCGGTCCTAAAGGGGGGCCGCTCGCTGGAGCGCAGCGTCTCGCTGCGTTCGGGGGCCCAGGTGCAGGATGCGCTCGGGGGGCTCGGACACGAGGTGATCGCCCTCGACGTGGGGGAGACGTTCGTGCCCGAGCTGATCGAGCGGGACGCCGAGGTGGCATTCGTGGCCCTGCATGGGCGCGACGGGGAGGACGGCACCGTGCAGGGCCTGCTGGAGGCCCTCGCGATCCCCTACACGGGCTCGGGGCAGGCGGGCTGCATGAGGGCCACCGACAAGGTGCTGGCCAAGCTGCTGATGCGCGAGGCGGGAATCCCGACCCCTCCGTTCCACGCCCTGCGGGAGGACTCGATCAAGGAGCTCGGCGCGGCCGCGGCGCTCGAGCGGATCAAGCAGGACATCGGCCTGCCGCTGGTGGTCAAGCCGGCAAAAGGGGGCTCGGCCCTGGGCGTGAAGTTCGCCCGCGACGCGGAGGAGCTGCCGAAAGCGATGGTGGGCGCCTTCTCCTACGACCGCACGATCCTGCTCGAACGCTACGTCCGCGGCCGCGACCTGGCGGTGTCGCTGCTGGAGGATCCCGGCGACAGCTCCGGCTCCGGCGTGATGGCCCTGCCGATCGTCGAGGCGGTCCCCCGGGAGGAGGAGTTCTACGACTACGAGTCCCGCTACGAGATCGGGATGACGACGTTCGTGTGCCCGGCGGAGCTGCCCCCGGAGACGACCGCGCGGGCCCAAGAGCTGGCGGTGCGGGTGTACGAGCTGCTCGGCTGCCACGGCCTCGCGCGCGTCGACCTGATGCTGGAGCGGGACACGGAGAAGCTGTGGGTCCTGGAGACGAACGTGGTGCCGGGGATGACCGAGACGAGCCTGCTTCCCCAGGCCGCCGACGCGGCGGGGATCACCTTCGAGGAGCTCGTCGAGCGGATCCTGGCGAGCGCCTTCAGCCGGTAGGACGGGCGGGTCCTGTCAGGCCACGCGCCCGGGTGGCGTCAGGCGACGCGGCCCGGGTGGCGTCAGGCCACGCGGGCGCCGCGCGGCTCAGCTGTCGCCGGCGGCGAAGTCCTCGGGGGAGACCCGGTCGAGGAACTCCTTGAACTTCTCGACCACGTCCTCCGAGTCCTCTACGTCGTGCTCGAACTCGATGGCGGACTCGGAGATGACCTCCTCGGCGGCGTAGATCGGGGCGCCGGCACGGACGGCGAGGGCGATCGCGTCGCTGGGGCGGGAGTCGATCTCCAGCTCGCGGCCGCCGACGCTGAGCGTGATAGAGGCGAAGAAGGTGTTCTCGCGGAGCTCTGTGACAGATACCTGGGTGCACCTGACGTCGAGCTCGCCGAGGATGTCGCACAGCAGGTCGTGTGTCATCGGGCGGGGTGTGCCGGCCCCCTGGAGCTTCATCAGGATCGAGGCCGCCTCGGGATGACCGATCCATATCGGCAGGAACTTGTTGCCGTCGACGGTCTTCAGAAGCACGATCGGCTGCTTGCCAACCATGTCGAAGCTGACGCCGTAGATGACCATCTCCTGCACGAAGATCCTCCGGGAGGGTGAAGTCAGAGTATAGGTGTCGAGGCCGTGGGCTCCGAGCGCCTGGAGGGGTCCTCTAGGCGCTCGCAGAGGCCCTAACGGGGGCTCTCCCGCTTGAAGCTCCAGAGCTTGTTGCCGAGGAAGTTGACCGGCATCGAGCAGCCCACGGCGAGCGCCTGGGCGAGGACCTTCTCGAGCCCCGCACCCTCCACGAACAGCGTCAGGAGCAGCAGGCTGAGGGCCTCGGCGACGAGGCTGACGAGCAGGAAGCGGACCGCCTGGGCGTGGGCGCGCCCGTCGGCGGCGTCGAAGGTCCAGTGGCGGTTGAGCACGAAGTTGTTGAGCACCGCCACCAGCCAGGCGACCACGTTGGCGGCGTGGTAGTCGATCCCGACCCCGTGCACACAAACCGCGTACACGGCCAGGTTGACGACGAATCCGACGCCTCCCACGAGGCCGAAACGCACCAGCTGGAGCCAGTTTTCCGGTCGGCGCATGCCGTGCAGCAAGCGCACGTGCGGCCGGATCTCGACGACAGAGGCGTCCTCGCGCATTGGAGCAGGGTAGCGGCACCTTCGGGGGGGCCGCTCGCTAGCCTAGCCTAATGAGCTTCACCCCGAGGTCGAGGGCGGCGTGGCTGCGCTGGCCGGGGGTCGCGCTCCTGTGCCTCGCCCTCGCGGCCTGCGGCGAGGCGGCGGCGGGAGCCGGCAGCGATCCCTCCACGACGCACGCCGGCACGCAGCCCAAGCACGCGACCGCAGGTGCCACCACGCGCGCCGGGGCGAGCGGATCCCAGGACCCGAAGGGCGGCGGCGGTGCCGCCGGCGGGGCGTCTTCGCAGACGGGCGGGGCCTCGGACTCGCAAGCCGGCGGCGGTTCCGGCTCGCACGCGGGAGGAGCCACGGTGAACGGCGCCGGAGCCTCCGAAGGGACCCGCAAGGAGGTCGCAGACCCCGAGGAAGCGGACAGCTATCCGGCGCCCGCGAACGTCCACCATGCGTCCGCCGCGACGCCGTCGCGGGCCTCCGAAGCGGCAGTGGCCGCCGGTGCCCTCAGCGACGCGGAAGTCCGGCGGGAGCTGCACGAAACCCAGGCCGCCGAAGCGAAGGCCGCCAGCGAACACCACAACCTGGTCCTCAAGCCGGTGCCGGGCGGGCAGTCGATCGGCGGGGACGGCACGATCCCGATCCCCGCGGGGGTGCCGGAAGTGATCCAGAAGGTGATCGCGGGGGCCAACGAGATCGCGGACTTCCCATACGTCTTCGGTGGTGGCCACGGGTCGTTCGTGGATCACGCCTACGACTGCTCGGGCTCGGTCAGCTACGCCCTCGCCGCCGGCGGGCTGCTGAGCTCACCCGAGGTGTCGGGCGAACTCGAGCATTGGGGGGTGCCCGGTCCCGGCCGCTACATCACCGTGTACGCGAACGCGGGGCACACCTACATGTACGTGGACGGCATCCTGTATGACACGGCGGGACGCTCCGGCGTGTACGCCTCACGGTGGCTGGTGGGCTCGACCGACAACAGCGGTTACGTCGTGCGCCACTGGCCGGGCCTGTAAGCGTCGGCCGCGGCCAGGTCGTGGCGCTCGGGGCTCAACTTCTGTGGCTGCCGCTGGCGCTCGGGGGAGAATCCACCGGGCCCGGCGAAAGCACCTTCCTCGGTGTGCTCACGATCATCTCGCTGGTCGCGGTGGTCGTGGGACTGGGCGCCGTGTGGTACTTCTTCTTCCGCGGGAGGTCGCGCTAGCCCTGCGAGGGAGGTCGCGCTAGCTCCCGCGCGGGAGGTCGCGCCGACTCGTTCGCGGTGGATCGCGCCGACTCGTTCGCTGTGTATCGCGCTCGCGGCTAGCGTTTGAGCGTGAAGGCGCTCACCACAATCGCCGTCGCGGGGTTGTGCACGGCGGCGTTCCTGACCGTGAGGCGCAGGTCCAGTGGTACCTTCTTGACGTGGCGAAGGCCCGCCACCGCGCTTTTCGTGAGCGTCACGTGCGTGGTGCTGCCACCGCCCTTGAGCGTCACCACCAGCACCGTTCCGATCACGACCTCGGGTTCGGAGCCGGCGGGCAGGTTTTTGGCGAGGCGCCCATGGATCTTCAAACGCTTGGCCGTCTTCTGGCCGAGCAGGACCTCGAAGTGCCCCGCCACCTGCTCGTTGACCTTGTAGTGGATCGCGACGCCCTTCCTGAGGGCCGTCTTCAGCGAGTGTGAGACGACATAGGCGCTGGCCACCGGCACCGGCACCGACGCTCCGGTGAGCGTGGTACCGCCGGGCGCGGTGGTCGTGGTACCCCCTCCAGAGGTCGCGTTCGGTGAGCTACCGCCGCCGCCAGAGGACCCTTCTGGTGAGCCGGGGGGCGTGGAGGAGCCTTCGGCGGGGGGCCCGATGACGGTTATCGCATGGGAGACCGCGGCGGTGTTGCCGCCGACGTCGGTGACGGTGAGCGTGACCGTGTAGGTGCCCGGGGATTTGTAGGTGTGGTAGACCGCTTCGGCGCATTCGGCTTTCCACGGGAGTTCGCAGGGCTCGGACCCCGGGGCGTACCCGGTGATTTCGGAGGAGCCGTCGCCGAAGTTCCATTTCACCTTCGCGTAGGTCGCCTGCTTTTCGCCGGTTTTCGTGAAGGTGTCGCCGGCGTTCAGCGTAATGATCGACTCGCCGCTGTCGAAGCCGACGACGTCGTTCGGTTCGACGGGGCTGATGGCGTTGAATTCGGGTTCCAGCCGGATCCCCGTCATGCAGGGGATGCCGGGGAAGTTCAGGAGCTCCGCGGCGTAGTTGAAGCTCTCACCCAGGTAGTACTGGTGGCCCGCGATCGACTGGTTGAACAGGTTGCCGGCGCCCGTTTCCAGGTTTGCGGCCGAGGTTCCGCCGATGGTGGGCGCAAACCAGTTGCGGCACTCGTCGGTGACCTCGTTGCCGACGGCGTCCTGCCAGGAATGGAGCAGGGGGTTGGTGACGATGTTCTGCTGCTGGAGCGCCACCTGGTTGATGATCAGGTCGGAGAGACCCACGTCGCAGTAGCCGTCGTCGGTGGGACAGGACTTCTGGTTGGGCTCCTGGATGTGGGGACCTTCGAGTTCGCGTTTGAGGATGAATTCGGCTTTTTCCTGCGCGTTCATTTTTTCGAAGTTTTTTTCTTCTTCGGGCGTGATTTCTTTCTGTTCCTCGAACTTCTCGATGCCCGGTTTGCTCGACGGGTCAAAGCCGCCGTCCTGGCAGTAGGGCGCCTCGGTCTGGTCTTCGCCCGCGAGCTGACCGTCGCCGTAGCCGCCGGCGGTCCACGGGATCACGCCGTACAGGATCGTTTCCGCGCCGCCTGTTTCGAGCCCGCCCGGATTCACGTCCCCGTGATAGCTGCAGAAGCTGTTTTCGTAGCTTTCGGCTGTTTCTTCGAATGTAGAGCAGTGGCCTTTTTCGCCGCCTTTGTCAAGGCACACGGCCACCCCGGGAGGTGTGAGGACGTAGTAGATCGAGTTCATCCCGGACGGGAGGCTCCACTGTTTGATGAAGTACGCGAGGTGGTTGCGGATCTGTTCGTCGGTGAGGCAGGTGATCGCTTTTACTTTGGAGAATTTCTGGGTTTTGAGCGGGTGGGGATCGGTGCATTCGGCGGGCGGGTACGGCCCGGTGTCGGTGTATGAGCCACGGTAGGTGAGGCGGTTGTAGGCCGGTTCACCTGTGCGGTCGGTGTACTGGGTGTCCGTCGCGAACACGTCGTTGAAGGCGTTCTCGGACTCGTTGGTGTTCTCGAGGAAGCCGTCGATGTTGGCCTTCCAGTCGTTGTGGTAGTGGGCGGTGGGGTCCCAGTAGATGAGGTAAACGTTGCTCGCGTGCACCACGGGGTTTCCGCCCGGGTCTTCGAACGTTTCCGGCAGTGGATCGAAGTTGGTGGCTTTGTTTTCGATCCGCAAGAACGGGCCGTCCTCGATCGTGCCGACCACGGGCGGCGTCACGCCGACGGTGTTGGCTTCCACGGTCTCCACCACGGCCCCTGCGGTAGCGGGCAGGAGGACCAAGGCGAAGCATGCGAGCATGGCTGTGGCGCTCGCGAGGAGCAGGCGCGTGGCGGTGCGGGCGGCGCGGGGCCGCGTGAGGGCGGGGCGGGCAAGAGTGTTCACGTGCTGCTCATCGGCAATGCAGGCGCGGTTCCTTAGCCCGAACCGTGTGCAGCGCACAGCAGGACGTCGGCGGCACTCACAGGCCACCGACGTTTGATCGCGGCTGAAACTCGAACGTCCGTCCACCCTGCCACGAGGGGCGCGCCGTGGGCGTCGGGTGCACCGATCCTCTCCGGAGCGCGCGCGCTCACGTGCCCAACGGTCAACCGATCGCAGTGTCCTCTTCGCAGATCATCCGCCCGCCCCTCCGCTCCCGGACAGCCGCAGCGCTCTCGCCGCGCCACTGGGTGCGGCGCCTGAATGCCCTGCGGGGCAGCCATCGGAACCTCTGGCTCGCGCTGACGGCAGCGCTGGTGCTCGGCGGGACGCTCGCCGCGGTGCTCGGGTCAAGCGCGGTGGCGGGCTCAGAAGCGCAGAAAGCGAAGCTGGCGTCGCAGGTGGCCTCGAACGAGATCGCCTCCACGCTCAAGCTCGCGATCCAGCACGAGGAAGACCTGGTCGTGTCCGCCAGCGCCTATGTCACCGGCAACCCTCAGGCCACACCCGCGGACTTCGACCGCTGGGCGAACTCCGTGCAGGCGATGCGCCGCTACCCGGAGCTGCAGAACATCGGGCTCGTGAAGCTGGTGCCGGAGTCGAAGCTGGAGAGCTTCGAGCACTACCTCGCGACCCACCCGGTGAGGCCGCTCGGTCCCCACTCCGTGGCGCCCGAAGAAGGCTTCCAGGTGCTGCCGCCTGGCAGGCGCCCGTACTACTGCTTCGCGGTGGCGGGCCTGGCCAGGAGCACGGCCTCCTACATCCCCGGGGGCGCGGACTACTGCTCGCTGGCGCCGGAGCTGATCGGCGGGAGGGACTCCGGGGAAGCCAGCTACGCGCCCGTCGTGAACGGCGATTCGACCACGCTCGGGGTCTCCACGCCCGTGTACCGCGGCGGCAAGGTGCCGGCGACCGTGGCCAACCGGCGCGAGGCCTTCGTGGGCTGGCTGGGCGAGCTGCTGGTGCCCGACGTGGTGCTGGCGCGGGCCCTGGAAGGGCGCCCCAACGTGGCGATCCGCTTCCGCTACCGCTCGGATACCTCGAACGTCTCGTTCTCGCTGGGCAAGGCGCCGTCCGGGGCGCAGGTGTCGACGATCAACCTGCACAACGGGTGGACCGTCCAGACCCTGACGGCGCCCGCCCGCACCGGCATCGTCTCCAACACCCACTCGCTCACGCTGCTGGTGGGGGGGACGCTGCTGAGCGTGCTCTTCGGACTGCTGTTGATCTCGCTCGGCACCGGCCGCAGGCGGGCGATGGTGATGGTGATGGAGAAGACCCGCGAGCTCTCCCACCAGGCGCTGCACGACTCGTTGACGGGGCTGCCGAACCGCGCGCTCGTGCTCGATCGCGCCGAACAGATGCTCGCGCGCGCGGCGCGCACGCCCGGCACCTACGCGGGCGCGCTGTTCATCGACATCGACGGCTTCAAGCACGTCAACGACAACCTCGGCCACGCCGCCGGCGACCAGCTCTTGAAGGTGGTGGGCGAACGACTGCAGAGCGCCGTCCGGGAGGACGACACCGTGGGGCGCCTCGGCGGCGACGAGTTCGTCGTGCTGGCGTGCTGTGGCGAGGGGGAGGAAACGCTCAACGTGCTCGCCGACCGGCTCACCGACCTGCTGCGGGAGCCCGTGCAGCTCAAGGACGGGCGCAAGCTGTTCTCGGTGACGGCGAGCATCGGGGTGGCGATCGGCCGCTACGACAGCCCGGAAGCGCTGCTGCGCGACGCGGATCTCGCCCTGTACTCGGCCAAGGCGGCGGGCAAGGACCGCTACGAGCTGTTCGACGCGAGCATGTACACGGGCGCCAAGGAGCGCCTCAGCCTGGAGACCGACCTCGGGCAGGCACTCGCGGAGGGACAGCTGTTCCTCGCCTACCAGCCGATCGTCGACCTCTCCAACCAGCGCCTGCGGGGGGTGGAGGCGCTGCTGCGCTGGCAGCACCCCGAACGGGGGATCGTCATGCCCGAGGACTTCATCTGCCTCGCGGAGGACAGCGGGCTGATCGCCCCGATCGGTCGCTGGGTGCTGGAGCACGCCTGCCGTCAGGCCGCCGAATGGGCCTCCCGCGGGTACCCCACCAACATCTCGGTGAACGTTTCGGCGCAGCAGCTGGGGCGGCGTGGGCTCACGGAGGACGTCAGGCATGCGCTCGCGCTGTCCGGCCTGGACCCCTCGTTGCTGACCCTCGAGGTGACCGAGACCACGCTCACCGGCGACGTGCAGGCGGCGAGAGAGCACCTGCGGATGCTCAAGCAGCTCGGCGTGCGGGTTGCGATCGACGACTTCGGCACGGGTTACGCGTCGCTGTCGCAGCTGCAGCAGATGCCGGTGGACGTCCTCAAGATCGACCGCGTGTTCGTGACCGCGCTGGGCAGCGACGAGCAGGCGCGCGACCTGCTCGAAGCGATCCTCGGCGTGGGGCGGGCGCTGTCGCTGACGGTGATCGCCGAGGGTGTGGAGGACGAATCCCAGCTGGTGGTGCTGCAGGACATGGGCTGCGAGTGCGCGCAGGGCTTCCTGCTGGGAAGGCCCAGCGACGCCCGCGCGATCCTCGGGCAGCTGGTGAAAGAAGCTGCGAGCGGTGCCGTGGAGGCGTCCACGGCGTAAGAGCCGTGGCGGGACTAATGCGGATCCCCGGGAGTGCCGATGAGGCACCTGTCATGCGCCGCGTAACCGTCATCGGAATCGTCCTCGTGGTCGCCGTCCTCGGTGTCGTCCTCACAGTCGCGCTCGCCGGGCGCGGTGCGAAGAGCCACAACGGCTCCAAGAGCGCGTCGTCGAGCGCCGGTAGCGCTGCGACGCAGGTGTCGCTGAACCCGGTGCAGCGTGCCGCGATCGTTTTCTCCAAGGACGCCGGCCAGGCGTTTTCGACCTTCGACAAGGAGATCTACGTGCCCTACCAGCACGGTGCTTTCAAGTCCGCCAGCCCGGCGCTGCTCGCGGCCGCCGGGCGGACGGCCCTGCAGGTCTCCGAAGAGATCCACGCGGCCACGCTGGCGGCAGACCAGAGCCCGCAGCTCGCTCAGCTGAGGGCGCCGATGAAGGGCCTCGACGAAGGCTTCAAAGCGGCGCTCGTGAAGCTCAAGCAGGGCCACTTCAACTTCGGCGAAATCCAGGCCGCCTCCGTCGCGATCGCATCCATCCGGGGTGCGGCAGCGAGCGCCGGCCTCACGATCCCGGGCTGAGCCCGGGCGCCGGCCTCACGATCCCGGGCTGAGCCCGGGCGTGCCGTTCAGGCGGTCGTCGGCTGGTCTTCGCCCGCGCGGGCGTCGATCTGGCGAGCGAGACCCTGGGCCTGCTCGTCGCGCTCGGCGCGGGCGTCGTTGAGGGGGCCGAGGATGCCCCTCAGCACCGACAGGATCGTCCAGCGGCGGGGCCTGATGATGCGGGGCTGACGGCGTTCGATCCCGCGCACGATCGCCTCTCCCGCCACGGACGGCTGCAGGCGCTTGTGGAGCGGGGAGGGGAGGCTCTTGAGCATCGTGTCCGCGAGCTCGTCGGAGTCGATCGCGCGGTGGACCATCTCGGTGTCGATGAAGCCGAAGTAGGCCACGCTGGCGGAGGCGCCGTGCTGGACCAGCTCCACCCGCAATGCGCGCCCGAACTGCTCGACGGCGGCCTTGCTCATCGCGTAGGGGATCGCCCCGACGCCGTTGGTGAAGGCGTAGATCGACGACACGACGACGACGTGTCCCTTGCGCTCGATCACCTGCGGGAGCGCGGCCTCGACCGTGCGGCACACGCCGAACAGGTCAACGTCGATGACCCGCTGGAAGGTCTCCGTGGGCATCGCCCGAAAGGTGGCCACGCGGGAGGCGATACCGGCGTTGGCGACCACCACGTCCAGGCCGCCGAAGCGCGTCACCGTGTCCGCCACCGCGCGCTGCACGGCGCCGCGGTCGGTGACGTCCGCAGCCAGCCCGAGCGCGCGGGAGTCGTGTAGCTGCGAGGCTGCGCGGGTCGTGGCCTCGAGGTCGAGGTCGGCGATCGCGACGGAGGCGCCCCTGCCGATCAGGGCCCGAGCGGTGGCGAACCCGATCCCGCGCGCGCCCCCCGTGACGAGGGCGACCTTGCCTGACAGTGGGTAGTTCGCCATATCGGGCGACACTCTCGCAGATCCAAATCGCGCGCGTTCGCGACCGCTCGCGACGCGACCAAAGAAAAGGAGCGGATCGCACTCAGCGAGATCCGCTCCCAGACACTGCGCGGTGGGCGCCCCGTGACGGGACGCCCAGTCGCGAGTCAGCTCGTTACATTTTCGGCGGCGGCGGCAGCAGTTCTTCTTTGAAACCGATCCAGGTTTCTTTGGCTTTGGCACTAACGATCATGTTGCCCTTGAGTTTGCCGCCTTCGAGCTTGAATTCGCCGGTTTCGCAGAGCGAGCCTTCCCCTTCGAATTCAATTCCGTCCTCTTCGCCTTCTTCGTGCGTGCGGACCTTGGTTTTGACTTCGACTTCCGGCAGGCCTTCGGGCGGCGATTTGCCGATCTGACGGTAGTTCTCGGGGCCCTTTTTGCCTTCTTCGACCTCTTCCTGGCCGACCGTCTGGCCGGGCGTCAGGATGATCGTGCAGATACCCGGCTGGAACAGTTTGAACTTGGCTTCGTTGAGAACCGACGCGGTGCCGTTGGCGTGGAATTCCCATTCGATTGGCGAGACGGTGACTTCTTCGTGGCCACCTTTTTGCCCCTTCGTTTTGCACTGCGCGTAGGTGACCTTGACTTTGAAGGATTGCGTTTTGTTTTCCGTGGTCGTGATTTCGCCCGGGCCGTGTTCGACCCCCGCGCATTTGACCTTCACGGCCTTGTGTTCTTCGATCGGGAACACCCACAGGAATTCGGTGCCCACGCTCCTGGTTTCGAGTTTGACCGACGGTCCGCTCGCTTCGAATTCGCGTTTGTATTCTTTTTTGGCCAGCGCCGGTGCTGCCTGGGCAGCGAACGTGAACATGGCGACCAGCGCGCAGATCGCGACTCTCCCTCTACTCATTGTGTCCGCAACCCTCCTTCGCCTTCGTTTCACCGGACGCCCACGGCGGCCCGGCCCCATCCCTTGGCGCTCCCCGAGAGGCTTCCCCCGGCCCCCTCGGGCGTCCTAGAGCGATTACGCGGGACCATATCACTCCAGAACCCTCCGTGGGGAGGGCTTACGGCCCATACGGACGGCTTCCTAAAGGGCCTCCGGGGTAGTCCGCGGGTCCTGCCGGCCGAGCTCGTAGCCGGCCCTCCCGAGCCGCTCCAGCAGGTCGCTCGTGTGCTCGGGCCCGCGGGTCTCGAGCGTAAGCGCCACGCCGGTCTCGCGGACGTGCAGGGAAATCGCCTCGCGAACGTGCTCCAGCGCCAGCAGGTTGGCGCCGGCGTCGGCCACGAGCGCCAGCAGTTCGGCCAGCGCGCCGGGGCGGTCCGCGACGCGCGTGAACAGGCGCACGCGCCTGCCCTCCTCGGTCTCGCGGCGGCGAAGGACGGCCGCCAGCAGACCGCTGTCGAGGTTCCCGCCGGACACGACGGCGACGGTGAGGCCGGCGCGAGGGGGCAGGCGACCGCTGAGCAGGGCGGCGAGGGACACGGCGCCGGCCCCCTCCGCGACGAGCTTGGCGCGCTCGGCGAGCATCACGATCGCGGCCGCGATCTCGTCCTCCTCGACCGTCACAACGGCGTCGAGCAGCTCAGCCAGGAGCGGCTCCGTGAGCCTGCCGGGCCGCTTGATGGCGATCCCGTCGGCGATCGTGGCCCCGCTCGAGGCAATCGGCTCACGAGCGGCCGCACCGTCGTCCAGCAGGCGGGCAAACGGCGCGCAGGCGCTCGCCTGCACGCCGATCAGCTCCACGTCCGCGCCGGCTCGCCGCAGCGCCGCCCCGATCCCGCTCGCCAGCCCGCCGCCGCCTACGGGCACGACCACGCGGGCCACCTCGGGGGCATCCGCCAGCAGCTCCAGCCCGACGGTGGCCTGTCCGGCGATCACGTCGAGGTCGTCGAACGGGTGCACGAGTGCCGGCCCATCGGCGCCGCCGGGGCCCGACCCGGCCGCACGCTCGGCGGCAAGCGCGAGCGCTTCGTCGACCGACTCCCCCACGAGGGTCACGCGGGCACCCAGGCGCTGGACCGCCTCGACCTTGAACACGGGTGCCTCGCGGGGCATGAACACCTCGCAGGAGAGGCCGTGCAGCAGCGCCGCCTGGGCGACCGCGCGGCCGTGGTTGCCGGCGCTGGCCGTCACCAGTCCCGCGCTCGCGCGCGGTCCAAGGGCGGCCACCTTCGCCAGCGCTCCCCGCAGCTTGAAGGACCCGGTGCGCTGCAGGGACTCGCACTTCAGGGCGAGCGGGCCACCGACGAGCGGGCTCAGCTCCTCGGCCTGGATCGTGGGGGTGTGCAGCGCGTGGGCAGCGACGGCGGCCCTCGAGCGGTCGAGGTCGATGTCGTCGATCAACCGCTGGGCGCTCTCGCTCACCGCGACCCACGGTATACGCTGGGATGCGGCCCGCCCTTCAGCAAGTGGACGCGATCCGGATCCTCACCGCGCTCGGACCGCAGGCCTCGCCGGCGCGAACACGCGCGCCCGAGAGGGCGCCGCTGCGGGTGGGCGCGGTCCAGCAGCGCTGGCACCACGACCCCGCCGAGCACGAGGCGGCGCTCGAGGAGGGGGTGAGGCTCGCGGCGGGCGAGGGGGCGGGGCTGGTGTGCCTGCAGGAGCTGACCCTGAGCCGCTACTTCGCGGTCGACCCCCGCGGCCCCGAGGGGGCGGGGGTCGAGCCCGAGCAGCTCCCGGGTGGTCCGACGCACTTGTTCGCCACACGGCTGGCCACGAGCTACGGGATCCCGATCCACGCTTCCCTGTACGAGGCCCACGAGGACGGGGACCGTGCCGGCTACAACACGGCGATCCTGGTGGCGCCGGGTGGGGAGATGCTCGCGCGGACGCGCAAGCTGCACATCCCGGTGACCGTCGGTTACCACGAGGACCGCTACTTCAGCCCCGGTCCCAGCCAGGACGCCTTCGCACCGGTTGACGTGGGCCCGGCCCGGGTGGGCCTGCCGACGTGCTGGGACCAGTGGTTCCCGGAGCTGGCCCGCGCCTACACCCTGAACGGCGCGGACGTGCTCGTGTACCCGACGGCGATCGGCTCCGAGCCCGACCATCCGGGCTTCGACACCGAGCCCCTGTGGGAGCGGGTGATCATCGGCAACGCGATCGCCAACGGTCTCTTCATGGTGGCCGTCAACCGCTTCGGCGAGGAGCCTCCGCTGCGTTTCTACGGGTCCTCGTTCATCTGTGACCCGTACGGGCGCAAGCTGGTGCAGGCGCCCCGCGACGAGGCAGCTGTTCTGGTAGCCGACCTCGACCTCGACCAGCGCCGCGACTGGCTCGAGCTGTTCCCCTTCCTGAAGACCAGGCGCCCGGACGCCTACGCCCCACTGGCCGACCCCGGACCCTGAAACGACAGCACCCCCGGGGGAGATCCGTCCCGGGGGTGCTGTTTTCGACCGTCCGGCCCGCGGCGGGCCCTCGCCGGGCCCGCCGCGTGGCTGGAACGCTTGTCTGCGCCTCAGCCGGTGAACTTCGGCGTGATCACCCGCGTGTGCGGCTTGACGAACACCGCCGCACGTGCGACGGGCGGGCACGCCGCATCGGTCATGACCGTGTGCACCGTGAGGGTGTGAGCCCCGAAGTGCAGCTTCCTGGGGTCGATCCGTAGCGAGAACTTGTTGTGCTTCGCCTGGGAGGACTTCAGGGTCTTGACCTTCTTGCCATCCAGCAGGAACGTGATCTGCTTGATCCCGAGCGAGCTGATGGTGACCGTGAACGGACCGCGCTTGGAGCCGGTTCCGCCGTGGATCGCGATCGCCGACTCGTTGATCGTGCACTGCGCTTTGACGTTCTGGACAGGCACCTGGACGACCACTTTATTGGACGTCTGCGGTTTTTCGTTGCCCACAACAATCGCTTCGTTCACGTACGGACCCACGCTCGTGAGCGTGTGTTCGCAGGTGAAGATCGCCGACCCGCCGACACCGATTTCGCCGGCGCCGCCAGCCATGTTGGTGCAGTTGGTGTCAACCACGCTGTTCACCTTCAACGGCACGTTGCCGGTGTTGGTGACGATGATCTCGTAGTGGACCGTTTCACCGACGTTACCCGTGAGTTCCGCCGTCGTGAATTCGCCCGCGAGCTTCTGCTTCTTTTCCACCGTGAAGCTGGATTCCGCAGGGACGTTGACCACGACCTGGTTGGAGGTGTGGGTGATCCCGCTGCCGCCCGGAGGCGTTCCGGTCACGGTGCCTTCGTTGGTCCAGGTCCCGACGCTCGTGAGCACGTGTTCACACGTGAACGTCGTGTTGGCCCCGACAGCCAGGCTGCCCGCGCCACCGCCGATGTTCGTGCAGTTCGCGTCGGTGAGGCCCGAGAGGCTCAGCGCCACGTTGCCCGTGTTGGTCACGATGATCTCGTAGTCCACGGTCTGGCCGATCTTGCCGGTCAGAGGCGCCTTCGTGTAGCCGGCACCCGAGCCGTGGATTTCCTGGAGCTTTTCGATCGTGAAGCTTGGACTGGCCGGGACTTCAACGACCACTTCGTTTGACGGCTTTTCTTTTTCGTTGGCTTCGACCGTGCCGACGTTCGTCCATTCGCCGGTCGAGGTCAGCGTGTGTTCGCACGTCCAGGTCGCCGATTTGCCGACGCCGATTTCCGACGCCCCGCCGGCCAGGTTCGTGCAGTTGGGGTCCGTGAAGCTTTCGACATCGAGCTTCACGTTGCCGGTGTTCCGGACGATGATCTCGTACTGGACCACGTTGCCGATTTCCCCACGCAGCCGTTCCTTGGTGAAGGAGCCCGAGATGCGCTGGAGCTTTTCGATCGTGAAGTCCGGTTCTTCAACTTCGACGACGACTTTGTTGGACGGCTTTTCTTTGCCGCCTCCTTCGATGGTCGCGACGTTGGTGTATTCGGGCTTGTCGGCCGCCACCAGCGTGTGTTCGCAGGTGAAGGTCTCTTTCCCGCCCGCCGCGAGGGTCGTCGCGCCCGCCGGCTGGATGTTGGTGCACTTGGCGTCGGACAGCGGACCGAATTTCAACACCGTGTTGCCCGTGTTTTCGACCGTGATCAGGTAGTCCACCGTCTGTCCGACTTCGGCAGACAGGCGAGCCGCCGTGTAGGCGCCCGTGGTCCCGATCCGCTGTTCCTTGTGGATCTGGAATTCGGGCTGTTCGGCTTCGACGATCACTTCGACTCTGTTGGATTCCTTGAACTTGCACGGGTTGCCCGGGGTTTTCCCGTAGCCGTGCCCACAGAAGTAGCCGGCTTTTTCGGCTGCAGGGGTTTTCGGGCATCCTTCGATCGACGCCACGTTGACGTACGGCGATTCGTCGCCTTTGGCCAGGACGTGTTCGCAGGTGAAGGACTCCTTCCCGCCGACGGCGAGTTCGGTTTCGCCCGAGGGCTGGATGTTCGAGCAGTGGGCGTCCGTGAGGGCCGTGAAATGCAGCGTCACGTTGCCGGTGTTTTCGACCGCGATCTTGTATTCCACGGTCTGGCCGACTTTGCCCGTCAGTTTCGACGTCGTGTAGCTGGCTTCCCCGTGGAGCCGCTGTTCCTTGTGGATCTGGAATTCAGGCTGTTCGGGTTCGATGCCGACTTCGACCTTGTTGGATTCCTTGAACTTGCACGGCGTTCCCGGCGTTTTCCCGTAGCCGTGGCCGCACGAGTAGCCTTCTTTTTCCGCCGTGGCGGTCTTGGAGCAGCCTTCGATTGCGGCAACGTTGACGTACGGCGATTCGTCGCCGCTCGCGAGCACGTGTTCGCAGGTGAAGGACTCTTTCCCGCCGATCGCGAGTTCGGTCGCGCTGGAAGGCTGGATGTTCGAGCAGTGGGTGTCGGTGAGGGCCGTGAAGCGCAGCGCCACGTTGCCCGTGTTTTCGACCGCGATCTTGTATTCCACGGTCTGGCCGACTTTGCCCGTCAGTTTCGAGGTGGTGTAGCCGCTTTCGCCCTTCAGACGCTGTTCCTTGTGGATCGAGAATTCGGGCTGTTCGGCTTCGACGACGACTTCGACCGTGTTCGACTCCTTGTACTTGCACGGCGTGCCCGGCGTTTTGCCGTAGCCCTGGCCGCACGAGTAGCCGGATTTTTCGGCCGTCTTGGAACAACCTTCGATCGCGGCCACATTCTTGTAGGGCGATTCGTCGCCTTTCGCAAGGACGTGTTCGCAGGTGAACGACTCTTTTGCGCCCACAGCCAGTTCGGTCTGCCCGGAAGGCTGGATGTTGGAGCAGTGGGCATCCGACAGGGACGTGAAGTGCAGCGCCACGTTCCCCGTGTTTTCAACCGTGATCTTGTATTCCACGGCCTGCCCCACTTTGCCTGTCAGTTTCGAGGTGGTGTAGCTGCTTTCCCCGTGGAGCCGCTGTTCCTTGCGGATCGTGAATTCAGTGCTCTGCTGCGGGCAAGAGCCGTAGCTCCATGAAGAGAACTGCCCCCAGCTTTCGCTGCATTCGTTCCCGCCCGTGCCGCCCCAGCTGGGCTGCACCGTGGCACCGGCGAGAGCCGGCGTCGCCGCAAAGGCTGCGAATGCGACGAGCAGGAGTGCCGCAACCTGCAACCTCCAACGACGTGCAAACGTGCGTCCCGCACGTGTGTCTTCCGTGACCATGATCCGCTCGATCTCCTCTGTGAGAAACGCACATCCAGTGCGTTATTAGGGTTGAAACGTGCTGCTGGACGAACGTACCAGAGGGGTTCGGTACGCGCAAAGGGGTAACCCGCCAATCCTCTCCATGTCGGTGCATGAGTGCGCAGGAGTGGCTGGCCGGACGTCCGATGGCAAAGCATCTTGCAGAAACTGGACGGAGGCGGTCTTCGGCGGCGTCCGTCCGCGACGCGACGTCACTCAATCGTGACGGGGGTGCCGACGGGAAGTAGCCGCCCGAGGCGCAGGATGTCGGCGTTGCGCATGCGTATACAGCCGTGGGACGGGCGGCCCGGGATCAGGTTGGGCTGGTTGGTGCCGTGGATGCCCACCACGCCCCCACCGGGCCAATCGGTCAGGGAGGCCGACTTCGCGCTTGTGCCGAACGCGAGCGGCCCGTAGGGTCCGCCGGCGGCGAGGTCCGTGAGGCGGTCGATCACGTAGAAGTTGCCGTGCGGGGTCGGCGTGGCGCGGGCGCCCACGCCGATGCGCGCCGAGAAGACCGTATGCCCGGATTCGACCAGGCGGATGCGCAGGTGCTCGGTGTCGACCACCAACCAGGTGCGCAGCGGGACCAGGCGGCTGACATCCGACGCCGGAACCCATCCGGTCCTCGAGTTGGGGAGCACGGGCATGTGGATCTCCAGCCACTGGCGGTGGCCGGGCCCGTTGACCATCGCGATGGCCTCCACCAGCATGCTGGTGCCGTCGGCGGTCCTGGTGGACAGCCGCAGCACGCGCCGGGCCGAGGCGCTGGGGGCCGAGCGCACCTCCGCGGGCGCTTCGACGAAGCCGTAGTAGGTGAGGACGCCGGGGTGGTAGAGCGACAGCCGTTCCCCCGCGGCCGCACCGGGCACCCCGAGGGTCGCCATTGCCGTGGCGATCACGGCGATCGCGACGGCAAGAGCTGAGCGACGGGGGCGCGGGGCGCGCGGACGACGAAGCGCAGCGGGACGAGCCGCCCGCGGCCGCTTCCTCGAGCTCGCAGCGAGCGACGTTGCCCCTCTTGCCACGAGAGCCATTCTGGGGCAGCCCCTGGGCATTATCAAGCGGGAACCGTGTCCCGTGCCGCTGCGGGGC
>DATJXX010000005.1:0-117055 GCA_035499875.1 Solirubrobacteraceae bacterium
AGTCGGCGGGCGTGGCCATGACGATCAAGGAGACGGTGCTCGAGTACGAGACCGCGAGGCTGCAGCTCCTCGAGATGGAAGGGATGCTGTCGGGGCGTGCGCGCTGGGAGCTCACTCCGGAAGGCGATGCAACGCGCCTGACGACGACCTTCGACTACGCGCTGCCCGGTGGCGTGTTCGGCAAGCTCGCCGATGCGCTGATCGTCAAGCGCATGAACACCAGGAGTCTCGAGGGGGGTCTCCAGAACTTCAAGGCGCTCGTCGAGCGTCAGTGACAGCGTGGACGTTCAGTCCACGGCGAAGGGAGGGTCGTAGGTGATGAAGCTTCTGGTGGTGCGGTACGGCCGGCAGCGCGGAAGGGACGACGCCGAGCAGGCCCGCGGGTTCCTGGCGGCGGCCGAGAAGATCGCCGGTCTTCCCGGTCTGGTGTGGAAGCTCTGGGGTTACGACGACGCCGAGCACGTCGCAGAGAGCGTCTACCTGTTCGACACCGACGAGCACGCTCGAGCCTGGGGCGACGGGCCGATGAAGCCCGCGCTCGGCAGCCATCCCGGCATCAGCGACATCGAAGTCCGTTACTACGACGTCGACGAGGAGCTCAGCGCGGTGACGCGCGCCCCGCTGACCCCGCCGGTGAAGGCCTGACACTTCTCACATCGGCGAGGGCTTCGGCCGGGGCCGCGGCGGTGTACCGCAGCCCCGGCCGGGTCCTACACGGCAGCCGCGGTTGATCGCAGCGCTCTGACTTCCTCGGCGGTCTTGGCGCTTCCGCCCACGGCCCACTCGCCGCTTGGGGTCTCCGTGACCGCGGTGTGGGTGAGCGGGCGCAGCGCCTCGCCCTCCACGGCGATCACGGCCTCGGACACGCGCTCGACCAGCTCGCGCTTCTCTTCGGGGGTGAACACACCCTCGATCACCTTGATGTCGATGAACGGCATTTGTGGCTCCTCTCAATCTCGGACTCGACAGGGGATGACCAGGTTCTACGGGGCGCCTCTTTGCTCGCGCTTAGCAGCCCGTTAGCGCCGCGCTCGACACGCGGATCAGCGACCACCAGGAGCCTGCAGATCGGAGCCTTGGGAGAAGATCCGACCGTGCAGATCTTCGTGAGCGGGACCTGGAAGCCGCAGTTGGCACAGGCGTACCGCGCCCAGGCGCTCGAACTTGGGACTCGAATCGCGGCCGCCGGCTTCGACCTCAGCTGCGGTCCCGGGACGGGGATCGCACGTCACGTCATCGACGGCTTCCGTGGGGCCTCGGGAACGGGGAAGGTCCGTTACTACCTCCCGACGGAGGCGGACATGCGTGCGGCGGGCGAGGAGGTGATGCCTGGGGCCGACGAGATCGAGTGGACGGGCCTCGACTACCCGATGCGCAACCTGCTCCAGGTCAGTCAGGCAGATGGGCTGTTCGGACTGACCGGTGGCGACGGAGCGCTCGAGGAGGTGATCGCGGCCGTCGTCGACTACCGCGTGCCGGTCGCGATCGTCGCCGGCGCGGGGAGCGCCGCGGCGGCGATCACGGCTCTCGTCGAGATCTACCCGGAGTGGCGATCGCTGGTCGAGTTCGGACCCGACGTTGCGTCGCTGATCGATCCGTTCCTCGCCCGTGTGGAGGCGGCTTCGACGTTCAAGAGCTGAGTCTTCCGGGCCGGCTGAGTCGTCCGCGCGCACACCCCCGATCGAGGTCTAGCCCGGCGGGACCGGCGCCACACGCAGACCCACGCCCTCGCGGGGGATCGCGACGGCGGCCTTCGTCCCGGCCGGCACGGACGCCTCGATCAGCGACCAGCGACCGGCGGGGACCGGGCCCGGAGCGGCGAGCAGGCGGACACCGCGGTGGGGCTCGAGGTCCACGACGACCCGGTCCGTGTTGCCCCAGATCCCCACGCCGAGCGCCTTGACCACGGCCTCCTTGGCGGTCCACGCCCTCAGGAAGGCCTCGGCGGCCACTCCCGGCGGGAGCGCCGCGATCACGTCGGCCTCGGACGGGTCGAAGAAGCGACGGGCCAGGCGCAGCGGGTCCTGTCCCGGGCGCAGGCTCTGCACGTCCACGCCGACCGGTCCCGCCCGGGTGATCCCGATCACGGCGACGCCGCGGGTGTGCGACACATTGAAGGAGACCGGCGAGCCGCCGATCTGCGGCCTGCCACCCTTGTCCTCGCCGATCGGCACGGACGCGGGAGGCTCCCCCAGGACCGATCCCAGAAGCTCGCGCAGAGCGCAGCGGACCCGCACGAACCGGGCTCGCGCGCGGGTGTCCAGGATCGAGGCGGCCCGAGCCTGCTCCTCGGGGCTGAGGATCGCCGCCGCGCCGGCGCTGTCGGCGTCTCGATCGTCGAGGCGGAGGGTGTAGAGACGGACCGCGTCGACGGGGGCAAGGTCGCTGCTCATCGGCGCAAGCGTCACACACCCCGGCCGCCGCACGGGCCAAATGGGGGGTTTGAGGCGGGCGGGCCGCTGTGCGCGCACGCAGAGCGCGACAATGCGCCGATGCCGGCCCGCATCGCCGACGCAGGCTCCTCGGTGCAGATCGACGTGATCGAGTTCCTCGCCGACCTGCTCGCCCGCAGCGACGAGGAGGGGCGCCTGGATGACTTCTACGGCCGCCTCTGCGAGGCCGTCACGCGTGTGACCTCGATGCGCCGGGCGGTGATCTTCCGTTACGACGAGGTGCGGCGGCAGGTGCGTGCGGCCGGCGGGTTCGGCCTCGATCTCGACGTGTTCGCGGATGGCTTCTTCACCGTGGATGTCGCACCGATGACGCGGCGGGCGCTCGAGGAGGACCGCGTGATCGAAGCGCGCAGCGACCTCGAGAGCGAGCTCCCGCAGCAGTACCTCGACGCCCTCGGCGTGACCCAGGTGGTGTGCGCGCCGATGGTGGCTCGGGACCGCTGGATCGGGGTGATCTTCGCCGACCGCGGCGGGGTCGGCGCGCCGATCGACGACAGCGAGCGCGAGACCCTGTGGGTGCTGGGCAAGACGGCGGCGCTCGCGGCGATGGCCCGTGTGGCCACCCGCCAGCACGAGAAGGCGCTTCAGCTCGAGCATCGGATCGAGCTCGCCCAGAACGTCCACGACGTAGTCGTCCAGCGCCTGTTCGGTGTGTCGCTGGCGCTTTCGGGCGATCGACCCTTCGACGAGCGGACCCGCGCGCGCTGCGCCGACGAGCTCCAGGCCGCCCTCGCCGATCTGCGCCAGACCCTGGTTCAGCCGCTCGGCCGGGTGTCGGCGGCGACCGACACGACGCTCGCCGCCGAGATCGACCGGCTGAGCGCCCAGCACCCGGAGCTGGGCATCGGCGGGGAGGGCGATGACTTGCGCGTGCCTGCGCCGTTCGAGCGCCTCGCCCAGGCCGTCCTGATCGAGGCGGTGCGCAACGCGAAACGTCACGCAAGGCCGCACTCCGTGCGGGTGAGCACGACCCGCACGGGCACGGCCTTCACGCTGCAGATCGTCAACGACGGCCTCCACGACGGGCGGCCCCAGGGCGCCGGGATGGGCCTGCTTGTAGCCGGCTTCGCCGCGCTGCAGGCGGGCGGGCGCCTGGAGTTCGGCCCGGTCGAGGAGGAGCGCTGGCGCGTCCGCCTCACGATCCCGACGCCTTCGTGACCAGCGCCCAGCCCGCCCAGCCTGCCCTCTCGACGCGGACGCTGCGGGTCCTGATCGTCGACGATCACGAGGTTGTCCAATGGGGTTTTCGCCTGATGCTCGGCAGCCAGCCGTGGGTGTCCCGCTGCATCGGTGCGGCCGACGGGCAGCAGGCCTGCGAGCTCGCCGTCCGCTATCGCCCACACGTGGCCGTGGTCGACCTGTGCGTGGGCCCCGAGAGCGGAACGGAGATCTGCGAATTCCTGGTCGAGCGCTCACCGGAGACGAACGTGCTGTTGATCTCCGGTGCCCGCCGGATCACGCCCGACGCCGCCCGCGCGGCGGGGGCGCTCGGCTTCATCTCCAAGGACTGCGGCGCGGCGGACGTGTCTCGTGCCGTGCGCATGGTCGGCCTCGGCATGAGCGTGTTCCAGGAGCCCGAGCTGCTCGACGCGCGCCTGTCGGCGCGCGAGAGCGAAGTGCTCGCGCTCATCGCCCGTGGCTCCACGAACCGTGAGATTGCGGCCGCGCTCCACCTCTCGACGCACACCGTCAAGGGTCACACGAGCAGCCTCTATCGCAAGCTCGACGCCAAGAACCGGCCCGAGGCCGTCCAGCGGGCACAGCGGCTCGGCCTCACCGCCTAGACGGCCGCAACGGGCTGTTGCACCCCCGCCGATCGGGGGGTTGGATCGCCGGATCCGCACACCGGCCGCCGACCGGCAGCCACGCTCCAGGGCGGATGCTGGAGCGCACCGAGGCGGCGATTCTGTTCCCCGGACAGGGATGCTCGGTGGTGGGCGCACGCGAGGTGGTCGCGCTCTACTGCGCAGAGCTGTACGCGCGGGCGCGCCGTACGCTCGGGTGCGATCCATTGGCACGCGCTGAAGAGGGCACGTGCTACGCGCAGCCGGCCATCTTCCTAGCCTCGCTCGCCGGCTGGCGGGCCGCGCAGGTGGCCGGGGTCTCGGCGTGCGCATTCGCCGGCCATTCACTGGGCGAGCTCACCGCGCTCACCGCTGCCGGGGTGTTCGCGCCCGAGGACGGACTGGAGCTCGTGATCCTCCGGGGCCGGCTGATGGAGGAAGCGGCTCGGAGGAACCCGGGAGGCATGATCGCCGTCTTGAAGGGAACGGTCGAGCAGGCCGAGTGGCTGGCGGCCGAGTGCGGCCTGTTCGTGGCCAACTACAACGCCCCGGGGCAGACGGTCCTGACCGGCCCCTCCACGGCGCTCGAGGCCGCCGCGCAGGTGGCCCGTGAAGAGGGCATGCGGGCCATGCGCCTGGACGTTAGCGGCCAGTTCCACTCACCTGCGATGTCCTGCGTGAGCGAACCCTTCGAGGTGGCGCTGCGGAGTGCTCCGCGCCGGGAGCCCTCGGTTGCGGTGCTGAGCTGCATGACCGCGGAGCCGTTTCGGGATCCGCCCGCGGAGCTGTCCGCCGCCCTCTGCGCGCCCGTGCGCTGGAGCGAGACGATGGCGGCGCTGGCCGGCGACGGGATGCCGTCGTTCCTCGACGTCGGCCCCGACCACGTGCTGGCTCGGCTGACGAGCCGCAACGTTCCGCAGGCGAGGGCGCTCGGCCTCGAGGAGATCGGTGTCTGCGTCTGAGGTGGCCGTCCTCGCTCGCGATCCCGCGACCGCCGGGCGCGTGGTCGTGACCGGGCTCGGTGGCCACCTGCCCGAGACGGTCGTCGGGAACGAGGACATCGCCGCCGACACGGGCGTCGACTCCGCCTGGATCGAGCGGCGAACCGGAATCGTCGCGCGCCGGCGCTCGCCCGCGGGCGAAGAGCTGCTCGACCTCGTCACGCCGGCGGCACACAGGACGCTTCGCGACGCCGGCGTGGCCGCGGACGAGCTCGACCTCGTGCTGCTGGCGAGCGTCAGCCAGGGGCGCCCTATGCCGCCCGTCGCGCCACAGCTCGCCCACGCCATCGGAGCGACTCGTGCGGGAGCGTTCGACCTGGGCGCCGCCTGCAGCGGGTTCGTGATCGCCCTCGCGAACGGATGCGCGTTCATCGAGGCCGGCCGCGCGCGGCACGTGCTCGTCGTCGCCGCCGACCAGCTGTCCCGCCAGACCGACCCGAGCGACCGCCGTACGGCCGCACTGTTCGGAGACGGCGCAGCTGCGGTGTTGCTCAGCCGCGGCAGCGGCGAGGGCAGCTGGGCGATGGAGCTCGGGTGCGACGGAAGCTCGGCCCGGCTGATCGAGAACGACCGCGACAGCGGGCTCATCCGCATGGACGGGCACGCCACGTTCATCCAGGCGGTCCGGCGCATGGAGCAGAGCACTCGCGGCGTCTGCCGCCGGGCCGGCGTCTCGCTCGCCGATGTGGACCTGTTCGTGTTCCACCAGGCGAATGCGCGCATCACACGCGCCCTGGTCGAGCGCCTCGGTGTCGGTTCCGAGCGGGTGGCCGACTGCATCGCGATGCTCGGCAACACGTCCGCCGCGAGCGTGCCGCTCGCCCTGGAGCAGGTGCGCGGTGAAGGCCGGCTTCAGGCGGGGGACCGCGTGCTGGTGGCGGCCTTTGGCGCTGGGCTCGTGTGGGGGGCGATGCTGATCGAGTGGGGCACCCCGTGACCCTGCGGCGGCCCGACGCGGCATGCGCGCTGGTCACCGGCGGTTCTCGCGGTATCGGTGCCGCGATCGCACGGGAGCTGGCCGCCGACGGATGGGCGGTCGCCGTCAACTTCCAGCGCGACGAGGACGGCGCGCGACGGGTCTGCGAGCAGATCACCGCGGCCGGAGGGGCGGCGCAGCCGATCCAGGGGGACGTGCGATGCCGGGATGCCGCCGAGGGACTGCTGCGCCGCGCTGCAAAGCTTGGCCCGGTCCTGTGTCTGGTCAACAACGCGGGCGTTCGCGCCGACAACCTCGCGTTGTCGCTCACCGACGAGGAGTGGGAGTCGGTGCTGGACACCAACCTCAGCGCCGCCTTTCGTCTGACCCGCCTGTCGCTGCTCGCGATGATCCGAGCCCGCTTCGGGCGCGTCGTGAACATCGCCTCGGTCGTGGGACCGCGGGCCAACGCCGGACAGGCCAACTACGCCGCCGCCAAGGCCGGCCTGATCGCGATGAGCAAGACGATCGGCGTCGAGGTGGCCCGCCGCGGCGTGACGGTGAACACGCTCGCCCCGGGACTGATCAGCACCGACATGACCCGCGACGTGGAGAGCGCGCTGCTGGAGGGCGTCCCCGCCCGCCGCGCGGGGCTCCCGGACGAGGTCGCCGCGTGCGCCCGCTTCCTCGCGAGCGACGCCGCCAGCTACGTCAACGCCAGCACCCTGTTCGTCGACGGCGGCCTGGCCGCCTAGCGGAAACCAACCGAAAGGAGCAGCGCATGTCAGCACAGGCAACCACCGAGACGGTGCTGGACGTCGTCACGGAGACGCTCACCGGCTTCGGCACCGAGCGCGAGCAGATAACGCCGACAGCCACGTTCGAGGAGCTCGACATCGACTCGCTCGACCTCGCCGAGCTCGCCCAGGTCGTGGAGGAGAGGTTCGGCATCCAGCTGCGGGGCGCGGACGTGAAGGACGTCAAGACCATCGGTGACCTCGTCGAGCTGATCGCGGCCCGTGGCTGACGACGGCCGACCCGAGGTCGTGATCACCGGTGTAGGCGCCGTCACGCCGCTCGGGGATGCGCGCGCGCTGCTGGCCCGCTGGAGCGAAGGCGAGTGCGGTGTCGTCGACGGCGAGGCGCCGTGCCGGGAGTTCGACCCGACGGACCACATGTCGGCCAAGGAGGCCCGCCGGATGGACCGCTTCACCCAGCTCGCACGTGTGGCAGCCGCGCAGGCCGTCGCCGACGCCGGCTGGGACAGCGCCGCTCCGTACCGACCCGAGCAGGTCGGATGCATCATCGGGACGGGCATCGGCGGCCTCGCCACGATCGAAGACAACCACTCGCTGCTGCAGGCCGACCGGGCCGTCTCCCCGTTGGCGGTCCCGCTGATGATGGGCAACGCCGGCGCGGCCGCGCTCGCAATCCGCCACGAGCTCCGGGGGCCTGTGTACGGCGTGGTTGCCGCCTGCGCCGCGGGCGCCCAGGCGGTCGGAGCGGCGATGCGCGCGATCCAGGCGGGTGAAGCCTCGGCGATGCTCGCCGGGGGGTCGGAGGCGACGCTCACGCCGCTGGCACGGTCGGCGTTCGAGTCGCTCGGCGCAACATCTCGAAGCGGTGTCAGCCGCCCCTTCGACGCGCGCAGGGACGGCTTCGTGATGGGGGAGGGCGCCGGGGTGCTCGTGCTCGAGGACGCCGCGGCGGCGCAGGATCGCAACGCGCCCGTGCTCGCGCGCCTGCGCGGCTACGGGGCGACATGCGACGCGCAGCACCTCACGGCGCCCGACGAGGACGGCAGCGGCGCCGCCGCGGCGATCGACGCCGCGCTCGCGGACGCCGGCGTGTCCGGCGATCAGGTCGCCTACGTCAACGCCCACGGCACCTCCACGCCGCTGAACGATCGCTCCGAGACGCTGGCGCTGAAGGCCACGCTCGGCGATCGGGCGGGCGCGATCCCGGTGTCCTCGACCAAGTCGGCGATCGGCCATCTGCTCGGTGCCGCGGGCGCAGTCGAGGCGATCGTCACCGTGCTGGCGTTGCGCGAGCGGATCGCGCCGCCCACGCTCGGCTACGAACAATCCGAGCCCGGACTCGACCTCGACTACGTCGCCGACGGACCGCGCCCGTTGCGGGCGAACAACGATGCGAGCCCGATCGCCCTCTCCAACTCGTTCGGGTTCGGCGGCCACAACGCCGTCCTGTGCATCCAGGCCGCATGAGCGGGGCGGCCGCCACCGCCGGGACGGCTACCTCGTGCCCACCGGTGAAGCGTCTGGAACTGCTGTGCGACGAGGGCTCGCTGCAGCTCGTACGGAGCGAGACCCGTTCCAGGCGCATGGGGATCCGCGCGCGGGCCGGCGACGGGGTTATCGCCGGCAGCGGCCGCGTCGGCGGGCGCCCCGTGCTCTGTTTCGCCCAGGACGCCACGTTTGCGGGAGGCTCGCTCGGCGAGGCCCACGCGGAGACGATCGTGCGCCTGCACGAACTGGCCGCACGCGCGAAAGCCCCCGTCGTGGGCTTCATCGACTCCGCCGGCGCGAGGATGCAGGAGGGTCTCGCGGCGCTCGGCGGCTACGGACGGCTGTTCCGCCAGCACGTGCGGCTGTCGGGCGTGGTGCCGCAGATCTCCGTCATCTGCGGGCCCTCCGCCGGCGGCGGCTGCTACGCGCCGGCGCTTACCGACTTCGTGATCCTGACCGAGCGCGCGCGCATGTTCCTCACCGGGCCGAGCGTCGTGGAGCAGGTGACGGGTGAGCGCGTCTCGGCACGCGAGCTGGGCGGGCCACGCGTCCACGCCGCAAACGGCGTCGCGCACGCCGTTGTGGCCGACGAGGAGGCGGCCGCCGCATTCGTCCATCGCCTGCTCGGCTATCTGCCCTCGAGTGCCGCCGAGCGCCCGCCCCGGTACGTGCCCGTGGACCCTCCGCCGCCAAGCTTCACGATGCCCGCGCTGGACCGCGAGGTGTACGACGTACGCGAGCTGGCGAGGGGGCTGGTCGATGGCGGTCGCCTGCTGGAGATCTCGCCGCGCTTCGCCCGCAACGTGGTGTGCGCGTTCGCGCACGTCGAGGGACGCGCGGTCGGCGTCGTCGCCAACCAGCCACACTTCCTCGGTGGCGTGCTCGACGCCGCCGCCTCGCAGAAGGCCGCGCGCTTCGTCCGCACGTGCAACGCCTTCGGCGTGCCGATCCTCACGCTCGTCGACACGCCGGGCTTCCTCCCCGGCGTGCGCCAGGAGCGCGACGGGGTGATCCGCCACGGCTCCAAGCTCGTGTACGCGTTCGCGGAGTCCCGCGTGCCCCGCGTGACCGTCGTGCTGCGCAAGGCCTACGGCGGGGCGGCGATCGCGATGAACAGCAAGCAGCTCGGCGCCGACTACGTGTTCGCGTGGCCCGGCGCGGAGATCGGCGTGATCGGCGCCCAGCAGGCCGTGGAGATCATCCACCGCGCCGAGATCACGGCGGCACCGGAACCGCGCGCGGCGAGGAGCGCGCTCGCGGCGCGCTACGTGCAAGAGCATCTCACCCTCGACGTGGCGGCCTCCGAGGGGTTCGTCGACGAGGTGATCGCCCCGGAGCAGACGCGTGGCCGGGTGGCCGACGCGCTGTCCGTCCTCGACGGCGTCGAGGGTGAGAACCGCGAGCTGGGGAACATCCACCTGTGACCCCGCTCAACTGGCACGCGCCGTTCGAGGAGCTGCGCGAGGGACAGCGGTTTCGCTCGCGCGGGCGAACCGTCACCGAGTCGGACGTGGTCGCGTTCGCGGCATTGACCGGCGACTGGCACCCGCAGCACAGCGATGCCCAGTGGGCCGCCCGCAGCCGCTTCGGCGAGCGGATCGCCCATGGGATGCTGGTCGTGGCGTTCTCTGTGGGGCTGGTGCCGCTGGACCCCGACAGGGTGATCGCGTTGCGCCGCCTGCGTGATGTCGTGTTCAAGCGCCCGCTCGCGCTCGGGCGGACGATCCACGTCGACGGCGGGGTCACGCGCCTCGTCCGTGTCCAGCAGGACGCGGGCCTGGTGGGCATGCGTTGGGACATCAGGGACGAGCTCGACCGCGTGGTGTGCCGGGCGGAGGTCGAGGTGCTGTGGTCGTGCGGGGAGCACGCCGAGGACGGCGCCGCGGCGCGATCGATCGAGCACTCCGCCGGGGTCGCCCCGTGTTGAAGGGTCGCAAACTGCTCATCACCGGGGTTCTCACCCGCACCTCGATCGCCTTTGAGGTGGCGAGGCATGCCCAGCTGCACGGCGCCGAGGTCGCGCTCACCGGGTTCGGGCGCGCCCGACGGTTGACCGAACGCGCCGCCGCGCAGCTCCCATGCCCGGTCGAGGTGTTCGAGCTCGACGTGAACTCGCCGGCCGATCTGGCGCTGCTGGCCGAGTCGTTGCAGCGGCGCTGGGGGGAGCTCCACGGGGTCCTGCACGCCGTCGCCTTCGCTCCCGAGGACGCGCTCGGCGGTGACTTCATGGAGACACCCGTCGACAGCGCCACGCTCGCCTTCCAGACGAGTGCGTTCTCACTGAAGGCGCTCGGCGGGGTGCTTTACCCGCTGCTCGACAGCGCCGGCGGGGGCGCGATCGTCGGCCTCGACTTCGACGCGAGCGTCGCCTGGCCGGTGTACGACTGGATGGGCGTGGCGAAGGCCGCATTGGAGAGCGTCGCCCGGTACATGGCGCGGGATCTGGGGGCGAGCTCGGTGCGCGTGAACCTCGTCTCGGCCGGACCGCTGCGGACGATGGCGGCGAGCGGGATCCCCGGGTTCGACCACCTCGCCGAGAGCTGGGGCGAGGTGGCACCGCTGGCATGGGACGTCGAAGATGCCGGCCCGGTCGCCGACGCGATCTGCTTCCTGCTCTCGGACCTGGCGCGAGGGATCACCGGCGAGATCGTCCACGTCGACGGCGGCTATCACGCGATGGGAGCACCGCTCCCACGCCTGGACCGGCCTCGAGTAGCCGAACTCATCGAATAGTGCACCCCCGCCCGGTGGCCGGCTGGTACAACGGGGTCGATGAACCCCGACGGCGTGGCAGAGTTCGCCGAGCGCGTGGCCGCGAACGTCGGGCGGGCCGTGACGGCGCAGCCGGCCGTGCTCGAGCAGATGCTCGTTGCCCTGCTCGCGGGGGGTCATGTGCTGATCGAGGACTACCCGGGCGTGGGGAAGACCGCGCTCGCGCGTGCGCTGGCCGCCTCGATCGGGTGTGAGTGCTCGCGCATCCAATGCACGGCCGACCTGCTGCCGTCCGACATCACGGGGGCGAACGTCTACAACCAGGCCAGCGGGCGGTTCGAGTTCCGACCGGGCCCCGTATTCGCGAACCTCGTGTTCGTCGACGAGGTCAACCGTGCCCCGGCAAAGACCCAGTCGGGGCTGCTCGAGTGCATGCAGGAGCGCCGCGTCACGGTCGACGGCTCCACGCACGAGCTCGCACAGCCGTTCCTGGTGATCGCCACCCAGAACCCGATCGACTACGAGGGCACGTACCCGCTCCCCGAGGCACAGCTCGACCGCTTCATGGTGCGACTCACGCTCGGCTACCCCGACGCGGCCGCGGAGGCCGGCATGCTCGCCGAGCACGCAGCGGGTGACCGGGTGCTCGACCTCGACGCGGTGGGCGAGGTGGAGGACGTGCTCGACGCCCAGCGCGCCGTGGACGCCGTGCACGCCAGCGAGGCGGTGTGCCGTTACGTCGTCGCGATCGTCGCCCACACGCGCAGCGACCCGCGCGCGGAGATCGGCGCGAGCCCCCGGGCCGGCCTGATGTTGTTGCGCGCGTCGATGGCCCGCGCGGCGCTCCAGGGGCGCGACCACGTACTGCCCGACGACGTGCAGGACCTCGCGACCGTCGTGCTCGCCCACCGCCTGCTGCTCGCGCCCGGGACCGGTGAGGCCGAACGGGGTGCGGTGATCGCCGAGGCGCTCAGTCGCGTGCCGGCGCTATGAGCCGAGCCTTGTCCGTCGCGGGGCTCGGGCTGGCGTTCTGCCTGGTGGCGGAGCTGCTCGGCGTGCACGCGTTCCTCGTTCCGGGGCTCGGGCTCGTCGTGCTCGCTCTCGGCGCCGAGCTCGTCGTGCGAGTCAGGTGCCGACGCGTGCGGCTGGTGCGCGAGCCCCTAACGGCGAGCACGGAGGAGGGTCAGCGCGTACACCTGCTCACGCGCATGCACGGACCGCGCGCCCTGCGCCGCGGCGGCGAGTTCGCGGGGCTGGCAGACCACGAGACGCGGCCCTTGAGGTGGACGGACGGCGACGAGCATGATGTCGTGGTGGTCGCGAGGCGTCGCGGGCTGCACGAGGTCGGTCCGTCGTCGCTGCGCTTCGCCGACCCCTTCGGCATATGCCGGCGCACGATGCTGTCCGAGCCCACGCGACTGCTCGTGCGTCCCCGCATCGAGCGCGTGGGACGCGGTGAGCTTGCGCGGCTGACCGCCAGCACCAGCGCCCGCCGTGCCCTGGCGGTGGCCGCCGGCGAGCTCGACGACCTGCGTCGTGCCGACTCGTACGCGAGCGTCGGACGCATCCATTGGCTCACCACGGCGCGCACCGGCACGCTGATGGAGCGCCGGCTGCGTCCCGAATCCGACGGACACCCGCTGGTGGTGCTCGACGGCCGCGACTGCGCGGGCGCGGACGCGTTCGACGCCGCGGTGCGGGCGACCGCGTCGCTGGCATTCGCACTCGCGCGCGCGGGCGGCTGCGCGCTGCTGCTGCCGCCCGAGCGGCGCCCGCACCGGCTCGACGCCAAGCTCGCTTCCTGGCCGCGCATCCACACTCGCCTGGCGCTCGTCGAGCCCTCCGGCGCGCTCGCCTGGGACGCGATCCGGGTGGCCCCGCTAGTGGTGTGGGTCAGCGCCAGCGCCGACCCGCACGCGCTCGCGCACCCCGGTTCGGGGCCGTGCTTCATCGTCTCACCGTTCCCGCGTGCCCACGTGGACACGCTGTTCACGGTCGCGGGCTGTGCCGTACAGCTCCGCAGCCAGGGCGTCCGGGCAGCCGCGTAGATGAGCGCCTGGGCTGAGCACCGCTCGGTGACGGCGGCGGCGCGCCGGACCCGCTCCGAGGAGCGACTCGCGCCGCTGTGGGTGCGCCTGGGGATGTTCTTCGTGGTCACCCTGCTGTCCGCGCTGGCCTACGAGCGGGTGCTCTTCCACGCGCCGGCGGGAGCGGCGGTCGCCGTCGCCGCGGTGGCAACAGCATGTGGTGCCGCCCTGACGGTGGGGCTCGACCTCGTGGAACGCACGCCTCATGCCCGCGCAACGCGTCTGTGGGGGCATGCCATGCGCGCGGGCGTGGTCGTGGCTGTGGTGCTGCTCACGCTCGAGCTCGGCCTGCTCGCGGTCGGTGTTCCCGTGCGCCTGGTGGCGCCCTGGCGTTGGGGGGCGCTCGCGAGCGCGGTCGCCGGGGGCGTCGCGCAGCTCGGCAGCTGGCCGTACCTCGGAACCTCGCTTTGGGCGCGCCTGTCGGTGCTGATGTTGCTCGTCCCCACCACCACGCTGATGGTGCTGCTGTTCTTCTGGCCGGCACGCGCCGGTGCGCAGCCGGGCGTGCCCGTCGGAGCCGGCGCCCGCGCGGGCATCCGCAGTGTCAGTGCCCTCGCGATCGCTGCCGCGCTCGCAGTGTGCGGCATGACGAACGCGCCGAGCGGCGGCTGGCGCGCCCAGGGCCTGCTGTTGCTGGTGCTCGTCGTGGCGTGGCTGTGGCTGCCGACGCTGCGGCGCATCGACACGGGCCGTGCGCTCGCCTGGACGATCGCCTGCGCGGTGCCGGCGCTGATCCTCGCTCCGCCGCTGAGCGGTTCGCACGGATGGATTCCGCTGTCCGGAGAAGGCCACGACCCGATCGTGTTCCAGTGGGATCAGCTGTACGGCCCACTGAACCGCTCCCCCGAGCCGGGGCCGACGCTCCTGACGGCGCACGCCAGTCAGCCGCCGGGAATGCTGCGCGTCACATCGCTCGATCGTTTCGACGGGTTGCGCTTCATCCGCTCGGACACGCCGCCCCGAACGGCCGCCACCGACATCCCCGCGGGCGCGGAGACGAGCTGGTTCCAGACCGCGGCGATCACCATCGGGGGGCTGCGCTCCGACCTCTTGGTGGGTGGCGCGGGCATCACCACGCACGTCGCCTGGCACGGCCGGGACGCAGGGACGATCGACCGCGCGCCCGACGGCACGCTGTCGCTCCAGGCGCCGCTCGCGTCGGGCGCGAGCTACTCCGTCGTGTCCTATTCGCCGAAGCCGTCGGTCACGCAGTTGCGCGCGGCTCCCGGCAGATTCCCGTCCTCCTACCAGCCCTACACGGAATTCGAACTCCCGCCCGCGTCGGCGAGGTACGCCGCGGGGGCGGGCCGCTCGGGACCCGTCGCCGAACGCATCCTCGCCTCCCCCTACGGGCCGATGTACACGCTCGCAAGGCGCCTGGCGGCGGGCGCCGGCTCCAGCTACGAAGTCGTCGCCCGCGTGGAGCGCTACCTGCTCACGGGGGGCTACGTCTACGACGAACACCCGCCCGCCGAGCGCTACCCGCTCGAGGCGTTCCTGTTCGTAGACCGGCGCGGTTACTGCGAGCAGTTCTCCGGTGCGATGACGCTGATGCTGCGCATGGACGGCATCCCGGCGCGTGTCGGGGTCGGCTTCGCCCCGGCGCTGGCCCGCACGCACACCACGGCGGCGTCGGAACCGCTGTGGACGGCCACGGCACTGCAGGCGCACGCCTGGGTCGAAGTCTTCTTCAGCGGCATCGGCTGGGTCCAGTTCGACCCCACGCCGGCGGGCAGCGGCACGGGCGCCGGCGCCGGTGGGCCCTCGTCGGGGGGACTCGTCCCGATCCTCCCGAGCTCGACGGGCGCCGAACACACGCCGCACGCCGGCGGCCGGCAGCTTCCCTCCTATCTGGCCGACACCATCGCCGTGACGCGACCGCGCGCCGGCCGCGCCCCCTCCCACGGACGGTCCGCATGGCAGTGGGCACTGCTCGGACTGCTCGCGGTGGCCGCGGGGTGGATGATCGTGGCGCTGGCGCGGGCACGCTCCGCCCGCGCACCGGCCGTGACCGGCGGCGACGCCGGCCACGAAACCGCGGTGCGGGAGCTCGAGCGGGTATTGCGCGGGTTCGCCTGGCCGCTGCTGCCCGGCACGACGCTCACGCAGATCGCCCAGCGCCTGGACCGCGCAGCCCAGCCCGAGGCGGCCGCCTACGTGCGGCGTCTGCGCGACAGGCGCTTCGGCCCGGCGCCCCCGCTCACCGAGTCCGAGCTCTCGGTGGCCCGCTCCGAGCGCGTCGCGCTTCGCCGCGCTGTCTCCCGCGGGAGCGGGTTGCGCGGCCGGTTGCGCGCGCTGCGCCTGCTGCCACCGCGCGCGCCGAGCCTGTAGGCGGCAGGATCTGCATCTGTGCCGGCGATGGTCCAGCCGGCGAACGGTGCGCTATCGAGACATGCCTGAGATCGCAGTCGAACGGAGACATGCCTGAGGTCGCAGTCGAACGCGAAGGATCGGGGCCGGAGCTGCTGCTGCTCGTGCACGGCGGCTCGAGCCCGCGGATCACCTGGCAGGCGCTCAGGCCGCTGGCCTCGCGTTGGACCCTGCTGGTGGTGCATCGCCGCGGCTACCCACCGAGTCCTCCCGGCGATCACGACTTCGACGTCGACGCGGAAGACCTGGCGCCGCTGCTGGCCGAGCGCCCGCACGTGATGGCCCATTCCTACGGGGCGCTCGGTTCGCTGATCGCCGCCGGAAGGAATCCCTCCGGCGTACGGTCGGTGACGCTGATCGAGCCTCCGCTGTTCTACCTCGCCGGCGGTGACGCGGCCGTCGAAGAGCTCGAGGCGATGTCGACGGCCGTCCTCACGCAGGGGCTCGACGCCGACCCCGAGACATTGCGTCGCTTCCTGCTGCTGGCGGGAGCGCCGCCGATCGCCGAGGGCCCGCTCCCGGCCAACCTCGCTCACACTGTCAGCCGCGCACACGGAGGGCGGCTTCCGGGCGAGGCCAGGCCGGCGCTCGACGCGCTCCGTGAGGCGGGTGTCCCTGCACTGGTGGCGTCGGGAGGTCATTCGGAGGCGCTCGAGCGGATCTGCGACGGCCTAGCCGAGCAGCTGGCGGGCGAGCGCCTCGTGATCGCCGGCGCGGGCCACTTCGTCCAGAACGCACTGTCGTTCGGGCCGGAGCTCGAACGCCACCTGCGCGCGGCGGCGTGACCCGGCGATCCGTGCGCCGCGCGGTCTAGCGGTCGGGGGCGGCGCTCGGGGGATGCGCGGGGCGGACGTGCGTGAGGCTACGGACGGTCTGAGGGCGGCGTGCGTCGAGGTGGGCTGCCAGCGCGATGAACACCTGGGCGGTGGTCAACGCGTCCCCGAGTGCGTCGTGGGGGTGGTGCACGGGAAGGCCGAGCGATTCGGCTACGGCAGTGAGCGCGGGAGGGCGACCGAAGTCCGCGCCGTGTTCGAGTGCATCGCCCGCTCGCGGTCCGGCTTCGAACAGCCACGCGGTGCCGAGCACGCTCGTGTCGACCATCGGCTTGCGAAGTCGCACGCCCCGGCTGCGCAGCACCGGCGCCAGGAAGCTCCGCTCGATCGCGGCAACATGCACCACCGGAACCCTGCCCGCCATCGCCGTGAGAAGCGGCTCGATCGCGCGCTCGAGCGGTGGCTCGCGGGCGAGGTCGACGGCGCGCAGCCCGTGGATCCTGATCGCAGCCTCGCTGCTCTCGCCGCGGGGACGGGCGCGGCCGCTCACGGCTTCGTCAAGGCGTACGCGACCGTGCTCGATCGGGATCGCGGCGAACGAGACGATCTCGTCGCGCTCCGGATCCAGGCCCGTCAGCTCGAGGTCGACGGCGCAGAAGCCGGCCTCACTCCAGGCGGTCCGTCCGCGGGGCAGCTTCGCGCGCCTGTACGCCTCGGCTCCGCCACCGCGCGGCGGCGTCCTGCGAAGGCTCATCTGACACCGAGCTTCAGCTCGGCGTCGATGCGCCGCTGTACCGAGGCCACGGCCCGGAATGCCTCCTTGAGGTAGCTGCGAGTGAGCTCGCTCAGCTGCTTCGGGTCGAGGTAGTCGTCGGGCTCCTCACCGGAGCGCAGGCGTTCGACCTGGCGTCCCAGACGCAGCTCGCTGAACAGCTCGAACGCGTCCTCGAGCGTTCGCACATCGGCCGACGGCAACGTGTCCCCGGCGGAGGCCGCCCGCAGCCGCTCGAGCGTCGAGGCGCCCGCCACGCCGGCGGCCATCCCCGCCCAGCGCGCGATGTCGACGACCGGCAACAGCCCCCCGCGCTTGATGTCGAGCTGGCCACGGTGGTCGCCGCCGTGCTCCACCACGAGGCCGCGCAGAAACCCCGTGGGCGGCCTGTGCGACAGCGCAAACCGCGCCAGCAGGTGAAGCACCTCGGGATGCGACCTGGCGGCACCGAACGTGTCCGCGAGCGGCGTGCCGAGGTGCACGCCCCACACGGGGCGGCTGTCGACCAGCACCGACACGAGGATCAGTGCCTGCTCGCGGGTGGGATGTGCGATCCAGTTCCGTGCGAGCTGCCGCCACGACTCGATCGAGCGGACGAACGGCTCGTCCGCGGCGCTCGCCCCGTGGGTGTCGGTTCGAAGCCCGCAGCGGGTCTGGGCGTCGACCACCCAGCGCGCCAGCGCGAGAAGCCGGTTGCGCGCGTCCTGCTCGGGGGCGTCCCCGAACCACGCGATCGCGCTGTCGAGATCCGACGCCGGAGTGGCCTCCCGCCGCGCGTGGCTGCCGAGCGCGAGCCACGTGAACTCCACCGGGGGCTTGCCCAGCTGCGCGACCCCGAGTTCGATCAGCCTGCGCGTCACGCTGTCGAGCACGACCGAGTAGATCGCGTCGATGCTCGAGGCGGCCAGTCGCGCCTCGTGCAGCGCGACCACCGCGCCACGCAGGCCGCGGGCGGCGTCGGCCAGCTCCTCGACGCTCGCCGCGCCCGCGATCGAGCGTCGCAGGTAGAAGGAGGACAGCGCCTCGACGGCGAGCAGGTCGACCGCCTCGATCACGCCCATCAGCTCGCCCCGCTCGCTCACGACCGGGAAATGACGGACGCCGCGATCGAGCATCTCGAGGAGCACCTCGCCGCCGAGCCTCTCCGGGCGAACGGTGTACGCGGGTGCGCTCATCGCGGCCGAGACGGGTGCGTCGCAGGAGACGCCCGCCGCAAGCACCCGTGTGCGCAGGTCGCGGTCGGTGAGGATGCCGAGGGAGTCGCCGAGCTCGATCACGATGCAGTTCACCGCGGCCTCTGCCATTGCGGTGGCCGCCTCGCGGATGGTCGTCGTGGGAGCGCATGACAGCGGTCGGTCCCGGAGCAGGGCGCCGACAGGCCGGGTGGCAGGATCGGGCGAGGACCGCCGGGACGCCGGGACGTTCGAGTAGTTGACGCCCATCTCGAGCAGTGAGCGCGTCAGGAAGCCGACGCTCTCCGGGCGCGAGAGCGCGGCCCGCGCGAGCTCCTGCGGGATCCGGTAACACAGCGTGTCCTCGGCGGCACGGGTGGAGAACCCGGGAGGCAGGCCCGACAGCATCGAGGCATGGCCGAACAGCTCGCCGGGTCCCAAGAGGTCGAGGACGACGCCTCCGAGGACGATTTCAACGGCGCCGGTGCGCACCACGCGCAGATGCTCGACTGGGCTCGCGCCCTGCGAGAAGATGGTGGCGCCGGCGAGGAAGAACTCGACCTCCACGGAGGCCGCGAGTCGGCGCACGTCCTCGATCGCCAGCGCGTCGAAGGGCGGATGCGCGCTCAGGAAGGAGACGACGTCGCTGGGCGCCGCCACCGCGCCCGAGGGTACCGGCGGGTGCCCGTCGTCGTGCGCCACGACCTGATCGTAGGCGCGCGGGCCCCTGCGGGTCGCGCGCGCCCGCGCGGCCCGGCCTTCGGTCGCTAGTCGAGCTCGTCGTCCGGTGTCTGGAGCGTCTGGAGGTGTTCGTCCAGCCGCGTGAGGCCCAACAGGCGCTGGACCTGGGGTGAGCCTCGGGTGACGGCGAACTTCCGGCCGCCCTCGTTGACGAGCTTGCGCACCCTGAAGATCGCTTTGAGCCCGGTGGAGTCCGCGAAGCTGACGCCGCCCAGGTCGAGCACCACCGCGTCCGAGTTCGCGAGGTTCGCGCCGGCGAGCGCATCACCGAGGAGGTCGGCGCTGGCCATGTCCAGTTCCCCCTGGAGCTCGAGGATCAGCCGTTCGCGCCCGGGCCGAGCAGCGACCCGGAACCGCTCGTCAGCGCTCATTGGGCGGTGATTCTAGCCCCCGCCGAGCGGCCGCGGGCGGTCCACCGGCCCCTGCCGATCGTCCTCGCGCGATCCGCAGGGCAACCAGGGCGATGTCGTCCTGGGGCTGCCCGCCGGCGCTCGTCACCGCCGCCGCCTCGACCGCCGCGAGCATCTCCCCCAGCGCCAGCTCTCGCGCCAGAGCGATGACGCTCTCGAGGTCCAGCGCCGCCTGGGTGCGCGACCGCGCGGCGTCGGTCACACCGTCGGTGTAGAGCAGCAGTGTCTCCGCATCGTCCAGCTCGACCGTGGCCTCGTTGACGACGACGGGGTCGACCATCCCCAGGATGGTGCCCGGCTCGCCAACAGCCCTCGAGCGGCCTGCGGGCTCTACGATCAGCGGCCGCGGGTGGCCGGCGAGCGCGATCCGCAGTCTCGCGCGCTTGCCCTCGACGTGCGTCTCGGGCGAATCGACCACGACCAGGCAGACGGTGCACATCTGGCCCTCGGGTTCCTGGGAGCGGAGCGCGTCGTGCAGCAGTTCGAGCATCGCTGCGGGTGGAGTGCCGAGCATGGCGGCGGTGCGCAGGGTGTGACGGGCCAGAGCCGTGACGCTCGCCGCCTCGGGGCCCTTTCCGCACACGTCGCCGATCAGGAGCATCCACGTGTCGTTCCGGTAGGGGAACACGTCGTAGAAGTCTCCGCCCACCTCGTTCAGCTCACCGGCGGGGCGATGGCGCGCCGCCACCTCGAAGCCCGGAACCTCGGGCAGCGAGTCCGGCAGCAGTGCCCGCTGCAGGACCCGGGCGATCCTGCTGCGCTCGGTGTACAGCCGCGCGCTCTCGACGGCGATTCCCGCGCGACGACCCAGTCGCACCGCGACACCCAGGTCGGCGTCGCCCAGTCGTCTGCCGTGGCGCGAGGACACGAGCGTGATCGCACCGAGCGTCCGCGTGGCCGCGGCGAGCGGGACGATGATCACGTCGCGTGCCCCCATCTCGGTCAGCAGGCGAAGGTGCTCGGCGTCGCGGGCGTATTTGGCGAGGTCGTGCTCGCCGATGTCGTTGAAGAGACGCGCCTGGCCCGTGCGGATGACCTCGGGTACGCCGACCGGGTCCTCGAGTGCCGGCCGGTAGCTGCGGTCCAGCTGTTCGGCCAGGGCGAGCTTCTCTGGGTCGCGGTGATACACCGCGACGCGCTCGATCCGGTCCCTCTCGCCGAGCACGTCGACCGCACACCAGTCGGCCAGGTCTCCCGCCGCCAGCTTCGCGACCCGCCCGAGCGTCTCGGTGTAATCCATCGAGGAGGCCAGCACGCGGCTGGCCTGCGCCATGAACCCCTCGGCGAGCTGGGCCCGCTTGACCTCGGTGACGTCCTCGAAAACGTTTGCCGCGTACATCACGCGGCTGCTCCGCGGATCGACGATCGGGGAGGCGCGGACGATGATCCAGCGCTCCTCGCCGGTGGCGCGCACGATGTTCCTCACGAGCAGCGGCTCTACGGGTTCGCCCCGGAACAGCCGCCGGGCGGGCATCTCCTCGAGGGAGAGCTCCTCGCCGGACTCGCTGAGCACGAGGAAGCGCGACATGACCTCGCCCGGCTTCGCGTCCACGAGCGCGTCCGCCGACTCGAGGCCGAGCAGCGTGAGCGCCGCCTCGTTCGCGAACACCGTCCGGCCGCTGCGGTCGACGAGCGTGATCGCCTCCGCGAGATTCTCGAGCACGGCCTGCAGCCGCCGCTCCGCCGTCTGCAGGTCCGAGAAGAGTCGCGCGTTGTCGATCGCCAGCGCGGCCCGCCGCGCGAGCTCGCACACGAGCTCGAGGTCGTCCGGGTCATACGTCTCGCCGCCCGCGAGTCTGATCGTGGACAGGGCGCCAAGGGTGCGCCCGCGGGCTGTGAGGGGCGCCACGATCGCCGACCGATAGCCGTTGGCGATCATGAAGCGGGCGTGCTCCGAGGCCTGCGCGAACGACCGCAGGGACTCCGGGCCCATCTCCGCCAGCAGCTCGGGCTCGCCGGTGCGGATCACCCGCGCCACGGGGTGCGGGCCCTGGATGTCGAGCGGGAACCGAGATCGCAGCTCTTCGAGGCCCGCCGCCAGGTCTGGGTCCGCCGAGGCCGCGGCGATCTCGCCGATCGCGTCGTCGCCGTTGGCGAGGTCGACGACGCACAGGTCGGCGAGCGCCGGGATCGTCAACTTCGCCACTTCGCTCATCGTGGTCGCCGGGTCCAGCGACCGCGACAGCGTCGCCCCCGTCTCGACGAGCAGCGCGACCGCCCATCCTGGACGCCGCTCTCCACGCTCGACTGCGGGCATGCCGGTTCCTCCGGTCAGGTGACCGCCAAGCGAACGGGCGCGGGCCGGTGAACGCTCGAGGCGCAACACGAGCCTGCGTGGCCGCTCCCCGTGTGGCTGTATCGAGACTGACAGGTTGGGTTCTACCGCGCCTACGGCGACGGCGAGCCGGGACACGTCCTCTTCGGACATCGGGCCGAGCGTCACGTCCAGCGCATCGTCGTCCGCTACCAGACACGTGGGAGCTCCCTGGGCGATCCAGCTCGAGGCGCCGGTTGCGAGCACGGCGGCCGCCACCCGCTGCACATCGGCGTGGCGCTCGACGGAGAACTGGACGCGTGCCGCGAGCACCCGCAGCAGCCGTGGTAGGACGCTGCGCACGACCGGGGCAGGAGCCATACCCGTCCGGATCGCGCCCACGGGCCAGGACGGCTCGCCGTCGAACAGCCGGGTCGGCTCGCCGGTATGCAGACCCCGCCGGCCCAGCGATGGCGTCTCGAAGGTCATCTCGACCGCCGTACCTCCCCCGACGGGCTCGCTCCATCTGACCTGCGTGGCCAGCGCTTTGATCGAAGGCACTCCCAGCCCGGCGAGCTCGCCGTCGACATCGGAGGGAAACTCGACGGGCGAGCCCCCGTCCATCGCCATCCCTACTCCCCAGTCACGAACCGTGACGACGATCTCCTCGCCCTGCGTCAGCACCTGCATCTCGACGGGGCCCTCCTCGCCCGCGTAGGCGTGCTCGGAGACGTTGTTGCACGCCTCCGTGACGGCCGTGCCGATGTCGCTCAGCTCGGCGGGGGAGAGGCCGGTTGCATCGGCGAAGCCGCTGAGGGCCTGACGCACCGCGATCACGTTGTCGGCGCGACTGGAGAGCCGCAACCAGACGTGTGAGTTCGCAGTCGCCGTGCCCATCGAGGTCAACCGACCGTGCTGCGCCGGTTCATCGACGAGCCGGACGGCGCCACCGGGGCGTTAACGCACCTCGGCGGGTAACCCGACGAGCTCCCGCAGCCGGTCCAGCGACCGCCGCAGCAGGCGGGATACCTGCATCTGCGAGATACCGATCTCCTGTGCGATCTCCGACTGCGTGCGTTCCTCGACGTAGCGCATCCGCAGGATCGACCGATCGCGGTCCGGCAGCTCGCCGAGCGCGGCGCACAGCGTGGCGTCGCACTCGATCAGGTCGAGACGCTCGTCCTCGTCGCCCAGCGTGTCGGCATAGCTCCCACTCGACCCGTCCTCGTTGTGGCGGGGGGCGTCCAGCGAGCACGTGTCGTGCGCCTGCGTGGCGGTGAGCGCCTCGAACACGAGCTCGATGTCGAGCTCGAGATACTCGGCGAGCTGGGTGGCGGTGGGGCTGCGTCCGTGCAGGGTGGACAGGCTCGACATCGCCTGGCGCACTTCGAGTGCCCGCTCCTTGGCCGCGCGGGGAACGTGCAGTGCCCAGCTGGAATCGCGGAAGTAGCGCCGGATCTCGCCCAGGATGGTGGGCACCGCAAAGGTCGCGAAGCGGCCCCCGCGCTCGACGTCATAGCGGTCCAGGGCATTCAGCAGTCCCACCGACGCGACCTGGACGATGTCCTCGGAAGGCTCCGAGGTGCGCACGTACCGCCGCGCCAGGCGCCGCGCCAGTGGCATGAACCGTTCGACCAGCTGCTCGCGGGCCAGCTCGTCTCCGTGCTGTTTCCACGCCACGAACAGCTCGTGCAGTTCAGCGCTGTCCCGTACGTCCTGGGGCACGCTGTGGCCCGGATCGCGCTGCATCCGAGCCGTGAGGGAGCGCGTCGATGCTCGATCCATACGCCGCTCCTTTCCCGGCTCGTTTCGGCCTGCCTGAGCGTCCGGTCCGGCGGGCCCTCCAGCTCTCCCTACCCGGTCTGCGGCCTGCCCTAACGGCCCGTGCCCCTTCAGGCCCCTTCGTTGGCGATCGCCTGGTAGGGGCGGCACGGCTCGTTGCGCAGGCTCGGGCACGCCGGCAGCGCGGTCGGCACGCTGACGCCGGGCACGACCGGCAGGATCAGGCTCGAAGGCTTGTTGCGGGAGAGCGCGATCGACACGCTCGAGGTCCCGCCTTCGGGTTGGGTCTGTCCGAACGACCACACCGGCTGGGTCCCGTTGGGCGCGGCGATCGTCACCCTGATACGCGAGCCCGCCCGGTAGGCGTGCCCCTCGAAGTACAGCGGGATCACGACCGGCACGAACTTCCCCGCCGGCATCGGGCGGACGTTCTTGGCGAGCATCGTCGGGATCGGTTCGAGCAGCGTCGGCTGCTCCTTCATGATGTTGTTGGCGGTGGTCGCGAGCTTGCGCTCGCTGGCCCTGATCCAGCCGTCCTGCACAAACGTCTCGTTGCCGTCGGGACGCACTTCGCTGACCGTCGCCTGCAGGTCGACGTCGGGTGTGGACGACTTCACCCACAGGTGCACGGCGCCGCCGCCGATCGCGACGGTGTCGGCGGTCAGCGGCTGGGAGACGTAGGACACGCCAGACCCTGCCGGCGGCTGCACCCAGTTCCATTCCCACTGCGAGGCGTTGCCCCACAGACCACCCGTGCCGGTGTTGCTCGAGAAGTCGGTCAGCGGCGTGGCGCTTGCGTTCGAGGCGTAGGCGTCGGAGTCCGTCCCGCGGCCCGTCGGTTTCTGTTCGGTGAGCGTCCCGCCCTGTCCGAGGTACCACGTCCGTGCGGTGGTCCCTGGGATCGGGAACGAGGAGAAGCCGTCTTCGAAGCCGGGGTACGGGTTCCCGGCCGTGGTGCTGCCCGTGGGCGACGTCCCGGCGCCGTTGTCGAACAGCACCCGGATCTCCGGCAGCGCTTCGAAGGCCGACAGCGCGGCTTCGTAGGTCGGCTGCTGCTGGATCGGGTCTTCGGGGAGCGTCACGAGTTCCGTCTTGGGCAGCCCCATCGCTTCGTCGTAGACGACCGGAGCCGCGGCTTTGATCACGGCCGAGTTGGTCAGCGGCGCCTGGTGGGCGACATACAACTCGAGGAAGTCGTAAAGGCGGTCGAACGTATATGGGTCCAGTGAATCGACGTGGGCGCCGTTGGTGAAGGTGAACCACTTCTTGGTGGTGCCGGTGAGGTGCTCGGCGAGGTCGGCGCAGTGCCCACCGGTCTGCTCGTCCTCCCACTGGCACGCCATGAACGTCGGCACGTCGATGTTGTGGACGAACGTGACGGGATCCAGGGGGTCGGCCACAGGCGGGTTGTATGTCGAGTTTTCTTTGATCTTGTGCAGCAGGTCGGCCGCCTCGCCGTGCAGGTCCTGGTTGGAGGCGCACGTCGTGTCGCCTTCCTGGGCGCGTTCGTAGGCCCACGCCTGGCCGTGACCCGGGCCGGCGGGTTCGGCGTTCTGCTGGCGCTGTTCGGCCCACGCGACCGCGAAGCCCGTGTTGAGGATGCCGCCGGGATACAGCGTGGTGGCGGTGGCGTCGATCACCGACAGCGGCGCGATCGCCTCGAGGTCGGGCGGGCGCAGCTGAGCGGTGAACAGCTGGCTGATCCCGCCGTAGGAGATGCCGAGCATTCCCACCTTGTTGCCGAGCACCCATGGCTGGTGGGCGATCGCCTCGATCACGTCATACCCGTCGAGGTTCTGCAGGGGTTCGAAGAAATCGAACGCCCCGCCCGAGCAGCCGGTGCCGCGCATGTTCACGTCGACGACCGCGAAGCCCATCAGGTTGGCGAGGATGGCGATCCCGTTTTCCGGGCCGGCCGGGTTCGCGTAGCCATAGCCGGAGTACTCGATCAGCGTGGGATACGGCGCCGTGTAGCTCGGCGTCGGGACACCGGGTATCGGCAACGTCGGAAAGTGGAACATCGACGGCACCCCCGGCTCACCCGCCGGGCTCGTCGGGGGGTGCACGTCGATGGCGAGCTGTGTTCCGTCACGCGTGGTCAGGTAGGTGTAGCCGTTGTCGGGTATCGACTGGTTGTAGACCTCCGGGTCCCACGGTTCCGCAGCGGCCGTGTGCACGGTGATCGGTTCCGACTCTTCTTCGGAGCCGACCGGTCGCACCCGATAGCCGCTCCCGGGCTTCACTTCGCGGAACAGGAGGCCCCCGAGCGAGTCTGCGTTCTGGGTGGAGAGGACCTTGCCGTGCGAGGTCAGCAGCGAGGCCTGGGAGTTCGCGGCCAGGCCGGTGACGTCAACCTGTTCGACGCTGCCCCGCGTTTCGAACGCGCTTGCACTCGCGGCTGTCACCGTCAGCGCGGCGAGCGCCGCGAGCACGGACATGACACACACCCGCCACAGCGACGGTCTCCCCATCCTTCGTCCACCTGCCCTTGTCTGAGATCGGTACGCGGCCCGAAATTCGAACCAACTGGGATGCGCGCGTCTGTACCCGATTCTGTGAAGCGCTAATCGCAGACGCGCCGCGTCACAGCGCGCGCAGCTGCGAGGAGACGGCGAGCAGGGGCGCCACGTCGCGCTGGGCGCGGGCGAGGATCAGCCCACCCTCGATCGCCGCGAGCACCGTCAACGCCCGCTCTCGTGCGGCGCCGTCGTCGAGCCCGTCGTCGGCGAATCGCCGTTGGAGCACATCCAGCCACGAGTCGAACGCCGCCTGTGCCGCCGCGCGCATCTCCTCCGACTCGCTCGCCGTCTCCAGCGCGACGGTCGCGATCGGGCAGCCGTCGGCGAACTGCGATCCCGCGAGCCCGGCCGCGAGCGCGTCGACGAGCCGGCCGATCGCCTCGCCCGTGTCGTCGCTGCTGTCGAGCATCGCCGCCATCGCTACACCCAGCTGCGCCGCCGACCGTTCCATCGCCGCGACGGCGAGTTCCTGCTTGCCCCCGGGAAAGTGGAAGTACAGCGAGCCCTTCGGGGCGCCGCTGAGGGCCACGATGTCGCTGACCCCGCTGGCGGCGTACCCGCGCCGGCGCAGCAGCTCCTGGGCGGCGGTGACGAAGGCGTCCTTTGACGCTCCCGGCGCGCGCTGGCGCCCGTTCGATCTCATTCCTCGCACGCCCGATGGATCGCCTTGCCCTCACGCCCGTCCGATCTCATTCCCGTTACTATAGTGACCGGTCTACATAGGAAGGTGTGTGTGATGCGAGAGCTTGTGTTCGCCGGTCCCCGGTCGTTGCAGTGGCGTGAGGCTCCAGAGCCCCGCCTCTCCTCGGACGACGGGGCGCTCGTGCGCCCGCTGGCGGTCTCGACGTGCGACCTCGACGGACTCATCGTCGCCGGAGCGTCCCCGTTTCCCGCCCCCTTCCCGCTCGGGCACGAATGCGTGGCCGAGGTCCTCGAGGTCGGCGACCGGGTCGGCTCGCTCACCCCGGGACAGCTCGTGAGCGTCCCCTTCCAGATCTCGTGCGGCACGTGTGAGGCGTGCGTGGCAGGGCGCACATCCAACTGCGCCGAGGTGCCGTTCATGTCCACCTACGGCTTCGGCCCGGCGGTGGACCGGTGGGGTGGGTTCCTCGCCGACGTGGTCGAGGTCCCGTTCGCCGAGCACATGCTCGTGCCTGTGCCGGAGGGCCTCGAACCGGCCGCGGTGGCGAGCGCATCGGACAACCTCAGCGACGCCTGGCGGGCGGTGGGCCCGGCGCTCGCCGAGCTCCCGGGCGCGGACGTGCTCGTCGTGGGCGGTGCCGGGCCCGGCTCGATCGGCCTCTATGCCGCCGGCGTGGCCGTGGCACTCGGGTCCCGCTCGGTGCTGTACGTCGACGGCGACCCGGCGCGGCGGGAGACCGCCGCACGCCTTGGCGCCCAGACGCTGGCCGAGAAACCCAAGCGTGTCGGCCCCTACCCGATCACGGTCGACGCCAGCGGCGACCCGCAGGGGCTGAAGCTCGCCCTGCGCTCTACCTCGCCGGACGGGGTCTGCACGAGCACGGCGATCTACTTCGGCGAGCAGCCGGCGCTGCCGTTGCTCGAGATGTACACCAAGGGCATCACCTTCCGGACGGGGCGCGTCAACGCACGCAGCGCGATGCCGCACGTGCTCGGCCTCGCGGCCGGCGGCCACATGCATCCCGAGCTCGTCACGACCCGTCGGGTCGGCTGGGAGGACGCCCCCGCTGCGCTCGCCGACGGGGACTGGACCAAGCTCGTGATAGAGCGAGGCTGACGAGTCGGCCACCCCGGCCCGGCGGCGCGAGCGTCCAACATTGGGTGGTTGTCGCGGGCGCCACCACGTAGCTTCGGCCGTGCCCCCGCAGGAACGTCGAAGACTCTCAAAGGAGGCACTCGTGTCGGGTCAACCCCCAACTTTGAATGCGACTGCGCCGGTGATCGTGAACGCCGGTGCTGCCACCCCCGCGTCCGAAGAAGACTACGGAAAACTCAAGCAACAGTTCGACACGGTGGTGACGAGCAACATCGGGAAGGTGGCCGTCATCGCGACGGCGCTGCTCGTGCCCCTGCTCACCGGCGCGTGCGCGTGGCTGCAGAAAGAACTCGGGATCAAACTCGACCCGGCCGAGCTCGCAACCTTCATCGCGAGCGTGGCCGCGGGCGTCGTGATCACCGCCTACAAGTGGATCTCCAACCGCGGAGACTGGGAGAGGTCCGTCGTCGACGCGTACGGCGTCTACCTCACCGGACAGGCTGCGACGACGCATCAGGTTGTGGTGGTGTCGGCGCCGCCGTCGCCCAATGGCGTCGTGGCCGCGGCCGCGATCGGGGCGCCTGTTGCCACGACCACGGGAGGCACGCACCCATAACCCGCGCGTCGGCACCGTGTCCGGTGCGGGGGCGGGATCGCGCTAGGGCGTCTCTGCCGGCGGCGCGGCGCAGGCGCTGCAGGGGAGCAGGAAGCGTTCGTCGCGTCCGGCCAGGGCAGGTGTGATCGGCGCCCTCAGCGCCGTGAGCTCCCAGCCGGACGCGCGCACCCGCTCGCTCAGCGGGGCGATCAGCTCGACGGTCCCGAGCGCACCTCCCCGGGGCGTGCTCGAGTAGCGGCGGGAGTCGTGCAGCAGCACGACCGACTCGTCGGTCAGCGGCGCGGCGCGGGCGGCCTCGAGCATCGCCGCCGCTGACAGGCCGCGGTAGTCGACCGAGTCGTAGGTCCAGCGGACCAGCTGACGCCCGCGCGCGGCCGCGACCCGGCAGGAATGTGTGGGGTTCACCGAGCCGTAGGGCGGTCGCCACAGGGCTGGCTCGGGCACCCCGTGTGCGGCGAGCACGGCTTCGATCTCCGCTGCATCCGCATCGAGCTCTTGGCGCCCGAGCGAGTCGTGGCGCAGGTGGTGCGCGCAGTGCATCTGGATCGAGTGCCCTCGCCGCAGCGTCTCGGCCAGCACCTCAGCTCCCCCCGGGGCTTCGATCTGCTCCGCCACGACGAAGAACGTGGCGGTGACGTGCGCGGCATCGAGGGCGTCGAGCACGCGCGGCGTCCAAGTGACGTCGGGCCCGTCGTCAAACGTCAGCGCGACCACGGGCGACGCGTCGGTGAACCGCGGGTGAACTCGAGGGTCGGCGGCTTCTCGGTCATGGTCAGTTCGCCCGAAGGTCGCTTCCGTCGTTGTCTCGTTACTCCTCTCGGGGATAGCAGCCTCGAGATGGCGCTCGAGTGCGTCCAGACGCGCGGACGAGCAGGCGTCCCGGCTGCGGGCACGGCAAACTGTGGCGCCGGCCTGGCCACGAGCAGACGAGCAAGGAGGGGCGCATGGGCGAGCTCTCGATAGAGGAGCTCTTTTCAGTAGCGGGCAAGACCGTCCTGGTCACGGGCGGCTCGCGCGGAATCGGGGAGATGATCGCCGCCGGCTTCCTCGCCAACGGCGCGACCGTGTACATCAGCTCCCGCAAGGCAGACGTCTGCGACGCCACCGCTGCTCGCCTAGCCGAGACCTACGGTGGCACGTGCGTGTCGATCCCGGCGAACCTGGCGAGCACCGACGGCGTCGCGGGTCTCGTACGCGCCCTCGGCGAGCGCGAGGACCACCTCGACGTGCTCGTCAACAACGCCGGCGCCTCCTGGGGCGCGCCCCTCGGAGAGTTCCCCGAGAGCGGCTGGGACAAGGTGATGGACACGAACGTGAAGGGGATCTTCTTCCTCACCCAGGGCCTGCTCCCGCTGCTCGAAGCCGGGGCGAGCCCCGACTCGCCCTCGCGCGTGATCAACATCGGCTCGATCGACGGGCTGCGGACCTCTCGTTTCGAGAACTGGTCCTACGGCGCGTCGAAGGCGGCGGTCCACGCCCTCACCCGCCAGCTCGCCGCCACGCTGGTGCGGCGCAACATCCTCGTGAACGCGATCGCGCCCGGGCCGTTCCCGACCTGGATGCTCAGCACCGGCGTCGGCGGGGGCGGAGACGTGGAGGCCACCGACTGGGACCAGGTCGGCCAGACCAACCCCACAGGACACGTCGGGAGGCCCCGCGACATTGCCGGCGCGGCCCTGTTCCTGGCCTCCCCCGCCGGCTCGTTCATCGTGGGTGACACGATCGTCTGCGACGGCGGGGTCGTCGCGAGCTGACGGGCAGAGCAGGGCGACGCCGCGGGCGCCCTCACCTGCAGCGCCACCGGGGGCGCCCTCACCTGCGGTGCCACCAGCGGCGCACTCACCTGCAGCGCCACCGGGGGCGCCCTCACCTGCGGTGCCGCCCGGGGCGCACTCACCTGCAGCGCCACCGGGGGCGCCCTCACCTGCGGTGCCACCCGGGGCGCACTCGACAGCCGATCCAGGGGTCCGTCTGCAGCGGGGAATACCGTCGTCCAATCGGGTCCCCGAAGCTAATGCTGAGGCGTCGCGCCGACGATTGCAGTCCGGTCTCATGAGGGGTCGTAGGAGTTCCACGTGCACCCGCCCTGCACTCGGCCGACGCGCCGTCGCGGCCGTCGCGAGCGCCCTCGCGGTGCTGCTCGCGCTCGCCGTCGCGGCCGTGCCCGCGGGCGCGTGGGAAAAACACGGCCCCGAATACACGCTGAAGGTTGCCGAGGGCGAGACGACGCTCCCCGAATACAGCCAGGACGGCACCTGGGGGTCGGCGAGCACGGGCGCTGAAGTGGCGGTCTCCATCATTCGTGGCGGGCTCACCGTCTTCAGGCAGACCGGCAACAACGGATGGGCCTCCCTCTCGCAGGTTCCCCAGGTCGGCGACGTCGTCACCCTGGAATCGCCGGTCGGGCGGGTGATCGGGACGCAGGTCTACGACGGCCTTCCCTCGATGGACCCCACCGTCTGTGCCGGGTCCACGAACTTCTCCGGCGCCAACACGAGCGGGTTCACAGTCGAAGGCTCGTACGTCACGTGGTCGCTGAGGACCAATCGCTACGGTCAAGTGGCCGGACCGAAGACCTCGGGCTTCGGCGAAGCCCAGGTGAAATCGCTCACCGGAACCACCTTCGGCGGGAACTTCCTGGTGCCGCTGCAGCCCGGCCAGACCGTCACCGCCGCCGAGTCGCTGAAGACCCACCTGGGCGAAGAAGCCACCTACACGTACGTCAGCGAAAACTCCCGTCCCGTGGGAGGATGTCCGCCGCCGCCTCCCCCGCCGCCACCACCACCTCCTGCACTGCAGGGAGTCGTGATGAAGCTGGGACACCTCACGATCCACTCGCTGCTGAAATCGGGCTGGCACGTGCTCGTGGGCATCAACCAGCCCGGCACCGTCGTCGAGGGCCTGTATCTGGCGGGCGGCACGCTGCCGGCGTTCGCCTCCAGCAGGCACCACAGTCACAAGCCGCCCGCGCTGTTGGTCGCCCGCGGTTACGTCGTCGCCAAGAAAGCCGGCGTCGTCAGCGTGGTGCTGCGGGTGACGAAGAAGGGGCGCAGCCGGCTCCACTCGGGTTCGCATACCGTGCTGCTCACCACTCTGCACAGCACCTCCGGGGCCAAACTGGGCCTCGGTCGCCGGTCCGTGACGATCCACTGACGGCTCGCGCCGCCGTGGAGCGCGCCCTCGGGATCGCCTTGACAGCCCTGGTCTGGCTGGTGCCCGGCCCGGTGCTCCCGGTCCCGTCCCGCACCGGCGCGGAAGGACCGCCGCAGCCGTTCGCCGCCACGCCGCGATCGGGTCCCGTGCCCCCGCGTACGGGCCCCGCCATCGCACGTCGCGAGGACCGCGCGATGCTGTACGGCCCGTTCCCCGTGGGAGGTCTCGTGCGGGGGGTCTCCGACGGCGTGCTGCTGGAGAGCGCCGAGCCTACAACGCGGGCGCTCGCGCTCGCGCGCATCCGGGCGACCGGCGCCGCGGTGGTGCGCATCCCGGTGGACTGGCGCGAGCTGGTGTCCGCGACCCCGCCCCCCGGCTTCGACCCCAGCGACCCCGCCGATCGCGCGTACCACTTCGGGCGCCTGGACGAAGCCGTGCGCAGCGCCGCGGCCGCGGGACTCCAGCCGATGCTCGTCGTCTTTCACGCACCCCCGTTCGCCGAAGCACCCGGGCGCTGGCCGTTCGCGTTCCCCGGCAGCTGGGCTCCGAGCCCCGAAGCGCTGCTGGCGTTCGCGAAGGCGCTCGCGCGTCGCTACGACGGGAGCTTTCCGGACCCGCAGGTGCCCGGGCACGCGTTGCCTGCGGTCAGGGACTTCCAGGCTTGGAACGAGCCCAACCTCGCGCGCTATCTGGAGCCGCAGTGGGTCGTGGAGGAAGGGCATTGGACGGCGTTCTCGCCGCTGCTCTACCGCCAGCTTCTCAACGCCTTCTACGCCGGCGTCAAGCAGGTCGCCCCCGATGACGTCGTGATCACCGCCGGGGTCGCTCCCGACGGCGACCGCGCGGGAGTCGGGCGGATGGCTCCCGTCACGTTTCTGACGGTGCTGCTGTGCCTGACCGGCGCCACCCCGCCGGTGCGCGCTCCCTGTGCCGAACCACCCCACTTCGACGTGCTGGCGTTCCATCCGCTGTCGGTGGCGGACCCCGACCACCCCGCTGCATCGTCGCTCGACGTCTCGATCGCGGACACGGCCAAGGTCACGGGACTGCTGGCGCGTGCCGAGGCCCTGGGCACCGCGCTGCCCGCGGCCCCCAAGCCCGTGTGGGCGACAGAGCTCAACTGGGAAAGCGCCCCCCAGTCGCCGTCGGGCGTGGCTGCGGGGCTGCAGGCACGATGGATCTCGCGGGCGCTTCACCGGCTGTGGATCGCCGGCGTGAGGCTGGTCGACTGGCAGTTCCTGGTCGACCCCTACCCGGCCGTGCGGGTCGGCGGACCCGTCGGGGAAGCAGTCGAATACCGGCGCCCGGCCGGTCTCTACAGTGCCGGCCCCGGGGGCAACTTCGAACTGGCACGCCCGAAGCCGTTCCTGGCCGGCTTCACGTTCCCGTTCGATCCCCTGCGGGCGGGCCGGGACCGCGTCCGTGTCTGGGCGCTGCTGCCGCGCGGCCAGCGCGCGGCGCTGGTGCAGTTCGCGCGCACCGTCCACGGGCCCTGGCGCACGCTGACGCTGCTGCGCGGCGGCACCGACGGCGTGCTCAACGCGGTCGTGCGGCTGCGCCGCGCGGCGGTGCTGCGCCTCGTCAGCGGCGGCCTCGTGAGCCCGGCGGCGAGCGTCAGGGTCTCGCGCCGGACTGGGGGTCGAGCAGCGAGAGGGTGACGGCCGCCGACAGCGTGGAGGTGGCGCTGCCGATGAACAGGCCCTTCACGGGAGGGATGTCGGCATAGAAGCGGCCGTGGCCGATCTTCACGTGGGAGCTGTCGGCGAGGCGTCGGTTGGTCGGGTCGATGCTGACCCACTGCGGCTCGCCAGCCTCCTCGGAGTCGGGGAGCAGCGCCTCGACCCATGCGTGGGTGTCGACCTCGAGCGACTCCGAGCCGGCGTCGTCGGGTGCCGCCCACAGGTAGCCGGACACGTAGCGGGCGGCGATGCCCCGCCGGCGTAGCAGCACCAGCGACAGGTGGGCGAAGTCCTGGCACACACCCGCCTGCTTGTCGAGCAGCTCGTCGACGCTCGAGCCCACGTACGTCGCGCCGGGGCGGTATTCGAAGCGTTCCGGAATCACCTGGCACAGCCGCTCGAGCGTCTGCAGGGGGGTGTCGGCCGCGATCGCTCCCTCGAGGTTCTCGAGTCCCGCGATCCTCGGCTGGTCGTCCCATGGCAGTGCGAACTCGCCCGCCGCGCCCGTATAGGAGGCGCTGCGCAGGCTCTCCCATGAGCCCTGCGGCGGGTCGGGCGGGTTGGAGGTCACGACCCGTGCGCGGACGTCGATCGTGAGGTGGTCGTGGGGGGTGGGGATCCCGAACTCGATCACCTCGGTCCCGAAGTAGTCGAGGTGGCGGGCGATCCGCGCTTCCGGCTCGATGCGCGTGTGGAACTCGTCGCAGCGTTGGGCGGAGGTCGTCGCGGGCCGCACCCTCAGCGCGTTGAGGTTGTCGGTCACCGGCCCGTCGTAGTGGTATTCGGTGAGGAAGCGGATCGCGAAGTGCACCTACATCTCCCCCCGGGGCCCGGCCGCGGCGGCGCCGGCGAAGTAGCGCTCCGCGACGTCCTGGTCGAGGTGTCCCAGCTCCTGGCGGGTCTCGCGACAGATGCCGGTCAGCTCCGAGCCCTCGGGGAGCGCCCGGCGCTGGAAGTCGAGGTCGGCGGCCAGGCGGCTGACCCTCAAGACCGGCTTGGAGTTGCGGGGCCCGGCGTCGGCCACGGTGAACACCTCGTGCAGGGAGTCCACGCATGCTGCCACGCTGTCCGGGTAGGAGCGCTCGAACAGCAGGAAGCGTGCCACCGGGTCGGCGTTGGGGGGAGCGGTGACGGCCCGCAGGTAGGCGTGAAATCCGCCCACCGCCTGGAGCAGGATCAGGGCCGTTCCGTCGGCCGGGGGAGAGTCCGCCGGCGGCATCGCCACGTGCAGCATCCGCAGCACCATGTCGGACACCTCGATCAGCCCGCCGGCGTCGAGGAAGCACTTGGCCTCGTCGCGGAGCATCGAGCGGTTGGCGATTCCCCAGATCAGCGCGGTGCGCTCCTTGATGTACTGGGAGGCGAGGAACGGGCCGGTGGGGGTTCCCCACCCGGGCTGTCCTGCGCTCTTCAGCCCGAGGGCGGTGGTGTTGATCGCCTGCCACATCTCGGCGCTGATCACGTCGCGCACCGTGCGGGCTCCGTCGCGGGCCCGTTCGATGCTCGCGAGCATCGATTCGGGGCGCTCGGGGTCGAGGATCAGCTGGCCGAGGGTCTGTCCCGCCTGCTCCTCGCCGTGGTCGTCGCCGAGCATCGCGAGCAGCCCGCCCGAGCCGAAGCTGACCCCGGGTGTCGCGTCGGAGGCACCCTGCAGCTCGGCCTGGAGCACGGCCTCCACCGCGCGGGCGGTGAACTCTGCGCGCGCGAGGTTCCGTCCCAGCCAGTAGAGCTCGTGGGCGATCCGCGCGAGCATCACGCGTCGTCCCCGTGCCCGCGCTGCTGCTGCTGCTGCTGCTGGGCGACCCACGTGCCGTAGCGGAGGTCGGGGAGCGCCGGAGGCTGGGTGTCGGCGATCGGCGCGCCCGCGCGGTCGGCGTCGTCGCCGTCCTCGAGCACCCAGGTGTCCTTCGACCCGCCCCCGCGGGAGGAGTTGACGATCAGCGAGCCCTCTTCGAGCGCCACCCGCGTAAGGCCGCCCGGCACGATGTCGATGCGCTCGCCGAACACGGCGAACGGCCGCAGGTCGACGTGACGGGGCACCAGCGTTCCGTCGCCGTCGACGACCGGGACCGTGGAGAGCCGCACCACGTCCTGGGCGATCCAGCGGTCGGGCGCGGCGGCGAGCAGGCGCCGCATGTGGCCGATTTCCTGCTCGCTGGCGTGGGGGCCGATCATCACACCGCGTCCGCCCGACTCCCCGGTGGGCTTCACCACCAGCTCGTCGAGGCGGCCGAGCACGTGCTCGAGCACTTCGGGGTCCGAGGGCAGGTAGGTCCTGACGTTCTCGAGGATCGGCTCCTCGCCGAGATAGAAGCGGATCATCTCGGGGACGAAGCGGTATATGGCCTTGTCGTCGGCGACACCCGTCCCGAGCGCATTGGCGATGGCGACGTTGCCTGCCCTGTAGGCACGCACCAGCCCGGGGACCCCAAGCAGCGAGTCGCCCCTGAACTCGAGCGGGTCGACGAAGTCGTCGTCGATCCTTCGGTACACCGCGTGGGCGCGCTCCAGGCCTTTGATCGTGCGCATGTACAAGACGTCGTCGCGCACCACGAGGTCGGATGCTTCGACGAGCTCCACGCCCATCTGGCGTGCGAGGAAGGCGTGCTCGAAGTAGGCCGGGTTCGCCGGGCCCGGCGTCCACACGACGACCGTGGCCTCGCTCTCGGCCGAGGGAGCCACCGCGCGCAACGCCCCCAGTAGCAGCTGGGGATAGTGGTCCACGGGCCGCACCCGATAGGACGCGAACAGCTCGGGCACCAGGCGTGCCATCGCGGCGCGGTTCTCGAGCACATACGAGATCCCCGAGGGGATCCGCACGTTGTCCTCGATCACACGCCAGCTGCCGTCGCTGTGTCGCACGAGGTCGCACCCCGCGACGTGCGTGTACACGCCCCCCGGCGGCCTGATGCCGTGCACGGCGCGTGCGAAGTGCGAGCAGGAGGCGACCAGCCTCCACGGCACGATCCCCTCGTGGACGATCTCGCGCGTGTGGTAGACGTCGTCGACGAAGTGGTTCAGCGCGCGGATCCGCTGGGCGAGGCCGCGCTTGATGCTCTTCCATTCCTCGCCGTCGAGCACACGCGGGACGAGATCCAGCGGGAACGGGCGGTCGTGGGTGGGGCCGTCCCCGCCGCCGGTCTCGAACGTGATCCCCTGTTGCATGAAGATCGCATCCCGTCGTCGCCCGGCCTCGATCAGGCCCGTCGGGCCGAGTTGGGCGAGCGCCTCGACGAGCGCTCCGGCGGTCGGTCGGGGAGTGCCGTCGTGCTCGAACAGCTCGTCCAGGAACGGCGGCGTGGGGGTGTAGCCCAGGGCCGCTGCCCCGCCTGCACGCGCGTCTAGCAGCGGCACCTCGGTGTCCTCGGCCAACCCTCCCGTGCCAGCACGCGACTGCACGGCCAGATTCTCCCCGTCACCGCCCGTGCCCGCCTTCGACTGCTGGCGAAACCGCGACGCCCCGCCCTGCCCATTTGTCGACCGTCAAGCGAGCTTCCGGCGACGGCCCGGCGGGGGGGCCGGGCCGCCACCGGTGCTCCACCGGTCGGCTGGTCTGGGCGACGTCAGTGGAGCAGGTCGAGGGTGTTTTCCGCGTCGTTGACGAAGTACACCCCATGCTGGTCGGGGGTCAGCGTGAGGCCGAACAGGCCGCCTTCACCCGCCCCCGTGTCGACCGGCGGGAACTGGAAGCCGAAGGGGGTGGTTTCGACGATGTTCCCGTTGCCGCCGTTGGCGGTGAGGATGTTGCCGTTGGGCGCGAGGGTGAGCCCGAGCGGCTGCGCCAGGCCTCCTGCGGAGGTGACCGTCAGGCCTCCGTGGGTCGCGGGCGCGATGCGCAGCGCCGCCAGTGGCACGGCCGCGATGCGGTTGCCGTCCGTGTCCGCCACGAACAGCGTGCCGAACTGGTTCAACGCCAGCCCGGTGGGGCCCAGCACGAAGGCGGCTTCATCGGTGCGCTCGGGGAAGCCGGTTGCGATCACGTGCTCGGAGACGACCTGGGGCGGCCCGGGGGATCTGGTGTCGAGCATCACGCGCACGATGTTGCCGCCGAAGCTGGTTTCTTCGACGGTTTCGTTGAGGACGTTGCTGACAAACAGGTCGGTGAACCCGGAGAACGACGCGGAGGTCATGTCCCACGGGCCGTTGATCATGTGGCCGGCGATCGTCTTGACCGGATGGCCGTGGGGGTCGAGCACTATCAGGCAGCCGGCCTTCGCCGTCGCAGCTTCGCCGTTTTCGGAGGGGAGGCTTCCGACCACCACGAAGTTGTCCGGCAGGATCGCCAGCGCCGTTGTCAAGCCCACGCCGCCGGGGCAGGGCCCGGGCAGTTCGGAAGCCTTCAGCTTGGCGAAGAGTGTCTGGCTCCCGCCGGGCGAGAGCTCCACGATGGTGCTGCCGGTCCCCTGCAGGTTTTCGCTGTCGTTGAAGTTGCTGATCAGGATGTCGCCCCTGACGAGCGCGCCGGTGCTGCGGGGTACGACCGCGATCCCATAGGGGTTCACGTCCCCGTTGCCGGGAACGGTTTCACCAACCTGTGAGACGGTGTGAAGCCCGCCGATGAAGGGCGGGCCGAACGCCGAGGCGGCCACGGGAGAGAGCGCGCCGAGCATCATTGCCGCGGCGGCCAGCGCGCCGCCGGCGAGCGCCGCGATCCGGGCTCCCGCCCTCCTGCGGGGCGCTGCCTGGGACTCGAACGGGGGAACTTCGGGCAGGGCACAGCGACGGAGGCTGTTCACGTCTCCCTCCTTCCGGTGATGGACGAGACCTACACATGACTAGATCCCATCGAGGGGAAAAAACTTCCCCGTGCTCGTACCGCGCACCAGGAGGGCCGTCGAGGGACAACCAGCCGCGCCTCGCACGGCCGTCGAGGGAGAACCAGCCGCGCCTCGCACGGCCGTTTAGCTGCGGGCGCACCCGCTCATCAAACGCGTCAATGCCGCCGAGGCAACCGCATGACGCGGACCCGCCCGGCCGCGCTGCGCGAGCTCAAGGCTTCCCACGGCGCGCACAAGGACTCCGAAGCGCATCACCCCGGCAAGCCCGGCCACTCCGGCAAGCCGGCCAAGCATGGCTCGGCCGGCAAGGGCAAGCACAAGCTCCACAAGCACACCCTCCGCAAGCACAAGCACAAGCACAAGCGCAAGCACAAGCATCGCCCCAAGCATCACGCACCGGTATCGGGGCTCCCGGGCGCTCCTGCGCCACCGATGGTGCCGGTCAACCCGCCGGCTCCCTCGCCCAATCCCCCGCCCGTCGTCGAAGAGCACCTGACGCTCGCCAGGGCGCGGCGGCTGCTGTGGCGGGCCGGCTTCGGCCCCGCTCCGGGACAGGCCGAGGCGCTGGTGGGCAACTCGGTGCAGCAGGTCGTCTTCAGCCTCACCCGGCCATCGGGCACAGCGGCGCTGCAGGGGCCCGAACCGCACAACGACGAAGGCGAAGCGCTGCAGCCGGCCGACAACTGGGGTGACGACCACTGCTGGTGGCTCGACCGCATGATCCGCTCCGATCAGCCGCTGGTGGAGCGGATGACCTACATCTGGCACGACTGGTTCGCCAACTCCAACGAAAAGGTGAATGACCAGCAGTTCATGCTCGACCAGAACAACCTGTTCCGCGAACAGGCCCTGGGCAACTTCCACGAACTGTTCCTTTCGGTCACCACCAACCCGGCGATGCTGATCTTCCTCGACGGGATCTACAACAGCCGCTGGGAACCGAACGAGAACTACGCCCGCGAGATGATGGAGCTGTTCTCGCTCGGGGCCGACCGCGGCGCCTACACCGAGGACGACGTCAAAGGGATGGCGCGGGCGTTGACGGGGTGGACCGCCGAATGGACCGAAAGCAGCGGGCTGCAGAACTTCCACTTCGAAGCCAAACGCCACGACCCGGGCACCAAGACGGTGTTCGGCCAGAGCGGCAAGTGGAACTACGAAGACGCTGTGTCGCTGTGCGTCAACCACCCGCTGCACCCCTCGTACTTCGTAAGCAAGCTGTGGAGCTACTTCGTCCCCGTGCCTCCTCCGGAAGCGACGCTGGCCTCGCTGCAGGGGCTGTACATCTCCTCGGGGTACTCGATCCGGGCGGTCGTGGAGGCGATCCTGCAGAGCCCCGAATTCCTCGACGGACCGGAAATGGTCACCCCGCCCGTCGTGTACAACGTCGGCCTGCTGCGGGCGGTCGGACGCTACATCGACACGACCGCGTGGACGTGGCTGTCGGCCGCCGCCGGCCAGCAGCTCTTCTACCCGCCCAACGTCGCCGGGTGGGACTTCACGCGCTGGCTCGACACCTCCACCGCCAAGGCGCGCTGGGAAATGGCGACCTGGGTCACATCCAACAGCTACCCGAACCCGTGGCCCGGGCAGGGCGAAGCGCGCTACAGCGAAACCGAGACCCCGGAAGCGGCACTGGCGAGCGCGATGGCCTACTGGTCACAGCCGGGCATCTCCCAGGAATCGCTCAACTGCATCGGTGAATTCGCCGAGGACTGCCTGGAAGGCGTGGCCACCGCCAAATGGCAGCAGAGCCCCTACCGGGCGATCCGCCAGAACGCGCTGCGCATGCTGATCGCGACATCCCCCGACATGCAGGTGAGCTGATGAAGACCCCACGTAGCTGCTCGTGCCAGGAGTTCACCCGCTCTCAGATCCTGCGCGCGGGTGTCGCCCAGGCCGGCCGCGGGCTACCCTCGATCGAGCCGGGGATGCCGCTTCCCGCCGGCACGGGCCTGAGCCGACGGACGTTCCTGCTGCGCTCGGCAGGAGGTGTGCTGGCCGTATACGGGGCCGGCGCCCTGAGCCCGCGCCACCTCGAAGCGGGGATCGCCCAGGCAGCCGCAGCGGCGCCCCCGAGCCAGCCGGTGGTTGTCTCGATCTTCATGGAAGGGGGCTGGGACGCGCTGTCGGTGCTGGCTCCCGTCAAGGAAGCCGCCTACCACCAGCTGCGCCCGCAGCTCGGGCGCAACGAAGGCGAAGGGGCCCCGTTCACCGAGGACGAAACGCTGATGTGGCATCCTCAGGCGGGCGGGCTCGCGCAGCTGCACGAAGAAGGCAAGGTCGCCGTGTTCCCGGCGGTCGGTTATGACCCTCCCGACGAGAGTCACTTCACCAGCCGTCACTACTGGGAGGTCGGCGAACTCAGCACCCAGGGACGGACGGGGTGGATGGGCCGCTACCTGGACGTGGCCGGAAGCCCCGACAACCCCCTGCAGGGCCTCTCGCTCGACTACTCGCTGGCGCCGGCGCTCGCCACAGCACGCGTACCGGTGGCAGCGGTCTCGACGCCCTCCGACTACGGCTTCTGGGCCTACGGCCTCGACGAACCCCTGACCGGCCCGACGCTCGAAGCGTTCGGCAAGCTCGGTTCGCTCAGCGCCGGCTCGACGGCCATGGCGCAGGCGCGGACGGCTTCCCTGGACACGAACATCATCCGCCAGCAGGTGGCCCCGTTCGCCGACGTGGAAGGAAAACCGCCGTTCACCTCGCCGGTCACCTATCCCAGCATCGGCGACGAGTTCCCGGTTCGCCTGGCGGTGCTGGCGGCGATGATCGCCGACGAATCGCTGCCGATCAAATGCGTCTCGCTCTCCGCCGTGGGTGGCTACGACACGCACTCCGACGAGGCCACCACGCTGGCCACCAACCTCGGCCAGTCGGTGGAATCGATCGTCGCCTTCCAACGCGACCTCGAAGCGAGGGGCCTCGACGACCGCGTCGTGATCCATGTGTGGAGCGAGTTCGGGCGCCGTCCGCAGGAAAACGGCTCCGGTACCGACCACGGCGCCGCCGGGGTGGGGTTCCTGATTGGGAGCCGCGTCGTGGGGAAGATGGTGGGCGAATTCCCCGGCCTGACGAAACTCGACGAAAACGAAAACCTGATCAACACGTCCGACTTCCGGGCGTTGTACGCGGGCCTGCTGGGTCAGTGGCTGGGCGTCGAAGCCGGTCGGGTGATCCCAGGCGCCGGCACCGGACTGCCGGGGTCGAGCGCATACGGCACGGTCCCCCAGCTGATCGAATGACGGGGCCGCCGCGGAGCGCCGCGGCGAGCGTGGCCGCCGTCGGCGTGTCGGCGCTGCTCGCGGCCATCGCCGTCGCGGGCTGGAACCCGGGCCGCAACCTCTACCACGCCGCGGCCGCGCACCCGCACCGGGCGGGCGCCTGCACGCACGGCGGCCGCACGCACTCACGCCGCCATGCCGGCCGCACGCACTCGCGCCGCCATGCGCAGCGCACACACACCGCCGACCGTGGGCGCGGCGCTGCCCGCCCACGTGCGGGCACACCCTGTCCCAAGAGGAGCCGCCACCACGCCGTCAACCCGCAGCGGCAGGCCGGTCCCCAGGGCTCATCGACTCCGGCCGGCTCGACGGGCTCGACGGGCTCCGGCCTCGCCCCGGCTTCGCCGGGCGGTTCCGGCTCGACCGCCCCGAACCAACCCGGCTCCGGCGAAAGCACGCCGCCGCCCTCGTTGCCGGAGGTGCAGGTCAGCGCCGTCGAGTACCACTTCACCCTGTCCCGCACCACGGTCCCCGCCGGCAAGGTGATCCTCCAGTTCGTCAACGACGGACAGGACGAACACAACCTCAACGCCCAGGGCGCGGAAGGGCCGCCGGCGGCCACGTTCGCGATCGAGCTGCCGAAAGCCGTGACGAAGCAGGTGGTGGAACTCCACCACGGCTCCTACACGCTGTTCTGCTCGCTCGCCGGGCACGCGGCCAAAGGCATGAAGGCCACGCTCACGGTCGAATGAGCGCGCCGGGCTGACAGCGGCGGCGTGGCGTGATCCACGGTCACAGCGCGTCGCCTGGGACCCGTGGCGGGGCGTCGCCCGGGACCCGTGGCGGGGCGTCGCCTGGGACCCGCGCTAAAGAGGCGTCGTGTAGGCGCCGCTCAGGCCGCCGTCGACCATGAAGGCGGAGGCCGTCACGAAGCTCGACTCGTCGCTGGCGAGGAACAGCGCCCCGTCGGCGATCTCCTCGGGACGCGCGAAGCGTCCCATCGGCACGTGTACGAGCCGGCGCTGCGCCTGCTCGGGATCGGAGGCGTACAGCTTCTGCAGCAACGGGGTGTCCACCGGCCCGGGGCAGAGGGCGTTCACGCGCACTCCCCGGCGCGCGAACTCCACACCCAGCTCGCGCGACAGCGCCAGCACGCCGCCCTTGGATGCCGTGTAGGAGATCTGCGAGGTCGCGGCTCCCATCACCGCCACGAACGACGCCGTGTTGATCACCGAGCCGCCGCCCGCCTCGAGCAGGTATGGGATCCCGTGCTTGCAGCACAGGAACACGCTGCGGAGGTTGACCCGCTGGACCCTTTCCCAGGCTTCGAGCGAGGTCTCCAGCACGGAGGCGTCCTCGGGCGGGGAGATGCCGGCGTTGTTGAACAGCACGTCGATGCGGCCGTACAGCTCGCGCACCTCCTCGTACATCGCCCGCACCTGCGCCTCGTCGGCTACGTCGACCTTCAGCGACAGCTCCCCGGGCGCCCCGTCCGCGAGGTCGGCGCCGACCACGCGGGCGCCCTCGCGGGCGAACAGCTCGACGGTGGCGGCCCCGATCCCGCCGCACGCGCCCGTCACCACGCACACGCGGTCCTCGAGCCTGCCGGGCCTCCCGGGTGCCGGGGCGTCCGTCACCAGCCCGCCTCCCCGGTCGCGTAGAAGATCGTCTTGACCTCGCTGTAGGCGTCCAGCGCGTGGGGACCGAGCTCGCGGCCGTAGCCGGACTGCTTGAAGCCGCCGAACGGCGTCGTCACCCGCACCGAGGTGTTGGTGTTGATCGACAGCACGCCCGTCTCCACCGCGCGGGCCACGCGCAGGGCGCGCGCCCCGTCGCGTGTCCAGATCGACCCCGACAGGCCGTAGATCGTGTCGTTGGCGAGCGCGATCGCCTCGGCCTCGCTGGCGAACGGCAGCACCGCGGCGATCGGGCCGAAGATCTCCTCGCGCACGGCACGTTCGCCCGGCGCGGCCGGCGCCAGCACTGTGGGGGCGAACCAGAAGCCGGGACCCTCGGGCGCCGACCCGCGGAACGCCACCGGCGCGCCGTCGTGCAGGAAGGAGGTGACGGTGTCCCGCTGGGAGGCGGAGATCAGCGGTCCCATCTGCGTGTCCTCACCAAGCGGGTCGCCGACCCGCAACGCCTTCACCTGCACCTCCAACAGCTCCATGAAGCGATCCAGCGCCTGCTCCTGCACGAGGATCCGCGAGCGCGCACAGCAGTCCTGGCCGGCGTTGCCGAACACGGCGCCGGGAGCGGCCTCGGCCGCGGCCTCGAGGTCCGCGTCGGCGAACACGATGTTGGCGGACTTGCCACCCAGCTCGAGCGTCACCCGCTTGATCGTGGTGGCCGCCGCCGCCGCGATCGAACGGCCCACCTCGGTCGAGCCGGTGAACGCGATCTTGGCCACGTCGGGGTGCTCCACGAGGTGCTGCCCAGCCGTGCGCCCCGGGCCCACGACCACGTTCAGCACGCCGTCGGGGAGGCCCGCGGTGCGTGCCAGCTCTGCGAAGCGAAGCGCGCTCAGCGGCGTCAGCTCGGCCGGCTTGAGCACCACCGTGTTGCCGGCGGCTAGCGCCGGCGCCAGCTTCCAGGAGGCGATCGTGAGCGGGAAGTTCCACGGCGTGATCAGCCCCACCACGCCCATCGGCTCGCGTACCGTCAGCGCCTGCCCATCGGCGGCGGGGATCGTCTCGCCGAGCATCCGCTCGGGCGCCCCCGCGTAGTAGCGGAAGGTGTCGCTCACCATGCCCATCTCGCCGCGCGCGTCGGCGATCGTCTTGCCGGCGTTGCGCGCCTCGAGGCGCGCGAGCTCCTCCTGGTGTTCCCGCACCGCGGCGGAGATCGCCAGCAGCACCTCGGCGCGCTCGCCGGGCGCCATCGCCCGCCACGCGGGATACGCCTCCCGCGCGCTGGCAACCGCCGCGTCGGTCTCCTCCACACCGGCGCGGGGGACCTCGGCGAGCACCGCCTCGGTGGCGGGCTCGAGCACGGCAAGCATGGCGCTCACGGCTCTGCCCGTCCGTGCTCGTCGACCCGCCCCGACCTCCAGCCCGCCCGGCGCAGGACCTCTATGGAGCCTCCGCGATCGCCGGCAGCGCCTGTTCGACGTCGAGCTGGTCGATCGTGCGGATCGGCCCTTTGAAGGTTTCCTTCGCCGACGCGAAGTACCAGATCGTGACGGCCAGGATCACGCCGATCGTCACGAGTGGGGCGTAGTTGACGGAGTTCCAGCTGAACCCGCTTTCCCAGGGCACGCCTTCCGGTGAGAATGGCAGCGAGAAGATGATCACGCACAACGCCACCCACACCACGGCGATCGGGTTGATCCACTTGTACTTGGAGCCGAGCGTCCACGGTCCCGGCTGGAACCTGTCTGCCTGGCGCCAGCGCAGGTACACGGGGATCGTGTAGGCGATGTACAGGCCGATCACGGAGATCGACGTCACCGCCAGGAAGGCGACGGGGGATCCGAGGTGGTTCGGGAAGTACGCCGGGATCGTGATCACCAGTGCGAACACGACCACGAACAGCACCGACCACGTCGGCGTGCGGCTCTTGCCCAGCCGCCGCCACAGGTTGTGGCCCGGGACCGCGCCGTCGCGCGAGAACGCGAACGTCATGCGCGAGGCGCTCGTTACGCACGCCATCCCGCACAGCAGCTGCCCGATCGTCGAGATCAGCAGGACCGCCTTGGCGGCCGCCGAGGTGAGCGCCGACTCGATGATCGCCACCGCCGGGTAGCCCGCTTTGTAGATTTCGGTTTCGTGGGCGTGCTGGATCGCGAAGGTGATCGCCAGCAGCACGATCCAGCCGAAGATCGCCGAGTACAGCACCGACAGCCAGATGCCGCGTGGCGCGGACGATTCGGCGCCGTGCGTCTCCTCGGAGACGTGCGCGGAGGCGTCATAGCCGGTGATCGTGTACATCGTGAGCAGGAAGCCGAGCGGCAGCACGTAGAGCCAGAATTTCGCGCCGCTGACGGCCCCGCCGGCGAAGCCGGACTCGTTGGCCTTGTGGCTGAAGACGTAGGAGAAGCTTGCGTGGTGTGAGGGCACGGCGACCAGCAGCACGATGATCGCCAGCACCCCGATGATGTTCCACCAAACCGAGATGTTGTAGAGCACCGTCACGATCTGGCTGCGGAACACGTTGACGACCAGCGCGAGCACCAGGATCGCGCCGAACAGCGCGAAGTTCACGTGCGCCGTGTAGTGGAGGCTCGTACCCGCGGCGGCCTTCGTGAAGTCGAAGATGAAGTTCACTTCGTACAGCCCGAGCGTGTACATCAGGAAGGTGGCGCAGACGTAGATCACCGACGCCGACACCGCCACGAGCCCGATCAGGTTGAACCAGCCGGTGAACCAGCCCCAGCCGGCTCCCCCCAGCTTCGATGACCAGTAGTAGATGCCACCGGCGGTGGGCATCGCCGAGGCCAGCTCCGACATCGACCAGGCGACGAACAGGATCAGCACGCAGATCAGCGGCCACGCGATCGAGATCGCGATCGGCCCGCCGTTCTTGAGCGCCTGTCCGTAGGTCGTGAAGCAGCCCGCGAGGATGCAGATGATCGCGAACGAGATCGCGAAGTTGGAGAACCCGCTCCAGCGCCGGTTCAGCTCCTGCTTGTAGCCAAGCTCGGCCAGGCGTTGCTCGTCCTGGTTGGTCGCGCCACCTGTGGTCATCGTCCCCGCCCTTTCAACGAAATGGTTTGCTCACCCTGCCTTCTCAAGTGACAAATAGCTCGATCTCCCCAAGAAGTCAAGATCTGAAATCCGCTCTGTGCGTCATACGTCCAGTACAACCGTGTCCGATCGCCGGTCATCGGGCGGGCGGGGACCCGTTCGCGAGGCGGGGGCGGCGATTCTCGGGCGCTGCGAGGGGCGAGGCTTGCCGGCCGCTGCGCGAGCGACAAGGCTTGCCGGCCGCTGCGCGAGCGACAAGGCTCGCCGCGAGCGGCGCCGGCGGCGGGGCCGAGAGCTTCCTCAGGCGCTCGGCAGCAGCCCCGCGAGCACGTGCTCGGTGCCCTGCAGGTGGTGGGCCATGACCTCCATCGCCCGTCTGCCGTCGCGCTCGCGGACCGCCGCGAGCAGGCTCCGGTGCTGGGCGTTCGAGGAGGCGAGCACCTCGGGCGGATGGGCGATGTGGGACAGGAGGTCGGTCATCGCCCCCTGGGCCTCGGTCGTCGCCCTCACCAGTGGGGGCGAGCCCGTGGCCTGGGCGAGGCCTACGTGCAGGCGCACGTCGGTGCGTCTGTAGGCCGAGAAGTCCTCGAGCGTCTCGTCGAGCGCCGATGCCAGCTCCTCGAGCATGTCGAGCGCGTCGGGCTGTGCCCGCTCGGCCGCCAGCAGCGCCACCCCCAGCTCTACGGACAGGCGCCGGTCGCAGGTCTCGCGCCAGCGCGCGAGCATCTCCGCCGAGGGCGGGTCGCTGGGCGGAAGTGGATCGGACACGAACGTGCCGCCCGCCCGCCCGCGGGTGGCGAACACGTGGCCGCTCTGGGCGAGGGCCGTCAGCGCCTGGCGCAGCGTCGAGCGTGAGATCCCGAGCCTGGCGCACAGCTCGCGCTCCGCCGGCAGGCGCGAACCGGGGCGCAGCAGGCCAAGCGAGATCGCGGTGCCCAGCCGGTCGACGGTCTCCTCGAAGGCGGTGTGCGAGCGCACGGGCACGAACACCGCATCCGGCGTCTCGAGCGTGGCCGGGCCCTTGTGGGCGCGGATCGCCGAGCCCTCGTCCACCGGCGTCTTCACCACCCGGGTCACAGCCGCTCGAATCCCCGGTAGTGCTCCCAGTCGGTGACGGCGCTCGCAAACGCCTCGAGCTCGACGTCGGCGGCGTTGCAGTAGTGGGCCACGACCTCCTCGCCGAACGCCTCGCGGGCGATCTCGCTGGCGGCGAACAGGTCGCGCGCGTCGCGTAGCGAGGCGGGCACGCGCGGGCGGTCGGCGGCGCTGTAGGCGTCGCCCTCGAACGCGGGCTCCAGCTCGAGCCCCTGCTCGACCCCGTGCAGGCCCGAGGCGATGATCGCGCTGAGCGCCATGTACGGGTTCAGGTCCGCGCCACCGACGCGGTTCTCGAGCCGCAGCGAGGGTCCCTCGCCCACCACCCGAAGCGAGCACGTGCGGTTGTCGAGGCCCCACGCCACGGTCGTCGGCGCGAACGACCCGGCGGCGTAGCGCTTGTAGGAGTTGATGTTCGGCGCCAGCAGCAGCGTGAGCTCGCGCAGCCCCGCCAGCTGTCCGGCCAGGAACGACTCGAACACGCCCCGGTCGCGTGCGAACAGCGGCCCCTCCCCGTCCAGCAGCGAGAAGTGGATGTGGCACGAGTTGCCCTCGCGCTGGTTGTACTTCGCCATGAAGGTGATCGACATGCCCTCCTGGGCGGTGATCTCCTTTGCGCCGTTCTTGTAGATCGAGTGCTCGTCGGCGGTGCGCAGCGCGTCGGAGTAGCGGAAGTTGATCTCGTGCTGGCCGTCGTTGCACTCGCCCTTGGAGTCCTCGCACAGCATCCCGGCGGCTTCCATGCTGTTGCGGATGCGGCGTATCAGCGGCTCCACGCGGGCGGTGCCGAGCAGCGAGTAGTCGACGTTGTAGAGGTTCGCGGGCACGAGGTCGCGGTATCCCTTCTGCCACGCCTGCTCGTAGGTGTCCCGCATCACGATGAACTCGAGCTCGGTGCTCGCCAGCGCCGTCCAGCCCTTCTGCGCGAGCTGCGCGAGCTGCCCGCGCAGCACCTGGCGGGGGGAGGCGACCACGTCGGAGCCGTCCAGCCACACCACGTCGGCGAGGCACAGCACGGTCGCCTCCTGCCACGGCACGGGACGCAGCGTGTCGAGGTCGGGCCGCATCACGAAGTCGCCGTAGCCGCGCTCCCAGGAGGCCATCTCGTAGCCGGCCACGGTCGCCATCTCGACGTCCACCGCGAGCAGGTAGTTGCACCCCTCGGCGCCGTGCTCGGCGACCTCCTCGAGGAAGTGGCGGGCGGTCAGGCGCTTGCCCTGGAGCCTGCCCTGCATGTCGGTCAGGGCGAGCAGCACGGTGTCCACCTCTCCGCGCTCGACCTGGGCGCGCAGCTGCTCGAGTGTCAGCGGAGGTGCCGCGGCGGTTGCGCTCATGCCGGCTGACGGTACCGTTGCCCCGATGCGCGCGCAACGCTAGGGTCCCGCGGTGCACCAACTCGACGCCGTCCTCGAGCAGCTGCAGACACGCCTCGGGCCGCTGGAAGGCGAGCCCCGGCCGCTGTCGGGGGGGATCACCAACCGCAACTTCCGTGTGCGTCTCGGCGGCGGCGAGTACGTCGTCCGGCTACCCGGCGAGCGCAGCTCGCTGCTCGGCATCGACCGCAGCGCCGAGCGGCTCGCCGGCGAAGCAGCCGCCGCACTGGGGATCGGCCCGCCGGTATTCGAGGGTGCGGGCGGCTGCCTGGTGACGGAGTTCATCGAGGGCGGCCCGGTCGAGGCGGGCGAGCCCGCACAGCGCGCTCCCGAGCTCGGTCGTGCGCTGCGCGCCTTCCATGACTGCGCCGTGCAGCTGCCCGTCGACTTCTCCGTCGTGGGCCTGCTCGAGCAATACGCGGCCACGGTGCACGCGGGCGGCGGCGAGCTGCCCGGGGACTATGCGACGGCGCGCTCGGTCGCGGCGCGCATCACCGCTGCTCTCGGCGGCGTCTCCGCCCGCCCGTGTCACAACGACCTCCTGGCGGCAAATATCATCCGCAGCGAGCATGAGGGACGCCTGATGATCGTCGACTGGGAGTACGCGGGCATGGGCGACCCGCGCTTCGATCTCGGCAACCTGGCGGTGAACAACGACTTCGGCGACGCCGACGAGGAGCGGCTGCTGCTCGCCTACCACGGCTCCGAGCCGGACGATGCGATGCGCGCATCGGTGAAGCTGATGCGGGTGCTGTCCGACGCCCGAGAGGCGGCGTGGGGGGTGGTGCAGAGCGTGCTCTCCGAGCTCGACTTCGACTTCGACGGCTACGCGCGCGAGCACTTCGAGCGCCTGAGCTCGGCGGCTGCCGCGCCGGACTTCGAGGAGTGGCTTGCCGCCGCCGGCGGCTGACGGGGAGACCGGCGCCGGGGAGCGCGCGCCCGCGCCGGCGGGTGTGCGGCCGCGCAACCTGCCCGAGCGCGCGCGGGTGGTGATCATCGGCGGCGGCGTCGGGGGCGCGTCGATCGCCTACCACCTCGCCGAGCTCGGCGAGCGCGAGGTGGTGCTGCTCGAGCGCAGCGAGCTGACCAGCGGCTCCACCTTCCACTCGGCGGGCCTGGTGGGGCAGCTGCGCTCGAGCGTCTCGCTGACGCAGATCATGATGGACTCCGTCGAGCTGTACAGGACACTCGACTGCGGCTGGGTCGAGTGTGGTGGAGTGCGCCTGGCGTGCACACCCGAGCGCGAACAGGAGGTTCTGCGCCAGGTCGCGTGGGCGCGCACGTTCGGGCTGCCGCTCGAGCTGGTCTCGGCCGGCGAGGCGCGCGAGCTGTTCCCCCTGATGAGCACCGAGGGGGTGCGCTGCGCCTCCTATCTCCCGAGCGACGGGTACCTCGACCCGTCGCTGCTGACGACCGCGCTGGCGCAGGGCGCGCGCGACGGCGGCGCGCAGCTGTTCACGCGCACGCGCGTGAATGCGATCGATGTCAGGGACGGACGCGTGCGTGGCGTGAGCACCCAGTGGGGCGATATCGAGGCCGAGGTGGTCGTCAACGCCGGCGGCATGTTTGCCGCCGAGATCGGCCGCCTCGCCGGCGTGCGCGTGCCGGTGGTTCCGTTCGCCCATGAGTACCTCGTCACGCAGCCGTTTCGCGATCGCACCGCCGGCGAGCACCTGGCGACGCTACGCGACCCCGACCTGCTGATCTACTTCCGCGAGGAGGGTGGCGGCCTCGTGATGGGCGGCTACGAGCGCGCGTCCGCGCCGTGGGCGCTCGACGCCCACCAGCTCGACGCGATCCCGTCCGACTTCAACGGCCGCCTGCTCGAAGAGGACTGGCCGCGGTTCGAGGAGATCGCGGTCAACAGCCGCCGGCGCGTCCCGGCGATGAACGACGTCGGCATCACGCGGCTGATCAACGGCCCGGAGGGCTTCACGCCCGACAACGAGTTCTGTCTCGGCGAGACCGACGTCCGCGGGCTGTACGTGGCGGCCGGGTTCTGTGCCCACGGGCTGGCGGGCGCGGGCGGCATCGGCCGGCTCATGGCCCACTGGATCCGCGACGGCGAGGCCCCGATGGACGTGTGGGAGATGGACGTCCGCCGCTTCGGCGCGCGCTACCGCTCGCCGAGCTACACCCTCAAGCGCACCAGGGAGGTCTACGAGACCTACTACGACATCCGCTACCCCGGTCACGAGCGCCTGTCCGGGCGCCCGCTGCGGGTGTCGAGCGCCTACTCGTGGCACCGCGAGCACGGTGCCGCCTTCGGCGAGAAGTCCGGGTGGGAGCGGGTCAACTGGTACGAGTCGAACGCAGGCCGCGGAGACGAGGCGCTGCGCCCGAGGGGCTGGGCGGGAATGCACTGGTCGGCAGCGATCGGCGCCGAGCACCGCGCCGCGCGCGAGCGCGCCGCCCTGTTCGACGAGTCCTCCTTCGCCAAGCTCGAGGTCGCCGGCCCGGGCGCCGCCGCCCTGCTGGAACGCCTCTGCGACAACCGCGTGGCGCGCGAGGTGGGGATGATCACCTACACGCAGATGCTCAACCGGCGCGGGGGCGTCGAGTGCGACTTCACCGTCACCCGCACCGCCGAGGAGAGCTTCTCGATCGTCACCGGGACGGCGTTCGGCGACCACGACCTGGCCTGGATCCGCAGCCACGCACCCGACGACGGCAGTGTCCGCTGCACCGACGTGACGGCGCGCTCGTCGTGCTTCGCGCTGTGGGGACCGCTGGCCCGCGAGATCCTCGCGCCGCTGACCGACGATCCGCTCGAGTTCGCCTACATGAGCATGCGCGACATCGCAGTCGGAGACGTGCCGGTACGGGCGCTGCGCGTGACGTTCGTCGGCGAGCTCGGCTGGGAGCTGTACTGCCCCTCCGAGTACGGGGCGGCGCTGTGGCGCACGCTGTGGGACGCCGGCGCCGGGCACGGAATGCTCGCGGGCGGTTACCGCGCGATCGACTCGCTCCGCCTGGAGAAGGGCTACCGCGTGTGGGCGGCCGACATCACCGCCGACCAGACCCCGCTGCAGGCAGGGCTCGGCTTCTGCGTGAAGGACGGCGACTCGTTCATCGGCGCCGGCCCGCTGCGCGAGGGGGCCGGTGTCGACCGGGAGCCGCCGCCGCGGTTGCGCTGCGTGGTGCTGGCCGAGCCGCGCTCGGTGGCGCTCGGCAACGAGCCGGTCCGCGTACACGGGGAGATCGTCGGGCGTGTCACCAGCGGCGGCTACGGCTACACCGTCGAGCGCTCGATCGCCTACGCCTACCTGCCTGCCGAGCTCGGCACGGGCACCGAGGTCGAGATCGACATCTTCGGCCAGTGGGTTCCCGGCGAGGTCGTGCGCGAGCCGCTGTTCGACCCCAAGGGCGAGCGCGTCCGCGTCTAGCCGAGGCGCGTGCGGGTCCTGGCGGTCGTCCACGAACGCAACGCCGGCAGCGGCGTGTTCGGCGATGTGCTGCGCGAGCGTGGCGAGGACGTGCTCGAGTGGCGTCCTCCCGAGGGAGATCCGGCTCCCGCCGGGCCCTTCGATGCCGTGCTCGTGTTCGGCGGGGCGATGAACTGCGAGCAGGAGCCGGAGCTCGAGTGGCTGGGCAGGGAGAAGCGGCACCTGCGCGACCTGTTCGCCGCCCGCACGCCCGCGCTCGGGGTGTGTCTAGGTGCGCAGCTGCTGGCGGAGGCCGCGGGCGGGCGCGTGATGCGGATGCCCGCCGCCGAGATCGGCTGGAAGCCGGTGCGGCTCGAGCCCGGCGCCCGCGACCCCGTGCTCGGCACCCTGCCCGACGGCTTCGAGGCACTCCAGTGGCACAGCTTCGAGTTCACCCTGCCCCCGGGCGCGACGGTGCTGGCCCGCAGCTCCGCCTGTGTGGAGGCCTTCCGGTGCGACCACGCGCCTTGGTGGGGAATCCAGTTCCACGCCGAGGTCACCGGCGAGGCGATCGGAGACTGGATCGACGAGTACCGCAGCGACCCCGACGCCGTCGCGGCGGACCTGGACTGGACCGCGCTGCGCGTGCGCTCACGGCAGGAGATCTCGCGCTGGAACGAACAGGGCGCGCGGCTGTGCACGGCCTTCCTCGAGCACGCAACGACCCCGAACCCCTCGCGGTGAGAACATACGCCGCGCGTGAGCGGGTAGCCAACATCAGGTATGAGCGACACCTACACGATCAAGAACCTCCGGGCCGTGCACGACTCCGCCCCGGAGTTCGGGCTCTCCGATGTGCAGGAGGCGCGCTTCGCCAACGACGAGCTCGAAGCGGCGGACACCGGCTTCAGCTTCCACGCGCTCAAACCGGGCAGGCGCCAGGCGTTCGGCCACCGCCACGAGCAGGCCGAGGAGGTCTACGTGGTGCTCGCCGGGTCCGGGCGCGTGAAGCTCGACGACGAGGTGCTCGATCTCGGACCGCTCGACGCGGTGCGCGTCTCGCCGGCCGTGGTGCGGGCGTTCGAGGCGGGACCCGAGGGCCTCGAAGTGCTCGTCTTCGGGCCGCGCCGCAAGGGGGACGGAGAGCTCCTCCCCGGCTGGTGGTCCTAGGGACGACGGTCCCGGCGCCGCGGCGATAGCCTCGCGGCAAGGTGCCGAGCGCTACCAGATCCCGCGCCCGCCGCGAGCCGATCGCCCTGGTGCTCGCGGGCGGTGGCGCCCGCGGCGCCTACGAGGCGGGCGTGCTCGACGTGCTCGCGCCCGAGCTGTCCCGGCGCGGCCAGGCCCCGGACGTCCTTGTGGGGACGAGCATCGGCGCGCTCAACAGCGCGTTCCTCGCGGCCCGCGCGCACGAGCCGTTCGTGGACGCGGCCCAGGCGATGGCACAGATGTGGGCTGAGCTCGGTTGGGGCGACGCCCTGCGCCCGCTGCTCTCGGGTCCCGAGCTGCGCCGGCTGCTGGGCGCCGGCGCGATGGTGGCCGGTCTGCCCGGCTCGCACCTGCCGGCGCTGCTTGATCCCTCGCCGCTGCGCCGCACGCTCACGCGGATGGTGTCCTTCGAGCGCATCACCCGCAACGTGATGGACCGCTCGCTGACAGCGGTGGGGGTGGTGGCGACGTCATACGCGAGCACCCGCAGCGTGGTGTTCCACCACGGCGGCTCACCGCCCGCGGCCGACCCCGCCCGCGCGCTCGACTACGCCGCCACGCCGCTCCTCCCGGAGCACGTGCTCGCCTCCGCCGCGATCCCCGGGGCGTTCCCGGCGGTCGAGGTCCGGCGACCCCGCGAGGTCGCCGGATGGTATGGCGACGGGGGCGTTCGTCTGAACGCGCCACTGGCTCCTGCGCTCGCGCTGGGGGGCAGGCGCGTCATCGTGATCGGCCTGAACTCCTCGGTCACCCCCGCGGGCCGCGAGCTGCGCCCGGATGCGCTCGACGGCCTCGCCCAGCTGATGCAGGTCGCCCTCTCCGACCAGCTCGCAGAAGACGTCGACACGCTCGCCACCATCAACGAGGGCCTGCCCGCCCGCACGACGGGGTCCCGCACCGCAGCGTCCGGCACCGCAGCGTCCGGCACCGCGGCGTCCCGTACAGCGGCGTCCCGCGCCGCCGCCGCGTCCCCGACCGCCGCGTCCGGGCCAGCCGCCGCCCGTGGCCGCACGTCCAAACGCCCCGCGGCGGGGGGGCACGCCCGGCGTCGGGTCCCCTACATCTTCATCGCGCCGGCCGACCGCCTCGAGATCGGTCGCCTCGCGCGCACCGTGTACGACCGTCACTACGCCGGACTTGATGCGCTCCTGCGGGGCAGCAGTGTGGGCCTGCTGGGACGGATCCTCAACGCCCGCAGGGGCCCCGTCCACGGTGAGGTGCTGAGCTATCTGTTCCTGGCTCGCGAGTTCATCGCCGAGCTGGTGGCGCTGGGCAGGCGCGACGCCGAGCGCTGGCTCGAGGAGCGCCACGACAGCGGCCTGTGGCAGGTCGGCCGTCTGTGAGGGAGCCTCCCACGGTCACCGTCGTGGGCTCCGCGAACGTCGACCTGGTGGCGCGCTGCGAGCGGCTCCCGCGGCCGGGAGAGACCGTCACCGATGCGTCCCTCGAGCGGGTCCCCGGAGGCAAGGGCGCGAATCAGGCGGTTGCTGCGGCGCGACTCGGCGCACGCGCCCGCTTCGTGGGCAGGATCGGTACCGACGACCTCGTCCTGCGATCGCTGCAGCAGGAGGGCGTCGACACCAGCGGCGTGGTGCGCGACCCGGGCGAGAGCGGAACCGCGGTGATCATCGTGGACGACGGCGGCGAGAACGTGATCGTGGTGGCGCCGGGGGCGAACTCCCGGCTGCAGCCCGAGGACGTCGTGGTCGGCGATCCCGACGCGGTCATGTGCCAGCAGGAGATCCCTCTCGCGGCGATCCGCGCCGCCGCCGAGGGAGCCCGCTACTTCTGCCTGAACGCGGCGCCTGCGCGGGGGCCGCTGACGCTCGAGCCGGACCTGCTCGTGGTCAACAGCTACGAGCAGGAGGTCGTCGGCGAGGTGAGCGGGCTCGTGGCGCTCACGCTCGGGGCCGACGGGGCCGTGCTGCTGCGCGACGGGCGGGAGATCGCCCGCGCTGCCCCACCGCCGGTGCGGGCAGTCGACGGCACCGCCGCGGGCGACGCCTTCTGCGCCGCCCTGGTCGTGTCGATCCTCGAGGAGAGGGAGCCCGGCGAGGCGCTGAGGCGCGCATGCGCGGCCGGCGCCCTCGCGGTGTCGCGGGCGGGCGCACAGCCGTCGCTGCCGACCGCGGCAGAGCTCGAGGCGGTGCTCGCGTGAGCGCGATCATCCACGACTGCGACCCGGGGCACGACGACGCGATCGCCCTGATGCTCGCGCTTGCGAGTCCCGAGGTCGAGGTCCTCGGCGTCACGACCGTGTCGGGCAACCAGACGCTCGAGAAGACGACCGCCAACGCGATCCGGGTGCTCGACCACCTCGGCTGCCGCCACATCCCCGTCGCCGCCGGCTCGCCACGCCCGCTCGTGCGTGAGCGCAGCGTTGCGGCCGAAGTGCACGGCGAGAGCGGGCTGGACGGTCCCGAGCTGCCGGCGCCCTCGCGGGCGCCCGCCGGGGAGCACGCGATCGACTGGACCGCAAGGATGCTGCGCGAGCAGCCCGAGCCGGTGACGCTCGTGCCCACCGGCCCGCTCACGAACATCGCGCTACTGCTCGCCCGCTTTCCCGAGCTGGAGCCGAGGATCGAGCGCGTCGTGCTGATGGGCGGAGCGATCGGAGAGGGCAACGCCACCCCGGCCGCCGAGTTCAACATCTGGGCCGACCCGGAGGCCGCCAGGCGGGTGTTCTCGAGCTCGCTGCAACTGACGATGGTCGGGCTCGACGTCACGCACCGGGCACTGATCACGCAGACCCACGTCGAGCGCCTCGCCGCGACCGGCGCGGCGGGTCGCCTCACCGCCGAGCTGTTCGCCTTCTACGGCCGCCACCACCGACGCCGGTATGGATGGGACGGCGCCCCCGTGCACGACGCCGTGGCGGTCGGGTACGTGATCGACCCCGCGATCCTCGAGACGCGCCGCTGCGGCGTGCGCATCGACACCGGACCCGAGCTCTCGCGCGGTCGAACCTATGTCGACCTGTGGGGTGCGGCCGGCTGGGAGGCCAACTGCGACGTGGCCGTTGACATCGACGCCGAGCGCTTTCTCGCGCTGCTCGTCGAGCGCATCGGGCGCCTCGGCTGACGCCACCCCGGTCGGTTGTGCGCGAACCGCCCCGGCGGCGGCGCGTAGGCGATCCGTCCACCGAGGGTTCCCTCGTCTCGCACCGCTGCTATCCCCGATGGCCTGTTGCACGCGCGTGGGGCGTTCCGCCCGATCGCCGTACCACGCCGCTGACGTGTTCATCGACAAGGAGGCAAGATGAAACGGATCTCGCACGGAGCCAGGGCTCCTCGCGCCGGGCATGCCATCGCCGGGCTGGTGGCGGCCGCGGCGCTCGTCCTGCTGTGCGCCGCCGCCCCGGCCGCAGCGTCCGCTCAACCCGGCCGGGACTGGCACGGAGGGCAGCCGCACGGGGGACCGGGCAACGGACACGGCGGGCCCGTCGGCGGGCCCCACGGTGGACCACCGTTCCCACCCCACGGTGGACCGGCGTTCCCGCCCCACGGCGGACCGTCCGCTCCGCAGTGGTCACCGAACCCCGAAGAAACCGAAGTGCCCCCCGGCTGCACGAGCACCATCACGGGGACCGTCAACGGCGGTCTCGTCGTCCCCTCGGGTCAGCGTTACTGCCTGGTCGGCGCAACCGTCGAGGGCGGCGCCACCGTCTCGCCCGGCGCCGGCATCGCGGTCCAGGCCTCGCGCGTGGACGGCGGCGTGCGCGCTAACCAGGCCAACTACGTGCGCATCTGTGACAGCCTCGTCAACGGGCCCGTGACGGCGCAGGACGGCACCAGGTACGTGATGCTCGGCGATGCCGACGACGACGGCACACCGGTGTGTGCGGGCAGCCTCCTGCACGGCCCGGTCGTGCTGATCCACAACGACGGCGGCGTCGAGGTCGGAGGCGACTGGATCACCGGGCCGCTGATCCTCACCGGCAACGAAGGCCCCGCCTTCGAAGGAACCGATGTCGGTGCAGAGGTCGAGGCCAACCACATCTACGGGCCGCTCGTGTGCAGCTGCAACTCGCCGCTGCCGACCAACGACGGGCTCGCGAACGTCGTGCTCGGCCCCGAGTGGGGTCAGTGCAAGGGGTTCTGAGGCGACCCCCGGCACTCCATAGGAGCACACCGCTCGACCGGGCCCGGTGAGCCTCCCACCGGGCCCGGCGCAGCGCGGGTTGCGTGAGCCTCCCGCCGGGTCCGGCGTCCCGACGCGAGGTGATGTCCGTCACACCGCGCCGCGCCGGGCGCACGTAAGATCCCCCCATGGCGCTGCCACCCGGACCGCGCGCCCCCGCGACCGTGACGACCGCGCGGTTCGCCTACCGCCCGCTGCAGACGCTGCAGGCCTGGTACCGCCGCTACGGGCCGATATTCACCGTGCGCTTCCTGAGCTTCGGCCAGGGGGTGTACGTCGCCGACCCGGAGGCCATCCGGGAGCTGTTCACGGGCGACCAGTCCGATCTGCGCGCCGGCGAGGCCAACTCGTTTATGGAGCCGGCCCTCGGGCCGAACTCCGTGCTGGTCCTCGACGGGCCCGAGCACCTGCGCCAGCGCAAGCTGCTGCTGCCGCCCTTCCAGGGCTCGCGCGTGGCGGCGTTCCGCGAAGTGATCCGCGAGGTGGCCGAACGCGAGGTGGAAAGGTGGCAGCCCGGTAGCGAGCTCGTCCTGCGCGAGCGCATGCGGGCCGTCACGTTCGAGGTGATCTGCCGCGCGGTGTTCGGCGTCACCGACCCGTCCCGCATGGCGCGCCTGCGGGAGAAGCTGATCGCGGTCATCGACAGCAACCCGCTGCTGATGCTGGTGCCCGCGCTCACGATCGACCTCGGGCCGCTCAGCCCGGGGGGGCGCTTCGCGCGGGCGCGACGCGAGGCAGACGTGCTGCTGTACGACGAGATATCCCGCCGGCGCTCGGAACCCGACCTCGAGGAGCGCACCGACGTGCTGTCGCTGTTGCTGCGGGCGCGCGACGAGAACGACCGCGGGATGAGCGACGCCGAGCTGCGCGACGAGCTGTTCACGATGCTCGCCGCCGGACACGAGACGACGGCCACCGGCCTGGCGGTCGCGTTCGACCTGCTGCTGCACAACCCACGCGTGCTCGCCAGGCTGCGCGAAGAGCTCGACGGCGGTGAGGGCGAGGAGTATCTCGAGGCCGTCATGAAGGAGACGCTGCGCGTGCGTCCCGTGATCGACGCCGTCGAGCGCAGGCTCACGAAGCCCCGCACGGTCGCCGGCTGGGACCTGCCGGCCGGCATCAACGTGTTTCCCGGCATCGCGATGGTGCACCGGCGCGAGGACCTGTACCCGCGCCCGCTCGAGTTCCGCCCCGAGCGGTTCCTCGACGAGGGCGCGGAGTCCTACGCGTGGCTGCCCTTCGGGGGTGGCATCCGTCGTTGCGTCGGCGCCGCCCTGGCGCAGGCGGAGATGATCGAGGTCCTGCGCGTGGTCGCTCCCGCGGTGGAGCTGCTCCCGACCCGCGACCGCCTAGAACCGGTCGTCCTGAAAGGGGTCACGCTGACCCCCCGCCACGGCGTGCGCGTCCGCGTCGGCGCGCGCCGACGTGCGTCAGCCGACGCGCGCGAGCTGGCCGCCGTCGACGGGTAGCGCCACCCCGGTGATGAAGCCGGCCTCGTCGGAGTGCAGGAACACGCTCGCGTTGGCCACGTCCCAGGCGCTGCCCATCTTGTGGCGCAGGGGGACGAGCGCATCGCGCTCGGCTCGGACCTCCTCACGCGGGTGCCCCAGCGCCTCGGCCCACGAGTCGATCGCCATCGGCGTGTCGAGCAGCCCGGGCATGATCGTGTTGACGCGCACCCCCCGGCTCGCGTTCTCGATCGCCAGCGACTGCGTGAGCGCGTTGATACCCGCCTTCGAGATCTTGTAGGCCGTCAGCGACACGGCTGCCGCCAGCGCGGCTACGGAGGAGATGTTCACGATCGACCCCGATTGCTGTTCGCGCATCACCGGTACCACCGCCTGGCAAGAGAGCACGCAGCCCTTGAGGTTCACCTCGATGATCCGGTCGAAGGCCTCCTCGGTCATGCGACGCGGCGGGCCGTCGCCGCCCCCACCGATGCCGACGTTGTTCTGGACGAAGTCGATCCGTCCCCAAGCCTCCACGCACGCCGCGGCGAACGAGCGGCAGTCCTCGGCGCTGGTCCAGTCGCCGGCCACGCACTCGGCCACGCCGCCCTCGGCGGCGATCAGCTTCGCCGTCTCGCGCGCCGAGTCGATGACGCGATCGGCCAGCAGCACCCGTGCCCCCTCGCGGGCGAACAGGAGCGCGGCGGCGCGGCCGGTGCCGACCGTCTCGCCGGGTGACTGCCCAGCGCCCACCACGATCCCGACCTTCCCCTCGAGCCTCATCGCTTGGGTGAGCCTATAGTCCGCCGCCAGATGCAGAGCGGCGGGGGAGGGGGCGAGGAGCGCAGGCGGGCGGTCGCCCAGCACCTCGAGGCTGCGCTGGGGGAACTGCTCGATGGGGAGCTGCGGCGGCTCAGCAGCGGAGCCTCACGTGAGACGTTCCTGTTCTCCACGCGCGCGCGGGGGGCGCTCGTGGTGCAGATCGCACGCGGGGCCGACAAAGTCGTGAGCGCCCCGCCGGAGGCCGCGCTGCTGAGGGCGGCGGCCGCGGCCGGGGTGCCGGTCCCCGCCGTGATCGCCGAGGGACCCGGCGGGGGTCCGATGGGCAGCGGTTGGACGGTGCTGGAGGCGCTCGCTGGAACCAGCGACCCGAAGGCGATCCTCGCCGCCGAGGGCGTCCCGGACGGGGGACCGCTGATCGACCAGCTCGCCGCCGCCCTGGCGGCCATCCACCGCATCCCGCTCGGCGGCGGGGCGATCCCGGGACTGCCCGAGGTGGATGATCCGCTGAGCGGGCTGCGGGAGTGGCATGAGCGCCTCGGCGAGCCCCATCCGGCGTTCGAGCTTGCGTTCGTGGCGCTCTCGGCCGGGCGGCCGCCGCAGCGGGCTCGCACCGTCGTCCACGGCGACTTCCGCATGGGCAACCTGATGGTCGCCGAGCAGGGACTCACCGGCGTGCTCGACTGGGAGCTGTCCCACGCGGGCGACCCGGTGGAGGACCTCGGCTGGCTGTGCGTGCCCGCCTGGCGCTTCGGCCGGCCGGACCGCGCTGCGGCCGGGCTCGCGACGCGAGCGGAGCTGCTCGACGCCTACGAGCGCCACAGCGGCGTGCGGGTGGACCCGGCCGCGCTGGCCTGGTGGGAGCTCGCGGGGACGGTCCGCTGGGGCGTGATCTGCGTGATGCAGGCCTTCTCCCACCTGTCGGGCGCGAGGCGCTCGGTCGAGCACGCCGTGATCGGCCGCCGCGCGTGCGAGGTCGAGTGGGATCTGCTGGGCATGCTCGGGGCGCTCCCCGCGGACGCCGTTGCCGATGCGCCACGGTCCCCCGGGGACGACGCCGGCGAAGGGTCCACCGGACCCGCACCCGCGGCACCCGCCACACCTGCCGCACCTGCCGCACCTGCCGCACCCGCAGTCGCGCTGCACGATCGGCCCACCGCCGTCGAGCTGCTCCACGCAGCTCGCGGTGCGCTCGGCGACGACGTGCTGCCCCATCTCGACGGGCGCCCGGCCTTCCAGCTGCGCGTCGTGCTGCGCGCGCTGGGGATCGTCACCAGGGAGCTCGAACACCAGGCCGACCACACCGCGATCCATGCGGTCGCGCTCGCGTCGGTCGGATGCCACGACGAGCGGGAACTGGCCCTCGCGATCCGGGAGGGCAGGCTCGACGCGCGGGACCCCCAGGTGCTCGCAGCGGTTCGCGACACCGTGCGCGCCAAGCTCGAGGTCGCCAACCCCGGCTATCTCAACCACACCAACCCGGCAACGGAGGAGCGATGAACGAAGAGCTGCCCGACGAGATACAGGGCCTGATCGAGGAGATCGACGCCTTCATCGAGAGCGACGTGAGGCCGCTCGAAGAGCAGGACGACAATGCGCGCTTCTTCGACCACCGCCGCGAGCTGTCACGCACCGACTATGACAACGGCGGCATCCCCAGCCGGGAGTGGGAGGACCTGCTCGAGGAGATGGTCCGGCGAGCGGACCGCGCCGGACTGTGGCGGTTCGCGCTGCCCCGCGAGCTCGGCGGGCGCGACGGCTCGAACTTCGCGCTCGCCGTCGTGCGCGAGCACCTCAACCGCCTCGGCATCGGCCTGCACAACGACCCCCAGAGCGAGATCTCGATGATCGGGAACTTCCCCACGGTGATCCTCGTGCAGGAGTTCGGCACGCCCGGGCAGAAGCAGGCCCTGCTGGAGCCCGCACTGCGGCTGGAGGTCGCGCTCGCCTTCGGGCTGACGGAGCCGAACCACGGCTCCGACGCCACCTACCTGGAGACCGTCGCCCGCCAGGACGGAGACGAATGGGTGATCGACGGGACCAAGCGCTTCAACTCCGGGATGCACCGCGCCAGCCACGACCTCGTTTTCGCCCGCACCTCGGGCTCCCCGGGCGAGGCCCGCGGGATCACGGCCTTCATCGTTCCACGCGACGCCCCGGGGTTGAACGTGGACTTCTACTGGTGGACCTTCAACATGCCGACGGACCACGCCGAGGTCAGCATCGATGGCGTCCGTGTCGGCCCGGATGCGATCCTCGGAGAGCTCGGTGGAGGGCTCGCCCTGGCGCAGCGGTTCGTCCACGAGAACCGCATCCGGCAGGCGGCCTCTAGCCTCGGCGCGGCCCTGTTCTGCCTCGACGAAGCCGTTCGCTGGGCACGCGAGCGGGTCGTGTGGGGCCGCCCGCTGTGGCGCAACCAGGGCATCCAGTTCCCGCTCGCGGAGCTGTGGACGGAAGCCGAGCTCGTGCGCGGGCTCGTGCGCCGCACCGCCGCCGAGCTCGACCGCCACCACCACATGGAGGTGACCCACCTGGTGGCGATGGCCAACTACCGCGCCAACCGGCTGGCATGCGACGCGGCCGACCGCGCGATGCAGACGTGCGGCGGCATCGGCTACACGCGCCACATGCCGTTCGAGCACATCTACCGCCACCACCGCCGCTACCGCATCACCGAGGGCAGCGAAGAGGTCCAGTTGCGCAAGGTCGCCCAGGAGCTGTTCAGGGACACGCCCGCGACGTGATCACGCGCGACGCGATCGCCCCCGATGTCATCTCGCGCGAGGCGACGGCCCGCGACGTGATCGCCCGCGGTGCGCGGGTACGCTGGATCGCATGAGCACGCACGCATCCGAAGTCGGCGGGCAGGCGCCCGCGTTTAGCCTCCCGGACACCCAAGGGGCCGAATACGGACCGCGGCCGGGCGAGGTCACGGTCGTCGTCTTCACCTGCAACCACTGCCCCTACGCGCTCGCGTGGCACGAGCGCCTGATGTCCGTCGCTCACGACTACGCCCCGCGCGGGGTGGCCATGCTGGCGATCAACCCCAATGACGCCGAGCGCTACCCGAGGGACTCGACCGCCGCCATGCGCGAGCGTGTCGAGGCGGGCGACTTCGACGGCGTGCCGTACCTGCGCGACGAGTCCCAGGAGGTCGCGCGCGCCTACGACGCGAAGACCACGCCCGACGTGTTCGTGCTCGACGGGGAGGGGATCCTGCGCTACCGCGGCGCGCCCGACGCCGACCACGACGATCCCTCCCAGGATGCCGCGTGGCTGCGGGGCGCCCTCGACGTGGTGCTCGACGGCGGCGTGCCCGACCCGGCCGAGACGACCCCGGTGGGCTGCTCGATCAAGTGGCGGTCCGGCGGCTGAGGGGGCTCGGCGCAGGGCTCCACCTCGGGCGGTCGCGATGGCAGCGCGAGCAGCGCGAAGACGGCTGCGCCGGCGACCACGATCGCGGCGACGGTCAAACCCAGGTCCATCCCGCTGACGAATGCCGCGCGGGCGAAATGCGACAGGAACGCGCCGCTCACGCCGCCGAGGTGCGTGGCCACGCTGAGCGCCGCACCGAGCGAGCGCAGAAGCGTCTCTTCGATCGCATGGGGAACGTGATACGGCGCCAGGGAATGCCCCAGGTGGTTTTCATAGCGGGTCGCGAGCAGGCTCCCGACGAGTGCTACGCCGAGCGCGCCGCCAACCTGCACGAACGCGCCGTTCGTGCCGGAGCCGACGCCCGTGTGCTCGCTGGGCAGCGAGCCCATCACGGCGCCCACACCGGCGGGGAACACCAGGCCGGCGCCGACCCCGAGCAAGACCATCCCGGCGACGGTGTCGGCGTAGGTGCTCGCCACCGTGGCGCCGGAGATCTGCCACAGGCCCCCGGACACGAGCATCAGCCCGCCAGCCACGGTCAGCTTCGTGCCGAACCTGCGCACCAGCACGCTCGAGAACGGTGCGACCAGCGCTATCCCGGCCGCCGCCGGGAGCACCCTCAGACCCGCCTGCAGGGGGGTGTAGCCAAGCTGGAACTGCATGAACTGCGTGAGTACGAACAGCGCGCCGTAGAGCCCGAACATCACGAGGCCGTTGGAGACCACGGCGGCCGAGAAGCGATGGGATGAGAAGAAGTGGAGGTTCAGCATCGGGTGTGAGCTGGCGCGCTCCCAGGCGATGAAGCATCCGATCACGGCGAGTCCGGCGACGCCCGCGCCGAGCGTTACCTCCGCGGACCAACCGCGCTTGGGCGCTTCGATGATCCCCCACAGCAGCAGACCGAGACCGAGGATCGAGAGGAGCGATCCCACCACGTCCGGCCGTCCGGCGTGCGGGTCGCGGGAGTCGGGCACGAGGCGCACCGCAAGGGCGAGGGCGAGCACCGCGACGGGGACGTTGATGAGGAACACGGACCCCCAGCGGAAGTGCGCGAGCAACAGGCCCCCGACGATCGGTCCGAGCGCAACGCCCGCCGCGCTCGTGGCCGACCACAGCCCGAGCGCGCGCTGACGTTCGGACCGGTCGACGAAGGTGTTCGTGATGATCGACAGGGTCGAGGGCATGATCAGCGCCGCACCGATGCCCATGCTCGCGCGAGCGGCGACCAGCTCCCCGACGCTCCCGGAGAACGCCGCCCAGGTCGAGCCGAAGGCGAAGCACGCGAGCCCTACGAGGAACGTGTGCTTGCGCCCGATGCGGTCAGCGAGGCTGCCGGCGACGAGCATCAGCCCGCCGAACACGAGCACGTAGGCGTCGACGATCCACTGCAGCTCGCTGTCGCTGGCGTGCAGCTCGCGCACGAGGGTTGGCAGCGCGACGTTCAGCACCGTGTTGTCCAGCGAGACGATCAACAGCGGCAGGCACAGCACCGCCAGTGCCAACCAGCGCCCCGCCGCCCGCTGCGCCGGCGCCTCGGGTGTGGTTCCGCGTTGCCGAAGCGGCTCGCGCGCGGCGGCTCGAGGGGCGGTGTTGGTGTCCATGCACCCGCAACCCTTCCGGTGTGCACCGGCCCCGTCATCGGGACTTGCGCGCGCCTTGCGCGGGGAGATCTACGGAGTGGGGGCGGACTCGACGGCGGACGCCCCCGAGCAGGAATCGACGCCGGACGGCCCCGAGGGGGATTCGGCACCGGACGCCGCCCGCAGCGCCTCACGCAGGTCCAGGGGGTCGGGGGTGGGGGACACGCGCCCGTCGCGCCGGCGGTAGATCCGGCAGGCCAGACCCGTTGGCTCGTCCTGCGGCGGCTGGATGTCACGTCCGTCGATGCGGATCGTGGGGGAGCCGATGAAGCCCTCAACGCGCGCCTGCTCATCGCTGCCGACCTCGCGTACCGTCACCGACTCGCGGTCGAGGCCGAGCTCGCCGAGCGCGGCGCGGAGATCCTCGAGTGCCCGCGGATGCGAGGGGCAACCCGACCAGTACAGGAGCTCTACTTCGATGGGGCCAGGCTAGCGCCGCTCCAGGAACCGCTGCACGGCCTCCTGGTGCTCCGGGCTCTTCCAGCACTCGCGCATCAGCTCGTGCTCGCGGGCCTGCACGAGGTCGAGGTCGTCCTCGAGCGCGTTCTCGGCGAGCAGGCGCTTGATCATCAGCAACTGGGGGCCGGGGTTGGCGGCGATCTCCCCGGCCAGGCCGAGCGCCGTGTCGAGCAGCTCCTCCGGCCCCGTGAGCCGCTCGGCGAGCCCGATGCGGTATGCCTCGGCGGCGTCCACCAGCCGCCCGCTGAGGCACATCTCGCCGGCTGCGCCGATCCCCACCCGCTGTGCGAGCAGTCTGCTGCTGGCGAGCTCGGGGACCAGACCGACCTTGATGAACAGCATGCCGAATTTCGCCTTCTCGGAGGCGACGATCACGTCGAACGGCAGGATCATCGTCATCCCGATGCCCACCGCGGCCCCGTTGACGGCCGCCACCAGTGGCTTCGACGCGCGCGCGAGGGCGACCCAGTCGACCTCAGCCGGCATGCCCCCAGTGCGCTCGCTGTCGCCGCCCGGATCCACTCCGTCGAGCCGCGTCTTGAAGGTGTCCTGCATGTCTGCACCGGCGCAGAACGCGCGCCCCGCGCCGGTCATCACGATCGCGCCGACCTGCGGGTCCTCGTTGGCGGCGCCGATCGCGCTCGCCTGCTCGAGCGCCATCTGCGGGGTCCACGCATTCAGCCGGTCGGGCCGGTTGAGCGTGATCAGGGCGACGGCGTCGCGCCGCTGGACTGTGATCGTCTCGTAACCCACGAGCAGACCCGCGGGAGCCTACCCCTAGACTCTCGCTGCCGTGCCCGAGATCCCCTCCGCCGAGCAGCTGCGCGAGCTGATGCCGTTCGTGCCGACGCTCGGCATCGAGCTCGAGCCCCCCACGTCCGAGCGAGCCGCAGGGTCGCTGCCGTGGGCGCCGGAGCTGTGCACCGGCGGCGGCATCATGCACGGCGGCGCGATCCTGTCGCTGGCCGACACGCTGGGCGCCGTCTGCGCCTTCATGAACCTGCCCCCGGGGGCGGGAACCACGACGATCGAGAGCAAGACGAACTTCTTCCGGGCGGTCCGCGAGGGCTCGGTCAGGGGGATGGCGAGGCCCATGCACGTGGGGCGAACGACGATCGTCGTGCAGACCGAGTTGAGCGACGACGAGGGTCGTGCCGTTGCGCTGACCACCCAGACGCAGGCGGTGCTGGGCGGCGGCTAGTTGCATGTCGTCCAAGAGGGGCGACGCAACGCAGCACGAGTGCCCAGGTTGGCCGCTCGAAAAGTATCTTTTTTCTTATGTCTCCGGGCGCCTTCCGGGGTACTGTTAGAGGGGCAACTGCCGGCAAGGGAACATCGAGGGAGGATGTCGGAGGCTAGGTAGGTGGCGGAGGGCAGAGGACGCATGATCGCCGGAGCACGGAAACTGCTCGGCCACAACCGCGACGAAGCGCTCGTGGCCGGGGTGCGGCGCCGTGACCGGCGCGCCTTCGAGGCGATCTACGAGCGCCACGCGGCACAGCTGCTGACGTTCTGCGTCTACCTGCTCGGCTCGCGGCACGACGCGGAAGATGCGTTGCAGGCGACGTTCGCCTCGGCGTATCGCGCCCTGCTCGACGACACCCGCCCCGTCAGCCTCCGCCCGTGGCTCTTCACTATCGCCCGCAACGAGTCCCTCAGCATCCTGCGCAAGCGGCGCCCGCAGGTCGAGCTCAACGGCGAGGTGGCCCTCACCGGGGACCCGGTGAAGCTCGCGGAGGTGCACGAGGAGCTCGTCAACATGATCGGCGGGATCCGCGAGCTGCCCGAGAAGCAGCGCGCCGCGCTGGTGCTCGCCGAGGTCCACGGAATGAGCCACGCGGAAATCGGCGAGGTGCTCCACGTGCGGCCCGAGCAGGTGAAGGCGTACGTGTTCCAGGCCCGTTCGAACCTGCTCTCGGAGCGTCACGCCCGTGAAGTGGACTGCCACGAGATCCGCGAAGAGCTTGCGACCACCCACGGGCTCAAGCGGGCGCGGCTGCGCCGCCACCTGCGCTCGTGCGACGGCTGCCGCGCCTACGCCGATGGCGTCGAGCACCAGCAGCGACAGCTCGCCTCGCTGCTCCCGATCCTTCCGTCGCTGACGCTCCGCTACCGCGCGATCGACCAGGCCCTGGGCCTGTACGGGAGCGACGCAGCCAACTACGCCAACAGCGCGACCATGGCCGGGACCGCGCTCGAAGTCGCCGGCGGCGGGGTGACCGCGCTGGTCGCGAAGGTCGCCACCGGCATCGTCGCCGTCGGGGCGAGCGCCGGCGTCGGCATGACCGTGATCGACGCTCCGCCCGCTTCCCACAGCCGCCCGGCCATGGTCCGCAGCGCCGGCTCGCACTCCCAGCTGGCGTCGGCCTCGACGCGATCACGCGTGCCCCGCGGCGGCTTCGCCGGCGAAGTGCAGGTCGCTGCCGGCGGCGCCGGGGGCTCCGGCGGCAGAGGCGCATCCTCGCTCGCCGGCGGCAAGGAACCGCGCGGCGCCTCCCGTCGCGAAGCGGCCGAACGCGAAGGGTCCGGGGAAGCCGCCGGCTCCTACGCCGCCGAAGACGGCGCCGGTAGCGGGCGACCTCGCAGCGACGCCCACGGTTCGGGCGGCGGCGAAGACGGCGCGCTCACTCCGCTGGAGCAACGACGCCAGGCGGCCGCCGAACGCCGCCAGCAGCGGATCGAAGCCCGTGAACAGAAGCAGCGCGAACGCAAGGAAGGCGCGCAGCCGACTCCCGCCGGCGCCGAAGGGCTCCCATCCACGCCGGTCAGGCAGAAGCACACCGCCGGCGAAGGCGGCTCGGGCGCCAAGGGTGGTGGATCGGGCAAGGAAGGTGCCGGCAAGAAGGCCGGGGGCAAGGAAGGGGGCTCGTCGGGATCGGGCGGTGCCAAGGGCGAAGGCAAACACGAACGCGAAAAAGTCCACGCGCGGGGTCCGAACAAAAACCGCAAACGCTGGGAAGAACGGGCTGCCGAACGCAAGCGCAAGCGCGAACAGAAGCGTGAACGCAAGCGGCACGAATCGGCGCCCGAAACGCAGGAAGCGACCCCGTGAGCCGGCGCATACGACTCACCGGCCTGCTCTCGCTGCTGGCGCTGGTTGCCTGCGCGGCGCTGGCCTGCGGCGCCTCCGCGGTCGTGCTGGAACTGCCTGAAGGCCGCCTCGGCTACCAGCCGCCTCGCGGCCAGGCGACCCCTCACAGCAAGCAGAAGAGTGCAGCCAGCAAGACGCTCACCTACCACCAGGGCCCGGTGATGACCTCGAACACGAACTACCCGCTGTTCTGGGCGCCGGCCGGCGAAGCCGCCTACCCGGCGGGCTACATCTCGGGCATCGACAGGTGGTTCACCGACCTCGCCCACGACAGCGGCGGCCTGCTCAACACCGACTCCGTGCTGAACCAGTACGGCGACAAAGAAGGTGGCTTCGCCGACTACGACTCCCACTTCGGCGGGGCCCAGATCGACACCGATCCGTATCCGCCCAGCGGTTGCAAAAGGGCTGCCATCTGCCTCACCAAAGAACAGCTCAAGAGCGAGATCCAGAGCTACGTCGAAGCCCACGCGCTGCCGGCCGACCTGGCGCACGAGTACTTCGTGCTGACCCCGCCCGGCGTCTCCACCTGCTTCGAACCCGAAGGACATCAGTGCTCCCAGGAAACGGGCGAAAAATTCTTCAAGTACTGCGCCTACCACAGCTTCTTCCACGTGGGGGGCGCAACCTATATCTGGGCCGACAACCCCTACATCGACTCGCCCTTGTGCGTGGCCGAAAGCCCTAACGAAAGCCCCTCCGACTATGCGATCTCCGGCGGCCTCGCGCACGAGCACAGCGAGTCGGTCACCGACCCCGAAATCACCGGCTGGTACAACGAAAAGGAAGAAGAGGTCGCCGACAAATGCCAATCACCGAACCCTGAAAAGGAACTCGGCGCGAGGCTCGGAACCGCGCCCGACGGCGCTCCCTACAACCAGCTGATCAACGGCGACGAGTACCTCTACCAGCAGATGTGGAGCAACGAACGGGCCGCCTGCGTGCAGCGCGCCGCGCTCCCGCCCTCAGTCAAGAAGGTCACCCCCAGGAAGGGCCCCTCGACGGGCGGGACGCACGTCACGGTCACCGGCAGCGGCTTCCTCGGCACGGTCACGGTCTACTTCGGCGCCAGCCAGGCGACCGAAGTCAAAGTCACGAGCGGGGAAGCGCTGACGGCCGTCTCGCCGCCCGGCACCGAAGAACAGGCGATCACGGTGCACACCTCCGCCGGTGCCAGTCCGCCCAGCAAAAAGACCAGCTTCAAGTACAAGCCCCCCAAAAAAAGCAAATGAGTCCGCGCCCGTAAACGAGACGGCGCGGAGTCAGCCGCCCACTGACTCCGCGCCTTGGGGGACAAGATTCGGAGGGCCGGCGGCCGAGCCATCTCGGGCATCTCCCGAGACCTCATGCTTTGCGTCCCCGCCTCACGACGGGTTTGCCTTTTTCAGCTCGTCTGCCCCTCGACTATGCGCCGTCGGGGCACCTCCGTCAAGGGCCTTGGACGTTCGTTCGAACCCCCCGCCGGCGGCACCTCGCGCCGCCTGGGCCGTCGCGCAGGGACGCCCGGCGAGACCGCCGCCGCTGTAACGCAGGGGCCGCTCGCGAGACTGTTCACATGAACAGAATCCGGAGGAACAGATGACCCACAACACGATCAAGACCGACGAGCAGTGGCGGGCGGAGCTCACGCCCGAGCAGTACGACGTGCTCCGTCGGGGCGGCACCGAGCCGCCGTTCACGGGCCGCTACGCCTTCACCAAGGACGACGGCCTCTACCGCTGCGCGGCGTGCGGGCACGAGCTCTTCAGCTCGCAGGCGAAGTTCGAGTCCGGCACCGGCTGGCCGAGCTTCACCGAGCCGACGGTCGCCGAGAACGTCGAGCTGCTGTCCGACACGAGCCACGGCATGGTCCGCACCGAGGTCCGCTGCCGCAACTGCGGCTCACACCTCGGCCACGTGTTCGACGACGGGCCCGGCCCGGCGGGCCAGCGCTACTGCATCAACTCGGTGGCCCTCGACCTGCAGCCGGACGGCTCCTAGCCGGACGGCCGGCGCCCGCTCGCGGGAGCACAGCGGCGGCGGGCGCCGAGGCTGCACAGCTACGATGGTGGCCGCCGCTCTGAGCTCTCGCCGGCGACCAAGATGGCGGCTCCCTGGCCGATACGATCCCTCTCGCCGGGCAACCGGGCGACGGCTCGTCGCGACAGTGATGACCGTGCGCTCCTGGAGAGGCTTCGCGCCGGAGACGAAGCAACCTTCGAGGAGCTCGTGGACCGCTACGAGGGCTCGCTGGTGAGGATCGCGATGATGTACGTGGGCGACCGCGTGGTGGCGGAAGAAGTGGCCCAGGAAACGTGGCTGGCCGTGCTGAAGGGCATCGACCGCTTCGAGGGCCGCTCGTCGTTGAAGACGTGGCTCTTCAGGATCCTCACCAACCGCGCCAAGACGCGTGCCGAGCGCGAACGGCGCCAGCTGCCGCTCTCGGCCCTTCTCGGCGACGAGGAACCCGAGGTCGCGCTCGACCGCTTCCTGCCCCCGGACCACCCCGAGCGGCCGCTCGGGTGGGCGGCACCACCCCGAGCCTGGCCGGAGGAGCGCCTGCTCAGTCACGAGACCACCGAGGCCCTGCGCCGGGCGATCGCCGAGCTGCCACCGGCGCAGCAGGCGGTGATCGGCCTGCGGGACGTGGAAGGTTTCGCCCCGGAGGAGGTGGCGGACGCCCTCGGGATCACCCCTGGCAACGAGCGCGTGCTGCTGCACCGGGCTCGATCGCACGTGCGCGCGGCGCTCGAGGAGTACCTCGAACCATGATCGGGCTGCGGGCACCCCGGATGAGCTGCCGCGAGCTGGTGACGCTCGTGACCGAATACCTGGAGGGCAGTCTCGCGGCCCGTGACCGGCGGCGCTTCGAGCGTCACATCCGCGGATGCGACGGCTGCACCGCCTACCTCGAGCAGATGCGCGACACGATCCGTCTCGCGGGCTCGTTGCGCGAGAGCGACGTCTCGCCGCAAGCGCGCCGGGAGCTGCTGGCAGCGTTCCGCGACTGGAAGCAAAGCTGAGCCTGCCGCCGATCGGCACCGGCCGCCGCGCCGTCCCGAGACGGGCCGGATTCGGCCTAAGTCGCGGCGCCGTCCGGGAACGGCGCGATCGGCACCCCGTGGTCGCGCTCTCGCATCCCCAGCTCGTAGGCGCCTCCGTGGGCCGTGTTCAGCTCACGTGCGGCGCCGTCGTGCCCGCTCAGCCGTAGCTCGAGCGACGCGACCGAGCAGTTGACGACGTCGTGCTCGGAGCCGTCGGGGTCGGCGTAGCGCCAGCCTGCCGACGAGCCGTCCGGGACCCCAACGCGTGCGTGCAGGTGCGCGCCGCCCGCCCCCGGGACCGTGAGCGAGCACCCCGCCGAGTCCTCGCGGACCTCGAGCCCGCGCGCGAACAGGCCGCCGAGCCGGCGCACCCGCCCGTCGAGAGAGATTGCTCCGCTGGCGATCCACGGCGTCATCCTGCCCGCGATCCTGACGCGTCCGAGGACGAGGTCCAGCCAGGCGTCGGGTGCCTCCTCGAAGTCGATCCCGTGCAGCCAGATCCAGCGCTCGGCGTGCTCGCTGCCCCAGTTGTGGCCGACCATTCCGCGCCAGCCGTCGAGCTCGAGGGTGCGATCGCCATCCAGCACCAAGCGCCCGTCGAACACGGCGTCGGGCTCCGGGCTCGTGAGCTTGGTACGCGGAAGCGGCATCCGGTACAGCCACTCGCGCGGCAGGTGGCGCAGTTCGGGCGCCTTGGCGTCGAAGCCCAGCTCCCAGCTCGCGGGGCCGCACACGCCGGCTGCGCGGCCGGGGCCGAGACTCGAGCCGGACCCGCCGAAGCCGGCCTCGCCCGAGCCGGCGCCGATCTCGATCCAGCCGCCCGGCGGGACCCCGAGCTCGGACACCGTGACCTTGTGCATGAACGGTCGCCCACGGGCGGCGTCGAACACGGTGCACCACACGGAGCCCAGCGGCGGCTGCCCGGGCCGCTTGTGGACCGTGTACCTGATCCACACGCCGACCGCCTCGGCGGCGCTCACCGCCCGCAGGTAGAAGGACTCGTACCCGCCCGCCTCGAGAGGCATGCGGGGGAAGATCGCGCTCACGGCCATGCCTGCTCGGGGTCCCCTTGGGGCGACCGCGAGGATACCGTCCGTGGATCCTCGGCGGCCGCCCCAAAATGCGGGGACTAGGTCCCAGTCCACGAGCGTCCTTGCTCTGAGTCGAGCCTCCCTGCCCGATTGCGATACTCGCCCATGGGGGCCGCTACCGCTGCCCACCCAAGGTGTAGAGATGCGACACCTGCCCCCAGGGGCTAGTGGCGACCGCGGTGCTTGTGGTGGCGGGCCCTGGCGGTGTAACGGCCGCCGGCTCCGACCTTGTGCGTGCGATGGGTCACGAGGTTGCGCACCCGCACCCGGCCTTCGGTGACGACGATCACCGAGCGGGAGCATTCGTCGAACGTCAGCCAGGTCGTGCCCTCCACGCTGGTGCTCACGTAGCGGCCATTTGTGCCCCAGTGCCCGCCCCTCTCGCTGACCCACAGGTACCTCGACCGCGGGCGGTGCTTTCGACGCCGTGCGCTGGTGGCGGCGGCAGAGCCGCGTGGGAGCTTCGTCCGCGGGCAGCCGCTGAGGGGGAGCGTGAGCACGAAGTGTGTTTCGCCGTTGGGTTCCTGGCGGATGCGGAAGCGGCCACCGTGGACTTCCGCGCTGACCGTGTGGCCGTCGGGTTCCACGACGGTGATCACCACCTTCCCGTGGGTGGCGTCGATTTCGGAGCCGTCGGGGATCGTCGTCCCCTTCGCCAGCATGACGAAAACGTTCGACCCCGGCAGCCGCACGGTGACCGGTCCTTCAACGGGGCCCACGTCCACCGTCTCGCCGAGCACCGGCGGCTGTTCGCCCCCGCCGGGCTGGTCGCCCGTCGAGCCGCTCGCACCGCCGGGCACGTTCGACGATCCCGCACCTGCGGTGGTGCCGGATCCGCCCGACCCCGACCCTCCGGAGCCCTGTTCTCCCGTCGGCCCGGTCGGTCCGGTGGATCCCTGGCCGGTCCCGGCTTCGTAGGTGTAGAGGTCGGCCGGCGAGGTTGCGCTCGTGCCTGCCGGGGTCTGGACGGTGACGTCCACCTCCCCTTCGGCTTGTGCGGGGGAGCTGACGACCACTTCGTCCGGCCCGGCGCTCTGGATGGTGCCGGCGGTCAAGCCGAAGTACACCGCGTCGGCGCCCGCCAGGTTCTCGCCCTCGATCTTCACCGTCGTGCCCCCCGACGCCGGCCCCGCCGTCGGCGTCAGCGACTCGACGGTGGGGAGCTCACGGAAGGAGACCTGGTAGCCGAGGGTGCCGCCCGTTTCGCTGACGGCTTCCATCGCCGCGCAGTATTCGGCCCCGGCCACGAGCCCGCCCAGATGAATCGAGACCGGGTGGAAGGCGTCGTCCGAGGCGCCCAGCGGGGTCGGCTCGCCGAGCTGTGCCGGCGTCCCGCGGGTGCCCGACGTGGAGCACCATTCCGAGGCCAGCGGCGCGTAGCGGACGAGGTATTCGGTCGCCTCGCCGGCGGGGTTGATTTCCGCCTGCAACGTGTTGGACGCCGACACGAAGCGGGTGGCGCGCACGCTCGGGACGCCCACGTGGAACACGATCTTGCCGCTGGTGGCCCCGCCGGAGCCGTTCCACGCGACCAGCCGGGCGCAGTATTCGGCCCCCGGCGTCAGTTCCCCGAGCTCCACGGCCACGGCGTGCTCTTCTTCGTCGCTGTAGCCCAGCGGTTCGGGCGGGGTGGAGTGGGGGGGCATCCCGAACAGGCCGCCGAGCCAGATCCAGATCCCCAGCGGCCCGAGCTGCAGGTCGTCCCCACCGCGCTTGACCGAGGGTTGCTCGGCGCACCAGTGGGAGCTCGCGAGCCCGTACGCGACGAGGAATTCGGTGGGTTCGCCGCCGGGGTCGATCTCGCCGAGGACCACCTCCGAGTCCCCGGGCGCGGGCTGCGCGCCGAAGGCGATCGCCGACGGCTTGGCGGCGCCGGCGGCGGGCGCCGTGGCCAGCGCGAGCGCGCACGCCGCGAGCGCCGCGGCGAGGTGCGTCATGGAGATCCGTCTGCCTTTTCTCTTGCAGTTCACTGCAAATCCCGTCCCTAGTCACTAACTCTGTAGCAGGCGAGAGGCGGTTCGTGCGCTACAGGTGCCCGCGACTACCCTTCTTGCCATGGCCGGCCGGCTATCCAGAGGGCGGAACCTCGGGCTGCTCGCGGTGGCGCTGGTCGCCCTCGGCGCGGGCCTCGGCGTGCACTTCTCGAGCGCTCTCAGGTGGCTCGATCGCAACACGGTCGACGCCCGCTTCCAGCTGCGCGGCTCGCAGGGCCCGCCGCCGGGCGTCGTCGTGGTCGGCATCGACAACCAGAGCCTGCGCACGCTTCCGCGCCCGCCGATCCCACGCCGCTACCACGCGCGGCTGATCGAGCGACTGCACGCTGCCGGGGCAAAGTTGATCGTGTACGACATCGCCTTCGACCAGGCGACCGACGAACTCGACGACGAAGCGCTGCTCGAAGCTGCGAGCCGCTACTCGCCGATCGTTTTCGCCACGTCGCTGATATCACCGAGCGGGCAGACGCAGGTGCTGGGCGGCAACGCCGCCGTGGAGAGCATGGGCGACCGGGTCGCTGCCTCCTATCTGCCCGTCGACAGCGACGGGGCCCTGCGACACACGCTGGCGCATTTCGACGGGCTCCCCACGATCGCCGCCGTCGTCTCGCAGGAGCTGCAGCGCCACCCCGCCACCGCGGCACAGTTCGAAGGTGGGTGGATCGACTTCCGCGGGCCGCCCGGTACGGTCAAGAACCTGTCCTTCACGGACGTGCTGAGCGGCCACTTCGATGCCGCTGCGGTGCGCGGGAAGGTGGTCGTAGTCGGGGCGACGGCCCCGGGACTCCAGGATCTGCACGCCACTGCGGCGGGCGGTGTCATGTCCGGGCCGGAAGTGCAGGCCAACGCGATCTCCACCGCGCTGGCGGACTTCCCGCTGCGCAGCCCCTCCGAAGGGGTCGCGCTGCTGCTGATCGCGGCGCTCGCCGCCCTGGCCCCACTGGCCGCGCTGCGGCTGGACACGCTGGGGGTCGGCCTCACCGGGCTCGCCGGGCTGGTCCTGTACACGCTCGCCGTCCAGCTCTCGTTCAACTCCGGCGTCGTGCTCGAGTACGCGGCGCCGGTCACCGCGCTGGTGGTGGGCACCGGCGGGAGCGTGATCCGGGGGATGTGGTTCGACCGACGCGAACGCCGCCGCCTGCGGCTGCTGTTCGCGGCCAACGAACCGCGGGCGGTGGAGAGGGTGCTGCGCGAGCCCGGGCCGCGCCGCCTGGGTCCCACCTCGATCATCGCCGGCTACCGGATCGACGAGCCGATCGCCAGCGGCGGCATGGGAATCGTGTACCGCGCGACCCAGCTGGCTCTCCACCGCATGGTGGCGATCAAGCTGATCACCCCCGAGCATGCCGAGGATCCCGAGTTCCGCGAACGCTTCAAGGCCGAGTCCAGGATCGCCGCCTCGATCGAGCACCCCAACGTGATCCCCGTGTACGAGGCCGGCGAGGACGATGGGCTGCTGTTCATCTCGATGCGCTTCGTGGACGGAGTGGACCTCGAGCAGGTGCTCGCCGGGGGCGGGCCTCTGGAGCCCCGGCGCGCCGCGCGCGTGATCGCCCAGGTCGCAGCCGCGCTCGACGCCGCACATGCCCGCGGGCTCGTGCACCGCGACGTCAAGCCGGCGAACGTCCTGCTCACGACCGAAGAGCCCGAGCACGCGTATCTGACCGACTTCGGGGTGTCCAAGCGAATCGGCGCCTTCAGCCGCCTCACGAACGCGGGTCAGTGGGTGGGCACGCTCGACTACCTCGCCCCCGAGCAGATCCGCGGCGAGGAGGTCGGCCCGGCTGCCGACACCTACATGCTCGCCGGCGTCCTCTACCACTGCCTGACCGGAAGGCCCCCCTTCGCCCGTGACAACCAGGCGGCCACGATGTGGGCGCAGCTGAGCGCTCCGGTGCCGGCGCCCAGCGCGGTGCGGCCCGAGCTCCCGGAGGCGCTCGACGAGGTCGTCGCCAGGGGGCTCGCGAAGGACCCCGCCCTGCGCTACCGCTCCTCGGGGGAGCTGGCGGGCGCATGCGTGGCGGCAGTGGGGCTCGAGCCGCTCTCGCAGCCGCCGGACGCGCCGGAGCTCCCGGACGGCTCCACCCCGCCCTCCGGCGGCGACGGCGCCGGCGGGGCCGCACGCCCCGGGGCACGCACGATCATCTCCGAGTGATCCGGCTCATCAGCTGTGGGGCTCGGTCCGCTCGAGCTCGTAGCGGGTGACCAGGCCGAACTCGAGCGCGAGCTCCGCCAGCCGCGCGCGCTTGCGGTTTTGCGGCAGATCGGTCAGCTCGAAGCGTGCGAACAGCGTGCGCAGGTGCATCTTCACGGCGTCGAGGCTGAGGTGCAGCTCGTCTGCGATCTGCTGGTTGCTGGCCGTGGTGGCGAAGTTACCCCCGTCGCGCAGTGGGCGGCACAGCTCGATCAGGACGCGCTGCTGGGTGTCGGTCAAACGCGGCAGCGGCGGCGCCTCCCCGGCGGTGACGGTGGCGTCGGCGACGGGGATCTCGCCGATGTTGTACGAGAGCACCGTACGGCCCACGCGGATCAGGTCCCCGTCATGCAGCCGCTGGCGGCCCCGCACGCGCTCGCCGTTGAGGAAGGTGCCGTTCGTCGACAGCCCGTCGTCGACGACGGTCCATTCTCCGCCGAGGCACTGGAGCTCGGCGTGGAGCCCCGACACCTCTCCGTCCCACGGGATCGAGACGCTCGCCTCGGGGCGGCGCCCGACGGTGCGGTTGCCCTGCTCGCGTCCCAGGTCGTGCAGCACGAGCCCGCCGCCCTCGCCCCTGAGAGCCAGGAACGGCTGTCCGCGGCGGCGGGCGCCAAGCAGTTCCTTCAGCTCTCTGGGAGCCAGCGAATGGGCCGCCAGCGGGTCGTTCGCCTGCTGATGTCCATCGGCGGGCACCCTGGGAGCAAGGCTAGTGCTTGAAGGCTTCGACCTCGTCGCGGGAGCGCTGCGGCATCGGTCCGTCCAGCGCCTCCAGCGACGCGGTCTGCTGGCGCACGGAGTCGAGGAACAGGTCGGCCATGTCGCGCGTGAAGCCCGCCCGCACGACCACCCGCAGCACGGCCAGGTCTTCGCGCTTTTCGGGGAACGTGTAGGCCGGCACCAGCCACCCGTCCTCGCGAAGCCGCGCGGAGACGTCGAACACGGTGTAGTTCTTCACCTCGGGGCGCAGCGTGAAGGCGAACACCGGCAGGTCGCTCCCGTCGGTCAGCAGTTCGTAGGGGCCGATCACGGCGACCTCCTTGGCGATGTGCTGCGCGATCGCGCTGGACGCGCACTGGATCTCCTTGTACCCGTCGAAGCCGAGCGAGACGAACATGTAGTACTGGGCGATGACCTCGCTGCCTGGGCGCGAGAAGTTCAACGCGAACGTCGGCATGCTGCCGCCGAGATAGTTGACTTCGAACACGAGGTCCCGGGGCAGGCACTCCTGTTCGCGCCAGATCGCCCAGCCCACACCGGGGTACACGAGCCCGTACTTGTGGCCCGAGGCGTTGATCGAGTGCACCCGTTTGAGGCGGAAGTCCCACACCAGCGACGGCTGCACGAACGGCGCGATGAACCCGCCGGAGGCGGCATCCACGTGCACCGGCACGTCGGGCCCGCCGCGGTAGGCAAGCTCGTCCAGCGCCGCGCAGATCTCGCCCACCGGCTCGTAGCTGCCGTCGAAGGTCGAGCCGAGCACCGTCACCACCCCGATCGTGTTCTCGTCGCACAGCGCAACGGCCTGCCCGGCGTCGAGGTGGTAGCGGTCGCCTTCCATCGGCGCGAGGCGCGGTTCCACGTCCCAGTAGCGACAGAACTTCTCCCAGCACACCTGCACGTTGACCCCAGTCACGAGGTTGGGGCGGTCAGTCGGCTTGCCCTCCTTCTGCATGCGTTCCCGCCAGCGCCACTTCATCGCCAGGCCCCCGAGCATCGCGGCCTCGCTGGAGCCGATCGTGGACGTCCCGGTCACGTCGCCGTCACCGGGCACGTTCCACAGGTGCCCGATCATGTTCACGCAGCGCCTTTCGATCTCCGCGGTCTGCGGGTACTCGTCCTTGTCGATCATGTTCTTGTCCGCGGTCATCCCCATCAGGATCCCGGCCTGGGGCGGCATCCAGGTGGTCACGAACGTCGCCAGGTTCAGGCGCGCGCTGCCGTCGAGAAGGAGCTCGTTGCTGATGATGTCGAAGGCCACCTCGCTGCCGGTGCCGGGCTCGGCGAGCCGGTCGCGGGGCAGCCCCTGGAGCCGCTCCTCCCGCACGAGCGAGGACATGTCCCTGTCGTCCACTACGCCTCCTTCGATCGATCCCCGATCCGATTGCAAGCTGTGGCAGGGGATACTCGCACGCCGGTGCGCTTCTGCCCCGCCCCGATGCGGATGGCGCGGCGGCGGACCGCCGTGGCGAGCCCGCGCGCGGCTCAGGAGGCGGCGGCCGGTGACCGCGGCGCGAACGGCCGCGTCTCCCAGGCACCGCCGGGAGCGATGGTGAGGGCCGTCGCCTCGGGGATCTCGTGCCAGTCGCCCGGCAGTTCGGAGAGCGGCTCCGAAACGACGATCCTGTCGCTGTCCAGCAGGCGGTCGATGCGCGCGTCGCCGGGGTGCAGGCCCTTGATCGTCTCCGCGTCCCGCGAGCGAAACAGCGTCCGCGATTTGCCTTCGCTCGAATAACGCACCGCCCACAGGTGCTCGCCGTCGCTGACGCCGATGCTCGTCTGCAGCGCCGGGGCGATCCCCTTGTCGCGAAGCGTCTGCTCGGCGAACCCCACCGCCTGCTCGAGCCCGCCGATCGGGTCGTGTTCCAGTCCGAACCCGAGCGCGAGGTGGAACAGCACCTCCGAGTCCGCCGAGCCTTCGATTTCGCCGACCGACTGCGCGTCGAGCGCGAGCAGCATGTCGCGGCGGATCTCATGGAAGTCGTTGATCAGTCCGTTGTGGACGAACAGCCAGCGCCCGTGGGGGAACGGATGGCAGTTGCTCTGCTGCACCGCCGTTCCGGAGCTGGCCCGCACGTGGGCGAGGAACAGGGGGCTTTCGACGTGGGCCGCGATGTGACGGAGGTTCGCGTCGGCCCACCCGGGCGAGATGCTGCGATACACCCCCGGCCCGTCGCCGCCCCCGTACCAGCCGACCCCGTTGCCATCGCCGTTGGTCGTCTCGGCGCCCAGCTTCGAGTGCAGGCTCTGATCGATCAGGCTGTGCTTGGTCTTGAACAGCAGTTCGTCGATCAGAACGGGCTGTCCGTGCCATGCCATCCAGCGACACATGCGGGGGATTGTCGCGCACGGGCGCCAGCCCGCGTCGCCCCGCCTCGCCCGCTCAGGACGAGGCCGGCACGACGTCCGGCTCGGCGGGGGGCTGGGCGTCCGCGGCGCGCTCGTCGGCGGCGGCCTCGGGCATCAGGAGCAGTGCCCCGACCAGGAAGCACAGCCCGCCGAGCGAGGTCCCTCCGTTGGCCAGGCGTGCGCTCACGGCCTCGCCGCTGGCGGGCTCGACAAACGAGGCGATCGCCGAGATGCCGAACGCGATCGACCCGAGCAGGTTGAGCGCGACGATCCGCCAGGACAGCGAGCTCCACTCCCAGCCGAACCACCGGTGGCAGACCTCGGCATAGGCGAGCTCGCTCGAGATCAGGAACGCGATCGAGCCGAGCGCGTCGGGCGCCCACACCCGGGCGTTCGTCTGGTGGACGGAGAAGCCGTGTTTCATGCCGGTGAAGGTCGTCACGTTGAAGAACAGCGTGCCGACGAATTGCACGAGCGCGGCAAGCCAGTCGATCCTGCGCGGTTCCCACGACACCGGCCGCCAGCGGGCCGCGTGGCCGCCGGGCTTCCATCCGAGGCTGCGCTCGGCGTTGACGGCCTCGGCGTACTGGAGGTAGGCGGCGCTGGTGAAGAAGATCGACCCCACGAAGAACACCACGCCGATCGCCGGCCGAGAGGTGGTCGACCACTGCGCGGCGACGCCGCCGATCAGGAAGCAGAACGAGCCGACCACGAACAGCACGGCCATCCACCACTGCCGGCGGCGGGGGCGCCACCACACCGGTTCGTGCTGGACCGACGGCGCCTCGCGGGCGGCGCGTCTGCGCCCTGGTGAAGCCTTGCGATGGGAGCGCGATCGCCACTGCACGATCCGTCCCTCGGGCGTCCTGAAGCGCTCCGCGGTAACGAACGGACCAGGGCCCTCCGCACCCAGCCGCTCCCATCCCTGAGGGACTTCCACGTACGCGTTCACGCCCGCGGCGGACGCTATCGGTCCGCCCACCGGGACGGTCATCCGAGGCGCAGGACGCGCGCGCCGCGAGCGTCGTATCGTTGCTGGCGATTCGGCATGGCGACGACTCAGGAGAAGGCACCAAAGCAGGCTCCGGGCGGCAGCGGGCAGGCGCTCGCCGACCGGCTCGTGATCTTCGGCATCACAGGCGACCTCGCCAGGGTGATGACCTTTCACTCGCTGTACCGCCTCGAGCATCGCAAGCTGCTGGACTGCCCGATCATCGGCGTGGCCGGCGACGACTGGACCGTCGAGCAGCTGCGCGAACGTGCGCGCAGCTCGATCGAGGGATGCGGCGAAACGATCGACGAGGACGTCTTCGCGCGCCTGGCGGCCCGGCTCTCCTATGTGTCCGGCGACTTCGGCGACGACGCCACCTACGCGCGGCTGAAGGACGCGATCGGCGACGCCGAGCATCCCGTGTTCTACCTGGAGATCCCCCCGTCCCTGTTCGGGATGGTGATCGGCCACCTCGCCGCCGCGCAGCTCACCGGCGGGGCCCGCGTGGTGGTGGAGAAGCCGTTCGGCCACGACCTCGCCTCCGCACGCGCCCTGGCCCAAGAAATCCACAAGTTCATCGACGAGAGCCAGCTGTACCGCATCGACCACTTCCTCGGGAAGATGGGCACCGACGAGCTGCTCTACCTGCGCTTCGGCAACACGATGATCGAGCCGATCTGGAACCGCACCCACATCGCGGCCATCGAGATCACGATGGCCGAGGACTTCGGCGTAGAGGACCGCGGGCACTTCTACGACCCCGTCGGGGCGCTGCGCGACGTGGTCGTCAACCACCTGATGCAGGTGGTCGCGGTGGCGGCCATGGAGGCGCCCGCCGGCAGCGATGCGGAAACGCTCAAGGACGCCAAGTACTCGCTGTTCCGCTCGATCGAGGACGCCGACCCCGCCCACTACGTGCGCGGCCAGTACGACGGCTACCGCCAAATCGAAGGGGTGGCCTCGGACTCGACCACGGAGACCTACGCCGCCATGCGCCTGGTGATCGACAACTGGCGCTGGTCGGGTGTCCCGTGGTTCATCCGCACGGGCAAGCGCCTGCCGGTCACCCAGACCGAGCTGCGCGCAGTGTTCCGTCAGCCCCCGCGGCTGATGTTCATGGACCGGTGGCGCCGCCGCCCCGACCCCAACCAGCTCGTGATCAAGCTCGACCCCTCCACGGGCGTGCGGCTGGTGTGGGAGGCCCATCGCGCCGACAGGGAGGGCCCCCAGGCGATCACGCTCGACATGGAGTTCTCCGAGGAGGGAGGCGAGGCGCCGACGCCCTACGAGGTGCTGCTGCTGGACGCGATCCGGGGTGAAAGCTCGCGCTTCACGCGCCAGGACGGCGTCGAAGAGACCTGGCGGATCTTCCAGCCGCTGCTCGACTCCCCGCCCCCGGTGCACGGCTACGAGCCCGGCAGCTGGGGACCCCAGGAGGCCAACGAGCTGCTCGCCGGCCACGGGGGACGTTGGCTCGGCCCTTGGGACTCGAACGACTGGCGGCCGCGATGAGCCCCGCCGCCCGCGCCAAGGGCAAAGGCGCGGCGTCGGGCAAAGGCGCGGCGTCGGGCAAAGGCGCCGGATCGGGCAAAGGCGCCGGATCGGGCAGAGCCGCCGGATCCGGCAAAGCCGCCGCGGCGGCGAAGAGCGCCGGCGCGGCCAACGGCGGCGCCAACGACGGCAGGGCGCCGCGGACGGCCGGGGGCCACGAACAGAGCGCGGCGGCGATGTCGCCGTTCCCGCCGATCGCCGACTACGCGTTCCTGTCCAACTGTCACACCGGAGCACTGGTGGCCCCAGATGGCGCGATCGACTGGCTGTGCGTGCCCCGCTTCGACTCGCCGAGCGTGTTCGGGATGCTGCTCGACCGCCAGGGAGGCTCCTTCCGCTTCGCCCCGTTCGGCATCAACGCCCCCTCGGCGCGCATCTACGAGCCGGGGACGAACGTGCTCGCGACCACGTGGAAGACGCCCACCGGCTGGGTGCTGGTCAGGGATGCGCTGACGATGGGCCCCAGGCACGGGGTGGACCGCACGACCCCGCACACGCGCCCGCCGGCGGACGACGACGCCGAGCACATGCTCGTGCGCGTCGTGCTGTGCCTGGAGGACGAGGTCGAGATGGAGCTCAGCTGCGAACCGGTCTTCGACTACTGCAGCGAGCCCGGCACGTGGACGCTCGGCGAGGAGCCCGGCCTCGCCGAGGTCACCGGCGCGGACGTGACGATGACGCTGGCGACGAACCTCGCGCTGGGCATCGAGGGCGACCGCGCACGCGCCCGGCACGTGCTGAAAAAGGGCGAGCAGGCATTCTGCGCGCTGTCCTGGAGTGACCAGGTTCCGCTGCCCGCGGACGTCGACGAGGCGAACGCGAGGATGGCCGCCACGGTCTCGTTCTGGCGGCGTTGGATCAAGAACGCCCGCGTCCCGGACCACCGCTGGCGTGAGCCGATCCAGCGCTCGGCGCTCGCGATCAAGGGGCTGACCTACATGCCGACCGGGGCCACGGTCGCCGCGCTCACCACCTCGCTGCCGGAGACACCGGGCGGGGAGCGCAATTGGGACTACCGCTTCACGTGGCTGCGCGACAGCACCTTCACGCTGCAGGCTCTGCACTACCTCAACCTCGACTGGGAGGCCGAGGAGTTCATGCAGTTCATCGCCGACCTCGAGCCCAACGACGACGGCGCGCTGCAGATCATGTACGGGATCGACGGCCGCCGCGACCTCACGGAGTCGACCCGCGCCGAACTGACCGGGTACGCCGGCGCGCACCCGGTGCGGATCGGCAACGGCGCCTACAACCAGCGCCAGAACGACGTCTTCGGCGCCGCCCTGGACTCGGTGCTGCTGCACACGCGCCGCAGCCAGCGGCTGCCGCGCCGGCTGTGGCCGATGGTCCAGGCCCAGGCGGCGTGTGCCAAACGCGTGTGGACGAAGCCCGACCAGGGGATCTGGGAGGCGCGCGGCAAGCCGCGCCACTACGTCTCCTCGAAGATCATGTGCTGGGTGGCGATGGACCGCGCCTCACAACTTGCGGCGATGCGCGGGGACTCCCAGCTGCAGGCCGAGTGGGGACAGACCGCCCAGGAAGTCCGCGCCGACATCCTCGCCAACGGGATCACCTCCGAGGGGGTGCTGCGCCAGCATTACGAAACCGACTCGCTCGACGCCTCCACGCTGCTGGCGATCCTGTTCGGCTTCCTGCCCGGCAACGACGAGCGCATGCACGCGACGGTGATGGCGATCGCAAACGACCTCACCGAGGACGGCTTCGTGCTGCGCTACCGCACCGATGAGACGGACGACGGGCTCAGCGGCAAGGAGGGGAGCTTCCTGATCTGCTCCTTCTGGCTGGTGTCCGCGCTGGCGATCGTCGGCGAGACCCAGCAGGCGCGGGACCTGATGGAACGCCTGCTGCGCGTGGGCTCGCCATTGGGGCTGTACGCAGAGGAGTTCGACACGAGCACGGGCAGGCACCTGGGGAACTTCCCCCAGGCCTTCTCCCACCTCGCCCTGATCGAGGCCGCCGGTCGCATCATCCTGTCCGAGGTCACCTCAGAGCTGTAGGGCGATGGACCACTACGACGTGATCATCATCGGCAGCGGCGCCGGTGGCGGCACGCTCGCGCACCGGCTCGCCCCCTCGGGGAAGCGCATCCTGCTGCTCGAGCGCGGCGACTGGCTCCCGCGCGAGCCGCAGAACTGGCTCGCCGAGGACGTGTTCGAGGCGGGCCGCTACATGTCGCCCGACAGCTGGCTCGACGCGCACGGAAAGCCCTTCCAGCCCCAGGTCCACTACTACGTCGGCGGCGCCACCAAGCTCTACGGGGCCGCGCTCTACCGCCTGCGGGCCGAGGACTTCGGCGAGCTGCGCCACTACGACGGGATCTCCCCCGCGTGGCCCATCTCCTACGAGCAGATGGAGCCCTACTACACGCAGGCCGAGCAGCTCTACCAGGTGCACGGGGCGCGCGGAGAGGACCCCACCGAACCGCCCGCGTCGGCCCCCTATCCGCACCCCGCCGTCTCCCATGAGCCACGCATCGCCCAGCTCGCCGAGGACCTGGCCGCCACCGGCCACCACCCGTTCCACGCCCCCTGCGGGGTGCAGCTCGACGAGTCGAACATGGCCTACAGCATGTGCGTCCGCTGCCCGGACTGCGACGGCTTCCCGTGTCTGGTGCACGCCAAGAGCGACGCCGAGGTGATCGCCGTGCGCCCCGCGATCGAGCACGACAACGTGACGCTGCTGCGCAACGCGCGGGCCGTCCGCCTGGAGGTCGACGACGCCGGCACCAGCATCAGCGAGGTGCGCGTCGAGCGCGACGGCGAGCAGGAGTCCTACGGCGCCGACATCGTGGTCGTCTCCGCCGGAGCGGCGAACTCGGCGGCGCTGCTGCTGAACTCCGCCTGCGAGCGCCACCCCCGCGGACTGGGCAACGGCTCCGACCAGCTCGGGCGCAACTACATGTTCCACAACAGCGTCGCGGTGCTGGCCATCTCCAAGGAGCCGAACCCGACGGTGTTCCAGAAGACGTTGGGCGTCAACGACTACTACTTCTCCGGCCCCGACTTCGAATTCCCGCTCGGCAACATCCAGATGGTCGGCAAGTCGCAGGCCCCGATGTTCCGCGGCGAGAAGCCCCACGAGACGCTGCTGGCCCCCAACTGGACGCTCCGCGACATCGCCAGCCACGCGGTCGACTTCTGGCTCTCGACCGAGGACCTGCCGGTGGTCGACAACCGGGTGACGGTGACCTCCGACGGGCAGGTGCAGCTCACCTACACGGCCACCAACGAGGAGTCGCGCAAGCGGCTCTACCACACGCTCACCTCGATGCTCGGAAAGCTGGGAATGGAGCAGCGTCACCTGCTCCACAACGCCTATCTGCAGAACCCGATCCCGGTGGCCGGCGTCGCCCACCAGGCCGGCACCTGCCGCTTCGGAGCCGACCCGGCCAGCTCAGTGCTCGACGTCGACTGCAAGGCCCACGAGCTCGACAACCTGTATGTGGTGGACACGAGCTTCTTCCCCAGCATCGGCGCCGTGAACCCCGCGCTGACGGCGATGGCGAACGCGCTGAGGGTGGGCGACCACCTGCTCGAACGGCTCGGCGCCACCGCCGGTGCCGGTGCCGGCGCCGATGGCGGCTGAGCACAACGGACGCGCAGCCGGGGCGGCCCGCCGCCGGGTGGTGGTCGTCGGTGGCGGCTTCGGCGGGCTGACGGCCGCGGAGGAGCTGGGCAAGGCCGACGTGGACGTGACGCTGGTGGATCGCCATAGCCACCACCTGTTCCAGCCGCTGCTCTACCAGCTCGCCTGCGGAGGGCTGTCGCCGTCGGAGTGTGCCACCCCGATCCGGGCGGCCGTCCGCCGCAGGCGCAACGTGAGCGTGCTGATGGGGACCGCCGTCGGCCTCGACGCCGAGCGCCGCGAGCTGCTGCTCGACCGCGACGAGCGCCTCCCCTACGACTCGCTGATCGTGGCGTGCGGTGCCGAGACAAGCTACTTCGGCAACGACGAGTGGCGCGAGCACTCGTTCGCGCTGAAGACGCTCACCGACACGGTCGCGCTGCGCAACCGCATCTACAGCGCGTTCGAGGAGGCCGAGCGCGCCCCCAACGCCGCCGAGCGGGAGCGCTGGCTGACATTCGTGGTGGTCGGCGGCGGCCCCACCGGCGTGGAGCTGGCAGGCGAGCTGTCGATCATCGCGAGGCACACGATGAAGGGCTACTACCGTCGCATGGAGCCCAGCCAGGCGAAGGTGGTCCTGATCGACGCCGGCCCGCGCCTCGTGGCCGCGTTCAGCGAGCGCCTGTCCGAGAAGGTCGCGGGGTATCTCCACGAGCTGGGGGTCACGGTCCACCAGGGGGCCCGCGTGACCCGGCTCGACGACTACGGCGTCAGCTTCGAGCTCGACGGCGCCCAGCAGCACATCGACAGCCCCACGGTCGTGTGGGGTGCCGGCGTGCAGGCGGCCGGCCTCACGGGCGCGGTGTCGGCGGCAACCGGGGTCGAGCGCGACCGCGCGGGGCGGCTGCCCGTCGGCGAGGACCTGGCACTCGCGGGCCACCCGGAGATCTCGGTGATCGGCGACGCGAGCCAGGCGCACGGTCCGGAGGGGCGACCGCTTCCGGGCCTCGCCACGGTCGCGATCCAGCAGGCCCGCCACGTCGCCCGCGGCATCCGTCGCGGGCTGCCCGGCGCGGAGGGCCCGTTCCGCTACTTCGACAAGGGTGCGCTGGCGGTGGTGGGGCGCGGCAAGGCGATCTGCGAAATCCGCGGCCACGAACTGTCCGGACGCCCGGCGTTCTTCACCTACCTGACGGTGCACATGTACTACCTCACGGGAGTCGGCACCGGACACCGCCTGAAGGTCCTGATCGACTGGATCAACACCCGCTTCGGCAATCCCCAGGACCAGGTCATCGACGGGGAGCTCGACAGCATCGGGGCACCCCCCGGCGCGCGCACCTGATGGCGGACGCGCGCGCCGCGCGCGTGGTCGATCCGCGACTGCTCCGCTACGCGGATGCGACGCGCACCTTCATCGTCGCGTCGGTCGTCCTCGGCACGCTCGGGGCGCTGCTGATCGTGGCGCAGGCGTGGCTGCTGACGGACGTCGTCTGCGAAGCCTTCCTGCACGGGCACGGGACCTCGGCCGTACGGGGGGCGCTCGGGGCGCTGCTCGCGGTCGTGCTCGCGCGGGCGCTGCTCGCTTGGGGGTCGGAGGTGCTCGCGGCGCGCAGCTCGACGCGCGCCAAGTCCCAGCTTCGGGGGGCCCTGCTGGCGAGCGCCGCGGCGCTGATCCCCTACGGCTCGCCCGCAACCGGCACCGGCGAGCTGGCGGTGCTGGCGACTCGCGGGCTCGATGCGCTCGACGACTTCTTCGCGCTGTACCTGCCGCAGCTGGTGCTCGCCGTGATCGTGCCCGTCGTGATCGTCGTCGCGGTGCTCGCCGACGACTGGATCTCGGGTCTGATCATCATCTGCACGATTCCCTTGATCCCGCTGTTCATGGTGCTGATCGGCCACGTCACGCGCGAGCGCACCGAGCACGAGCTGCAGTCGTTGCAGCGGCTGGCGGGCCACTTCCTGGACGTGGTCGCCGGGCTGCCGACGCTGAAGCTATTCGGGCGCTCGCGCGCGCAGGCGGCGGCCATCGGAGAGGTCACGGAGCGCTACCGCCGCTCCGCGCTTGCGACCCTGCGGGTCACGTTCCTGTCCTCGCTGGTGCTGGAGCTCGTGGCGACGTTGTCGGTGGCGATCGTGGCCGTGGCGATCGGGCTGCGGCTGCTGGACGGCGCCATCGGCCTGCGGGCGGGTCTGTTCGCGCTCGTGCTGGCACCCGAGGCGTATCTGCCGCTGCGCCGGCTCGGCGCCAACTACCACGCGAGCGCCGGAGGCATGGCGGCCGCCGAGCGCGCGTTCGAGACGATCGAGGCGCCGGCGCCGGCGCCGGCGGCGCTCGCGGCGCGGGCGCATGCTCGGGAGGTCGCGCCCGCTCCGCAGGTCGCGCCCCCTCCGCAGGTCGCGCCCCCGCTCGAGATCGAGCTGGAGCGCGTGAGGGTGATCTACCCGGGGCGGCCCGTGCCGGCCCTGCAGGACCTGACGCTGGCCGTGCGCCCCGGGGAGGTGCTCGCCCTCGCCGGTCCCAGCGGCTGCGGCAAGTCGACCGTGATCTCGCTCTTGTTGGGCCTGGTCGCGCCGGCGCGGGGGACCGTGCGCGTCGGCGGCGCACCGCTGGAGGGGCTGGACATCGAGGAGTGGCGACGGCAGCTCGCGTGGATGCCCCAGCAGCCGTTCCTGTTTCGGGGGTCGATCCTCGAGAACGTCCGCGCCGGGCGCGGCGGGGCAGGGGAAGCGGCGGTCCTGGCCGCGCTCGAGGGTGCCGGCCTGCTCGATGTGGTGAGGGCGCTGCCGCACGGCCTCCACACCGAGCTCGGAGAGCGCGGGGCGGGGCTGTCGGCGGGTGAGCGCCAGCGCCTGGGGCTCGCACGGGCGCTCGTGCGCGACGCCTCGGTGTTGCTGCTCGACGAGCCGACCGCGAACCTCGACGGCGCCACCGAGCGGGGCGTGATCGACACGATCGCACGCGTCTCGAAGGGACGCACCGTGGTGCTCGCGGCGCACCGCCCTGCACTGCTGGCCCTCGCCGACCGTGTGGTGCACCTCGCTCCCGGGCGGGCGGTGCCGACGGCATGAGGGCGATGCTCGGGGCCGCTCGCCCCGCTGCGGGGAAGCTGCTGGTGGCGACGATGCTGGGGGTCGGCGCGATGGCATGCGCGATCGGCCTGGCCGCGACCTCCGCGTGGCTCATCTCGCGCTCCTCGCAGAGGCCCGAGCAGTCGGCGGTGGCGCTGGCGATCGTCGCGGTGCAGGCGTTCGCGCTCGGGCGCGGGCTGCTCCGCTATGCCGAACGTCTGGTGTCCCACGACGCCGCCTTCACCGTGCTCGCGCGCCTGCGCGTGCGCGTGTACGAGCGCATCGAGCCGCTCGCCCCGGCTGGACTGCGGGCGTTCCGCAGCGGCGAGCTGCTGGCACGCCTGGTGGGGGACGTCGACTCGATCCAGGACCTGCTGCTGCGGGTGCTGCCGCCGTTCGTGATGGCGGTGGGGGTGGGGCTGCTGGCGGTCGCCCTCCAGGCGGCCGTGCTGCCGGCGGCGGGAATCGTGCTCGCGGCCGCCCTGGCACTCGGGATCGTCGCCGTCCCGTGGCTCAGCGGACGCCTCTCCGCGCGCACCGCCGCGCGCCAGGCCGGCGCCCGCGGGGAGCTCTCGGCGTCGGTCGTCGAGCTGCTGTCGGGGGCCCAGGAGCTGAGCGTGCACGGGACGCTCGGAGCGGCGCTCGAGCGGGCCGGCGCCGCGGATGCGGAGCTGGCGCGGCTGGCGGGTACGAGCGCGCGCACCGCCGGCGTCGGGCAGGCGCTCGCGACCGCGCTGTGCGGGGTGGCGATGTGGGGCTCGCTCGCGCTGGGCGTCGCCGCGGTCGCCGGCGGCCACCTCGACGGCGTGTGGCTGGCCGGCCTGGCGCTGGTCCCGCTGGCCGCGTTCGAACTGATCAGCCCGCTTCCGGGGGCGATGCAGTCGCTACAGGGTGTGCGACGCTCGAGCGAGCGGCTGTCGGAGGTGATCGACGCCGAGGTGCCGGTGAGCGAACCCGAGCGGCCGCGGGCACGTGCCTCGGGTGCCGGCGCGGTGCGCATCAGGGGCCTGCGCTGCCGCCACCCCGACCAGGAGCGCTGGGCGCTGTCGGGCGTCGACCTCGATCTCCCGCCGGGGGCCCGGGTCGCGCTGATCGGCCCCAGTGGCGCGGGCAAGACGACGCTCGCCTGGGCGCTCGTGCGGTTCCTGCCCTACCGCGGGTCGATCGCGCTGGACGGCGTCGAGATCGACGACCTGCCGGCCGAGGAGGTCCGCCGGGTCGTGGGGCTGGTGGCCCAGGACGCCCACATCTTCGACACCACGATCGAGGAGAACCTGCGCCTGGCGCGGCGCGACGCGGGCGAGGCGGAACTGCTGATGGCGCTCGAGCGCGTGCGCCTGCTCGACTGGGTCCGCGGGCTTCCCGACGGGCTCGCCACGGAGGTCGGCGAGCAGGGACGTCTCATCTCGGGCGGCCAGCGGCGGCGCCTGGCGCTCGCACGGGCGCTGCTCGCGCGGTTCCCGATCCTGATCCTCGACGAGCCGGCCGAGCACCTCGACCTGCCGACGGCGCGGGCCCTCACCTCCGAGTTCATCGACGCCGCCCGGGGACACACCCTGCTGCTCATAACCCACCGCCTCGAGGGGCTGCAGGAGATGGACGAGATCGTGCTGCTCGACGGTGGCCGCGTCGCCGAACGGGGAACGCACGCATCGCTGCTGGGACGCGGCGGGCGCTACGCCGCGCTGTGGCGGGAGTCGGGCCTGGGGGACGGCGGAACGTTGGGGGACGGCGGAGTCTGAGCACCGGTCTCGTCGTCGGGGCCGGACAGCCGTCCGTGGAACACGTGGAAGGACCACCCCTGATACAGCAGCACCACCGGGAAGAAGATCACGGCCACGATCGTCATCACCTTCAGCGCGTAGCCGCCGGAGGCGGAGTTCTGGACGGTCAGGTTGAAGGCGGCGTTGGTGCTCGAGACCATCACGTTCGGGTACAGCTCGATGAAGATCGAGCCGATCGTGGAGGCGATCGCCACGGCCGACGCCGTGAACGCCCAGCCGTCGTGATCGGAGCTCGACAGCAGCGCGGCGGTGAGCACAGCGATCAGCGCCAGCACCTCGACCGGGTCCGGCACTTCTGAGCCGCTGGTGATCGTCTGGGTCCAGATCACGAAGCCGAGCACCAGCGCGGTCGCCACCCAGCCGAGGGGGCCCGCCAGCGCGCGGGCGCGATCCCGCACGGCGCCCGTGGTGCGCAGCTTCAGGAAGGTGGCGCCGTGCAGCAGGCAGAGGGCGAGCACGGTCACGCCGGTCCACAGCCCGTAGCCCGTCAGCAGGTCGGCGAAGTCGCCCGTGAAGTTGTGTTCGTGGTTGATCGGCAGGCCGGCGAGGAGGTCACCGAGTCCGACCCCGAGCAGCAGCGGCACGAGCGCGCTGCCGATCGTCAGTGCCCACCGCCACCGCATCCGCCAGCGCTCCCCGTCGCGGCGGGTCGTGTACTCGAGCGCCACGCCGCGCGCCATCAGACCGGCGAGGATCAGCAGCAGCGCCAGGTACAGCGCCGAGAACATCGTCGCGTACCAGCCGGGGAACGCGGCGAACGTGCCGGCGCCGGCGACGATCAGCCACACCTCGTTGCCGTCCCACCAGGGGCCGATCGTGCTGACCGCCAGGCGCCGCTCCTCCTCGTTGCGGCCGACCAGCATGTGCAGGGCGCCCACCCCGAAGTCGAAGCCCTCGAGCACGAAGAAGCCCACCCAGAAGATCGCGATCACGACGAACCAGAGCGTGTGCAGATGCAGCAACCCGTCCCCCTAGTAGGTCATGGCTGCGGCCGCCGGCACCGAGCCGTCATCGCCGTCGTCGTCGTCAGAGAGGCCCTTGCGGGAGTAGTGCAGCATCAGCACGAGGTCGGCCGCCCCCAGCACGGCGTAGATGAGCACGAACACCGCAAGGCTGATCCAGATGTCGGTCGAGCTCACCGACGGCGAGTTCGCGTTGATCGTCCTCATCAGCCCCTGCACGATCCAGGGCTGGCGCCCGTTCTCGGTCAGCAGCCAGCCGGCGGTGTTCATCAGGAACGGGGTCACGACGGCCCAGATCGAGACGCGCAGGAACCACTTGGAGCTCTCCAGGCGTTTGCGGTGCATCAGCCACCCGCCCCACAGCGCGAGCAGCAGCACGAGGCTGCCCAGGTAGGCCATCACGCGCATCGACCAGTACTGGATGAACACATTCGGCACGTATTCGACGCCGCGGCCGTATTTGCGTTCGTATTCCTTCTGCAGCTGCGTCATCCCCGTCACCGCCCCGCTCCAGGTGCCCGTCGCGAGGACCGAGAGCAGATGCGGGATTTCGATGATCTGGGTGGGCGTGTGGTCGTTCTTGCCGCCGCCGATCTGGAACGCCGAGAAGGAACAGGGCTGGCAGTTGCTCCACTGCGCCTCCGCCGCCGCGATCTTCATCGGCTGGTACTTGGTCTCGATTTCGCCGAGCTTGTTGCCGACGAACAGCTGCAGCACGATCACCGGGAGCAGCACCACGAGCGCCACGCGCGCGGAGTGGCCGAACAGCGACACCTCGCGCCCTTTGCGCAGGTACCAGGCCGACACTGCGAGCATCAGCAGGGTGCCCGTCACGAGCGATGCCAGGATCACGTGCACGTAGCCCCATAGGAACGTCGGGTTGGTGAACAGCGCCCCCACGTTGTTCAGTTCCGGCAGTCCGCGGGCGCCCATCTTGTAGCCGACCGGATGCTGCATCCACGAGTTCGCCGCCAGGATGAACATCGCAGACAGCGCCGACCCGATCGACACCAGCCAGATGCACGCGAGGTGCACGCGCTTCGGAAGGCGGTCCCAGCCGAACACCCACAGGCCCAGGAACGTGGACTCCAGGAAGAACGCCGCCAGGCCCTCCATCGCGAGGGGGGCGCCGAACACGTCGCCCACGTAGCGCGAGTAGGCCGACCAGTTCATCCCGAACTCGAACTCCTGCACCAGCCCTGTGACCACGCCCACGGCGACGTTGATCAGCAGCAGCGTGCCGAAGAATTTGCACAACCGCCGGTACTCGGGGTTGCCGTTGCGGTACCAAGCGGTCTGCAGCACCGCCACCAGGAACGCCAGCCCGATCGTGATCGGCACGAACAGGAAGTGGTAGATGCTCGTGGTCGCGAACTGCCAGCGTGCTAGTTCATTGGTCATCTCGCGCGCCGGATTATGACCCTCGGCGCGGAGTGCGAGTCGTCCGCCGCCGCGGTGGCCGCACGCGCATCCGTGGCAACTACCGAGCGGGCCCGCCGACCACGGCGCCGGTAGGATCGCGGGGTCGCGTGGCAGCGTGGGTGACCAGATCGGCGGGGAAGGGGAGACGGCTGCGCCGTCGCCGCGCCCCGCGTTGAACGTCGCCTGATGGGATCCGCCGAACTAGAGCTGCTCCTCACCGGGGTGGCGGCCATGCTGTCGCCCACGACGCTCACCTTCTCCGTGCTCGCGCTGGTGCTCGGCGAGCGCCCGATCCGGACCGGGGCGTGGTTTTACCTGGGCGCGCTCGGCGCCACGCTGCTGGTGGGCGTGGTGGCCGCGTTTGCGATCAAGGACGTGGCGGCCGCTCCACCCGGGAGCTCGCAGCCGAAGACGTGGGTGTCGATCCTCGACCTCGCCCTGGGCGCCGTCGCCCTCTACTACGCCGCCCGTCTGGCGCGCAACCCGATGAGCCCCGAGAGCGAACAGCAGATGGTCGGCAAAGTCAGCGGGCTGGCCTCCTCACCGGCGATCGCGGTCGTTGGAGCGGGCGCCGCGCTGGCGAATCCGGGCGGGTTCATCCCGATCGCGCTCAAGGACATCTCGCAGCTGAACCCGAGCTCGGGCGAATACATCGTCCTGTGGGTCGCGTTCGCCCTGATCTCGCTGCTGCCGCTGTCGCTGGCGCTGCTGATGCTGCGAATCTCGCCCGACGGTACGCTGCGAATCCTCCACCGGGCCCGCAAGTGGCTGACGAGCAACGCGTCGAGGATCGGCGCGGTGCTGATCGCGGTCCTCGGAGTGGTCCTGCTCCGGAACGGCGTCGCCGGTCTCACGGGCTGACGGGCGGCTCACCCGCAAGCTGACAAACCCAACCGCAACGCCGAAAGGGAACCGCATGACCAAGGCAGCCAAGCTCACCAGACTGGTCCTCGTCCTCGCGGCTGCGCCGTGCGCGCTGCTGCTCGCCGGGTGCGGGGAATCCGAACAGGAAAAGTTCGAAAAGGCCAAAGCGGAAGTCTGCAAGTCGCGCTCGGCGATCGAACAGCAGCTCGACAGTCTCAAGTCGCTGCCACTCAGCGTCGGCTCGATCACGAGCGCCAAGACAAGCCTCGAAACGATCGAGAAGGAACTGAAGAAGATCAAGGAAGAGGCGCCCAAGCTGAAGCCCGAAACGAGATCACAGGTCGAAAAGTCGACCAGCGAATTCACCGGCGAAGTCACGAAGATCGCCGAAACGCTCGGCGCCACCCTGACGCCGTCGAACGCCGTCAAACAGGCTGAAACGGCGACCAAGAAGCTGCTCACCAGCTACGAAGCCACGCTCAAGACGCTGAGCTGCAGTTGATCGCTCGCCCCCGCCAGCCGCCCGCCGTGGGCCGCGTGGCTGCCGTGCTGACGGCTGCCACGGTGGCGGCCGCGCTGGCGGCCGGGGGTTGGCTCGGGGCGCCCGCCGGGGCGCGCGCGGCGGCGAGCACCAAGGACGGTGCCGGGCACCGTCCGGGGACGCCGCCCAAACAGGTGACGGCCAAGCTCGTGTTCGGTACGTCGCTGCTGCGCTCGCCCGCCGTACAGGTGACGACGGTGCCGGCGGGCATCTCGGTCGAGTACCCGGTGATGGCCGCTGACATGGGCGTCGGCGGCGGGTGCCCGTCGCCGACGCTCGCGGCGGAGCTCACGCGGCTCGGTTCCCCGCCGCTGGAGCTGGGGGGCGTCAGCCAGGACCAGACAGCACCACCGGGGACGCTCACGCAGCCTCCGACGTCGTGGCAGACCGCCACGCTGTATCAGCTCCCCGCGGGCTTCTGGGAGCAGCTGCACTGCCTGCTGTCCAGCACCCGCGAGCCCCTCACGGTGGGGCTGAACATGCGCACCGGCAACGTGGCATGGGCGACCCAGATGGCCGGCGAAGCCCGCGGCGCGGCCGTCAACGGGCTGTCCTACTCGCTCGGCAACGAGCCCGACCTCTACGACCTGCCCAACTATGCGGCCCTCGACAAGCCGTTCGCCGGCGAAGAAGCGGCCGCCGCGAGCCTGTACGAGCAGCTCGCCCAGTACCTGAAGCCGGCGACCGGCGGCGAATCCCTCGTCGGGCCCGAACTCGCCGTCGCCTCGCGCTGGCACCAGCTGCTGCCGCTCGTGGTCAAGACCGTGGGGCTGGGCACCGTGGGCGTGCACCTGTACCCGCTCACCACCTGCCGCTCGGCCTCGGAAACGACCATCAAAGGGCTGCTGTCGCGGCGGGCGGGCAACTCGCCGGCCCGGCTGGCATGGGTGGCCCAGGCCGCACACGCCCTCGGCCTTCCGGCGGTCATCTCGGAGGCGAACTCGGCATCGTGCGGAGGCCTTCCGGGCGTCTCCAACTCGCCGGCGTCGGCCGTGTGGGCCCTGCGCTTCGGGATCGCAGCCCTGGAGGCGGGCTTCGAGGAGGTGCGCTTCCACTTCAGCGGCAACTCCTACGACCCCTTCGTGGTGCGCGGCAGCCAGGTCTACGAGCGCCCGATCGCCAACTCGCTGATGGCGCTCAACACCTGGCTGCCGGTCAACAGCACGCTCCATGCGGTGGCATCCGCGAGCCTCGCCGCGCAGGGAGTGGTCGCCCACGCGGCCCTGCGCCCCGACGGCAACGCCGTCTTGATCCTCGACAACCAGGGTGCCCGCCCGGCGCGCGTCCTGCTGCGCGGCCTGCCGACGGCCCAGCTGACGCTGGTGAGCGCCTCCCACAGCGGCCTGTCGGCCCGGACGGTGGTCTCGCCGACCAACCAGATCCCCCTCTCGCTGGCCCCGAACGAGATCGCCGCCGTCATCGCGCGGCCGTAGCCGCCGCGATCGCCGGGGCCTCCGCCTACCGGTGGGACGTGTCGTGCTGCGGACTTCTACGCCTAAAGCCGCCTGGACTAACGGTCGAAGCATTGTCGAGGCCAAGCAATGTCCGCCGTCAGGCACCCCACCCAGCGCTACTGGCGCGGAGCGCGCGATGCTGCCCACGCGTGGCTGCTCGTTGGCGTGGCCCTGCTCGCGGCCGGGGCGGGGGTGGTCGGCCTGCTGACGGGCGCGTGGACCGCAGTCGAGAACGCGACCGTCAACGCGCGCTTCTCGTTGCGCCCGGCACAGCACCCGCACAACGTGGTGGTAGTGGGGATCGACGACCGCTCCCTGGAAGCGCTGGCGAGGCACTGGCCGCTGCCGCGCTCGGTGGACGCGCTCGCGATCGAAATGCTTCGCCGCGAGCACGCCCGCACGATCGTCTATGACGCCCAGTCGATCAAGCCAACCGCGGAAGCCCGCGACCCCGACCTCTACGAAGCCGTGTCCCGCGCCCGCAACGTGGTGCTCGCAACGACCGAAGTGGGGCCGCTCGCCGACACCGACCTGCTTCGCGGCGAAGGCCGCCCGGCGGGTGCACATCTGCGCGTCGCGGCGGCCAGCTTCCCCACCAACTCCAGCGGCGTGATCCAGAAGTACCCGTACTCGGTGGGGGCTCTGCACTCGGTGGCCGTGGCGGCCGTGGAATCAGCCACCGGCCGCAGCGTGTCGAGCTCGTCCTTCAAGGACGGCTCGGCCTGGATCGACTTCCCCGGACCGGTGGGGACGGTGCCCAACGTATCCTTCGTGGACCTGATCCGCGGCCGCGTGCCCGCCTCGCAGATCGCGGGGAAGATCGTCGTGGTCGGCGCCACCAGCGGGGCCCTGCAGGACATCCACGCGACCTCGGTCAGCTCGGGCACCGGCATGTCCGGTCCGGAAGTCCAGGGCAGCGCGATCGCCACCGCTATGGCCGGCAACCCTTTGCGCGAATCGCCGCTGCTGGTGGGGCTGATCATCACCCTGCTGGCCGGCCTGGCCACGCCCCTGAGCTGCCTGACGATGCGACCCGCGCGGGCGCTCGTGATGGGTGCCGGGATGGCCCTCGCTTACGCAGTCCTGGCCCAGGTCGCGTTCGGGCAGGGGCTGATCCTGCCCGTCAGCTTCCCGCTGGTGGCGCTCGCGATCGGGACGCTCGGGGCGCTGCTGGTCAGCTACCTGGCGGAGACGTGGGAACGCGAGCTGTCAGACCGCTACGGAGCCGTGCTCGAGGACACGGTGCGCGAACGGACGGCCGAGCTGTACGACACGCAGGTCGAGCTGATCCGCCGTCTGGCGCAGGCGGCCGAGCTCAGGGACGACGACACCGGCGCCCACATCGACCGCGTGGGGCGGATCTGCGAGCGCGTCGCGCTGCGGGTCGGGATGGCTCCCCGGGAGGCCGAGCGCCTGCACATCGCCAGCACCCTCCACGACGTCGGCAAGATCGGCGTGGCCGATCGCGTGCTGCTCAAGCGGGGCGAACTCGACAGCGAGGAGTGGGACGCGATGATGGCCCACACGACCACGGGCGCGGCGTTGCTGTCGGGCTCGAGCTCGCCGCTGCTGCAGATGGCCGAGGTGATCGCCCGCACGCACCACGAGCGCTGGGACGGGACCGGCTATCCGGAGGGGTTGAAGGGTGAGGAGATCCCGCTGGTGGGGCGGATCTGCGCGATCTGCGACGTCTTCGACGCGCTCGCCTCGCGGCGCTCCTACAAGGACCCGTGGGCTTTCGACCGGGTCGTCAGGGAGATCGAACGCAAGCGCGGCAGCCACTTCGACCCCCGCGTGGTGGACGCCTTCCTGAAGGTGATCGACGAGTTCCGCAGTGAGGACTGGGACACGGCCGAGCCGGAGGCGGCGGACGCGTCCGACCGCGCTCGACTGGAGCCCGCGCCGGCCGAGCCGGAATTGCCGGAGGGCGCGATCGCGGCCCGGGCGATGACCACGTCGCGCGCCGCCGGCGGCGAGCCCAGCGAGGGCCGCGTGCCGCGATAGAAGGCTCGGCGTCGAGCTGGAAGGGCTCGCTGTCGTGGTACAAGGCTCGCCGTCGAGCTGGAAGGGCTCGCCGTCGAGGTACAAGGGCTCGCCGTCGAGCTAGAAGGGCTCGCCGTCGAGGTACACGGTGCCCGCCGGCCACGTGACGCCGTCGCGCAGCGGCCTCCACATGGCGCTCATCGGCATCCGGACCGGGCCGTCCGCCTGCTGGGCCCACACCGGCGCGGTGATCTCCAGGAAGCCGAACTCCCCGTACAGCGTCATCAGGGACGCGCCGCAGAACAGCATCGCCCGCTCGGCGGGAAGCTCGCGGGCCAGCTCGAGCAGGTGCACGGACAGCTCTCTGGCGAGTCCGCGGCCGCGTGCGCCGGTGCGCACGACGAGTCCTCCCAGGCCGACGACCGGGAAGGGCGGCTCGGAGTCCGTGTGCGCGTGGGCCAGCACCGCGCCCCCGGCCGCGAGCAGCGTCCCGTCGTCGTCGCGCAGTCCGATGTTGCGCGTCTTGTCGCGCCACGACAGGTTTTCGCCGGCGCTGCCCCACGGTTCCTGCTCGCCGGCGAGCATCTCCTCCCAGTAGGGCTCCGCCTGCGGGTCGAGCTCCACGAGCCTCACAGGCCCGTGATTGTCGCCGATCGCCGCGGCGCGGGGATCGGGCCTTGGGCATACGCTCTGCGGCGATGACGGGGCTGCAGAAGCTGCGCGAGCGCACCGGCGAGCTCTCCGACCTGGAGAGCGTGCAGATGCTGCTTGGCTGGGACCAGCTGGTGATGATGCCCGAGGAGGGCGCTCACGCCCGCTCCGAGCAGCTCGGAACGCTCGCCCGGCTGAATCACGAACGGGCGCGGGACGAGCAGCTCGGTGAGTGGCTGGCGGAGGCCGAGGACACCGAGCTCGACGAGCTCGAGCGCGACATCGTGCGGGTAGCCCGGCGCGACTGGGACCGCGCGCGGCGGGTTCCCGAGGAGCTCGCCGCCGAGCTCGCGCGCGCCGCCGTCGAGGGCCAGCAGCGCTGGCAGGCGGCGCGGGAGGCGAACGACTTCGCGATGTTCGCGCCCGCGCTCGAACGCAACGTGCAGCTCGCCCGGGAGTACGGCGGGCGTGTCGCCGGTGACGGCCTGACGCCGTACGAGGGGCTGCTCGGCGACTACGACTTCGGCCTGCGCGCCGACGAGCTGCGGCGCCTGTTCGGGGCACTCGCGGATGCGCTTCCGCCGCTCGTGCCCGAGGCCGAACGGTGCTCCCCGCCCCACACGCTGGACGTCCCCGTGGCGTCGCAGCAGCGCGCGGTCGCGGGCACGCTTGCGCGACTGGGAGTCGACCGCTCGAGCTGGCGGGTGGACATCTCGGCCCACCCCTTCACGGCCTGGATCGGACGCGGGGACACGCGCGTCACGACCCGCTACAGCGACGGCAACGTCGAGTCGCTGCTGAGCTCGCTGCACGAGTACGGCCACGCGCTCTACGAGCGCCAGATCGACCCGGCGCTCACGCGGACGAATCTCGGTCGCGGAACCTCGATGTCGATACACGAGTCCCAGAGCAAGCTGTGGGAGAACCACGTCGCCCGCAACGCCGCCTTCGGCGAGCTGCTGGCGGGCGAGCTCGACGCGGCGGGCTTCCCGATCGCGCCCGCCGAGCTGCACGCGACGATGGTCGGGGTCGAGCGCTCGCTGATCCGCGTGTCGGCCGACGCCCTCACCTACCCGCTGCACATCATCCTGCGCTTCGAGCTCGAGCTCGCCCTCGTCGAAGGCGAGCTCACCGTCGCCGACCTCCCAGGGGCATGGCGCGAGGGCGTGCGCCGGCTGCTCGGCCTCGAGGTTCCCTCGGACGCGCTCGGCTCGCTCCAGGACGTCCACTGGGGTGCCGGCAGCTTCGGCTACTTCCCCAGCTACGCCCTCGGCTGCCTGATCGCCGCCCAGCTGTGGGAGGCGCTCGAGCGGGAGCTGGGTCCCCGCGAGGAGGATCTGCGCCGCGGCGAGGTGGAGCCGATCAAGGCCTGGCTCGGCGAGCGCGTTCACCGCTACGGCCGCCGCCTCGACACCACCGAGCTGGTCGAACGTGCCACGGGCGCGCCCCTCTCGATCGACGCGTTCATGCGCTTCGTCGAACCGCTGGCCCGGCCGCGGCCTTGATCGACCTGCACTGCCACGTGCTGCCCGCCCTCGACGACGGCGCCGTCGACCTGGAGGACAGCGTCGGGATGGCGCGCGAAGCAGTCGCGGACGGCCTCGAGGTGGTATGCGCGACTCCCCATGTGAGGGCCGACCACGACGTCCGGCTCGAGGAGGTCGCCGAGCGCGCGGCTGCCCTGGAACGGGTGCTCGGCGAGCGCGGCATCGACCTGCGGATCGTCCCGGCGGCGGAGCTCGCACAGTCGAGCGTCGATGACCTGGACGATGGTGAGCTGCGGCTCGCGAGCTACGACGGGTCGGGCCGCTGGGTCCTGCTCGAGCCCGCCCCGGGTCCGCTCGGCGACGAGCTCCAGGACATGGTCGAGCGTTTGACGGCAGTTGGCACGGGAGTCGTGGTGGCGCACCCGGAGCGCCACGCAGGGGCCGACCTGCGGGACCGGCTGGAAGCGCTCGCCGGGACGGGCGCCCTGATCCAATGGACCTCGCAGTTCCTCGCAGACAGCCCACCCGACGGTCCCGTGGGCGCGCTTGCACGCGACGGTCTCGTACACGTGCTGGGAAGCGATTCCCACTCCTCGCGGGCGGGACGCCCGCTGCGCCTGAGCTCCGGGTTCGAATGGCTGGCGCGCCTGGTGACCGGCGAGCAGCTGCGATGGTCGTGCGAGGACGCGCCGAGAGCGGTCGTTTCCGGAGGGCCGCTCCCGCAGCGTCCCTAGGCCGGCTCGAGCACGACCGCGTCCAGAAGTCCCTGGATCACCTCACGGGAGCTGCTCGCCAGGCCATGACGCAGGTAGGTCGCCGCCCCCGCGGCGGCGCCGAAGCGAAGCGCCTCCTCGAAGCTCTCACCCCGCGCCCAGCTGCCGGCCAGCGCCCCCAGCATCGCGTCGCCGCAGCCCTCTCGGAACCCGCTCGCCAGCAGCGGCGGCGTCAGCCACCAGGCACGCTCTCCGGTGACGACCAGCGCGGGCTGCTCCCCACGCGTCACTACCGCGGCCCTCGCGCCCCGCTCCAGCAGGCGCTCGGCCGCGGCCCGCAACTGCGCCGGGGTCGAGACCGGCCCCTTGACGAACTCGGCCAGCTCCCAGTCGTTGAGTTTCACCAGATCCGGCTCGCCGCCCAGCGCCGAGTCCAGGCGCGGCGAGGACAGATCCACGAGCGTCCGGCAGCCCGTTCCGCGGACGTCGCGCAGCAGGTCCCCGTAGAGCTCGAGGGGAAGGGCTTCGGCGGGCAGCGGGTTGGTGACGACAAGCCACCCGCCGGCGAGGGCATCCACGCAGGTCAGCGAGAACAGCTCGTCGAGCTCGTGGCGGGACGGCGGGTCGGCGAGCGCGCACGACAAGACCCTGCGCTCCCCCTCCCGCCGGTCGGTCACGTAGCAGGCGGTCGCGGAAGCCGCCGGGACGAGGCGTAGCTCGACGTCCATCCGCCCCAGCAGCCCCTCGAGCAGCGCCCCGGACTCGCCGCCGGTCAGGCCGCAGAGCACCGGCAGGGCCCCGGCCTCGCCGGCCATGCGTGCAACCCAGACACCCTGTCCGGCGGGGTGAAAGTGAACCCGCTCGCGATCGCTGCCCTCGCGCTCGAGTGTCACCGAGAGGGCGAGGTTGGGCGCGAACACGGTTACCCGTGCGCGCCCGTCGTCTGTGGGGTCGTCCTGCACCGCGATGTGGAGATCCTCTCACCGTGCGGAGCGCGGGACGGCCTGCACGATCACTGTCACGCGGTCCGGGTCCTGTCCTAGCCTCGACCGACCGTGGCCGCCGCGCCGACCAGTCAGCTCGCGAGCCTCAACGAGCGCCAGCGCGAGGCCGCCACCTACCCCGGGCGCACGCTGCTGATCCTCGCGGGGGCGGGCACCGGCAAGACGACCACGCTGTGCGGGCGGGCCACGTGGCTGCTGTCGGAGGGCCTCGCGCCCGAGCGGCTGCTGCTGGTCACCTTCACGCGTCGCGCGGCGCGTGAGCTCGTCGGGCGGGCCCACAGCCAGGCGAGCTCCTCCTCGGCGCGCGCGAGGGCGATCGTGGGCGGCACCTTCCACTCGCTCGCCCACAGGTTCGTGCGCCTGCACGCGGGCGAGCTCGGGCTAGGCGGGGGCTTCAGCGTGCTCGACGCGGGGGACGCGGCGGACCTGATGGACCTCCTGCGCTCCGAGCGCGGACACGCCGGCACCTCCCGGCGAGTGCCGCGGGCGAGCACGATGCTGGACATCTACTCGCGCGTGGTCAACGCCCAGCTGCCGCTGCGCGAGACGCTCACGAGGTTCTTCCCGTGGTGTGAGGAGCACGCCGGGTTGCTGGCGGACGTGTTCGGCGCCTACAGCGCGCGCAAGCGCGAGCTCGGGCTGCTCGACCTCGACGACCTGCTGCTCGGATGGCGTGCGCTGATGGGCGACGAGCGCACCGGAGCGGCGATCGCCGAGTGCTTCGAGCACGTGCTGGTGGACGAGTATCAGGACGTCAACGCACTCCAGGTCGACATCGTCAGGGCGCTCGCGCGGTGGGGAGGCGGCCTCAGCGTCGTCGGGGACGACTTCCAGGCGATCTACGGCTTCCGCGCCGCGAGCGCGGCCCACATCCTCGAGTTCCCGCAGGTGTTCCCCGATGCCCACACGGTCACGCTCGAGCGCAACTACCGCTCCACGCAGGAGATCCTCGACGTCGCCAACGGCGTCTCCGCCCAGGACCCCGGCGCATTTCCGCGGCAGCTGTGGAGCGACCGCCACGGCGGCACGCGCCCGGAGCTCGTGTTTCCCCACGACGAGGGCGAGCAGGCGCGAGAGGTGTGCGAGCGGGTGCTGGCCGCGCGCGAGGAGGCGATCGAGCTGCGCGCCCAGGCCGTCCTCTTCAGGACCGGCCACGACTCCGCGCTGCTCGAGCTCGAGCTCGCGCGCCGCGACATCCCGTTCGTGAAGTACGGGGGACTGCGCTATCTCGACGCGGCTCACGTGAAGGACCTGCTCGCGCTGCTGCGGCTGGTCGACAACCCGGCAGACGATCTCGCGTGGTTCCGCGTGCTGCAGCTGCTCGACGGGGTCGGGCCGACACGCTCGAGGGGGATCCTGCGGGCACTGCGTCCCGACGGGGGCGTCGGGGAGGAGGACTGGGAGGCGGGCTGCCGGGAGGTCCCCGAGGGCTCACGTGGCCACGCCGAGCACGTGTTCGCCGCTCTGCGCGACGCCCGCAGCGGGCCGGAGCGCAACGCCGGCACGCGCGTGGAGGCGCTGTGCGAGGCGATCGCCCCGCTGATCCGGCTGCGCTACCACGACGGCGCGATCCGGGTCGGGGACCTCGGCGAGCTCGCCGCGGCGGCGCGGGGAGCGGGCGAGCTGCACCGGTTCGTGGCTGAGCTCGCGATCGATCCCCCGTCCTCGAGCGCGGCCCTCGCCGGCAGGCCCCACCTCGACGAGGACTACCTCGTGCTCAGCACGGTGCACTCGGCCAAGGGCCTGGAGTGGGAGGCCGTGCACGTGCTCAGCGCCTACGACGGCAACTTCCCTGCCGACATGAGCACCTCCTCGCCGGAGGGCATCGCCGAGGAGCGGCGCCTGTTCTACGTCGCGCTCACGCGTGCCCGCAGGCGCCTGCACGTGTACGTCCCGACGATCTTCCACCACCGTCCCCACGGCAGCGACGACGCCCACGGGCTCGGCCAGGCCTCCCGCTATCTGAGCGAGGAGGTCCAGCGCCTGTTCTCCAGCACCCGCCCTCGCCGCCCCGAGACGCCCGTCGGCCCGCGGGTGACGGCGGCGCGCCGGGCGGCGAGCTCCCCGGGTCACCTGTGCGAGCAGATGTCCGTGGAGGCGCTGTTCGACGCGTAGGCGGGCCGAGCTAAGGTGGGGCGGTGCCGTACACGCCGCCCCAGGAGGTGCTCGAGCGATACGCGCGGGTGCTCGTGGACTTCGCGCTCGGCGGCGGCGACGGGATCAAGCCGGGGGACGTAGTGCGGATCGCCGCCCCGGAATGCGCCCGCCCGCTGTACGTCGAGCTCAACCGGGCGGTGTGGCGCGCGGGGGGACACGTGCTGAGCGCCTACCAGCCCGACGAGGACGCCGGTGCCAACCTCGCGCGGGACTTCTTCGAGCTCGCCGGCGAGCAGCAGCTCGACTACTTCCCGGCCCGTTACATGCGCGGGCTGGTGGACGAGATGGACCACCAGGTGTCGGTGATCGCGACCACCGACCCGCGCGCGCTGGACTCGGTCGACCCCGCGCTGATCATGCGCCGGGGCGAGGCCATGCGCCGCCTGCTGGACTGGCGCGGCGAGAAGGAGAACGAGGGCCGCTTCACGTGGACGCTGGGTCTCTACGGCACCGAGGCGATGGCCGCGGAGGCGGGCCTCGACGCCGAGCAGTACTGGGAGCAGATCGTCCACGCGTGCTTCCTCGACAGCGAGGATCCGCTGGCGCACTGGCGGGAGGTGGGGGAGCGCCTGGAGAGCACCCGCGCCCGGCTGGACGAGCTGCAGATCGAGCGCGTCCAGGTTACCGGTCCTGACGTCGACCTGAGGGTGGAGCTGGGGGAGGACCGCCGCTGGCTCGGGGGCCGAGGGCGCAACATCCCGAGCTTCGAGATCTTCACCAGTCCGGACTGGCGCGGCACCGAGGGGTGGATCTACTGCGACCAGCCGCTGTACCGGTACGGCAACCTCGTGCGCGGCATCCGCCTGGAGTTCACCGGCGGGCGGGTGAGCGGGGCCAGCGCCGAGGAGAACGAGCGCGTGCTGAAGGAGATGATCGCCACCGAGGGGGCCGACCGCATCGGCGAGTTCTCGCTGACCGACCGGCGCTTCTCGCGCATCACCCGCTTCATGGCCCAGACGTTGTACGACGAGAACGTCGGTGGCGAGTGGGGCAACACCCACATCGCGCTGGGACGCGCCTATCAGGACGCCTACGTCGGCGACCCGGGGACGCTGAAGCCCGACGACTGGGAGCGCCTCGGGTTCAACAACTCGAGCGTCCACACCGACGTCGTCTCGACCGCCAGGCGGACCGTCACCGCCACCCTCAGGGACGGCTCCGAGCGCGTGATCTACCGCGACGGCGAGTTCGTCCTGGACTAGGCGGGCAGCCGCGGCGCGAGCGTCCCGCTGTCGGTGCACAGGCGGGACAGGGTCGCGGCCATGCGCTCGTGCAGCTCCCGGTCGCGTGGCTCGCGCGGCGCACCGCCGCGGACGTGCAGGAGGTTTCGCACCTCCAATGGGTCCTCGTGGAGGTCGTAAAGCTCGTATTCGGGCTCGGCTCGCCCGTCGGGATCGAGGTACACGGCGTACTTGTAGCGCTCGTCGCGCACGCACCGCACGCGGTTGGGCTGCCCGGAGGCGTCCTGCAGCGCGGTGCCGGCCTGGTGGTCGTCGTAGGTGAACAGCACCGCGTCGCGGACCGCCGGGGCGTGCCCGTGGATCAGCGTCGCGAGGTCCTCGCCGTCGAGGCTGTGGGGCCGCTCGCCCGGGCCCGCGATCCCCAGGCACGTCGGGAGGATGTCGAGCAGGGACACGAGCGCGTCGCTTTGTCGTGGCCGGGGGAACAGCCGAGGGTTGGAGACCACCAGCGGCACCCGGATCGTCTCCTCGTAGGCGTTGAACACCTTCTGGCGCAGGCCGCCGTGGGAGAGCCCCATCTCGCCGTGGTCGGAGGTGCGGATCACGATCGTGCGCGAACGCAGCGACGTCTCGTCCTCGGGGGGCCCCAGCGCCCTCAACAGCCGCCCGAGATGGCGGTCCACGACATGGTGCAGGTAGGCGTAGAAGTCGACGTAGTCCTGCTCGGCCTGCCGGTCCGGGAGCGGGCCGAGGTAGTTGTCCATGCCGAGCCGCGACAGCGCCTGCACGGCGGGCTTCTCGCGTAGGTCCTCCTCGATCGTGGGCGGCAGCGGCACGCCCAGGCCGCGGAACTCGTCGGTCACGTAGCCGCCCGGCAGGTAGGAGCCCGGATAGCCGAGCACGTCGTGGGGGTTGACGAGCGAGAACACCAGGCAGAAGGGCTCGGGGAGGTCTGCGGAGGCCAGCCACGACTCCATCTGGCGGGTGTAGTCCTCGTCCCATCCCTCGAGGCTGAGCCCGGCGTTGCCGCCACCGAAGTTGTGGGCCTTGGTGTCGCCGCCGGCGTCGGGTGGCTCCCATTCCGCGAAGCCATAGTCGCGCTCGATGCGCTCGGGGTCGCCCTCACCCCAGTGCTCGCCGCCCGCGGGCTTGCTGAGGTGCCACTTGCCCTTCATCGCGACGTGGTAGCCGCGGCCTCGCAGCAGCGTCGCGAGTGTGTCGATCCCCGGGGGCAGCTCGGGCTCGTGCCCGCTCTTCGGCCCCAGCCGCAGGGCCGTCCGCATGAAGCTCCGCGCCAGGCGACCCCGAGGGATCTCGCCGCTCACGCCCTGGCGCAGCGCGGTCTGCAGGGCGGCGGGGGCGTTGCGCCGGTCCGGCCACAGGTCGCCCTCGGTGAGCGTCAGCGTGACGCCGTGGCGCGACGGGCGTTTGCCGGTCATCAGGCACGCCCGGCTGGGGGAGCACATGGCGGTGGCGGTGAACGCCCGGGTGAAGGACATCGCATGGGCGCGCAGCTGCGCCTCGTGCGGGCACAGCTCGGCGAGCCAGCGGGGATCCTCGGGCCAGTGCTGGGTCTCGCGCTGCTGGTCGGTGATCACCAGCACGATGTTCGGCTGCTCGGGCAGGCCGGAAGCCCGATGCTCAGGCCGGCTGCGGGGCTGCCCCTCCATGAAGCGGGCACGATATCCGTGCGCGATCATCCCCGCTGATGGATCATGCCGACACGATGACCCGCGCGGGGAGCGGCTCGCGGAGTGGGGCGCGGATCGTGCACCGGGACCGGGCGCTGATCGGGCGCCGGAGTGGGGCGCGGATCGTGCGCCGAGGCGGGCTTGCGCTCGCACTGGCGCTCGCGTGCCTGCCGGCGGCGTTGTGGCTCGGGGCGGGCGCCGCACACGCCCAGCCGGTGGAGCTGGCGGCCCCTTACGAGTACATGGGCTGGGGCGACCCCCAGCCGCCGGCGGAAGTGCTCGCCGACACCGGCCTGGACGACCTTACGCTGGCCTTCATCCTCAGCCGGAAGGCGTGCAACCCGGAGTGGGACGGGAACCGACCGCTGCTCGGGGGCGCGGACCAGCACGCGATCGAAGAGATCCGTGCGGCCGGCGGCGAAGTCGACGTGTCCTTCGGAGGTTGGAGCGGCAAGAAGCTGGGCGCCGCCTGCAAGACCCCGCAGGCGCTCGAGGGCGCCTACCAGAAGGTGGTCGCCGCCTACTCGCTGCAGGCGATCGACATCGATATCGAGCACAACGAGCTGCGCAGCGCCAAGGTCCGCCGGCGTGTGACAGCCGCGCTCGCGCTGCTGCAGGGGGCCGACCCCGGGCTGGAGGTCTCGATCACCTTCCCCAGCGCTCAGGCGGGACCGGAAGCCACCGGCCGCAGCCTGATCGCCGACGCGGCTGCGGCCGGGCTGGACCCCGACAGCTGGACAATCATGCCGTTCGACTTCGGACCGCCCGTGGGGAGCATGGCGGCGGCCTCGATCCAGGCGCTCGAAGCGCTCGCCGGTGAGCTGGCCTCGGCCTACGGCATCAGCCAGGCGTCCGCCTACGAACACGAGGGCATCTCGACCATGAACGGCGACACCGACGAACATGCGGAGACGGTCAGCCAGGAAGACTTCTCCCAGATCCTCGCGTTCGCGGCCGGCAGGCACCTCGCGCGGGTGAGCTTCTGGTCGGTCAACCGTGACCGGCCGTGTGGTGGCGGTCACCCTGAAGAAGAATGCGACGGCCTCTCGCAGTCGCCGTTCGCGTTCAGCACGATGCTCGCCGGCTACAGCGGCTAGGTGACGCTCGCTCGAGGCGGCGCTCTCGGCCGCCGCGTGCCCCCGGTGCTGGCCGGTCCTGGTCGGTCCTAATCGGGCCAGCGACCGTGTCGGTCGAAGTACTCACGGGCCGTGTCCTCGGCGTCGCGGTCGCGATCGCCCGCCACGCCGGTGCGGAACAGCCAGTTCAGGAAGAAGATCGCAAGCCCGGCGCTGACGATCGCGGCGCCGCCCTCGAGGTCGGTTTCGCTGCCCATCGCCATGATCACGATGCCCGCGAGCGTCACCAGCGCAGGCAGCACGTAGCGCAGCAGCACCAGCGAGCGGCTGTGCTCTTGGGAGCTCACGAGATCCTCACGTTCGCCAGCTTAGGCGCCCACGTGGCTCGCGGCCGGGCGCCCGCGTGGCTCGCGGCCGGGCGCCCGCGGCGCACCTCCGCCGAGCCCGGCGAGCCCCACCATGTACGGTTGGGAGCGTGACCGGGGTGAGCATCGATCGGATCGCGCTCGCGGAGGATCCCGCCGCCTGGGAGGGGCTCGGGTTCGCGCTGCAGGGTGACACCTGCCAGCTCGGGGGCGTGGTCCTGAGCCTGCGCGGAGCCGCTGCGGGCAGGGCGATCCTCGGATGGTCGCTGCGGGGGGTCGCAACCACGGAGCTCGACGGGCTCGCGACCACGATCTCCACGGGGCCGCCCGCCGGTCCGCCGCCCGAGCACCCCAACGGGGCTGTCGGGGTTGACCACGTCGTGGCGATGTCGCCTTCGCTCGACAGGACGGTGACGGCGTTGCAGGCGGCGGGGCTCGATCTGCGCCGCATCCGCGAGGAGCCGACTCCGGCGAGTGCCCCGCGGCAGGCGTTCTTCCGGCTGGGCGAGACGATCCTCGAGGTCGTCCAGGAACCGGCCGAGGTGCTCGAGCGCCAGGGCGGGCCGGACCGCCCGGCACGCCTGTGGGGGCTCGCGCTCGTGTTCGAGGACCTGCCGCGGGCCGTGGAGATGCTCGGCGACGCCGCCGGCCCCGTGCGCGCGGCCGTGCAGCCCGGGCGCCAGATCTCGACGGTGCGCCGCTCGGCGGGGCTGTCGGTGCCGCTGGCGCTGATGAGCAGGCGCGAAGCGGCCGGGGCCCACGCGTGAGCTGGGGGACCTGGAACAGGGTCGACGAGTTCGTGGGGGAGACGCTGCTCGACAGCGACCCCGTGCTCGAGGACGCCCTGCAGGCGACTGCCGACGCGGGCCTGCCGCCGATCGCGGTGTCCCCCGCCCAGGGTCGCTTCCTGCAGCTGCTGGCCCGCATCCACGGCGCCCGCTCGATCCTCGAGCTGGGGACGCTCGGCGGCTACAGCACGATCCTGCTCGCCCGCGCGCTTCCACCGGGCGGGAGGCTGGTGACGCTCGAGCTCAACGGCGACTACGCCCAGGTGGCACGTGCGAACATCGAGCGGGCCGGGCTGGGGGAGTGCGTCGAGCTGCGCGTGGGGCCCGCCGAAGACGGGCTGCGGGCGCTGATCGCCGAAGGCGCGGGGCCGTTCGACCTCGTGTTCATCGACGCCGACAAGGCCGGCACGCCGGCCTACTTCGAGCTGGCGCTGAAGCTGGTGGGACCCGGCGCCGTCATCCTCGTCGACAACGTCGTTCGCGACGGGGCGCTGGTGGACCCCGACACCGACGAGCCGGGCGCCCTCGGTATGCGCCGCTTCCATGAGCTGGCCGGCCGCCAACACGGGGTCCAGGCCACAACCATCCAGACGGTCGGGGTGAAGGGCTACGACGGCTTCACGCTCGTGCTCGTGGACGGCGCCTGAGCGTGTGAGACGGTAGGGTCGCAGCCGAGATGGTCGGCACGCTGAAGCTCGGGCTCAACACCGGCTATTGGGCCGGGGGCCCGCCGCCGGGCGCCGCCGAGTCGGTGGCCGAGGCCGAACGCCTGGGCTTCGACTCGATGTGGACCGCCGAGGCGTACGGGTCGGACTGCCTGACCCCGCTGGCGTGGTGGGGGGCTGCCACCGAGCGCATCAAGCTGGGGACCGCGATCGTGCAGCTGTCGGCGCGCCAGCCGGCGGCCACGGCGATGGCGGCGATGACCCTCGACCACCTCAGCGGCGGGCGCTTCATCCTCGGCCTGGGCGTGTCCGGCCCACAGGTCGTCGAGGGCTGGTACGGGATGTCGTTCGCCAAGCCCCTCGCGCGCACGCGCGAGTACATCGCGATCCTGCGCGACATCTGGGCCCGCCGCGGCCCGCTGGAGGCGCCGGGGCCGCACTACCCGCTGCCGCTCCCCGACGGCACCGGCCTGGGCAAGCCGCTGAAGTCCTCGATCCACCCGCTGCGCGAGGACATCCCGATCTACCTGGGCGCCGAGGGGCCGAAGAACATCGCGCTGGCGGCCGAGCTGTGCGACGGGTGGCTGGCGCTGTTCTTCTCGCCGACCCACCAGGACCTCTACACGGGCTCGCTGCAGGAGGGATTCGCGCGCGAGGGCGCCCGTCGTAGCTCCGAAGACTTCGAGGTCGCCGCGACGGTCCCGTTCATCGTCACCGACAACGTCGACGCCGCGGCCGACTCGCTGCGCCATTTCTATGCCCTGTACTTCGGCGGGATGGGGGCCAAAGGCACCAACTTCCACGCCAACGTGCCGATCGCGATGGGCTATGAGCGCGAGGTCGACGAAATCGCCGAGCTGTACCTCGCGGGACGCAAGGACGAGGCGGCCGCCAAGGTGCCGCGGCGGCTGATCGAGGAGATGGCCCTGATCGGACCGCGGGAGAAGATCCGCGACGAGCTCGACCGCTGGCGCGACTCGATCGTCACGACGCTGCTGATCTCGGGCGACGCGAACACGCTGCGGACGGCGGCAGAGCTCGTCCTCGGCTGAGGGGACCCCACGCCCACGGCGATCTCCTCGTGGGCGTCGGATGAGGGGACGCGCAAGCGCCTGACGCTGGTCGCATGCATCATCGGGTCGTGCATCGTGCTGCTCGACGGCACGGTCGTGAACGTCGCGCTGGCGCCGATCCAGCGCTCGCTCGGGGGTGGCCTGGCGGCACAGCAGTGGGTCGTCAACGGCTATCTGCTGACGCTCGGCTCGCTGATCCTGCTGGGCGGCTCGCTGGGCGACATCTACGGCGAGCGGCGCGTGTTCACGATCGGCGTGCTCGGCTTCGGGGTGGCGTCGGTGGCGTGCGCCCTGGCACCGAGCATCACGCTGCTGGTCGCGGCGCGGGCCCTGCAGGGGTGTGCGGGGGCGCTGCTGGTGCCGAGCTCGCTGGCGGTGATCGTGAACACCTTCTCCGAGCAGGAGCGGGGGGCGGCGATCGGCAGCTGGACGGCGTGGGGCGCGATCGCGGGGATCCTCGGCCCGCTCGTGGGGGGAGAGCTGCTGGCGCTGTCGAGCTGGCGAGCGGTGTTCCTGGTGAACGTGCCGCTCGTGATCGCGTGCTGGGGGCTGATCGTGGTCGCGATACCCCCGGCCCCGGCCAGGCAGACGGGCCGCCGCGTGGACCTCGCGGGCGCCGCGCTGGCTGCCTCGGGGCTCGCCTGCACCGTGTTCGCCCTGATCGAGCAGCCACGGCTCGGCTTCGGCGACCCGGCGGTATCCGGGACGCTGGTCGGCGGCCTGGTGCTGCTGATCGCGTTTGTGGTGCGCGAGGCGACGGCGCGCGAACCGATGCTGCCGCTGCGGCTGTTCCGGCGCCGCAACTTCTCCGCGGGCAACGTGGAGACGTTCTCGGTCTATGCCGGGCTGGGGATCCTGTTCCTGTTCCTGATCCTGTTCCTGCAGCAGATCGGCGGCTACTCACCGCTGGAGAGCGGCTTCGCGACGCTCCCCATCACGCTCGTGATGTTCCTGCTGTCGCGGCGCTTCGGGATGCTCGCCGACCGCCACGGGCCGCGCCTGTTCATGGGCCTCGGGCCGCTCGTGGGGGCCTGCGGACTGGTTCTGTTCCAGCGCGTCGGGCACGGCTTCAGCTATACCGCGGACGTGCTGCCGGCCGAGCTGCTGTTCGCCCTCGGCCTGTCGATGACGGTCGCCCCCCTGACGGCGGCGGTGCTCGCGGGCTCCGAGGGGGAGGCCGGGATCGCCTCGGCCGTCAACAACGCGGTGGCCCGCGTGGCCGGCCTGATCGGGACGGCGGCGGTGGGAGCGGTGATAGCCGCCGTCTTCAGCTCGTCGCTGCAGTCGCACCTGCGGGGGGTCGCCCTCGGCGCGCAGGGCGAGGCGGTGTTGGCGGAAGCCAAACGGCTGCCGCTGGGCCTGCCGAAGACCTCCTCGCTGCCACACGCGACGGCCACCGCGATGCACGGCGCCGCCGAAGCGGCCTCCGTGCACGGCTTCCACGTCGGCATGGGTGTGGCCGCGGCGCTCCTCGCGCTCGGCGGCGGCATCGGCCTCGCCTTCATCCGCAACCCAGCGCGGGCGGACGTGCGGGCCGAGGAATGCGCGGGGGGGCAGCTGGTGGGGGTCAGCAGCCCGGAGCCGGCCAGGCACGGCCTGGCCGGCGCGTAGGGGAGCTAGGCCTCCTCGCGGGCGTAGTCGCGCATCGCTTCGATGATCGGCGCGAGGCGCCGGCCGCGGTCGGTGAGCCGGTACTCGACCGTCGGCGGGCTCGAGGGGATCACGGTGCGCGCCACCAGGCCCGCCCGCTCGAGGTCCCGCAGGCGCTCGGAGAGCATCCGCGGGGAGATCCCGGAGACCGCCTCGGCGAACTCGCTGAAACGCAGCGCACCCGTGAGGGCGGCGTAGATGATGGACAGCTGCCAGCGCCGCTCGAGGAGGTCCGCGGTCTCACGGACCTCCTCGGGGACGGGCTGACACCTACGAGAGACGCGCGACATCTAGAGCCGGCTCCAGCGCGCGGTCGAGGACCTCCTGCACGGTCATCACCGGGTGGAAGGTCATCTGCTCGCGCACCTCCTCGGGGATCTCGTCGAGATCGCCGCGGTTGCGCTCGGGCAGGATCACGTCGGTGAGACCAGCCGCGTGGGCTGCCAGGGCCTTCTGCTTGAGTCCGCCGATCGGCAGCACGCGCCCCTGCAGGGTGACCTCACCGGTCATCCCGACCGTGTGCTTGACCGGCCTGTCGGTCAGCAGCGAGGCCAGTGCGGTGACCATCGTCACGCCCGCGCTGGGCCCGTCCTTCGGGATCGCGCCCGCGGGGACGTGGACGTGGAACTCCTTGCCCTCGAAGGCGCTCTCGTCGATTCCGAGCTCCTCCGCGTTGCCGCGGACGTAGGAGAGGGCGATCCTCGCCGACTCCTTCATCACGTCGCCCAGCTGCCCGGTCAGCACCAGGCCGCTGCCCGAGCCGCTTTTCATCTGGGTCGCCTCCACGAACAGGACGTCTCCACCGGTGCCGGTCACGGCCAGGCCCGTCGCCACTCCGGGGGTCGCGGTGCGTGCCGCGGACTCCTGGAAGAACTTTTGGCGTCCGAGCGCGTCGCGCACGGCCTCGACGTCGATCTTCACCGGGAACTCGAGCTTCTCGGCCGCGTCCTCGGACGTCTCGCTCGAGGCGATCCGCGTTGCCGTCTTGCGCAGCACGGTGCCGAGGTTGCGCTCGAGGTTCCTGACGCCCGCCTCGCGGGTGTACTCGGCGATAATCAGACGCAGCACGTCGTCGGAGATCTCGACCTCGTCCTCGCGCAGGCCGTTGCGGTCACGCTGACGCTTCCACAGGTAGCCCTTCGCGATCGCGAGCTTCTCCTCGGAGGTGTATCCGTCGAAGTGGATCACCTCCATGCGGTCGAGCAACGGTCCGGGGATCGTGTCGGCCACGTTCGCCGTCGCCAGGAACATCACCTGGCTGAGGTCGAGCTCGACGTCGAGGTAGTGGTCTCTGAACGAGTGGTTCTGGGCAGGGTCGAGCACCTCGAGCAGAGCTGCCGAGGGGTCTCCGCGCCAGTCCGCGCCGACCTTGTCGACCTCGTCGAGCAGGATCACGGGGTTCATCGTCCCCGCGTCCCTGAGCGCCCGCACGAGCCGTCCCGGGAGCGCGCCGATGTAGGTCCGGCGGTGGCCACGGATCTCGGCCTCGTCACGGACGCCGCCTAGCGACATGCGCACGAACTCGCGCCCGGTCGCCCTCGCGATCGACTCACCGATCGAGGTCTTGCCGGTACCCGGCGGCCCGATCAGCGTCAGGATCGCTCCGGACTTGGGGTCGGCCTCGATGCCGCGGTCCTCGCGCAGCTTGCGCACTGCCAGGTACTCGGTGACGCGGTCCTTGACTTCTTCCAGGCCGGCGTGGTCGGCGTCCAGCACCGCCCGCGCCGCGACGGGGTCGAGGTGCTCGTCGGAGGTCTTGCCCCACGGCACCGCGATCAGCCAGTCGAGGTACGTGCGGATCATGCTGGACTCGCCGGTCTGCTCGCCCATCCGCTCGAGGCGGCCGAGCTCCTTCAGGGCCTGCTCCTTGACGGGCTCCGGCATCAGGGCCTCTTCGATCTTCGCGCGGTACTCGTCGGCGACCGACGCCTCGTCGTCGCCGAGCTCCTTGCGGATCGACTCCATCTGCTTGCGCAGGAAGTACTCGCGCTGCTGTTTCTCGGCGCCCTCCTGGACGTCCTCGCGGATGCGCCGGCGCACCTGCAGCTCGGCCAGGCTCTCGCGCTGGAGTTTCACGGCCAGCTCGAGACGGTCGGCGACGTCGAGGGTCCGCAGCAGCTCCACCTTCTGCTCGTAGGTCAGGCTCGGGGAGTAGCCGGCGGAGTCGGCCAGCGCTCCGGGCTCCTGGATCGCTCGCAGGAACGCCGAGATGCGTCCGTCGTCGCCGCGTAGCTCTAGGATCTCCTCGACCGTGGCGCGGTACTCGCGCTCCAGCTCGCGGGTGCGGCCGTCCTTGGGGTGCTCGTCGGGGCGCTCGTCCACCTCGACGCGCAGCTCGCCGCCGGGGCCTGTCTCGGCAGCGCCGATCAGGGCACGGTGCTCACCCGAGAGGGCGACCGCGCGACCGCCTCCCGGCAGGCGGATCTGCTCCGAGACCTCGGCGATCGTGCCGACCTCGAGGAACTCGTTCTCGTGACGGGGGACGAGCACGACACGTGTGTCCTCGCCCACGTCGACGGTGAGGGTGATCCCCATGTTGGGGAACACGACGGTGTCGTCGAGGGGGATGAGCCTCAGGCGGGCCTTGGGCTCGGTGTCATCGGGCGGGGCTGGGCTGTTTGGGGCGGCAGGTGTCATGAGGTAAACGCTCCATATCTACTTACGAAAGTGTAGTTAGTATAGCGCGGGATAGTTGACGGCGCAAGTACTTTGTGGAGCCCTTCCAGAGGCCGCCACAGGCGCCGAAAACAGGCCCGTGTGCAGGGACGATCGGCAGATCCGGATGCCGGAGGGTCGAGCGTGTGCGGGCAGCGGGGAGCCGGTCAGGAACACCCTGGCCCGATCCGGCCGTCGAGGAGAGGCGTCGCCTCTCAGCTGGCGCGTCGTCTGAAGGCCCGGTAGAAGTCCGGTCCCTCGAGCTGCTTGGGATCCTGGACCGAGGCCCGGATCTCGAGGTAGATCTCCTTGCGGTGCACTGGGACGTCAGACGGCGCCTGAATGCCGATTCGGACTTTCGATCCTTCGGTTGACACGAGTGTGATCTCGATGTCGTCGCCGATCATGATGCTCTCGCCGGTCTTGCGGCTGAGTACGAGCACGAGCTCTCAGCCTCCTTCCCGTTCGAAGCGATCGACGCGTCCTTGTTGCCGCTTCGTCATCATTGTTCTCCGAGCTTACCGGCGAAGGGAAGTCTGTGAGCCGGAAGTCCGTATGGTTTACGCAAGGCAACGATGCTCAGGATGGTCACGGCAAGGCAGCGATGATCACGGCGGCCAAGGGCTCCTCCAGGAATAGGCGCTCCAGTGCTTGGCTTTGCGCCACGCTGCTGGCCGCGCTCGTGTGGCTCGCGCTGCTGCCCGTGGGCATCGCCAGCGCCTCCGAAGGGGGGTCGGCCGAACCCTCCACGTCCGCCGCCGAAGAAGCTCCGTCGTCCGGCGAAGCCGAACCGGGGCCCGGCCCCGTGACGGAATCGCCCGCGGGCGAAGAACAGACCGCGCCTGTCGAAGGCGAACCGGCCGCGCCGCCGAGCGGCTCGGAATCACCGCCGCCCGAAGGCTCCGGGGAACCGGCAGCGCCCCCGAGCGGCAGCGGCGAAGCCACCCCGCCGAGCGAACCGCCGCCGGCCGGCGAAGGCGCCTCCTCGTCCTCGTCGATCGCCAAGGGTGGCAGCGAAGGTACCGAAGCGCAGCAGTCCTCGGGCCAGGAAACGGGGTCCGCGGCGAGCAGCGAAACCGGGCCGAGTGAAGGCGCCGGCTCCGCCCCGCCCGAGCAGGGGGCCGCTGCGGTGGTCGAAGAAGCACCCACCGGCTTCGGGCAGCCTACATCCGGCACGGGCGGCACGGAAGCGAGCCCGTCCTCGCCCGAGGCCACCCCGTCCGGGACGCCGGTGGCGGACCCGACGTTGACCGAAGTGCCGTTCACCGAACCGCCGCTGGAGGAATCGCCGGCCGTGGAACCGCCCCCCGTGGGAGATCACCCGGCCGTCGAACCGCCGCCGGCGAAGACGCCCCCGGAGGAACCGCCCTCCGAACCGCCGCCGCCCGAAGAACCACCTGCCCTGGAACGCCCGCCCGAACGTGCGCCGCCCGAATCGTCCGGGCCGGAAGAACCCCCGACAGGGGTGCCCCCGCCCGAAGAACCGCCGGCGGACCCGCTCCCGGAAGAAGCCCAGCAGAAGGCTGAAGAAGCAGCAGCCCAGCAGAAGGCCGCCGAAGAAGCAGAAGCGCAGCAGAAGGCTGCTGAAGAAGCAGAAGCAGCGCGGAAAGCCGCCGAAGAAGCGGAAGCGCAGCAGAAGGCTGCTGAAGAAGCAGAAGCAGCGCGGAAAGCCGCTGAAGAAGCAGAAGCGGCTCAGAAGGCTGCCGAAGAAGCAGAAGCAGCGCAGAAAGCTTCCGAAGTAGCAGCGCAGAAAGCCGCTGAAGAAGCGGCGCAGAAAGCCGTCGAAGAAGCCAAGCAGACGGCCGCCGAAGAAGCACAGAAGGCTGCTGAAGAAGCACAGAAGGCCGAAAGGGCCGAAAAAGCCGACGGCGAAGGCCGAGGCTCCAAGGAGACCCACGAAAAGACGGAAAGCGCTCCAATCAGCACCTCGCCGCTCACCTCCGCCAGCCTCTCCGCGGAAGCTCCAAGCTCGAGTGGGAACTCCGGACCGCTCGTGGTGGCCCCCGAAGCCGCCAACCAGCTGCCCTCACGTCGTCCCGCCACGCCCAAGCTGACCGCCGCGAAACTCGATGAATGGCTCGCGCTGGAACCCCAGAACGCGCGCCAGACCCTCGCTGCCACGCTGGCAGTGCTGACCACCTCCGGGACCGAAGCGGAAGTCCGTTCGTTCGGGCTGGTCTCACGCTCGGCATCCCTCAAGGTGGGGGGCTCCGCCAACGGGGGCGGGGGCAGCTCGAGCACGGAAGGCCACTCCTCGGCCCCGACCCCCGGGCCCGGCCCGGGCGGCACGGGCGGCGGCTCCTCCGCGGGCGGCGGCGCCGCGTCGGGCTCGTCCGCGGCCACGACACTGGTGTGGGTCTTCTTCAAGGTGCCGGCCAGCGTGATGCTGCGCCTCGGCGTGTCTGCCCGCTCGCCGCGGCAGACCTTCTTCGTCCTCATCCCCGAGAAGCCGGACTAGCTCCTTCCGCTTCTCCAA
>DATJXX010000006.1:0-32447 GCA_035499875.1 Solirubrobacteraceae bacterium
TGTTTCGTGCGCGCCGACCGCGTGCCCACACGAGGGCGGATGGGCCTGTTCGCGCTGACGGCTGCGCTCGCGCTGCTGAGCCACTACTTCGCCGTGTTCCTGATCGCGGGGATGATCGTGTGGCTGCTGCGGACCCCCGGCGAGCGGCGCCGGCTGGCGCTGTGGGCGGGCGCGGTGCTGGTGCTCGTCGGGCTGGCGCTGCTGCCGCTGGTGATCGCCCAGGGCGGGCACGGCACGCAATGGATCGGCCGCTGGGCGCTCTCCAGTCGCGTGCAGGCGATCCCGCAGTACTACCTCACCGGCTACACCGGCTCGGCGCTCGGACACGGCGTCGAGCTGCTCGTCGCGCTGCCGGTGCTGGCCGGCCTGGTGATCGGCGTTCGGGCCCTGGCGGCGGCCCCCCGCGCGGAGGTGACCCGCGAGCGCGAAGGGCTGGCGGCGATGCTGGTGGTGGCCGCGGCGGGGATCCTGGTCCCGCTGGCGCTGGCGGTGCTGGGGGCCGACTATCTGGCTCCGCGCAACCTGGTGGGGGCGATGCTGCCGGTCAGCGCCGTGATCGCGATCCTCGTGGGCTCGCCCCGCACGGGGCGCGCCGGGGCATGGGTGGGGGCGCTGATCGTGCTCGCATCGCTGGCGATCACGATCGACGTCGACGCCAGCCCGCGCCTGCAGAGGGGCAACTGGCGCTCGCTGGCCCATGCGATCGGCTCGGCCTCGGCCGCGCGGGCGGTGACGACCGTGCAGCTGGGGGAGACGCCGCTGCAGTACTACCTGCCGGGACTGCGGAACCTGAGGCCGGGTACGAGCGTGCTGGTGGACGAAATCGACGAGACCGGCTACGCCCCGCTTCGCCGCGACGCCACGCGACCGCCGGCGCCGGGCTTCGTGCTGCGCTCCAGGCAGGACCACGACGGGCTGATCCTGCTGCGCTTCACCTCGCCGCAGCCGCGCTTCGTCAGCGAGGCGGCCCTGCGCCGCCGCGTGATCACGCTCGCGCACCCCGAGGTGCTCGTTGCGGGAGACGCCCGGGTCTCCGCCTAGGATGCTCATGATGCCGGTGCCCACCCGGGAACCTCCCGCGGGGAAAAAGCCGTAGCTTTCCGCGCATGTCGGAGCTGACCATCGAGGCCACAGGCCAGGCGCAGCGAGCGCTGGAGCGGGGGATAGAGCATCTGCTCTCCCTCCAGCAGGACGGCGGCTGGTGGCGGGGCGAGCTGCAGACCAACGTCACGATGGATGCCGAGGACATGCTCCTGCGCGAGTTCCTCGGGATCCGCACCCAGCCCGAGACCGAACGCTCGGCCGCCTGGATCCGCTCCCAGCAGCGCGACGATGGCACGTGGGCGAACTTCTACGGTGGTCCCGGCGAGCTGTCCACGACGATCGAGGCCTACTGGGCGCTGCGTCTCGCCGGCGACTCGCCCGAGGAGCCCCACATGCAGGGAGCGGCCGCGTTCGTGCGCGCCAACGGCGGGCTCGAGGGGGCGCGCGTGTTCACCCACCTGTGGCTGGCGCTGTTCGGGCTGTGGTCGTGGGACCGGGTGCCGGCGCTGCCGCCCGAGCTGATCCTGCTGCCTCCGTGGGTGCCGCTCAACGTCTACGACTTCGCCTGCTGGGCGCGCCAGACGATCGTCGCCCTGAGCCTCGTCAAAACCCACCGCCCGGTGCGCGTGCTGGGCTTCGACCTGGGCGAGCTGACCGGTCCGGCCGCGCCCGCCGAGGACGCCGGCGCCCCGAGCCGCCGGGCGCGCCTGTGGCGCCGCGTGGACGGCGCGATCCGCGCCTACGAGCGGCGTCCGCTGGGAGTCCTGCGGCGCATGGCGATCGAGCGCGCCGAACACTGGATCGTGCGCCGCCAGGAGGCGGACGGCTCGTGGGGCGGGATCCAGCCGCCGTGGGTGTACTCGCTGATCGCGCTGCACCTCGGGGGCTACCCGCTCGAGCACCCGGTGATGAGGCGCGGCCTGGAAGGGATCGAACGCTTCATGGTCGAGGACCGTGACGACCGCCACGGCGTCGGCGCCCCGGCGGGCGAGTCCCGCCGCCTGGAAGCGTGCCAGTCGCCCGTGTGGGACACGGCCCTGTCGATGCTCGCGCTCAGCGACGCCGGGCTGGCCGGCGAGCACCCGGCGATGGTCAAGGGCGCCGAGTGGCTGCTCGGCGAGGAGGTCACCGAGCGCGGCGACTGGTCGGTCGCGCGCCCACAGGTGCGTCCCGGCGGCTGGGCGTTCGAGTTCGCCAACGACAACTACCCCGACGTCGACGACACCGCCGAGGTGGTGCTCGCCCTGCAGCGCGTCTCCACGGCCGCCCACGCCCACCACGCGGCCAGCGTGGCGGCCAACGGGAGCGCCGCCGCCGGCGAGCTCGCAGCGCGCATCGACGGGGCCGTCGATCGCGCCCTGGCATGGGTGGAGGGGATGCAGAGCAAGGGCGGCGGCTGGGGTGCGTTCGACGCCGACAACACGCTCACGCTGGCGCGCGAGCTGCCGTTCCTCGACTTCGGCGAGGTGATCGACGAGCCCAGCGCCGACGTCACGGCGCACGCGATCGAGATGTTCGCCGGCGCCGGCCGCGGGCAGCAGCCCGCGACGCGGCGGGGCGTGCGCTGGCTGATCGACAGCCAGGAGCCGGACGGCTCGTGGTTCGGACGCTGGGGTGTCAACCACGTGTACGGCACGGGTGCCGCCGTGCCCGGCCTGATCGCTGCCGGGGTGAACCCGTCGTCTCCGTGCATCCGCCGTGCCGTCAGATGGATCGAGCGCCACCAGAACGAAGACGGCGGCTGGGGCGAGGACCCCCGCTCCTACGACGACTCGCGCTGGATCGGGCGCGGCCCGAGCACCGCCTCCCAGACGGCGTGGGCCCTGCTGGCGCTGCATGCCGCGGGCGAGGGTTCGCAGGCGCTGGCGCGGGGCGTGGACTGGCTGGTCGGGACCCAGCGTCCCGACGGCACCTGGAACGAGCCGCAGTACACCGGCACCGGCTTCCCCTGCGACTACTACATCAACTACCACCTGTACCGGCTGACGTTCCCGCTGATGGCGCTCGGCCGGTGTCTGATGGTCGGGACCGGCGAGAGCGGGACGCCCGATCTGGCTGGTCTGCGGCAAGGGGGGTGAAGACGACAAGGGACGCGCCGGTCCGCGGCGCCCCCGCCGGGGCGCCCGCGGTCGAAGACGTGCTCGCGCGCTCGGGCGGTGAGAACTTCCCCGTCGCCAGCTGGGTGCTCGGCCGGCGTGTGCGCTCGGATCTGCTCGCGATCTACGGTTTCGCGAGGCTCGTCGACGAGCTCGGTGACAGCTTCGAGGGTGACCGCCTGCAGGCGCTCGACTGGGTCGAGGAGGAGCTCGACCGTGCCTATCGCGGCGAGGCCCGCGATCCGATCCTGGTGTCGCTGCAGCCGGTGCTGCGGGCGCACTCCCTGCCCCGCGAGCCGTTCACGCGGCTGATCGAGGCCAACCGCGTCGACCAGCGCGTCTCTCGGTATGAGAGCTGGGAGCAGCTGCAGGGGTACTGCCGGCTGTCGGCCGATCCCGTCGGCGAGCTCGTGCTGGGGATCTTCGGCGCGGCCGACCCGCGGCGGGTACGGCTGTCGGACTCCATCTGCACCGGCCTGCAGCTCGTCGAGCACCTCCAGGACGTGGCCGAGGACCGTGCCGCAGGACGCATCTACCTACCGCGCGAGGACCTGGCCCGCTTCGGGGCGGGCGAGCCGGATCTGGACGCCGGGGGCGCCGGGCCGCAGCTGCGCGCTGCGATCGCCTTCGAGGTCGCGCGGGCGCGCGGCCTGCTGTGGGCGGGGCGGCCCTTGGTGGGCACGTTGCCGCGGCGGGCAGGTCTGGCGGTGGCCGGCTTCGTCGCGGGCGGGCTCGCAACCCTGACGGCGATCGAACGCGCCGGCTGGGACGTGCTGGGCGGACCCCCGCGGGCCGGCCGGGCGCTGTTCCTGCGCACGCTCGCCGCCACCCTCGCCGGGCGGCCCGGCACGTCGGCCCGATGAGCGAGCTGTCCGACAGCTACGCCCGCTGCGAGGCGATCACCCGCACCGAGGCGGCCAACTTCTACTACGGCATCCGGCTGCTCCCCGGCGACCGCCGCCGGGCGCTGTGCGCCGCCTACGCCTTCGCCCGGCGCATCGACGACATCGGCGACGGCGAGCTCCCGAGCGAGGAGAAGCTCACCCGGCTCGGCGAGGCCGAGGAGCACCTGCACGAGCTCGGCGCCCGCGGGCCCGGGGGGGACCCCGTGATGGTGGCCCTCGAAGACGCCACGGTCCGCTTCGAGATCCCGCTGTCGGCGCTCGACGAGCTGATCGAGGGCGTGCGCATGGACGTGCTCGAAACGCGTTATGAGACCTTCGAGGAGCTCGTCGGCTACTGCCGCCGGGTGGCCGGGGCGATCGGTCGCGTGTGCCTGTCGATCTTCGGGTCGCGGGCTCCCGCCGCCGGCGGCGAGACAGCGGACGCTCTCGCCGACGACCTCGGTGTCGCGCTGCAGCTCACCAACATCCTGCGCGACGTGCGCGAGGACGCCGAGAACGGTCGGGTGTACCTGCCCGCGGAGGACCTGCGGCGCTTCGGCCTGGTCGACGGGACACCGCCGGCGGCGCTGCCCGGGCGTGTGGCCCAACTCGTCGGCACCCGCGCCGCCGGGCCGCCGGGCACCCGCGCCGCCGGGCCGCCGGAGAGCCGCCCCGCAGAGCTCGAGGACCTTTGCTCGCTGGTGCGCTTCGAGGCCGACCGTGCGCAGCGGTGGTTCGACCGCGGCATGCAGCTGGTGCCCCTGCTGGACCGCCGCAGCGGCGCCTGCGTGCGTGCGATGGCGGGCATCTACCACCGCCTGCTGGAGCGCATCGAGCGGGAACCGGAGCTGGTCCTGCGCGGACGCGTGTCGCTGTCGGCGCGCGAGAAGGCATGGGTGGCGGCTCGCGCCCTGGCGGGGACCTCTTCGTGAGCGCGCCGCGCGTGGTCGTCGTCGGAGGTGGCCTCGCGGGGATCACGGCCGCGCTGGACCTCGCCGACGCGGGCGCCGAGGTGACCCTCGCCGAGGTCCGCCCGCGGCTCGGTGGGGCGGCCTACTCGGTCTCCCGGGAAGGCCTCGAGATGGACAACGGCCAGCACGTGTTCCTGCGCTGCTGCGACGCCTACCGAGGGCTGCTCGGGCGCCTCGGCAGCAGCGACCTGGTGAGCGTCCAGCCGCGGCTGCGGATCCCCGTGCTGCGCCCCGGCCACGAGCCCTACGTGCTGCGCCGCGGCGGACTGGCGCCGCCGCTCCACCTCGCCGGAGCGCTCGCCCGCTACCGCCACCTGCCGCCGCACGAGCGCCTCGGGGCCGCGCGGGCGGCGCTGGCGCTGATGCGTCTCACGCCGGAGCGCGCACACGCGCTCGAGGGCCTGACGCTCGGGCAGTGGCTGGCGCGCCACGGACAGGGCCCGCGGGCGATCGCCGCCCTCTGGGACCTGATCGCGCTGCCCACGCTCAACCTGCCGGCGCGGGAGGCGTCGCTCGAGCTGGGGGCGTTCGTGTTCCAGACGGGGCTGCTCCAGAGCGCGGGGGCCGGCGACATCGGCTTCCACGAGCACACGCTCAGCGACACCCTCGGGAGTCCGGCCGAGCGGGCGCTCCAGGACGCGGGCGTGCGGGTGCTGCTGGGCTGGCGTGCGCGCGGGCTTGCACGCGGCTGCGGCGGCTTCGAGGTGCTGGGCGGCGCGGGCGGCGACGGCGACGAGGGGGGCGGGCTCAGCGCGGAGGGGGTGGTGGTGGCGTTGCCCCACGAGCGCGCGGCGGGGCTGCTCGAGCCGCTGCTGGGAGAGCGCGTCGGCGCCTGGCGGGAGCTCGGCAGCTCGCCGATCGTGAACCTCCACGTCGTTTACGACCGCCGGGTGCTCGACGAGCCGTTCGCCGCAGGCGTACAGACGCCCGTCCAGTACGTGTTCGACCGCAGCCGCGCCGGGGGCGCCGCGGGGGGTCACCAGTACCTGGCGGTGTCGCTGTCGGGGGCCGCCCGCGAGATGAGGATGAGCGTCGACGAGCTGCGCGAGCTGTATGTCCCTGCGTTGCAGGCGCTGCTCCCGCGGGCGCGCGAGGCCCGCCTCGAGCTGTTCCTCGTGACCCGCGAACACGCCGCCACCTTCCGCGCCTCGCCCGGGACGGCCGCGCTGCGCCCGCAGCCTGGACCGGTGATGCCGGGGCTGGCGCTGGCGGGCACCTGGACGGCCACGCGCTGGCCCGCGACGCTCGAGAGCGCGGTGATGAGTGGCCATGCGGCGGCGAGGGCGCTGATCGCCGGACTGGAGGGGAGCGCGGCCGAGCCGGCGGCGGCGCTCGCGGGCCGATGAGGGCAGGGATGCCGAGCGGCGTGGCCGAGGCCGTGCTGGCGGCGCCGCTGCGTCTCGAGGCGCTGCTGGTCGCGAGCGGGGCCCGCGGCCGGGTGGTACGCCGCACCGGCATGGGCCCCCGGCGCGCGCGGGCCTCCGCGCGGCGGCTGTCGCTGCAGACCGCCGGGTCGCTGCTGGTGATCGGCTTCTGCGGCGGCCTCGACGAGTCCTCGGTGCCGGGGGAAGTGATCGTCGCCGACGAGGTCTACGCGGCCGTCGACGAGGGCCACGGCGAGAGCCCCGTGAGCTGCGCGCTGCGGGACGAGCTGGTGATGCGCCTCACCGGGCGGGGCCTGAAGGTCCGCAGCGGCCGGATCGTATGCGTGTCGCGCCTGGCCCTGGGAGAACGCCGCTCGGAGCTCCTGGCGGACGGGGCGATCGCCGTGGACATGGAGTCGGTGTGGCTCGCGGGGGCCGCCGGAGAGCGGCCGTTCGGGGTCGTGCGGGTGGTGCTCGACAGCCCCTCCCACGAGCTGATGCGCCCCGGCGCGGTGTTCGGGGCGCTGCGCGCCGCCCGCGCGCTTCGCAGCGTGTCGGCCGCCCTTAATGACATGGTTCAGGGCGACTAAGGTTGCCCCGCCAATGTCAGTGAAGATCCGACAGAGCACGCGCATGGGCCTCTACCTGGCCCGGCAGAAGCTCGCCAAACGCGAGCGCTTTCCCCTGATCGTGGAGCTCGAGCCCCTGTTCCAGTGCAACCTGGAGTGCTCGGGCTGCGGCAAGATCCAGCACCCCGAGCACGTCCTGCGGCGGCGGATGCCCGTGGCGCAGGCCGTCGGCGCGATCGAGGAATGCGGGGCGCCGATGGTGTCGATCGCGGGCGGGGAGCCGTTGATCCATCCGGAGATCCACGAGATCGCGGGCGAGCTGGTGCGTCGGCGCAAGTTCGTGTACCTGTGCACCAACGCCCTGCTGCTCGAGCGCAAGCTCGACAGGTTCACGCCCAGCCCGTATTTCGCCTGGGCCATCCACGTCGACGGCCTGCGCGAGCGCCACGACGCGTCCGTCGAGCGCGAGGGCGTGTTCGACAAGGCCGTCAGCGCGATCCGGGCCGCCAAGAAGGCGGGCTTCCGCGTGACCACCAACACGACCTTCTTCACCCACGACTCGCCCAAGACCGTGCGCGAGGTGCTCGACTTCCTCAACGACGACCTCGGGGTCGACGAAATGATGATCTCGCCCGCGTACGCCTACGAGAAAGCGCCCGACCAGGACCACTTCCTCGGAGTCGAACAGACGCGCAGGCTGTTCAGCGAGGCGTTCGCCGACGGCAGGCGCCGGCGCTGGAGGCTGAACCACAGCCCCCTGTTCCTCGACTTCCTCGAAGGCAAGGCGGAATTCGGGTGCACCGCCTGGGGGATCCCCAGCTACTCGCTGTTCGGGTGGCAGCGCCCGTGCTACCTGATGGCCGACGGCTACGCCGAGACCTACCGGGAGCTGATCGACACGACCGACTGGGACGCGTACGGGCGCGGTCGCGACCCGCGCTGCGACAACTGCATGGCCCACTGCGGCTACGAGCCGACGGCCGTGCTGGAGACGACCCGCTCGCTGCGCCAGTCACTGCGCGCGCTCGTCAACTGACGCGCGATCGCTCGCGGACTCACCTCCGCCGGCCGTTCCCAGCCCACGCGCCGCTCCCAGTCCGCCCGCGGCTCCCAGCTCGCCCGCCCGCGGGGGATCCTCGGCGGGCAGCGCCTCCTCGGCGGCGACGACCTCGCCCGCGCTCGACGCCGAGCTGCGGATGTCCTGCCAGCGCAGGCCCTCGCCGAGCAGCGCGGGCACGCCGAGCGCCAGCGCCGTTATCACCTCGACGGCCTGCAGGATGATCCCGTAGGCGAGGCCCGCCCCGGCGCCGACGCCGTAGGCGGCGAGCACCACCAGGCAGGCCGCCTGGAACACGCCCACGTTCGAGGGCGTGGCGGGCAGCACGGCGCTGACGTTGACGGCGAGCAGCACCGCGGCGGCTGTCACGAGCGTCGCGTGGGACTGCAGCCCGAGCGCCAGCACGATCATGTAGCAGGCCAGCCACTGCAGCGCCCAGGCGGCCAGCTGGCTGGCGATCGCGCCGCCACCGTGACGGGGCGCGGCGAAGACGTGCAGCCCCTGCCGCGCCAGGCGCAGCGCCCGTTCGAGCAGGCCGGCGACGTGCCGCAGGCGCTCCCAACTCGAGCGCTGGGCGAGCGACAGCAGGCGCGGTCCGAACACCACGATCAGCGCGACCGCGACGGGCACGGCGACGGCCGTCGCCACCCCGGCGGCCTTGCCGTTCAACAGCGGGGCACCCGAGAACGTGATCGCCGCGAGGATCGCGAGCGCGAGCAGGTTGATCAGCGTCTGCGAGAACACGGTGCCCGCGACCACCGCCAGCATGCGCGCCCTCGGCCCCTCGAGGTGGCGCGAGATCACGACCACGCGCGTGGGCTCGCCGATCCGGCCCGGGAACACGGCCGAGGCCATCACGCCGATCATGGTCGCGCGGACCACCGGCGGCCACGGGATCTCTGTGTCCGGGAGCGCGGCGCGCAGCACCTGGTGCCAGGAGATCGAGCGCAGCACCAGCGAGCTCCCCATCAGCAGGAACGAGAGGGCGATCCACCCCGGGCTGGCGGTGATCAGCGCGTGACCGGCGCGGCTGAGGTTCAGCCGTGAGAGCGCGAATGCGACCAGGCCCGCGAGCACGAGCGCGAGCAGCGCGATCCACATATTGCGCCTGTGGCCGCCCCGCCCGTCCTTCGGTGGGTGAGCGCCGGTGACCATCGGGCGGGGTCTAGCACGTCGTGGGCCCCGAAGGCGGAAACGGCTCCGCCCACTCCTCGGGCTGGACGGCCGCGCCGTTGCACACGTAGGCGATCGCGTGGTAGTAGCCGCAGGTCACCATCAGCTCGAGCACCTGGGCCTGGTCGAACAGGCGTCCGAGCCGCTCCCACAGGGGAGCGCCGATCGTGTTCGTGTGGTGCAGCTCATCTGCCAGGCTCATGACGGCCGCCTGGGGCTCGTCCCAGCAGGGATCGTCGGGGCCGCCGTGGACGGTCGAGCGCAGCTGCTCGTCGCTGAGTCCCAGGGGCCGGCCGAAGGCGACCGCGTGCACGCCCCACTCGTAGGCGGCTCCCGTGAGGGCACAGGTGCGCGCGATCATCACCTCCCGCAGCTGCGGCTCCACGAGCGCGCGCGAGCCGAGGATGCCCGCGCCCAGCGGGCGCATGCGGCCGGCGAGCTGTTCGTGGACGGCGAGCGTGCGGAACAGACGCAGCGGCTCGACCTCGGCGCCGGGGGGCATCCACTTGGCGAGCATCGCGGCGATGTCATCCGAGTACGGCTCCTGGACGGGTTGTATGCGCGGTGCTTGGCTCATCTAGACTCCGATCCGGGTCGCTTTCGTTTTCGCAGCATAACCCATCTTGCTTCGATTTACGAAGCGCAAGGCGATGAGCCCGAAGCGGCAATCCCCGGCGCCCGGGCTACCGGTGCGGGGGTCGGCGAGCGGACGCCCGGTGATGGCGCTGCTCGACCTGCTCGGGCGGCGCTGGGCGCTGCGCGTGATCTGGGAGCTGCGGGATGCCCCGCTCACCTTCCGGGCGCTGCAGGAGCGCTGTGCCGGGATGTCCTCGAGCGTGCTCAGTCAGCGCCTGGGAGAGCTCCGTGAGGCCGGGATTGTGGCGCTCGCCGACGAAGGCTACGAGTTGACCGGCGACGGGCGCGAGCTGCTCCAGCTGCTGGGGCCGCTGCACGGCTGGGCGCAGCGGTGGGCCGCTGCACGGCCGGGCTAGGACTCGAGCATCAGCGTCACGGGCCCGTCGTTGACGAGCGCCACCTGCATGTAGGCACCGAACACCCCCCGGCGCGCGCCGGTGAGCTCGCAGAAGCGCTCGTACAGGGGCTCGGCGCGCTCGCCCGGGGCGGCCGCCACGAAGCTGGGGCGATTGCCCCTGCGGGTGTCGCCGTACAGCGTGAACTGGCTCACGCACAGGATCTCCCGGTTCCCCAGGGGCTCGTTCATGCGGCCCTCCGCGTCGGCGAAGATGCGCAGCGCGCGGACCTTGTGCGCGAGCCGCTCGGCGGCCGCCTCGTCGTCGTCGACGGAGATCCCGAGCAGCACGAGCAGCCCGGCGCCGATCGCCGCCACCGTCTCGCCGTCGACGCTCACCGAGGCGCTCCCGACGCGCTGGACGAGGGCGCGCACGGCGCTCAGGCGGTGGCGGGCTCGGCCGCACGGGGGGCACGCTCGGCCGGCAGGCGCACGAGGAACTCGGCGCCCCCGCCGCTGGCCTGGCGGGCGGTGATCGAGCCACCGTGGGCCTCCACCACGGCGCGCGTGATCGCGAGCCCCAGCCCGGCACCGCCGCGGCCGCGCTCGCGACCGCCCTCGGTCCGCCAGAAGCGCTCGAACAGCTGCTCGGGGGCGTCGGTGGGCAACCCCGGCCCATGGTCGCGCACCGACAGCGTGATCTCGCCGTCGGCTTCGCCCACGGTCACCTCAACCGGTGTCGCCGCGGGCGTATGGGTCAGGGCGTTGCGCAGCAGGTTGGCGAGCACCTGTCGAAGCTGCAGCGGGTCACCGACGACGCTCGCGCCCGGTGAGGCCTCGAGTGTGATCGTCCGCTCGGGCGCCACCGCGCGCGCGTCGGCCACCGCGTCTGCCGCCAGCCCGGATACGTCGACCGGCTCGTGCCCGTGCTCGGGCGGGCGGTCTAGGCGGGCGAGCGCGAGCAGGTCCTCCACCAGCACCCCCATGCGCTCGGCCTCTTCTTCGATGCGGCGCATCGCGTTCTCGGTCTCGGCCGGGTCGGCGGCGGCGCCCATGCGGAACAGCTCCGCGTAGCCGCGGATGGAGGCGAGCGGAGTGCGCAGCTCGTGCGAGGCGTCCGCGAGGAAGCGGCGCAGGCGGGCCTCGCTGGCCTCGCGCTGCTGGAAGGCCTCCTCGAGGCGGTCGAGCATCGCGTTGAGCGCGAGCCCGAGGCGGCCGACCTCGGTGGACTCGTTGGCCGGGCTCACACGCTGGGAGAGGTCGCCCGCGGCGATCTTGCCGGCGGTCGCCTCCATGCGGTTGAGCGGTCGCAGCCCGAGGCGCACGACCACCGAGCCGACGATCGCGAGCGTGATCAGCACGGCGGCGATCACGAGCGCCTCGACCAGCAGGAGATGGTGCAGTGTCTGCTGCACTTCGGTCGTGGGCACGGCAGCGATCGTGAGGCCGCCGGTGTCCGCGTCGCGGGTGGCGTACACGCGGTACTGCGGCCCGGAGGTGGTCACCGAGCCAACCGTGAGGAGCTTTCCGGCGGGTATGTGGGCCGGCAGCTTGGGCGCCGCCGGGGTGCGCTGTCCGAAGGTGATGAACACGTGTCGCAGGACCTTGCCGGAGGCGTCGCGCAGCTCCCCGTAGGTGCCCGGCTGGAGGTCCGCGCGCGGGCCGCCCGGTTCTCCGCCGCCGGGGCCGCCCGGTGCTCCGCCGGCGCCCGGGGCGACCGCGGGGGGACCGAAGTCGCCGCTGCCCGAACCGCCGCTGCCCGAACCGGTGCTGCCCGAACCGGTGCCCGAACCGGTGCTGCCCGAACCGGTGCCCGCGGGCGCGCCGGCGCCGCCGAAGTGCTCCCCGAACGGTCCCTGGCCGGAGCGGCTCAGCGCCCCGTGGAGCAGGGGCGCGGCGAAGCGCGCCTGCTGGTCGAGGCGACCCTCCAGGAACGAGCGCTGCTCGGTGTAGGTGACGGCCGCCAGCGCGAGCAGGCCCGCGCCCGCCAACACCAGCAGGCTGGCCAGGACGCGGGCGCGCAGCGATGACATCAGGACTGTCTTGGAGCCTGGAGCGCGTATCCGACGCCGCGCACCGTGCGGATCAGCGACGGGCCGTCGGCGTCGAGCTTCTTGCGGAGATAGCTGATGTACGTCTCGAGCACCCGGCCGTCGCCGCCGAAGTCGTAGTTCCACACGTGGTCCAGCAGCTGCGCCCGCGTGAGCACGCGGCGCGGGTTCAGCATCAGGTAGCGCAGCAGCCGGTATTCGGTGGCGGTGAGGGAGATCGGCCGGCCGGCGCGGGTCACCTCGCGGGACTCCTCGTCCATCTCGAGGTCCTCGAACACGAGCCTGCCCGACTCCGGGGCGGCCTGCCCGCTGCGCCTGAGGATCGTGCGGATGCGGGCCACGAGCTCCTCGAGGCTGAAGGGCTTGGTCATGTAGTCGTCGCCGCCGCCGCTGAGGCCGCGGACCTTGTCGTCGGTGGTGTCGCGGGCGGTCAGGAAGATGATCGGGACCCCAGCCCGCTGGGCGCCGAGGCGCCTCGCCACCTCGAAGCCCTCCATGTCCGGGAGCATCACGTCGAGCACCATCAGGTGCGGTTTGAAGCGGCTCACAGCGGACAGCGCGTCGGCTCCGGTGGCGGCCTCCTCGACCGTGAACCCCTGGAAGCGCAGTGCCATCGCGATCACCTCGACGATGTTCGCCTCGTCGTCGACCACGAGGATCCGCTGGCCCGTGGGGGGCGCGGCGCCGGCCGCTGCGCCTGTGGGTGCGCCCGCGCTCGCTGGGCTCGTTCCCGGAGATGTCTCGGTCGTGATCACTTGGTCCTCCCGCTCGAGTCCGATGACGTGCTTGCAGACTCGGGGAATGGGTTGAGCGTAGCCTTTGCGGTTACTGGGAGTTTGCTGAGAGCGTCGGGCGGAAGCCCGTCGCGGACGACACGCTCGAGATCCCGGCCGCGGGATCACAGCCAGCCATTAGCATGGGCAAGTCGTGCTGGCCCGCCCGCGGAGAGCGATCATCGGCTGCTTGGCGCTGCTCGCCGGGGTGTGCGCCGCCGGCGGAGCCGCCGTCCCCGGGCTTGCCGCCGAGGACCCTCCGCATTGGACGCCGCCGGCGCAGCTGACCTGGTACTGGCAGCTGCAGGGCAAGGTCCCCAACAGCGAGCCGGTCGCGGCCTACGACATCGACGGATTCGAAACGACCGCCTCCCAGGTCGCTGCCCTGCATGCGCTCGGCAGGCACGTGATCTGCTACATCGACGTGGGCACGGCCGAGAACTTCCGGCCCGACTACGGCTCGTTCCCGGCGTCCGTGCTCGGTCACTCCAACGGCTGGCCGGGGGAGCGGTGGATCGATATCCGCCAGCTCGAGATCATCGAGCCGATCATGACCCGGCGCTTTGAAATCTGCCGCGAAAAGGGCTTCGACGCTGTCGAGCCGGACAACATCGAAGCCTACGAAAACAACAGCGGCTTCCCGATCACGGCCGAACAACAGCTGGTCTTCAACCAGTGGGTCGCCGAGCAGGTGCACGCGCTCGGGATGGCGGTGCTGCAGAAGAACGATCCCCAGCAGACGCCCGAACTCGAGGGGACCTTCGACGGCGCCCTCACCGAGCAGTGCAACCAGTACCACGAATGTGAAGACTTCGCGCCCTACATCGCGGCGGGCAAGCCGGTGCTGAACGCCGAGTACCACCTCGCCACCAAGAAGTTCTGCTCGGCGGACACTACACGCGGCTTCATGGGCGCCCGCTTCGCCGTCGCGCTCAAGGGGAAGAAATTCCAACCCTGCTGGTAGGGCGCGTGGCGGTGCTGCTCGCCGCCGCGGCCGGCGGCGGGCTCGCCTACTCCCACGCGTCGGGCTCGGTCGTGCAGCCCCAGCCGCACGCGGGAAGCTGCCACACCCGCGGCAGCCTCCTGTATGAGCTTCCCGATCCTCACTGCACCCCGGGGGCGCTGAACCCGGCGGTGACCCAGAGCACGATCGGCTCGACGATCTGCAGGTCGGGCTGGACCACCCGGGTGCGCCCGCCCGAGTCGGTCACCGAGCCGGAGAAGCTCGCCGACATGCGCTCCTACGGGACGTCCTCGCCGGCCTCGGCGTACGAGTACGACCATCTCGTCTCGCTCGAGCTGGGAGGCGCCGTCAACGATCCGCGGAACCTGTGGCCGGAGCCCGACTACGCTACCCGGGCGGGCTTCTACCTGAATCCCAAGGATCACCTCGAGCGGGCGCTCAACCGGCTCGTGTGCCGGGGACAGATGTCGCTGGCGCGGGCCCAGCTGCTGATCGCGCGCAACTGGGTGAGCGCCTACCGGGAATACGGCTAGACCTCCCGAACGTCCGTCCACTCGCGTGGAAAGCGGGCCCGCCGCGGGGAACAGGGTCACGAGGACGTGTGCTGATTCCCCCCGCCCAAAGTGAGCGCGCGCGGACGAGCGACGGTGGCTCGCACCGTCACGGCGTGCGCGCGGTGGCACCGCGGTGGCGGGTCGTGGCAGTGGGTGTCGTGCTCGCGGGCGTGATCGCCACCCTGGGGGTGGGGATCGCTCGGTCCGAGGGCGAGTCTCGCTCGCACATCCTGTCGGTGTTCAAGCTGCGCGGGACGAGCTCGGCGACGTTCGTGTCGACGTTCCTCTCCCAGCAGGTGGGCGGCGAGACGCGTAGCGGCCGGGACCTGGCGACGCTGCGGGCGTTCGTCGACCATACGATCGCCTACCGCCCCCACGACGTGTACCTGTTGGACGCGAGCGGGGACATCATCGCTGCCAGCCCCCGCACCGGGGACCGCCGCCTGGAGGAACTCGACCCTGCGCTCGCGCGGGCGATGCGTCATTCCTCGCCGGGACCCGTCGGCGGCAAGGGAGCGGCGCGGACGTTCACCGTCGCGGGAGTCCCCGGGACGTCGTGGCGCCTGGTGATCGCCGTGCCCGACAGCCGTCTGTTCGCGTCGATCGAAGGCTGGCCCCAGAAGCTGCCGTGGCTCGTGTTCGCGATCGTCAGCGTGCTCGCCGCCGCCCTCCTGCTCGTGTTCGCGCGCCTGACCGCGCTATCGGAAAGGACGGCGATGAGCGCTCGCACCGACGCGCTCACCGACCTGCCGAACCGTCGCTCGGTCAACGAGCACCTCGTGCGCGCGACGGCCCATGCCCGTCGCACCGGTTCGCCCGTGTCGGTACTGATGATCGACCTCGACCGCTTCAAGGCGACCAACGACCGCTATGGGCATCGAGCCGGCGACAAGGTGCTGCGCGCCGTCGCGGGCTGCATCCGCGAGGCGCTCCGCACCGAGGACATCTACGGACGATGGGGTGGGGACGAGTTCCTCGTGCTGCTCCCCGACACGGACGAGCAGGAGGCGGAGCAGGCCGCCGAGCGTCTGCGCCGCCGCGCCGAGAGGGTCGAGCTCGGCGACATCGGCCTTCCGGGAGGCGTGCCGATGAGCATCGGGACCGCCACCCACACCCTCACCACCCCCGAGGACATCGTCGAAGCGGCCGACGTGGACCTATACCGGAAGAAGCATGCGCGCAGGCACAGCGAGGGGCATCACGACTCGCAGCTCGAGCTCGGCCTGTGGGACGGGAAGGATCCCCGCGCGAACGGAGTCCGAATATGACGTGGGCCCACGAGCACGCTACCTGCCGCTCGTCGCCGCGCTCGGCGCAGCCCTAGGGGCGCTGCCGGCGCTCGCCACCGGCGCCGGGAGCACCCCGACGATCAACGGCCTGGAATCGAAGCAGTGGTCACCCCAGGAAGTGACGATCGAAGCCGGCGGGAGCGTGACCTTCAAGAACGCCTCCACCACGCTCCAGCACAGCGTCAAATGGAAATCGGGGCCAGGCAAACCGGCGTGCACGGGCGTTCCGGAAGGCGGTGCCACCAGCTGGGAAGGCAGCTGCAGCTTCTCGGCCCCGGGGATCTACATGTTCTTCTGCACCGTTCATCCCTCCATGACGGGCACCGTGCAGGTCTCGGCCTCCGGGACGACCACGACCGGCACGACCACCACCACCGGCTCGACGTCGCCCACGGGCTCGACCTCGCCCGCCGGCTCCACCTCGCCGACGGGCTCGACGTCGCATGACGGCTACCGGGAAGGCCCGGCCGGCTACGGGTACGGCCCGGGCGGCTCATCGGAAGGGACCGCGGGCGGTACCGGCACCCAGACGGGAAGCGTGCGGGTGTCACTCGCCGGAGCGGCGGTGGCGCTGGCCGCGGTGCAGCACGGCAGGACGATCCGTGGCGCCGTGCGAGTGCCCGCGCACGGCTCGCAGCTGGCGGTGCGGCTCGTCGCCGCTCGCGGGCAGATCCCCGGGACGCGCGCGCGGGCAACGACGGTCGGCAGCCTGACCCGTTCGGGCCTCGCGGCCGGTCACGTGAGCTTCGCCGCCGCGCTCGACGGCCTCGGCCGGCGCGCGTTGCGGGCGCGCGGCCACCTGAGACTGCAGGTGCGCCTAGCGCTCACGGTGCCCGGCGCCGGCGTCGCCCATCGGACCGTGACGGTGCTGCTGCGCTCCCGCTAGGCGCCGGGGGGCGCTAGGCCCAGGCGGCGAGATGCAGGAGCGTCTTCGGAGCAACCCCGCGCGCCGCGAGGATGCAGGTGTGGCCGTTGCGCCGCCACGTCACCACGGTTGCCCCGTTGTCGCTGATCACGAGGTAACGCGTGCCGGCATGTTCGACGGCGGGCGCCTTCGGCAGCGGCAGGGCGGCTCCCGAGAGGATCGTGTAGCCGACGCGGGCGGTGCCGCCCGACGCGTTCGGCGCGGTGTAGAAGACCGTGGTCGCGGAGCGACCGGCGAATGTGTCCGAGCGGGCTCCGCTGGTGCTCCACCCGAGGCTGTCTCGCCAGTAGGGGAAGGAGATGCCGGCCGCCTCGCGCTGGAGGGTGGGCTTGGGCCCGGGGCTCTCCACGGGGGAGGGTTCGGTCGGCTGGCGCAGCGCGAGCGTCGCGGCCTGGTTGACCGTGGGCGCGCTCGAGCCGCCGCCCGAAAGCAGCACCGCGAGCAGCGCCACCACGGCGACCGCGGCGACTGCCACGGGCGCGAGCCGCCAGGAGCGCCGGGGGGGGCCCTGCCGGGTGGGAGCATCCGCGATCATGGACTGCACGGAGGCGTGCAGCTCGGCCGGGGCCGGCTCGTCGGCGAGCGTCTGCATCAGCGTCAGCGCCCGGGTCTGCAGGCGCAGCTCCTCGGCGAGCTCGGGAGAGGCGTCGATCCGGGCCTCCAGCTCGCGCCGGTCGCCCGCGCGCAGGGTGCCGTCGGCGGCCCTCGCGAGCTGTGCCTCTGCCTTTCGTCGTCGCATCATGTTGGTCCCTCTGTTGTAAAGACTCCGGAAGACCCCTTCTTGTTCCCGTCCTCCGGTTTCATGTTTCCGCGCTCTGCCGGGGCGCCGCCGGGGCGCTGTGCGGCCGGCGAGCCGTCCCCGAGCTCCCGTGCGATCCGCTGGCGCGCGCGGAACACACGCGTGGCGATCGTGGCCTCCCGCGTGCGCAGCGCCTGGGCAGCCTCGCGGTAGGACAGACCCAGCACGTCAACCGCCACCAGCGCGAGGCGGTGATCCTCCGACAGGTTCGCGATCCTGGAGATCAGCTCGCGCGTCTCGACGGCCTGCTCCGGACGGTCTCCGGTGCGGGGGTCCTCCGGTTCGAGCTCCTCGAGCTCGCTGCCCGAGATCTGCGGCCTGCGCGAGGCCGTGCGACGCTGCGTCAGGAACGTGTTGCGGAGCACCCGCAGCAGGTACGCGAGCTCGTCCTGGCCGTGGAGCATGCGGGGGCGCGCGAGCACGCGGGCGAAGGTCTCCTGGACCAGGTCCTGGGCATCCTCACGCGAGCCCGTGAGGGCCCACGCGGCCCGGAACAGGCGATCGGTGTGCTTGGGAAGAGAGGCTGGGTCGAGCGGTGGCATCAGACCCCCACCGTAAGTGCTCGCTGCGAGCACATGACGGATGGACTGTAGCTGGCAACGGGTGAGCGCACCGCAGTGCGCGGAGGACTGAAAGGTTGCGAGGCATTCGGAGTCCTAGTGAGAAGATGGTCAACCACGAGGCCCTCCGCCAGTCCCCACCCGACGAGCCCGGAAGGAGACACATGTCCCCCACAAGCAAGCGCGCGGCCCGCACACGCACCGTTCGGCGTGCCACGCTCGCGCTCGTGGCCTGTGCGGCCGTGGCCGCGCCCGCCGCGGCGCTCGCGAGCGGCAGCGGACACACGGCCCACACGTTCACCGTGACGCTCCAAGGCCTGCGCTTTCACCCCGCCACGCTGAACGTGCACGTCGGGGACAGCGTCACCTGGGTGTGGCGCGACGGAGGCCTCGATCACAACGTCACCGCCTCCCGTTTCCACTCCCGCACGCAGGGCCACGGATCCTTCACGGTCCGCTTCACTCACAAGGGGACCTTCTCCTACCGTTGCACCATCCACGTCGCCGAAGGGATGGTCGGCAAGGTGATCGTCCACTAGCGCCGAGCGGGGGCCGGAGGGCGGCTGTCGACGGCGGCCGCCCGCCGGCCGGCCGGGGTCCGGTAAGGTCCTGCACGATGGCGGAAGTGGCGCTTGTCACCGGAGCCTCGTCGGGCATCGGGGCAGAGTTCGCGAAGCAGCTCTCGGCGCGGGGGTACGAGGTGATCCTCGTGGCCCGTCGCGCGGAGCGGATGCAGCAGCTGGCCGGAGAGCTCCCGGGGCCGGCGCACGTGGTGTCGTGCGACCTGGCGGGCGACACGGCAGGGCTCTCCGGGAAGGTCGCCGCGCTGGGGCTCGAGGTGGACCTGCTCGTCAACAACGCCGGTTTCGGCACCCACGGGCGCTTCGTCGAGATCGACCCGGTGCGCGACGCCGAACTCGTGCGGGTCAACTGCGAGGCGCTCGTGACCCTCACCCACGCCTTCCTGCCGGGCATGCTCTCGCGCCGGCGCGGCGGTGTGATCACGGTCGCTTCGACCGCGGGCATGCAGCCGATCCCGTTCGAGATCAACTACGCGGCGTCGAAGGCATTCGCGCGCTCCTTCAGCGAGGGGCTCAGCGGCGAGCTCCGGGGGACCGGGGTGAAGGCGCTGTGCGTGAACCCCGGCCCGGTTCCCACCGAGTGGCAGGAGGTGGCGGGATACGAGCCGGACTACCTGCCGCCGGTGCCGGGCAAGATCTCGGCCGAGCAGGTCGCGCGCGAGTCGCTGGCCGCCTTCGACGAGGGCAAGCGGAGCATCATCCCGGGTGCGGTGATCCGCTGGTACATGCGCGTCAACTCTCCCGCACCGGTGGGGTTGAAGCTGCGCGTGCTGGAGCGGATGTACCGTCCGGACGCCTGACCGGCGCGCGGCCAGAACCCGCTCCGGGCAGCGGAAAACCACCTATTGACCTCCCCCGCCGTGTGGACTACATTTGGCCGTGCAAAAGGGGGTAGTAAGCAGTGCTTGTCACGTTGACGATCGTCGCGGTTGCCTGGTTGGCCGCGAGCGCATGGATTGTTGCCGTGTGCCGTGGCGCCGCGTCCGGCGACCGCGTACGTTCGACAGAGATCGGCGCCGCCGAGGACCCCCGGGCCTCTCAGCACAAGGACCCCATCCGTCCCTCCTAGAGGAGGGTGCGGGCGTCACCCCTCGAGTCAACGCGCCCGCACCCTCCGACAGGGGCGGGCCGGGTAGCTACTGGCGCCACAGCTCCCCGGTCCAGATCGTGGGCTGGCCGAACACGCCGACGATGTAGAAGCCCGGGCCGAAGACCTCCCATTCGCCGCCGTCGTTGGCGGACACGGTGACCGTGCGCCCACTCCAGGTCTCGATCTGGAGCTCGGACGTCGGCCACACGGTGGCGTAGTCGATGACGTCGCCCGTGAGGGTGCGTAAGGGCGAGAGCAGGGGCATGAGCTCGCGCGGGCCGAGGTACACGACGCCGTGTCCCGGGTGGTCGTCCCATCCGTCCGGACCCACGTCGAGCTCCTGCCGGTGGCGGCTCTCGTCGCTCAACGAGAACGGCAGGTTCAGCTGCACCTTCAGCTGCCGGCGGCTGCGGGGCTCGCGCGCCACCAGCACGGCCGGGTAGCTGAGGTCGAGCTCCTCGACGACGTACCCGCCCACAGGCAGTGACCACGGGCCGGGACCAGAGAAATCCGGCGCTCCCGCCATGAGACGAATGTAGTCCGTTCGTGGCCGGTGCCGGCGCCGGCGATCTCAGGGTGGGGCATCGCGGGTCCCGAGGACCTCGCGCGCGCGCTGCAGCTCGTCCGCCCGCACGTACACGTAGCGGGCACCCGAGGAGCCCCATTCGGGGCCGCCGATGGTGCGCTGGACGAGCGCCGCGATCCCCACCTCCTGCAGGCGCTGGCTGATCAGCTCGGCCTCCGGCTCGCTCGCGGCGGCCGCAACGACGCGCAGCGCCGCGGGATCGCCGCCGCCGTCCTCGCCGGCGGGCGGCCCGCTACCGGGGGCTGACATGCTCGACCTCGTCCATCGTGATCTCCGATCGTTGCGTGGGTGCAGTGTGGCGTGCCGGCCGATGATCGCGCCTGTCGGGCCCCTGGCGGAGTCCCTGGACCCGTCGGCCGACCAGTGGCCTCCCTGGCGCGAGCGGTGCGAGGGCGCTCCAGGGTTGGAGAGGATGGGAAGCTCGGACGCAACCAGGCCGGCGGACGTTCCCAACCCGGTGTGGCTGTCGTGGCGACACTTCCGGCTGGAGCGCCGCGATGCCGGCTACTGGCGGGTGACGTTCGACCATCCCCCGATCAACGCCGTCACGGCCACCACGGTCGAGGAGCTGGCCGAGCTCGTCGGCCTGATCGAGCTCGCCGGCGAGCTCAACGTGGTCGTTTTCGACAGTGCGAACCCGGGCGTGTACCTGGGCCATCATGACGCCGGGGGAGCGGCTGAGGGGACGACCCTCGCCGCGCCGGGCGGACCGAGCGCGATGAGCACCTGGAACGATCTGCTCGCCCGGCTGTCACGGGCGCCGGTGGTCAGCATCGCCTGCATCCGCGGCCGCACGTGCGGTGCCGGCAGCGAGTTCGTGCTCGCCTGCGACATGCGCTTCGCCTCCCGTGAGAACACGCTGCTGGGGCGACTGGACGTGGGGCCCGGGCAGTCCCCGGGGGACGGCCCGGCGGCGAGGCTCGGTGGGCTCGTGGGGCAGGGCCGGGCACTCGAGGTCGTGCTCGCGGGCCAGGATCTCGATGGGCCGCGGGCGGAGCAGTACGGCTATGTGAACCGGGTCGTCGAGGACGGGCGCCTGGAGCGCGAGGTCGACACGATCGCGGCGCGGCTGGCCGCGTCCGACCACGAGGCGATCGGGCGGATCAAGCGCCGCGTGCAGCAGCCGCCGGGGCCCGAGCCGGCCCCGGCGCGGGTCCCGCGGGTCGAGGCCGTGGGCTAGGACTCGGCTTCGGGGAGCACCCTGGGGAGCTCGCGACGCGAGCCGATGTCCAGCTTCGTGAACACCTTGCGGAGGTGCCACTCGACCGTGCGGGGACTGAGGAACAGGCGCCCGCCGATCTCCGGATTGGACAGGCCTTCGCGCGCCAGCATCGCGATCTGCCGCTCCTGGGGGGTGAGATCGTCGCGGGTCTCCGCGCTGCGCCGGCGCACCCGCTCGCCGGTGGCGAGCAGCTCGGCGCGGGCGCGCTCGGCGAACAGCTCCATCCCGATCTCGGCGAGTAGCTCGTGCGCCGCGCGCAGCTGTCCACGCGCGTCCACCCGCCGGTTGGCGCGGCGGAGCCATTCGCCATAGAGCAGGTGCGTGCGGCCGAGCTCGGGCCGCAGCCGCGTGCGCCCGAGGCGCTCGATCGCCTCGCGATAGAGGGGCTCGGCCGCCTCGCCGTCCGTGATCAACGCCCGTAGACGGGCCTCGACGCCGAGTCCCCAGTCGTTCGCGCCGTCGTCGATGCGCTCGCCCAGGCGCTCGACCCCGTCGCGGGCGATGTCCATCTCGCCGCTGCGGGCGGCGGCTTCCACGAGCTCGCTCGTGGCCCACATCGAGACGACCAGCTCGGGCATGTCCTCCCACGCGTCCCGTGCCGGGGCGAGCGCCTCCCGGTACCGGCCGCGGCCGTTGGCCACTACGGCGCTCGCCAGACTGACGAACTGGACCGCGTTGCCCTGTCCGCCGGCCGTGGCCAGCGGCACGGTCGCGTCCGCCAGCTCGGCCACGTGCGCCTCGCGGCCCTGATAGGCCGACAGATAGAGGTCGCCGTACGGGAGCACGTGGGCACCCGTGGCCTCCGTGACCCCGTCGGCCTCGGAGATCAGCTGGGCCGCCTTGGCGAAGTCCCCGCTCAGCGCGACCGCCTGGGCCATGATGTTCAGTCCGACCGCCAGCACCGTCAGGGCGCCGGAGTCGCGTGCCAGCTGAACGCCGCGGGCTGCGACGGCGGAGCAGCTGTTGTAGTCCCACACGACCACCGCGGCGACCGTCGCGAGCCACCCCCAGCGCAGGACTTCTTCGGCCGTGGCGCCGTCGCCGGCGAAGCCCATGGCCGCCTGCTGCAGCGCCGGGGTGGCCGCGGCACGCCCGGCGGTGTGCAGCAGCGCGAAGCCGTCGAGCAGGGCGTCGCACGGGCGCGAGGGCTGCTCCGCCGGCGGCGCCAGGCGCGCCTCCCGGGAGACGTCCTCGAGGCTGCCGGTCCGAGCGAATCGACCCGCGAACAGCGCCGCCGACCAGGCGTCGAGGTACGTGTCGCGCGCGAGCCGGGGGTCGAGCTGTTCGAGCGCCTTGGCGGCGCGCAGGAGCAGTGGGGGAGCGTCGCTGCCCCTCCTCTGGGCGAACGCGAGCTCCGCGCGCACGAGGTCGACGCGCGCCCGCTGCATTTCGTCGAGCGGGCCGGCCTCGGCCGTCACCAGCAGTCCCCCGGCGGTCTCGAAATCGCCGGCGTTGAGGCCCGCGGTGGCCGCGGCGAGGGCGCGGTGGGTGCGCTGGCGAGGATCGATCGACAGCACCACCGAGCGCTCCAGGAACGCCGCCGCCGCGGCCAGCCCGCCGCGCGCCTGGGCGCGCCCGGCCGAGCACTCGAGCTCCTCGGCGACCACTTCGTCGGGTCCTGACGCGGCCGCGGCGAGATGCCACGCACGCCGGTCGGGATCCGAATCGGCGTCGGTCGCCTCCGCCAGCGCGAGGTGTGCGGCCCGGCGCTCATCCGGACCCGCCGAGCGGTACACGGCCGAGCGCACCAGCGGATGGCGGAACGTCACGCGACCGCTGATCGAGAGCAGCCCGTCGTCCTCGGCGCCGACGGCGGCGGCCGTCGGCACACCCGACCTGTCGGCCGCACGCCACAGCAGCAGCGGATCGCCCAGCGGCTCGGCTGCGGCCAGCAGCAGCAGCCGGCGGCTGTCCACGGTGAGAGCCTGGAGGCGCCGCTCGAAGCCCTCCTCGATCCGCCCGGACAGCGGCCTCGTTCCGAGCAGCCCGAACCCGCCGGCGAGCTGCGTCGCGGTGAGTCCCCGGGGGAGCTCGAGCAGCGCCAAGGGGTTGCCGCGGGTCTCGTCGATGATGCGGTCGCGGACCGGTTCGTCCAGCAGGAACTGCACCGCGGAGCGCAGGAGGGCGCGCGCGTCGGCGTCGCGGAGGCCCCCGACCTCGAGTGAGGGCAGGTCGCGCATCTCCTCCCCGGGGACGCGGGCGGCGAACACCAGCCCCACGGGGTCGGCGAGCAGCCTCCGGCTCACGAACGCGAGCGTCCGTGCCGACGACCGGTCGAGCCACTGGGCGTCGTCGACGACGCACACCAGCGGGCGGTCCTCGCCCGCCTCGCACATCAGGCTCAGCACCGCCAGACCGATCAGGAACGGGTCCGGTGCCGGGCCCGCGCTGATCCCGAACACGATCTCCAGCGCCTCCCGCTGGGGCGGGGGCACGCGCTCGAGGTACTCGAGCAACGGCGAGCACAGCTGGTGCAGGCTCGCGAACGCCAGCTCCATCTCGGACTCCACGCCGACCGCGCGAACGGCCTGCATGTCGGTCGCCGCCGCCGCCACGAGGTGGTCGAGCAGCGCCGTCTTGCCCACGCCCGCCTCCCCGCGCAGCATCAGCGTGCGGCTCTGTCCCGAGCGGACAGCCGCGAGCAGGCCGTCCAGCAGGGCGCACTCGTCGATCCGGCCCCGCAGTTTCGGCGTCCCTCCTGGAACCCGAGGAGCAACCGCCATGATCCTCGGGGATCGTAGTTATTACCGACGGAAGCTGCGGACATAGCGAACTCGGGCCATGCCGGAATGTGTGCGTTGGCTTCCGCTGTCCCCGCCCCTGGCCGGTCAGGCGTTGGCCTGGGCGGGCAATCTCACGCCGCGCTGAAGAAGTCGATCAGCAGTTGGTTGACTCGCTCCGCCTCATCGTGATGGACCCAATGCGACGCGTCGGGCAGGCGTTCGACACGGTCGAGGTTGGGCACGTCGTCGTGTGCCGGTTCCGCAAGGTCGGGATTGAGGTAGGAATCGCGCTCCCCCCAGATGACCAACGTCGGCGCCGAAAGCGGGCGGAGCTTTTCCGTTGCTTCCTTCTGGGACTGCCTCACCGAGGCGCGGTAGTAGTCGATCATCCCTGCCGCTGCGCCCGGCTGGGACCACGCCTCGATGTAGCGGTCGAGCTCGTCCTGCGTGTACGGCGGGTTCGCGTCATGCAGGAAGTGGCGGAAGAAGTGCCAGTTTCTGGCGTGCACGACGTCCTCGGGCAAACCGGGTGTTGCGAAGAAGAAGAAGTACCAGGATTTCCGAAGCTGGCTCGGACGGTGCAGGCCTTCCGAGAGGCGGCGCGGGTGAGCGGCGTTCAGGATGGCCAGTCGCTCGACGACCTCCGGGTGGTTCATCGCGGTCGTCCACGCGATGCTTCCCCCCCAGTCGTGGCCGACCAGGCGCGCGGAACCCGCACCGAGTGACTCGATGAACCCACGGATGTCGTTCGCGAGCAGGTCGACGCCGTAGGACTTGAAGCCCTCCGGCTTCGATGACAGGTTGTAGCCGCGCGTGTCGGGCGCGACGACCCTGAAGCCGGCCGCCACCAGCGGCGAGATCTGCAGCCGCCATCCGAACCAGAACTCAGGGAAGCCGTGCAGCAGAACGACGAGGGGCCCGTCACCGGCCTCGACGTAGTGCAGCTCGATGTCGTCGCCGACCTGGGCGTAGCCCTCCCGAAGGTCGGCCGGGCCGTCCGGGATGAGGTCTGTGAACGCTTCCGCGAGTGCCGATGGCGTGTCCGGGCTGGCGGATGCCGTGCCGGGGCCGGCCGGCGTAGATGGGCGAGTAGGGGCTGAGCTCATGAGGACCTCCCTCGAGACGGACGACTGTCATCGCGACATTGGTCCTCCCATCGGGGTGCTCGCGCCCGGGAGCCCACTGGTCGGTCCCCCGGTCTCGCCCGCGCCGCCGTTTTCGGCCTGGTTTTCGGGGCCGGCCGCCGAGACGGATGGTCCGTCTTGACCGTGTCGCGCGCCTCGTCTCCTTGCGCGTTGGGCAGGGCCGTCGTCACGGCCGTCTTTCTGTGTGGTTTCGCCCACGGTCTTACGCTGGCTCTGTGACAGCGAACCGGGATCGCTCAACGCCGACTCGGCAGAGGGACGGGGTCGATTGGGTCATCGGGACGAGAGCCGATGTCTCGTGGATCAGTGACGGGACAGTGACGGGCCTAGAGATCACGTCCGCCATCCCCCCGATCTACGCGGACTACTGCACCATCGAGCTGCCCGAGACGGAACTCGACGACGACAGCCAGCGGCGCCACGATCAGGCTCTGGTGGGGGCGCTCAGCGGACATTCCGGAGCGCAGCCCTGGTGGCTCGGATATCTCGAGATGGGGTCAGGCGAAGACGTCGTCTTTTCCGATGCGCCCAGGGTGACTCTCTACTCCGGCTGGCACTACGTGCTCATTGAGGCTGGACCACGGCAGGCTGCGAGCTGGCGGAGTTACGGCTTTGAGGGTCCGTGGAAGGGTCCATTGCCCGACCTGATGTTTCCGCGAGATCGCTCCTGGCTGATGTCCACGCTGTGGGACGACGATTGGACCTGCGTTGGCGGATCAGCGGCCCTCGTCACAAGCCTGCTGGATCACCCGGACCTGCGTACTCGGGCACGACGTGTGGCGCTCGGCGAAGACGCGACGCCGCCGGGACACATCGCCCGGTGAGGAGGTCGGAGTCTGTTCCTGCGTGCGGGCGGCAGAGCCGTTCCACGCTCAGCCGGTCCGACTCCAGAGTCTGCGGCTCAGACCACACCGATTCCCACGCGGCCAGCCCATGCGCACCAAGGTCCCCGGGAGCGTCCGGGATCTCACGCGGGAGCCCACCGTCGCCCGGTCCTTCGCTGCGCGACGCACCCCCGTTGCTGGGCCGCTCAGCGGCCATCAGGCACCCCCTCCTCCATTTCGGAAAACCCCGTTGTCAGAAACCTCGACTCGGGGCGGGTCCGCTAGACGCCTTCCGAGGGTTCGAGGGGGGCCGGGGTGTCTGCGAGCCTCGCGCCGTGCTGCTCTGAGCGGAATACTCGGCGCACGATGCCCGAGGAGCCCGCGAAGCCTGACCCGAATGGCGTGATTCGGTCGATGACGGACGCTTTCAATCGACGAGACTTCGATGGCGTCATGGCTAGTTACTCCCAGTGCCCAGTCTGGGACACGTCTGCAGTCGGCTTGGGTGTCCACGAGGGCCGCGATGCGGTCCGCGCGTTCCACGAAGACTGGCAGCGAGCCTACGAGGATTTCGAGGGAGTCGTCACTAGCCTGGAGGATCTCGGGAACGGCGTCCTCGTCACGGTCTTCTACAACCGCGCCCGACCGGCTGGCGGCACCGGCTTCGTGGAGCTTCGGTTTGCGCTGGTTATGACGTGGTCGGACGGCCTTGTCGAGCAAGTCACGGCTTACACCGACATCGCTGAGGCTCGTGCTGCCGCTGAACGCCTCGCCGAGGAACGGGGGTAGGCGGTGTCGGAGAACCTGGACCTTGTGCGCTCGATCTACGCGGACTGGGAACGCGGAGACTTCAGCCGGATTGGTTGGGTCGATAGCGAAACCGAGTGGTTCGCGATCGGCGGCCCGGAGCCTTTGAGGGGAAGGGAATGGCCTCGTTCAGCGCCTGTTGGCGAGGCTTCCTCGCAGCCTGGAGCGACTACTGCGTGGTAGCCAACGAGTACCGTGTGCTCGACGGGGAGCGTGTTCTGGTGCTTCTCACGCGCCGCGGTCGCGGCAAGGCCAGCGGAGTGGAGGCCGAACAGGGCGGCACGAAGGGCGCGAACGTCTTTGATGTCTGCGACGGCAAGGTGAATAGGCTCTTGCTGTACTGGGACCGCGATCGCGCCCTCGCCGACCTCGGCCTGGAGGAGTAGGCGGTGTCGCAGGAGAACGTGGATCTGGTCCGCAGGGGCAACGCCGCCTTCCGGCGCCAGGACTGGGAGGCCATGGCTGCGACCTTCGATCCGGAAATTCTCGTCAGGCCCGATCGACGGTGGCCCGAGCAGGGCATCTTCGGTCGCGAGGCCGCGGTCGCGTTCTACCAGGGCCTGGCGGAGTCGGGGAGCCCGGATGTCCGAATTGAGGAGACGGTTGATCTCGGCGACCGGGTGCTTGCGCGCATGCGCTGGACCTTCCACGGCGGACAGAGCGGCGTTGCGGGCGAGCAGCCCACCTCGATGATCGCCACTCTGCGCAACGGACTCGTGATCCTCGAAGAGTTCTTCCTCGAGCACGCCGAGGCCCTCAATGCCCTGGGGCTGGAGGAGTAGGCGGTGTCGCAGGAGATCGAGGTCGTCCGTGCGCTCTTCGAGGCGTTCAATCGGCAGGATGCCTCGGCCGTAGCGGAACTCTGGACGCCCGGTGGAGACTGGCGACCCGCGTTCATCGGCGGCGGCCAGCTGGAGGGAGCCGTGTTTCGAGGGCCTGAGGGAATGGCCAAGTTCGTCGAGGTGCAATCGGAGACATGGGAGAGCGTCCGCGCTGAGCCGGTGAAACTGCGCGCCCTCGGGGACAACGTTCTGGTCGAGGTACATCTGTCGGCGGTTGGTAGAGGTAGCGGCGTCCCGGTCGATGTCATCACCTGGAACGTGTTCGCGGTTCTCGACGGCAAACTCATTTCCGGGGCGGCGTACACCAGCGAGGAGACAGCCCTCGAAGCCGTGGGCCTGGAGGAGTAGGCGGTGTCGCAGGCGAACGTGGAACTGATCCGGAGCCTCATTCCAGACACTCCAGAGGATCTCGTCCAGATATTTCGCGAGGACCCGCCGCGTCGGGCAGCAGGCCGTGCCGCCTTCGAACCGCGCTTCCATCCTGACTTCGAATGCATACGACACGACCTCCCTGGAGGTCAGCCGCATTTCGGCTTCGATGGACTGAAGGCGTTGTATCTGGACTGGCTCGCTCCGTGGGTGGAATACCGAACAGCGGTCAATGAGTTCATCGACTGCGGGGACCGGGTTCTCACATTGCAACACTCCTGGGGGCGACTCGACGGCAGCACCCAAGAGGTCACCGTGGACCTCGCGACTCTCTGGACGGTTCGCGACGGAAAGGTCGCGCGGTGGGAGATCTACCCCAGTCATGCCGCCGCCCTCGAAGCCGTGGGACTGGAGGAGTAGGCGGTGTCGCAGGAGAACATGGAGGTCGTCGGACGCCTCGTCGCAGCAGTGAATGCGCGTGACTTGGAGGGTTATCTCGCGTGCTGCGACGAGGATGTGAAGCTGTACCTGCCCGGGGTGGGCCAGCTTTACGAAGGCCCCGAAGGGATAGAGCGGTGGTTTGCCGACATCGAGGACGCTGGTCCCGACTTCCACCTCGATCTCCGAGACGTGAAAGCGATTAGCGACAATCGGGTCCTCGCGTTCCTCCACGCAACTTCCACGGGGCGCGCAAGCGGCGTTCCGGTGACGGCGGACAGCACGAACATCTACGACCTCATCGACGGCAAGGCCAAGCGAATCAGAATCTTCCTCGATCGAGCCGCTGCTCTCAAAGCCCTGGGGCTGGACGAGTAGGCGGTGTCGAAGGAGAACGTGGAGATCGTTGTGTCTGCCCTGACAACCGCCGACCTTGCCCGCGGGTTCCGGGACGACGCGACTTGGGCGCTCAGCGGCTTCTGAGTGCCGGAGGAGGGACTCGAACCCCCGACACGCGGATTATGATCGGCACGTCTGAGGTTAGCTTTGGCTTCTTTGAGCCAAGTCGGGTCCGGTAAGAGGCGGCTGTGTGAGGTCACTTTGCCGTGTCGGAGACCAGATGCAAGACCAACTCTACACGAGTCACATTCGTCGACTTCGGCACCAAGTTCGGGACCACTACCAGGCTGAGGTAGCGTCTCATCACCGCCGGCGGCTGTCAGCAAGGACTCCCTTTGCCGCAAAAACAGGTGCGCGGCGGCGCCGCGACGAGAGGCCTCTTACTCGTCCTGAGCGCAACTCTGATGTCGGTATCGGCTGGCGCTCGCGCTGTTCGGTATGCAGGCGTGAACTTTACGAATCCTTCCTTTCTGTACAGCCTGACCGTGCGTTCCAACGTCTGATCCGGCCCTATTGCGGGCGTTGCGGCCTTGCTCAGCCTCGAAGGCTCGGGGCAGCCCACCACGCAAGGCGCGCGCGCCGAAACGACCGACTAGTGGACGGCAGTCCATCGGCTGATCGTCTGCGCGATACTCAGCGGGTGATGTCTCGGGAGTCCGCGACCCCCGACCTGGTCGAGCTTGTGCGGGGTGTCTTTGATGCCGCGCAGCGCGGGGACTTTGACGCGACCTTGCGTTACTACGCTCCTGATGCCGTCTGGGACAACAATCCGTTGAGCGGACTGGGCGCCTTCGAGGGCCATGTTGCGATACGCGGCTTCTGGGAAGACTGGTATGCCAGTTACGAGGAGCTTGAGATCGAGCCGGAGGAGATTCTTGCCCTCGGCAATGAAGTCACATTTAGCCCCGTCATCCAGAGAGCCCGTCCCATTGGCAGCGCAGGTTACGTGCAACTCCGGTACGCGACCGTCGTCACATGGGTAGAGGGCCTGATCGTCCGCGTCACGAACTACTCGGACATCGACGCGGCTCGTGCTGCCGCCGAGCGGCTTGCCGAGGAACGGGCACAAGCTGATGTCTGACGAGTCCACGACCACCGACCCGATCGACCGTTGGCAAAAAACGGCCGAAGCTTACGCTCGCCGTGACCTTCAGACGACGATGCGCTCCTATGCGCCCGATGCCGTCTGGGACGGCTCGTCTGCGGGCGTCCCCATCGTCGAGGGTGCGACGGCGATCCGTAGCTTTCTCGGAGACTGGTTCAGTGCCTACCAGGAGAGCGAATATACGCAGGAGGAGGCGCAGGACCTCGGCAACGGAGTGCTGTTTGTCGTGGCTACTCTCGGCGGTCGCCTCGCTGGTAGCACGGCCAGGGTGCAGGAACGATGGAGCTACACGGTCACTTGGGCCGAGGGGATGATCGTGCGCGTAGTCACTCGCGCGGACATCGACGAGGCTCGCGCTGCCGCCGAACGCCTCGCCAAGGAACGGGGGTAGGCGGTGTCGGAGAACCTGGACCTCGTGCGCTCGATCTACGCAGAATGGGAACGCGGCGACTACACCTCGGCCGCGTGGGCGGACCCTGACATCGAGTATGTGATCGCCGACGGCCCGACACCCGGCAGCTGGAAGGGGTTGGTTGGCCTCTGGGAGGGCTGGCGCGAGTGGGTGAGCGCCTGGAACGAGGTCAGCGCCGTAGCGGACGAGTTCCGCCTGCTCGACGACGAGCGGGTCCTCGTGCTCCACGACCTCAGCGGACGAGGCAAGACGAGCGGACTGGATCTCGGGCAGATGCCGTCGAAAGGAGCGAACCTGTTCCACATCCGCGGGGGCAAGGTGACGAAACTCGTCGACTACTTCGACTGCGACCACGCCTTCGCCGACCTCGGCCTCAAGGAGTAGGCCGTGTCGCAGGAGAACGTGGAGATCGTCCGTCGCGCGGTTGAAGCGTTCAACAAACGCACCCTTGGCACGTGGCTCGCGTTCTTCGACCCGGAGATCAATCACCGCGCCGTGGAGGGCGCGGTCGACGATGTGGGAGAGATTCATGGGACCGAGGCCTTGAGGCGTTACGTGCAAGACTGGCTCGACACGTTCGAGGACTTCACTGTCGTTGCCGAGGAGCTGCTTGATGTCGGAGAGAATCAAGTAGTTGCGGTCCTACTGAATTCGGGCCGCGCGAAGCTCAGCGGTATCGAGACAACGCTTCGCTACGCGGTCCTCTACACCCTTCGAGAGGAAAAGATCGTGCGCGGACGGGAGTACGAAGACCGACAGCAGGCGCTTGAAGCCGTGGGCCTGGAGGAGTAGGCGGTGTCGCAGGAGAACGTCGAGTTTGTGCGGCAGCGGCTTGACGCCTACAACCGAGGCGACACAGCAGGCATCATCGCCCTGACCCACCTCGATGCCGAGTGGTGGATCGGGTAGACGATCCCTGGGCAACCGTGCACCAGGGGCGCGATGCGTGTATTAAACACTTGGGCGAGATCACCGAGGATGCCGAGCTTCGCGTTGAGGCTTTGGACTACATCGACGCTGGCGACCTCGTCGTTGTCCCGGTTCGCTTGGTAGGTCGCGGGCGGACCAGCGGCGTGCCGTTCGACGAGAGGGAGGTCCACGTTTTTAGGCTGCGCGAGGGGCTGGTCATCGAGACGCGGGAGTACGGCGAGTTGAGTGAAGCCCTCAAAGCCGTGGGGCTGAAGGAGTAGGCGATGTCGCAGGAGAACGTGGAACTTGTTCGCGTGTACTTCGAGGAGACCGCCCGAGCCAGCGGAGAAGACTTCGACCCAGACACCACGATCTCAAGAATGGCTGAGTTCTGGGACGCGGGAATCGAATGGGACACGCGTGGGGCACCTGTTCTGGAGATCGCCGGGGTCTACCGGGGGATCGAGGACGCGCGGAAATGGTGCCGCGAGTGGTTTACCGCCTGGGAAGCACTCCACTTCGAGTGCGAGGTGATCGATGCTGGAGAGCGGGCGGTCACCTTGCTGGACTTGCGCATGCGCGGACGCTCCTCGGGTATCGAGGTAGCGTTGGGAAAGCACGCTTGGGTCACGACGTTCAGGGACGGGTTGATGGTGCGCAACAAGCTCTACATGAGCCAGTCCGACGCCCTCAAAGCCGTGGGGCTGTCGGAGTAGGTCATGTCGCAGCAGAACCTGGACCTCGTGCGCTCCATATACGCGGCCATCGAGCGCGGCGACTACACCGCCGCCGAATGGCTCACCCTCAGATCGAGTATGTAGTGGCTGACGGGCCGGACCCCGGCAGCTTGACGGGGTGGGACGGACTGGTACAAGCCATGCGGAGCCTCTTCAGCGCTCTGGCGGACGTTCACGTCGAGGCGGAGGAATATTGCGAGCTAGACGCCGAGTGA
>DATJXX010000007.1:0-2054 GCA_035499875.1 Solirubrobacteraceae bacterium
AGCATCGGCCTCTCCATCGAGTCGTCGGACGGCTACACCTTCGGCCACTGCGAGCGCGTGGCGCGCTATGCGGCGCGCGTGGCGACGGCGCTCGGCCTCGACGCCGGGGAGGTCGCGGCGGTCCGGCTCGGCGCGTACCTGCACGACGTCGGCAAGATCCGCGTACCACAGGAGATCCTGAACAAGCCGGGCCGGCTCACGGCGGCCGAGTTCGGGGTCATCAAGATGCACCCCACGTGGGGCCTCGAGTTGCTCGAGGGCGTCGAGTTTCCGTTCGACGTCCGGCCCACCATCCGGTGGCACCACGAGAAGAGCGACGGCTCGGGCTACCCTGACGGCCTGCTGGGCGACGAGATCCCGCTGCACGCGGCGATCATCGGCATCGCCGACGTGTTCGACGCCCTGACGACGTGCCGGAGCTACCGGCCCGCGATGTCCGGTCCCGCCGCGCTGTACGTCATGCACGCGCGGCGGCGCTGGTGGCGCCCCGAGGTGTACGCCGCGTTCCGCCGGGCGACGGGCGCCTCCCCGATGATCACGCCCTCCTGGGCCTCGCATCACCCCGGGGTGCCGGCGGCGAGGCCCGGAGCGCGGGTGCCGGCGTAGCGGCACTTCCGGTGGTGGGAGGGGCGATTCTCCGGTAGGTTGGGTGCCGGGCAGACCCACCCCGGAGGCCCCGTGTTCATCGGTCACTTCGCACTCGGGTTCGCGGCGAAACGCATCGCTCCCCGCACGTCGCTCGGCACGCTGCTCGCGGCACCCGAGCTGGCCGACATCATCTTCCCGGTCGCGGTCCTGCTGGGCTGGGAGAAGGTGTCGTTCGCGGGCGGCAGCGATCCGTTCCTGTCCATCACGCTCGACAACTACCCCATCTCGCACAGCCTGCTGGCCCTCGTCGTGTGGGGTGCGCTCTGGGCGCTGCTCTACCGCTGGCGCACGGGCTACGGTCGCGGCGCCGTGGTCGTGGCCGCGCTCGTCGTGAGCCACTGGGTGCTCGACTTCGTGACGCATCGCCCGGACATGCCGCTGTGGCCCGGCGGGCCGAAGCTGGGCCTCGAGTTGTGGGCCTCCCTGCCGGGGACGATCGTCGTGGAGGGTCTGCTCTACGTGGCGGGCGTGGCGATCTACGCGCGCGCGACGCGGGCGAAGGACGCCATCGGGCGCTACGGCCTGTGGGGCCTCGCGGCGCTCCTGGCGCTGCTGTACGTGGCCTCGCTGTTTTCCGGCAAGCCGCCTTCGATCAAGGCCTTCGCCGTGGTCGGCCTGGTGATCGAGGTTCTCGTGGTGGCGCTCGGCGTCTGGGTGGACCGGCATCGCGAGGCGGCGGGAGCGCGGGCCGCCGCCTGAGCGCGGAGTCGCGGGTGGCGCGCATCGGGCGCCGCGGTTAGGTTTTCGCCCGGTCTGGGGGCGCCGCAGGAGCGGCCGGAAGCACCGGCCTCCCGCGGCGCCTCTTCGTTCAACCTCAGCAGTAGCAGGGAGTTATGAAGGCCTCAGACGTTCGCAAGGGACATGTCCTGCTCGTGGACGGCCAGCCGTGTCGCGTGACGGACTTCCAGCACCGCACCCCCGGCAACCTGCGCGCCTTCGTGCAGGTGCGGATGCGGAACCTGGTGAGCGGCAACACGTTCGACACGCGCCTGATCGCGACGGAGTACGTGGAGGAAGCGCGGCTCGACACCAAGGAATTCCAGGTGCTCTACCGCGACGACCAGGGCGTGCACATGATGGACTCGAACACGTTCGAGCAGTACACGCTGAGCAACGAGGTCGCGGGCGACGCCGCGCCCTGGCTCGAGCCGGAGACTCACCTCCAGGCGGAGATGCTCGACGGCCAGGTGGTGGGCCTGCAGCTGCCGGCGGCGATGGAGTACACCATCGCGGAGACGGCGCCGGTCATGAAGACCGCCACCAAGACGGCGAGCACCAAGCCCGCCAAGCTCAGCAACGGGATGACCATCCAGGTGCCGGAATTCCTCGACAGCGGGGTCCGGGTGCGGGTGGATCCCCGGACGGGGACTTACCTGGAGCGGGCGAAGTAGCCGGCTAGGGCTGCG
>DATJXX010000008.1:0-48122 GCA_035499875.1 Solirubrobacteraceae bacterium
CAGGCACCCCGATCTCCAGCCGGCGCAACGTCAGCAGCTGCCGCGAGGGCGTCCGCCACTCTTCCGCTTCAACACCCACCGCGAGTGGACCCAGCCGGGCTCGAACCGGCGACCTTCGCGCTGCCAGCGCGACGCTCTCCCAGCTGAGCTATAGCCCCGCGTTGGGTGCGGAAGAGTTTAGCTGGCCGTTTGGCGCCCGGAGCTTGCCCGTGGCGCCCCGCCGGCACCGTGGGGTCTAGGACTTGGGCAGGAACTCTGGTACGTCGAGCTCGTCCGAGGAGCCGTTCTCGGGCTGGCGCTTGCCCTTCTCGCCGCGCTTGGCGGTGGGGGCGGTGTCGGGCACGACCTGGTCCAGGCGGGCGGTCATGCCGCCATGGGCAAGGCGCACGCCGCGCAGCAGGCGCTCGGCGTTGGTGTGCAGCGACTGGGCGAGCTCGTTGAGGTTGTGGGAGATCTCGGTGCCTTCCGTCAGCACCTCGTGGGCCACCACGTGCGCCTCGCTGGTGATCTCGCGGGCCTCCGTGCGCGCCTTGGCGAGCGCCTCGTTGGCCTGCTTCTCGGTGTCTGCCTTGTGGCGCGCCACCTTCTCGCGTTCCACGCGCAGCTCGTTCTCGGTCTGCTGGGTGAGCTCGGCGGCGACGCGCTGCGCCTCCTCGCGGGCGCTGGTGACCATCTTCTCCGCTTCCGCCGCGGCCTTCGCACGCGCCCCGTCAGCCTCGCTCCTGGCCGATGCGCGCAGCTGTTCGGCCTCGCTCTTGGCCGACGCACGGAGCTGGTCGGACTCGCTCTTGGCGGTCGCGCGCACCTCCTCGGACTCGGTGCGGGCGGCGGTGCGCATCTGCGTGGCCTCGGCCTGGGCGGCGGTGCGCATCTCCTCGGCGTCCGTCTCGGCGGTCGCCCGCATCTGCTCCGCGTCCTGCTTGGCGGACTCGATGGCCCGCTCGGCTTCCCCGTCGGCGCTCGCCCGCACCTCCTCGGCCTCGGTGCGCGCCTCCGCCAGCTGGCGGTCGGCCTGCTCGCGCGCCTCCGCCAGGGCCTTCACGGCTTCGTCGCGGGCCTGCTCGAGCTCGCCCGTCATGCGGGCCACGGTGTCGCTCGCCTCCGCGGTCATCGCCTCGGCCTGGGCGCGGGCGGTGGCCAGCAGCTCTTCCGCCTCCTCGTCGGCGGCCGCCACCCGGTTGTCGGCGGCGCGGTCGGCTTCGGCGATGCGCGCGTTGGCCTTCGACTCGGCGTGCTCGCGCAGGTCGGCGGCGGCGGCTTCGGCGGCCGACACGATGCTCGCCACCCGGCCGGGGGCCGAGCTCAGCGAGTCCGGATCTCCGCCGTAGTCGTAGTCGACGTCGGAGAAGTCGGGGTCATCCATGCGGCTAGATGCTAAACGGCCGAGCGGGGGACTGTGGCTCTCCTCGCAAGGAGTGGACGGACGGTCCGGAAAGCAGTTTCGAGCCGCTCCGGCCCTTGGCAGGAAAAGTGGGAAATTGGTCCTTGCGGACAGACGCCGGGTGGGCCATGATCGGGTTCCATGCGTGCCGTTCCCGACCCCCGCCGCATCGCGATCCTCCTTTACCCCGAGGTCCAGAGCCTCGACGTCGCCGGGCCGCTGGAGGTGTTCGCCGGCGCCGACACCGCCATCGCCGCCCGCAGGCGCCTCGGGCAGGCGCTCCCGGCGCCGGGCTATGAGGTGTTCACCGTCGGGCGGCGGGGAGCCACGAGGAGCTCGAGCGGCCTGACGATCGTCCCGGAGCGCGAGCTCGCGGACGTCCCCCCGGCGCTCGACACGCTGATCGTCCCGGGCGGCGGTGGGCACCGCCGGGCCGAACAGGACGAGCAGCTCCTGCAGTGGATCGCCCGCACCTCGGCCACGGCCCGGCGGACCGTGTCGGTGTGCACCGGCGCGTTCCTGCTGGCGCGCGCGGGCCTGCTCGAGGGCAGGCGCGCGACGACCCACTGGGCCTCCGCGGAGCGGCTCGCCGCCGCCCACCCGGGCGTCGAGGTGGACCCCGACCCGATCTACATACGCGACGGCGCCGTGTGGACCTCGGCCGGCGTGACGGCCGGCATGGACCTCGCGCTGGCGCTCGTCGAGGAGGACCACGACCGCGAGCTCGCGCTGACCATCGCCAGGCATCTGGTGCTGTTCCTGCGCCGCCCCGGCAGTCAGTCGCAGTTCTCCGCCACGCTCGTCTCCCAGCAGCCCGAACGCGAGCCGCTGCGGGAGATCCAGCGGTCGGTGCTGGAGGAACCTGCCGCAGAGCACACGGTGGAGGCGATGGCTGGACGCGCCCACATGAGTCCGCGCCATTTCGCCCGGGCCTTCCGCGCGGAGACGGGGATCACGCCCGCGAGATACGTCGAACGGGTCCGCCTGGAGGTGGCCCGCAGGCTGCTGGAGGACACGTCGCTGGCGATCTCGGCGGTCGCAGCCGGCGCCGGGTTCCCGAGCGCAGAGGCGATGCGCCGTGCCTTCGTGCGCTCGCTCGGCGTGTCCCCCGCGGAGTACAGGCGCCGCTTCCACGGCGGCCCACGGCTGGTGAGGGCCCGCAAGGCGTCCGTGCCGCCGCCCAAAGGCAACAACAGAAAGGACGAAGCACATGGACATCGCGATCGTGCTGTACGACAGGTTCACGGCACTCGACGCAATCGGGCCGTATGAGGTGCTGAGCCGCCTCCCGGGCGCGAACCTGCGCTTCCTGGCGGACGAGCCGGGGCCGGTGAAGACCGACAACGGCATCCTCACCGTGCAGGTGGAGCACGGTCTGGGAGAGCTCGAGCACCCCGACGTGATCGTCGTCCCCGGCGGTCCGGGGGAGGTTGCCGTGCGTGCCGGCAGCCGTGTGCTCGACTGGCTGCGCGCCGCCCACCAGACCAGCACGTGGACGACGTCCGTGTGCACCGGGTCGCTGATCCTGGCCGCGGCGGGACTGCTCGAGGGCAAGCGTGCGACCTCCCACTGGCTGGCGCTTGAGCGCCTCGGCGAACTGGGTGCGATCCCGAGCGAGGAGCGGGTGGTCTACGACGGCAAGATCGTCACCGCCGCCGGCGTCTCGGCCGGCATCGACATGGGCCTCGCGCTGGCCGCCACGATTGCCGGTGACACGGTCGCGCAGGCGATCCAGCTGGGCATCGAGTACGACCCCCAGCCTCCCTTCGACAGCGGCTCGCCGGGCAAGGCCCCGGCCGAGGTCGTCGAGCTGCTGCGGGGGCGCAGCCGCCACCAGGCCGAGCCCGAGGAGGCGGTGGCGGGCTGACGGGGACTCCGCGGGCGGCCTCCGCAGGGCCCTTCCGCCGGCGGGTGTCTCAGCCGGGCCCCGTCCGCCGGCGGGTGGCTCAGCCGGCTCCGGCCAGGCCTTCCAGGCCGAGCGCCTCCCGCGCCGCCTGCAGGTCGGCGAACCCGCCCCACGAACGCTTGATCAGCTCGTCCTCGACCTCGTAGGCATCCACCGACCGCACGTCGACCTCGATCCCGCTGCCCTTACTCTCGGCGCGCCAGCGCGCCACGCAGATCACCCAAGGGTCGGCGTCGATGTACTCGAGCACCTCGACCTTCAGCGAGTCATACGCAGCTTCCCATTGCGCGGCCAGGAGTTCGAGCGCGGCCATGCCGTGGACCACTTCCGGCACATCGGGGGCGTGCATCCGATCGCGCCATTCGATGTCGGGATGAACGAGCGTCGGCAGCTCATCGACTTCCTCGGCGTTGAAGGCGGTGATCCACCTGCGCACGAGCGCGACGTTCGCGTCTGACACGCCCGACCTCCTCTCTCTGTCAGCCGAGTATCCCTGAACACGAAGCGGCGGCGAGCCGAGGTGGTCGAGCTGCTGCTCGCGCAGCCCCCACCAGGCCGAGCGGGAGGCCGTGGCGTAGGCACCGCTGGGCTTGCAGGCCGGACGATAACCTGCGATCCACCCATGCCGGAGCACCGCTACGACCCGCACGCGATCGAGCGCCGCTGGCAGGAGCTGTGGGCCCGGGAGCGCACGTGGGAGGTGGCCAACCGCGACCCCGCCCACGCCCGCGGGGCGCGCTCGCGCACGGGGGGTGTGACAGGGGCAGCGGGCCCTGAGGAGGCCGACACGTACGTGTTGGAGATGCTCCCCTACCCCAGCGGGGAGCCCCATATCGGGCACCTCAAGTGCTACTCCCTAGGCGACGCGATCGCCCACTACTGCCGCCGTCGCGGGGGGCGGGTGCTGCACCCCATGGGCTACGACGCGTTCGGGCTGCCGGCCGAGAACCACGCCATCCGCACGGGCGTGCACCCCCGCGTCTCGACGGCCGAATCGATCGCCTCCTTCCAGGAGCAGTTCCGTTCGTGGGGGGTCTCGATCGACTGGTCGCGGGAGCTGGCCACCAGCGAACCGTCCTACTACCGCTGGACGCAGTGGATCTTCCTGGAGCTGTTCAGGGCCGGCCTCGCGTACCGCAGCGAGGCCGCCGTGAAGTGGTGTCCCAAAGACCAGACCGTGCTCGCCAACGAGCAGGTCACCGCCGACGGGCACTGCGAGCGCTGCGGGGCGACCGTGGAGATCCGCCAGCTCGAGCAGTGGCTGCTGCGGATCACCGACTACGCCGAGCGCCTGCTCAGCGACCTCGACGGGATCGACTGGCCCGAGCACGTGAAGACCATGCAGCGCAACTGGATCGGGCGCAGCGAGGGCGCCGAGGTCACGTTCCGCTGCGAGGAACTGGACGTCGACTACCCGGTGTTCACGACACGCCCGGACACGCTGTTCGGGGCGACCTTCTTCGTGATGGCCCCCGAGCACCCCGACGTGGCCCGACTCGCCGAGGGCGGCCCCCACGAGCAGGCCGTGCACGACTACGTCAAACGCGCCCTCACCGAGAGCGCGGAGGAACGCGGCAGGGCCGAGCGGGACAAGACCGGCGTGCCCCTCGGGCGCATGGTCGTGAACCCCGTCAACGGCGAGCGGATCCCGATGTTCGTGGCCGACTACGTGCTGATGGAGTACGGCACCGGCGCGATCATGGCGGTCCCCGCCCACGACGAACGCGACTATGAGTTCGCGGTCGCCTTCGGCCTGCCGGTCAGGCGCGTGATCGCCCCGGCCGACGACCCCGGCGCGGGGGACGAGGGGCTGCCGCTCACCGGCGACGGGGTGATCGTCAACTCCCACCCGGACTTCGACGGCCTGCCCAACCGCGAGGCGCTGGGGGAGATCGTGCAGTGGCTGGACCGTGAGGGCAAGGGCCACGCATCGGTCAACTACCGCCTGCGCGACTGGCTGATCTCGCGCCAGCGCTATTGGGGCTGCCCGATCCCGATCGTCTACTGCAAGCGCTGCGGGGCGGTGCCGGTCCCCACCGAGCAGCTCCCGGTCGAGCTCCCCGACATCGACGACTACATGCCCAAAGGCCGCTCGCCGCTGGCCGCTGCGGAGGAGTGGGTCAACACCACCTGCCCCGAGTGCCATGCACCGGCCCGGCGCGAGACCGACACCATGGACACGTTCGTGGACTCCTCGTGGTACTTCCTGCGCTACTGCGACGCCCGCAACGAAGAGGCGGCTTGGGACCCGGCCGCCACGCGCGAGTGGATGCCCGTGGACCAGTACATCGGCGGGGTCGAGCACGCGATCCTGCACCTGATGTACGCGCGCTTCTTCACGAAGGCGCTCGCCGACCTCGGGCACCTCGAATTCCAGGAGCCGTTCTCGGTGCTGTTCACCCAGGGGATGGTCACCAAGGACGGGTCCAAGATGAGCAAGTCGCGCGGGAACGTCGTCTCGCCCGCCTCGATCGTGGATCGGGTCGGTGCCGACACGGCCCGCTGCTACATCCTGTTCGTCGGCCCCCCCGAGCAGGACGCCGACTGGTCCGACAATGGCGTGGACGGGGTGTACCGCTTCCTCGGGCGCCTGTGGCGCCTGGCGGCCGAGGTGGCCGAACGGCCCGGCGGCTCCAACGGCGAGCTGAGCTCCGCCCGGTACCCCGAGGGGGAGGACCTGGCGCTCGCCCGCAAGACAAACTGGGCGATCGACAAGGTCGGCTCGGACCTGCGCCGCTTCGGCTTCAACACCGCGATCGCCGCCGTGATGGAGCTGTACAACGAATGCTCGCGCCTGCGCGAGGTCGCCGAGACGCAGACGCTGCGCTTCGCGCTGGCGAGCGCGGCCTCGCTGCTGTTCCCGTTCGCGCCCCACGTCAGCTCCGACATCTACGAGCGGCTGACGGGCGAGCGTGTGTGGGAGCAACCTTGGCCCGACGCCGACGAGGCGCTGCTCGAAACGGAGGTCTACGAGCTCGTGTGCCAGGTCAACGGCAAGGTCCGCGACCGCGTCCAGGCCCGCACCGACGCCCCCGAGCAGGAGCTGCGCGACCTGTGTCTCGCGGCCGCCAACGTGCGCGCCCACGTGGACGGCCGCGAGATCGTCAAGGAGATCGTGCTGCCCGGCAAGCTCGTCAACCTCGTCGTGCGCTGATGGGCGCCCGCAGCCGCCGTTGAGCGCCCAGCTCGGTCCCCTGTATCTGATCCGCGGCGACGACCACGGTGCGATCGCCGCCCGCCGCGCCCGCCTGCGTGCGCTCGCGGAAGCGGGTTCCGAGGGTGGGGTGGAGCTGCTCGAGGGCGCCGAGGCGACGCCGGAGCGAACCGCCACGGCGCTCGCCAGCATGACCCTGGCGCTCGGGCGCCGCGTCGTGATCGTCGACGGCGTCGAGCGCTGGCGTGCGAAGGAGGTGGAGGACCACCTGCTCGTCGCCCTCGCCGCGATCCCACCCGACACCACACTCGCGCTGTTCGCGCGCGAGGAGTCGCGCGCGAAGGTCCCCGAGCCGCTCCTGAAGGCGGTCAAGCGGGCCGACGGCCAGATCGCCGTCGAGTCGGCCGTCAAGCCGTGGGAGCTGCCGGGATGGACCCGCGGCCAGGCCGAGCGCCTCGGGATCACGCTCGACGGTGGCGCATCCAAGGCGCTCGTGGACCAGGTGGGGGAGCGCCCCCAGCGCATCCTGCGGGAGCTCGAGAAGCTGGCGCTCGCGCTCGACCCGCCGGCATCCGCCGGCACCGAGGAGATCGTGCGGCTGGCGTCCCACTCGGCCGAGCAGCGCGGCTACGTGCTCGCCGACGCGCTGCTCGAGGGCGACCGCCGCGCCGCGCTCGCGCTGCTGGTCTCGCTGCGGGCACAGGGCGAGGCGCTCCCCGGCCTGCTGTTCGCGATGGCCAGGCGCATGCGCGACGCCGTATCGGTCGCCCACCGGCTGGCGGCGGGGGAGGCGCACGCGGCGATCAAGGGTTCGCTGCGCCCGATGCCGCCTCGAGCCGCGGAGCGCTTCATCGCCGCCGTCGCACGCACGGACGTCGCCCGCCTGCAGGACGCCCTCGGCGTGCTCGCCGACCTCGAGCTCGACTCCCGCGGCGGCCCCGCGCTGCCCTCGGCGCGCCGCCCCCGCAACGGCCTCGACGACGACACGCGCGCGCTCCGCGCGGTCGAAGCGGTCACCGCGGACTGAGCCGCTCACCGCGGACCGGGCGCTACAGCGCGGATCTGCCGCCGGGGTCCAGCGCCCGCAGGGCCTCGTCGCGGTCCGCGGATCCGGTGGCGAACGCGATCAGCCCGTCTCGCGTGCGGAACACCTGGTAGAGGCGAATCGTGACCTCGACGCCGCTCTTTGAGCGTGCCACGAGGTCCACGACGGCGAGCACGCCCTCGCCGGCCTCGACGATCTCGATCGGCGTGAAGCGCCACTCGTCCCACACCTCCTCGAAGGCGTCGGTGAAATAGCGAGCGACGCCCTCACGCCCGCGGTAGCTGTTGCGGTCGGGGGCCTCGGCGATGTCTTCGAGCATGCATTCGGCGTGCCACAGCTCCAGCCAGGGGTGGCCGCACAGGTCGCCTCCCTCGCGCTGAAGCCCGACGAGCTCGCGTTCGCCCTCGTAGAGCCGGCCTACGAGCTCCACGTCCTGCTCTGACACCGGCGGGCCGCCTGGCGGGAGGTCTACTTGCCGGCGAGCAGCCGCGCCGCGCGGGACTTCTTGCGGGCGCCGGTGTTGCGGTGCAGAGCGCCCCGCTTGACGGCCTTGTCGATCACGCTCACGAGCTGGCGGTGGGTGCTCTCCGCCGCCTGTGCGTCGCCGCCCGCGAGGTGTGCCTGCAGCGAACGAAAGTGGGTCTTGATCGTGGAGGTGTAGAGCCGGTTCTCCGTGCGCTCTCGGCTGGAGCGCAGGATCCGCTTCTTCTGGGAGTGGATGTTGGCCATCGAAAAACCGCGTTCGCGCCAGGGAAAAACGGCCCGGAAGCGCCGCGCAGCGCCGTACTATAGCGGCCTTGTCCGGGCCAGCCGAAACGCAGATCGAGCTGGAGCCCGTCCCCGAGACGCCAGAGCCGGGCCGCCTCGGGCGCAACACGGCGATCTTCGCCATCGCCACCGGCATCTCGCGCGTCGTGGGGCTGGTGCGCGAAATCTTCTTCGCCGCCTACTTCGGCACCCACGGACCGGCGTCCGCGTTCACGATCGCGAACCTGGTCCCCAACTTCGTGGCGCAGCTGTTCGCCCAGTCCGCGCTGTCGGCGGCGTTCGTGCCGGTGTTCACGGACCTGCTGCAGAAAGGCCGGCGCAAAGAGGCATTCCGGCTGGCCTCGACGCTGTTCTGGATCATGCTGATCGCGCTCTCGGCGCTGGTGGCCGTGTTCATCCTCGCCGCCGGCGTGATCATGCCGATCTTCATCGGCCCCAAGTTCAGCGGCGAGCTCGTCGCCCTCACGGTCGGCCTGTCCCGGGTGCTGTTCCCGATCATCCTGCTGCTCGGCCTCAACGGCCTGCTCGTCGGGGTCCTGCAGTCATACGACCACTTCACGATCCCGGCCATCGCCCCCGCCGTCTGGAACGCCGTGATCATCATCCTGCTCGTCGTGCTCGCGCCCCACTTCCACGGCGACGACAGGATCTACGCGTTCTCGGTCGGGATCCTCGTTGCGACTGTCGTGCAGCTGGGGATGTCGTTCGCGGCGCTCAGGGGGATCGACTTCCGCCTGCAGATGCGGATCGACTGGCACGACCCCCGCATCAAGCAGGTGTTCCTGCTGATGCTGCCGGTCATCGTCGGACTGGGCATCGTCAACCTCGATCAGGTCATCAACGCGGGCTTCGGGAGCCTCGTGTCCGAAGAAGCGCCGCGGGCGATCGAAGCCGCCTTCCGGGTGTACATGCTCCCCCAGGGTCTCTTCAGCGTGGCGGTGGCGACGGTGCTGTTCCCGACGCTCAGCCGGATGGCGTCGCGTCGCGACCCCGACGCGATGCGCAGCCTGATCGGCAACGGCATGCGCCAGATCAACCTGCTCATGATCCCCGCGATGGCGTTCCTGCTGGTACTGGCGGAACCGGTCGTGCGCCTGCTGTTCCAGCGCCACGAATTCAACCACGCGGCCACCCACCTGGTGGCGATCGCGCTGTTCTGGTTCGCCCTCAGCCTCCCGTTCGGGGGGCTCAACCTGCTGCTCACGCGCACCTTCTTCGCGGTGCAGCGGCCGTGGATCCCGACCCGCCTGGCGGCCATCAACATCGTCGTCGACGTGATCGTGAGCCTCAGCCTGTACAGGCCGCTCGGCGTAGCCGGGCTCGTGATCGGGACGGTCGCCGCGAACGCCGTGATGACGGCACTGCAGCTGCGGCGGCTGCGCATCGGGCTGAACGGCCGCCTCGACCTCGGCCAGACCGTCATGATCACTGTCCGCATCCTGGTGGCGTCCGCCCTGCTGGCCGGCGTCTCGTGGGGGGTGTGGAAGCTGCTGGAGAGCCTGCTCGGCACGTCGTTGATCGCGCAGATCGTCAGCGTTGGCGCCGCCGGGGTCGCGGGCGTGTTCGTGTACGTCCAGGCGGTGCTCGTGATGCACGTCCCCGAGGCGCACCAGGTACGCCGACTGATCCAGACGCAGCTCGGGCGCGCATAGCTAGCAAGCGGGCCCGCATGGACGAGCGGGCCGCTTTCTCCGCCGCCGGCGGACCGGCGTTACGGGATCGCTTCGAATTCGACCGTCGCCGCGAGCCCCTGGCCGCCGAAGATCGACGACCACTTGCCCTTGGCTTCGTTTTTCTTGCCGCCCTGGATCGAGGCGCCTTCCCCGCTGGCGACCCCTCCTTCGCCGGCGCTGATCGAGGCACCCTCCCCGCTCGCCAGGCCCCCAACCCCGCCGCTGATCGACGACACCTCGCCGGTGGTGGTGTTCAACACACCACCGCTGATCGAGGAGTACCAGCCGCTGGCGGTGTTGTTCACGCCGCCGCTGATGGAGGTGTCCTCGAAGCTGGCGATGTTGTCCACGCCGCCGCTGATCGCCGCTGCTCTGCCGCTGACGTAGTTGGACTCGCCGCCGCTGATCGACGCGTCCTGGCTGGCCACCGTGCTCGACCTGCCGCCGCTGATCGAGGCTCCCCAGCCTTCGACCGTGTTGTCCTCGCCGCCGCTGACGGAGGCGAACGGTGCAAACAGCTGGTTGCCCATGCCCGCCAGCAGCCCCCCGTAGCTCGTATAGGCCTGCCCTTCGGCGGCCACCACCAGGTTGTGTGAACCCGTCTGCGGGCCCCAGCTGTTGGGATATCCGATCACGAGGTTGCCCTCTCCGTTGACGGCTTCGTTCTTGCCTTCACCGTTGACGATCTGCACGTTGACGCCGGACAGCTGGATCGTCGGCTTGCCCCCCACGCCGGCGGCCACGTAGGTCATGTGAGACAGGAGGTTGTGGAGCGCGGCCTGTTCTTCGGCGGAGAAGCCGTCCGCCTTCCCTTCGTTTCCCTGAGGGCCCGGCGGACCCTGGGATCCACGTGCGCCTCCCGGACCCCGTGGCCCCCGGGACCCCTTGGCGCCGTGCAGGGCGGCGAGCACGCTCGGCTTGATCTGGTGTGTGGATGTGATCACGTACCGCGACGCGGCCAGTCCCGTCCCGGTCATGGCGAACAGGAGCGCCAGAAGCGCGATCGCGTTGTTGCGCAGGAATCGCATGGTGAGCCTCCCTTGTGAGTGCACGGCGACTCTCCGACAGTCGCCCCTGTTGACCGGCATGCTGCGTTCTGCTCAGGCGTTGGAACAAGCTCGGCGGAGGTTTGTTTCGCACGGGCATGCGGGCGCCGGGAACGTGGGCACCGGGCGTGGCGGCGCCGGGCGTGAGACGCCGGCGGTCAGGCGCCGGGAGCGCCGGCGCCCCGGCGGCCACGCCGCAAGATCGACGCGCACAAGAAGGCCGGACGAGCACTTGGCCCGCCCGGCCGGTCCGGTCATGGATCGCCACTGCACTGCTATGCCCCAGGACTTAGTGTCAGATGCCTGGGTGGCTTGACACTCCCGGCCACCTGGACAGGCCGCCCCCGAGGGGGGCGCGTTGCCGCGGTTGGACCCCGAGAGGTCCGAGGCCGAGTGGGCGATCCGCCGGTGGCGCAACGCTAGCGCGTCCCGGGCCGCGTGGGGGGAAACCGGCCCGATGTGCCTGCCGGCGCCGAGAGGGCGAGCCGGCGGCGCTCCCGCTTGCCCGTGGGCCCCGGTTGCTCGCGCGCGCGGTTTCGCGTGCTCCCCCTGTGTCCGTGCTCCCCCTGTGTCCGTGGGCCCCGCGGGCTCGCGCGCGTCCGTGAGTCCGCGTGCTCCCCGCGTGCCCGTGGCCCCGCGGGCGGCCATCTACGCTGTAGCGCGGACCATGGACCAGCAGCACATCCGCAACTTCTCGATCATCGCCCACATCGATCACGGCAAGTCCACGCTCGCCGACCGCATCCTCGAGCTGACCCACACGGTGGCTCCGCGGGAGATGCGCGCGCAGCTCTTGGACTCGATGGACCTCGAGCGCGAGCGGGGGATCACGATCAAGGCCCAGGCGGTGCGAGTGTTCTTCACCGCCGCCGACGGCCAGACCTACCAGCTGCACCTGATCGACACGCCGGGGCACGTCGACTTCACCTACGAGGTATCCCGCTCGCTGGCCGCGTGCGAGGGTGCGCTGCTGGTGGTGGACGCCTCCCAGGGGGTCGAGGCGCAGACGGTGGCCAACACCTACCTGGCGGTGGAGTCGGGGCTCGAGCTGATCCCGTGCCTGAACAAGATCGACCTTCCCGGTGCCGAACCCGAGCGGGTGGCGGCCGAAGTGAGCGATCTGATCGGGGAGCCGCCGGACTCGATCCTGCGCATCAGCGGCAAGACGGGGGAGGGGGTCTCGCAGGTGCTCGAGGAGCTGATCCAGCGGGTCCCGCCCCCCGACGGTGACGCCGACGGGCCCCCGCGGGCGCTGATCTTCGACTCCGAGTTCGACCAGTACCGCGGCGTGGTGGCCTACATCCGGGTCGTGGACGGGGTGTTCCGCAAGGGCGAGCCGATCCGGGCGATGGCGGCGGGCACCGAGGCGGACATCGACGAGGTCGGCTTCTTCAGCCCCCAGATGATGCCCACCGACCAGCTCGCCGCGGGCGAGGTCGGATACCTGATCACCGGGCTCAAGGACGTCACCCAGCTGCGCGTCGGCGACACGCTCACGCGGCGTGCGAAGGCGGGGTTCCCCGGGGCGGAAGCGACCGAGCCGCTGCCCGGCTATCGGGAGGTCAAGCCGATGGTCTTCTGCGGCCTGTTCCCGATCGACTCCGACGACTACCCCGACCTGCGCGACGCGCTCGAGAAGCTGACCCTCAACGACGCCGCGCTGTCGTGGGAGCCCGAGACCTCCGATGCACTCGGGTTCGGCTTCCGGTGCGGCTTCCTGGGGCTGCTGCACATGGACATCGTGCGCGAGCGCCTGGAGCGCGAGTACGACCTCGAGCTGCTCGCCACGATGCCGTCGGTGGAGTTCGACGTGACGCTCACCGGTGGGGAGGAGCTGGTCGTCCATAACCCCTCCGACATGCCGGACCCGGGACGCATCGAGGAGATCCGCGAGCCCTACATCCGCGCCTCGGTGATCGCACCGAAAGAGTTCGTGGGAGCGGTGATGGAGCTCGCCCAGGAGCGCCGCGGCGAGCACGCCGGGATGCACTACCTGTCCCCCGAGCGCGTGCAGCTGACCTACGACATCCCGCTGGCGGAAATCGTGCTCGACTTCTTCGACCAGCTGAAGTCGCGAACGCGCGGATACGCCTCGCTCGACTACGAGTTGCAGGGACTGAAGGCGTCGGACCTCGTGAAGCTGGACGTGCTGCTGGCCGGCGACCCCGTGGACGCGCTGTCGATGGTGGTGCACCGCGACAAGGCCTACGAGGTCGGCCGCGCGCTGACGGAGAAGCTGCGCAAGCGCATCCCCCGCCAGCAGTACGACGTCCCCATCCAGGCAGCGATCGGCGCTCACGTGATCGCCCGCGAGACGGTCAAGGCGTTCCGCAAGGACGTGATCGCCAAGTGCTACGGGGGGGACATCACGCGCAAGAAAAAGCTGCTGGAGAAGCAGAAGGAAGGCAAGAAACGGATGAAGCAGGTGGGCCGCGTGGAGGTGCCCCAGGAGGCCTTCCTGGCGGTGCTCGAGCTGGGCGAGGACTGACCGGGACGCGGCAAGCGGTGCGACTGCTGTTCGTGTGCCTGGGCAACATCTGCCGCTCGCCGACGGCCGAGGGGGTGATGCGCTCGCTGGTGCAGGGGGAAGGGCTCGAGGACCGGATCGGGCTCGACTCGGCGGGAACCGGGGCGTGGCACATCGGCAGCGCTCCCGACCGCCGCGCCCGCGGCGCTGCGGCCGGCCGCGGCATCGAGCTCGCGGGCCGCGCCCGACAGGTCAGGCCGGAGGATTTCGAGGACTTCGATCTGATCCTCGCGATGGACCGCGAAAACGAGCGCCTGCTGCGGGGGATGGCGCGCGACGAGCACCAGCGCGCGAAGGTGAGGCTGCTGCGGGAGTTCGACCCGGCCAGCGCCGCCGCGGGCGATCTCGAGGTGCCGGACCCCTACTACGCGGACGCGGGCGGTTTCGACGAGGTGCTCGACCAGGTGCAGGCGGCCTGCGAGGGACTGCTGGCGGAGATCCGAAGCGGCGCCCTGGCGTGAGCCTGCCGGCCGGCGCCCGTGTGCTGGGCAGCGTCGGTGGAGGCGACATCAACGAGGCCTTTCACGTCGTCCTGGAGGACGGACGGGAGGCGTTCGTGAAGACCCGCCCGGACGCCTCTCCGGGGGAGTACGAGGCCGAGGCCTCGGGGCTCACCTGGCTGGGCGAGCCGGGGGCACTGCCGGTGCCCGAGGTGCTCGAGGTGGGGGAGGACTATCTCGCGATGGAGTGGATCTCCCGCGGGGGTCTCGGCGTCGCGGGAGAGGAGCAGCTCGGGCGGGGCCTGGCGGCGGTCCACGACGCGGGCTCTCCCGTGTTCGGGCTGCAGCCTGCCGTCAATCGTGCCGACGCCGTGGCCGGAGCCCGCGCGGGTGCTGGGGCCGGTGTCGACGCTGGCGCCGGTGCCGGGGCCGGTGTCGACGCTGGCGCCGGTGCCGACGCCGCGTCGCGGCGCACCGCCGCGCACCCGGCCCGCTTCGGCTCGCTGGGGCTGCCCAACGACCCCGCCGAGGACTGGGCGACGTTCTATGCGGAGCGGCGGCTGCGGCCGCTCGCCCGCCGCGCGTGGGACACGGGTGCACTGTCGGAACAGGGCGTGGAGGCGGTCGTGCGGGTGTGCCGGCGAATGGTCGACCTGGTGGGGCCGGCGGAGCCGCCGTCGAGACTGCACGGCGACCTGTGGGCCGGCAACGTGATGGGCGACACCGACGGCCGTCCGTGGCTGATCGACCCGTCGGCCTTCGGTGGGCACCGCGAGGTCGACCTGGCGATGCTGCGACTGTTCGGCGGGCCCTCGGAACGGACGTTCTCCGCCTACGAGGAGTCCCACCCGCTCGCCGACGGCTGGCGCGACCGCGTCGAGCTGTACCAGCTTGCGCCCCTGCTCGTGCACGCGCTGCTGTTCGGGGGCTCCTACCGCCAGTCGGCGGAACGCGTCGCCTTCCGCTACGGCGGACGCTGAGCGCCCCGCGGGTCACGTCTGGCGCCCCGCGTCACGTCCCGGCGCTGCTCGTCACGCCGGGCGACGCCCGTCACCGGGGCCCGTGCGTCACGTCGGGCGACGCCCGTCGGAGATGACGCCATGCGACCCCACACCCACGAGTCGCGTCGCAGGCTGTACCTGATGGCGCGGGTGGTGATCGCCCGTCACTACCGCCAGCCGCTAACGCTCGCGCGGGTGGCGCGGGCCCTGGCGAGCTCCCCGCGGCAGGTGCAGCGGGCCTTCGAGCAGTTCGGGGGTGCCTCCTTCTCCGAGCACCTGATCCAGCGCCGCTTGAGCGTGGCCGCCGATGTTCTGCTCGAGCAGCGCTCGATCCCTGTGGCCGACGTGGCTCGTCTGGTGGGCTACCGGCAGGGATCCCACTTCGCACGTGCCTTCCGGCGCCGGTACGGGATCTCCCCCGCGGCGTTCCGCGCCCGCGGCGGGGTTGCCATGCGAGCGGTGGCCGAGGGCGGGGCAGCGTGGGAGGTGTGTCAGGAAGCGGCCTGAGCGGAGCAGGAGGACCCGCCGGCCACCTCGGCGGCCGAAGCCGAGGGTGTGATGGCCGCCCAGTCCCGGTCGCCGCGCAACAGCATCAGCAGTGGTGCGCCCGGCGGTGGCGCCCGCGGGGGCGCCGGCCGGCTACGGCGAGGTCGATCCCGACCGCTTGATCGATTCCTGAAATTCCGTCTCTCTAAGGGACTTCTCGCAGACGTGGTGGGGGAGGTTGCCCAGCACGCGAGCCTCTTCGAGCCCGACCGACCCATACAGCCCGGGGCAGTACACCGGGAGGGGCAGGGTGCCCTTGCTGGAGCCGGGGGCGTTGGCGGGGTACAGCTGCTGGCTGGCGCGCAGGGCGTGTTCGAAGGTGTCGGAGAACACGTCGATGGCGACGTGGCCCGAGTACAGCTCCACGCTGCGCCCGCCGTCGTAGACGACCGCCGGTACGCCCCGGATGAGGATGTTGTGCTGGGGGCCGAGGGGCTGGTTGGAGTGGCGGTGGTAGATGACCGTGGTCACCTGCAGGGGCAGGCGGCAGCTGCCCCCGCCGAAGATGCCTTTGCTCTGCACGCAGTTGCCGTAGTAGACGCTGTCGCCGACCGAGCTGATGTAGCCGGCGAGCCCGTCCACGGCACTCAGCGGGAGCCCGCCGAAGTCGGGTCCGACCCAGTAGATCCGGTAGAAGGGGAAGGTCTGGGCGGAGGCCAGTTCGTAGTCGTGGACCTGGCCGGGGCGGCCCGTGCCGCAGCCCACGAGCGCGAGCACCGCGAGCAGAATCGCCCCGCAACAGCGGGCTGCGCCGGCGGCGCAGCGGCGGCCGGCGGGCGATCCGTTGCTCATCGCCGTCATTATTCAGTGTGGTGCCGCGCACCAGCACAGCTACTTCCGGCTCCCCCACCGGTTTAAGCACGCGAGTACCCGCCATTCCGGCGGAGGTGCCGAGGTCCGGTGGGGTAGCACACCGGACCTCGGTTGAATCTTCCCTCGTGCAGCCGCCACTCGCAGAACCGACGAACGGCGGCGTGGCGGTGAGCGCGGCTGTCGCCGCTCCCTCCGGCGCGGTCGCCCCCGCCGTGGCCGGTGTGCCCGCGGCCACCCTGCCCGCCGGCGCGGCGTGGCCGGCGCGGGAACCGCTGCCGGCAGGCCCCGGCGCGGGCCGCGCGGTCCCGGCGCAGCGCCCCGTCGTCCCGGGCGAACGCGCCGCGGGCGAGCCCGTCCCCCTCTCGATACCCGGCGCGCTCGCCGCGGTGGTGCTGCTGGCGGTGCTGACGGCGACGTGGCTGATCGTGGATCCGCGCACGCCGGACATGGCCGCCGCCAGCTACCGCGTGAGCCTGTTCGCCAGCCACGGGTTCAGCGTGCTCGACGCCAACTGGTACGGCGGCCACGACCTCCCGGGCTACAGCCTGCTGCTCCCGCCGCTGGGGACGCTGCTCGGCCTGCGGGCGGTGGCGGCGCTGTCGGTGATCGCCTCATGTGTGCTGTTCGCCCGCCTGGCGAGGTCGCTGTACGGGAGCGCCGCCGCGTGGGGTACCGCCGTGTTCGTGCTGGCGGCGCTGGGAGACGTCTGGCTGGGGAGGATCGCGTTCGCGTTCGGGGTGCCGTTCGCCCTCGGTGCCACGCTGTCGCTGCGCCGCGGCCACCCGCTGCTGGCGGCTGCCCTGGCCGTGCTGTCGGCGGCGGCCAGCCCGGTGGCGGGCGCGCTGCTGGGGCTGCTGGGGCTGTCGGTGGCGATCCACCAGCGCTCGCTGCGACCGTTGCTCGCGCTGGCGCTGCCCCCGGCGCTGCTGGTGGGGACGCTGGCGCTGCTGTTCCCCGAAGGGGGCTACGAGCCCTTCCCGCTGCTGTCGTTCCTCGCCACCGCGTTCGTGGTGGTCGTGTTCCTCGTGGCGGTGCCGAAGCAGGCCCGCGCCCTGCGGGTCGGGGGACTGGTGTACCTCGCCGCGTGCGTCGGGTGCCTGCTGATCCGCTCCCCCATGGGCAGCAACATCGAGCGCTATGCCGTGCTGCTGGCGGGCCCGTTGCTGCTGTGCGAGTGCATGGTGGTGCGCGAGCGGGGCCTAGTCCCGGCGCGCCGGCGGTGGTGGGGATCGCTGACGCCGGCGGCCGGCGTGGCGCTGTCCGCGATCGGCGTGTTCGTGGTGTGGGGTCCGGTGAGGGAGACCCTCGCGGTGGCCGGCAGCGAAGCGACGAGCCCCGCCTACTACGCCCCGGTGGCCCGCTTCCTGCACCGCCACAGCCTCCACGAAGCGATCCGCGTGGAGGTGCCCTTGACGCGCAGCCACTGGGAGACGGCCCTGCTGGCGAAGAACGTGTCGCTCGCCCGCGGGTGGGACAAGCAGCTCGACGAGCGCTATGACTCGGTGCTGCTCGAAGAAGGCCTCACGCCCGCCTCCTACCAGGCGTGGCTGCACCGCGAGGGGGTCAGCTACGTGGCGCTGCCGGACGTGCGCCCGGACCCCTCCAGCGAACAGGAGGCGAAGCTGATCGAGAAGAGACTGCCGTACCTGCAGAAGGTCTACTCGAACGCCCACTGGCGCGTGTATCGCGTGCGGGGGGCGACGCCGCTGGCCTCGGGACCCGGGCGCCTGACGAGGCTCGCCTACGACTCCTTCAAGATCCACGCCCGTCACGCGGGGAGCTTCCTGGTGCGCGTCCACTACTCCGCCTACTGGGGCATCACGCAGGGGTCGGGGTGCGTGACGCCGGGTCCCGGGGGCTGGACGAGGGTCACGCTGGACGGGCCGGGCAGCGCGGTCGTGCAGGCGAGCTTCTCGCTGGTGCGGGCGCTGGAGGGTGGCGACGCGTGCACCGCCGCCGGCGGCTCATAGCCGCTTCGCCTAGCGCTTCCTGGTCGTGCTCGACTGGGACTTCGACTTGGCGGTGGCCCGCTTGCCCGCCGGCGTCGCGGCCGCGGGCAGCGGTTCCATCCCGAACAGGCCCGAGTAGCCGGTCAGGTACACGTCGTGGCCGTCGCTGACGGCGGGGTCGAAGGCCCCGGTGTCCATCTGAAAGATCCGGTGGCCGGTGGAGATGCCGAGTCCGTAGATGCGCTTCTGACCGAGGTCGGCGAGGTACACGGTGCGCCCGATGATGGTCGCCGACCCGGAGATCTTGCCGCCGGCGGCGAAGCGCCAGTCGACCTGCCCGGTGCGGGCGTTGAGCGCATAGAAGTTGCCGTCATAGGAGCCGAAGTAGACGGTGGGTCCGAGGCCGGGGGCGTTCGTGACGGCGGGGGAGGCGTACACGTAGGCGCCCGTCTGGACGGCCCAGTCAAGCTTGCCGGTGTCGGCGTCGTAGGCGTACATGCGCCCGTCGGTGTTGCCGAGGAACACACGCCCGTACTCGACCGCGGCGGTGGAGTAGAAGGTGCCGCTGCCGAGCAGCGCTCCGCCGGAGCCGCTGCGCCACAGCAGGTGTCCGTTCTGCTCTGAGATCGCCTGGACCTGGCCCGAGTAGTCGCCGAAGTACAGGACCCCGCCCGACAGGCTGGGGCTGGCCTTCACCGACCCGGCCGCATGGTAGGTCCACACGACCCCGCCGGTGCGGTCGTCAAGTGCGTAGACGGTGCCGTTCTGGGAGCCGAAGAAGACGCGCCCGTGGTAGAGCAGCGGCGAGGACTCGCTCGCGCTGGGGAGCCTGCGCGACCAGCGGATGGCGCCGTTGGAGGAGTCGACCGCGACCACCCGCCCCGGCGCGCCGGAGCGGCCGCCGTTCAGCAGTGTGACGTACACCGTGTTGGAGGTGACCGCGGGGCTCGAGGCCGACAGCTGCCCCAGGCGGTGGGTCCACATCGTGTGTCCGGTGTGCTTGTCAACCGCCAAGAGGTTCGCGTTGTCGGCAAGCTGGAAGATGCGGTCGCCGTAGATCACGGGAGGGAACTCGAGCAGTGCTCCGGCGTTGTGGACCCACAGCCTCCTGAAGGGCGGGCGGACGGTTTCGGGCGCAGGGAAGAAGCGGGTGTGGTTCAGGGTGTAGCCGTAGAACGGCCACGAGAAGGGTTCCGGTCCCTTCTTCAGGGTGGGCGTGGGCTGGGCGACGAACGGCGAGTGTGGGTGGTAGATGCTGCCGGTGCGGTCGTGTTTGTAGATGAGCGCCCCGATCGCGACGGCCGCCAGGACGAGCACCACCGCCAGCGCGATCGCACGCCGTCGGCGCACGCGCACGCGTCGGCGTGGCGGCCGGCCGCTCACGGCACTTACTCGGCTGCCCTCAAGCGGCGAGCTTGTGAGGAGGCCGCTTGCGCTCGCCGGAGGCCACGCTGCCGACGGCTCCCGCTCGGGCCGGCCGCGATCCCGCCGCGGCCACCGCCTGGATCGCCACAGGCCGGGCGCTCGCGCGGGCGCTGCGGCTGCGAGCGACGCGGGTCAGTGGTACGCGCACTCCGCGGGCCACCAGCCGAATGCAACCGAACGCCACCAGCCACGCCGAGGCGAGCCCCAGCGGTGGCAGCGACAGCCCAGACACGAGCGCGAGGATCTCGTGGTGGGCGGCGAGCGACCAGTGCCACAGCAGCAGATCCCCGAGGGTCAGTGCCGGGACTGTGACCAGCGGCCGGCGGGACACGAGCAAACCCTAAACGGCCCGCAAGACGGAGGGAGTCGCGGTTCGCATGGACGGCCCATGAGGCGGCGCACGCTCGCTTCGCCTTCGTGGCCCGCGGGCCGACGAACACGCGCCTGGACTCGGCGGCCGGGGCAGCGGATCCGGAACCATATGATCGGCGCCGGATGAACGCCGGGACCGGCCACTCGGAGATCTTCGCGCCCGGATTGCTGGAGGGGACCGTGGCGCTCGTCACCGGAGGGGGGACGGGTCTCGGCAAGGCGACGGCGCTGGAGCTGGCCCGGTGCGGGGTGAACGTGACGATCACCGGGCGCCGGGAGGAGGTGCTGGCGGAGGCCGCCGAGGAGTGCTCCGGCGCGGCCGGGCCGGTGGCGGCGATCGCAGGAGACGTGCGCGAGCCGGAGCAGGCCGCACGCCTGATCTCCACCGTGCTCGATCGCCACGGGCGCTTCGACCTGCTCGTGAACAACGCGGGCGGGCAGTTCTTCAGCCCCGCCGAGCTGATCGCGACCAAGGGATGGCAGGCGGTGTGGCGGCTGAACGTGGAAGGGATGCTCAACATGTCCGAGCAGGCGCACGAGCTGGCCTTCTCCGGAAGGCGAGGGGGGACGATCGTCAACGTGACGCTCTCTCCCCACCACGGTATGCCTGGGATGGCCCACTCGGGGGCGGCGCGGGCGACCGTGGAGGCGCTCACCCGCGAGCTGGCCGAGCGGTGGCGCCGGGACGGAGTGGCCGTCTCGGCGGTGGCGGCGGGGGTGTTCGAGACTGAGGTGCTCGCGAAGTACCCCGAGCAGGTGCGGGCGGGGATGTCGGACACGGTGCCCCTCGGCCGCCTCGGGACGGCAGCCGAGCACGCGTGGCTGGTGGTGCTGCTCGCCTCCCCGTTGGGGCGGGGGTTCAGCGGCACGACGGTCACACTCGACGGGGCCCGGGACAACTGGTGGGGGAAGTGGCCGCCACCCAACCTCCTCGACGACACCGGGGCGGTGCCGACGGAGCAGCGCAGGCAGCGCTGAGAGCGGCGGACGGGAATCGAACCCGCGTCATTGCATTGGAAGGGCTTCTGGGTCGGCTGGCGTCGGGCAAAGTCCAGTGATCCCGAGGAAATTGTGACGCTCGGCTGAGCTGACGGACGGCACCCGTTCTTCGGATGTGAGTCGGATGCGCGCTGCCTGCCTCCGTTATGTTGCCGTCAGCGTGGTCCAGCCAGAGGCTGCCCTCTCCGGGCACCCTCCAAGTCGTGAGGGTCAGATGGTGCGCCCCCGCGTCCATGCCGGTCGCGGGACGCTGAGAGGCCGTGTCAAGCCTCGCGTTGCGTCCACGAGACCGAGCTCAGGCTCCGCAGGGACTTAGTCGGGGATCGGTGGCTCCCCGCCAAAGATGGCGGACCCCGCCCTCCGCGCGGCCGCGGTGCCGGCGTTCGCGCGCTGCGCAAACGCCGAGCCCACCGCGGCACTTTCGGTGGGCCGATAGACGAGGCGATCGCCGACGAGGGTGCCTACATAACGGCCCTCCGGCCCGTACGCCTTCTTCCCCCTAACTCGGGCGACGTGCGTGCCAGAGCTGCTGAACAAATCGCTGCCGGACTGTCTTGGTGGCCGGCCTTCCTTCGTGTACAGCGTGCCCGTCCCCCGGCTCAGCCCTTCGGTGGGTACGGGTCGTGGCCGGCCGGGACGGTGGTCTTGTCGCGGATGCGGCCGTCCCGGTCTTGCGTTATGAGCTCGCCGCCGCCCTCGTTGTGCAGGTAGCGGTGCCTGTACCGGTCCGTCCAAGGGACGCTCCTATCTGATCGAGCGCGGACTCGAGCAAGACAGCTACGCCGCTCTCAACGCCCTGATCGCCGACTACCTAAGACAAGCGTGGGTGCACGATCAGGTCCCCATGGCCACAAGCACCCTCCGCGCCGCGCAGACCGCCGAAGCTGCATACGCGCCTTTCGAGCCGTCTCACTACCCCAGCGGGAGCTAGACGCTGACGGAGGTAGCTCTCGTCAATGCATCAGCTTCGCCAGGGCGGGGGTGAGCTTTGTCAGCGTTAGGGTCGTTGTCTGCCCGGTGCCCTCGGTCTTGTCTGCGTGTGCCACGGAAGCCTCGACTTTGATGCGCTTGCCGGCCTCGATCGTGCGGGCGGCGCCTCGTGTCAGTCGCACCTCCACCTGGGCTCTCTGGCCGAACCGGAGAGTCTGCTGTGCGCTTCCGATCACGCTGCCGTGCTTCGTGCGAAGTGTGACACGCTCGCGCACCTTGCCCTGCGCGCGTGCCGAGTAGCTCGCGACGGGCACCAGAGCGACGCCACCGCCTCTGACCGGCGCGAGCCCCGACCAGAATCGCGCGTCAGCCGACGGTGAGGCTCCGAGCAGCTGCGACGACCCGTCATCCTGGTGGAGATAGGCGAACAGTTCGTCAACGACCGAGCAGCTGAACCCGGGAACGTTTCCGTAGCACTTGACGATCGTGGGAGCGAGCGGCGAGTCGATCGCCCAAAAGGTCATTTCGCCGCCGAGACCACCGTTGGGAGCCCACTCAGTATGTATTTTCGCCGCTTCCAAGGGCGTGGACTGAAGCGGGAGATACAGGCCGGGGTTGGAACGCCCGGCAGCCAGGACTTCTCCCTCTTTCCACCCGATAGGACACGGCACGGTACCCACGGTGAAGAGACAGAGGCTTTCCTGGGTGAAGGAAACGCTCGTGGGGTTGTTCAGGTACACACTGGTCAGCCCCGAGGCAGTCGAGGAGCCGATGCCACTCAAGGCCGCCGCAGCAATCGCGAGTAGGACGCACCGCCGCCGCAAGGCACGCTTACTGAACGCGCTCCAACGAGAGCGCACCGCTCGACCCGGTCTCGCCGCGTCGCTAGACACTGGACCTTGATTGCCCATCAAGCCCCCTACTGGCCGATTACAAGACCGGCGCATCATCCGGGCCAAGCCGGACGGATGGGCGAACCGGCAGGTTCCGCCGCAGCTCCGTGGCACCTTCTAATCCGCCCCGGATCGCCGCAGCCACGATCCACGCCGCGATCAGGCCGGTGAGCTGCTCTATGGGACCTACGCGCACCTCGCCGAGGAGTACGCCCACCGGGAGCGCATCGACCCAGTCGTCGAGATCGTCGCGGCCCGCAGCGGGAGCATCGCGCGACCGCCGACCGAGCTGCTTCTAAGCGGCGGACGGGAATCGAACCCGCGTCATTGCCTTGGAAGGGCAAGGCTCTGCCATTGAGCTACCGCCGCGCGAACCGGGGTCGCCGGCCGACACACTCTAGGCCCCCGCATCGGCGGTGTCCGCGCTAGGCTGCCCGCGATGGCGCTGTCAGACGAGCGTTACATGCTGCTCACGACCTTCCGCCGCGACGGCACCCCGGTAGCCACACCGGTGTGGGTGACGCCCTTCGGCGACGGCAGCGTGGCGTTCTGGACGAGCTCCGGCTCGGGCAAGGCCAAGCGCCTGGCCCACACCCAGCGCGTGACCGTCCAGCCCTCCGACGCCCGCGGGCGGGTCAAGCGGGACACGGAGCCGATCGAGGCGACGGCACGGGTGGTGGAGGGGCAGGAGCTCGAGGAGATCCGCCGCAACGTCAAAGCCAAGTACGGATTTCAGACGAGGATCACGAAGGCCCTTGGCACGCTCGGGGGGATCCTCAAAGGCAACCGCATCCCCTATGGGGACCGGGGCGTAATCGTGACGCCCAACCGCGACGCTACCGCCGCCGCGTAGCCCCGCGGCCGGGCGCTTCGCGTAGTCCGAGGCGGGGACGCTCCGCGCAGGCCTCCGGTGCCGGGCCCCTGCCGGGCGACCCCCGGGCGTAACATGGGGGCGTGCGGCCCCGTTGCCGCCACCAAGCCACGGGGAGTGGCGCAGTCTGGTAGCGCACCCGGCTGGGGGCCGGGCGGTCGCAGGTTCAAATCCTGTCTCCCCGATCATAAAAGGCCTGCAAATGAAGCTCTTTTTGAAGCCCGGAATCGGCGTGTCGTTTGGTCGGGCCTGTCGCTCGTTGATCTGGGTCGTCGGCGGCTCGAAGAAATGCCTGCTAATGCGCTGATTCTGGCGGCTGAGCTACGCAGCACACCCGCGGTTGGGGAACAAATTGGGGAACAAGCTCGTCCCCGGCGGGAGACGAGCATGAACATGAGGCTCGCTGCTTGGGGGTCGAACGTGGATGTCGCCGACCTCGTCGCAGACGATCAGGGGGATCCGCTCGAGGCGTTTGAGCTCGTCCTCGAGCGTCCTTGGCATTGGGCGTCGGCGAGGAGCGCGACGAGCTCGGTGGCGGTGCGGAAGATCACGCGTTGGCCGGTCAGGCAGGCACGGATCGAGAGTGCGATCGCCAGGTGGGTCTTGCCGGTCCCGGCGGGCCGAGGAGTACCACGTTTTTGCGGGCGTGCAGGAAGTCGAGCTCGGCGAGGTGCCCGATGACTTGCTTTTTCATCGATCGTTGGAAGGTGAAGTCGAATTCCTCCAGTGTCTTGCGCGCGGGGAACCGCGCGGCGCGGATTCTCGCCTCGCCGCCGCCGCTGCTACCGTCTCGCGCCACGAGTTCGATCATTGCTCCGGGGACGTGCGGGCCGGTTTCCCTCTCTCGGCACGGGGGGTTCGAAACTGCCTAAGCGCTGGTGATCGTGAACTGCAGCGCTCTCGTTGCCGAGCGCTTGCCCAACGCCGTTGCAGTAGCCAGGAGCGTGTAGCTGCCGGGCTTGAGCTTCTTGTTCTTGGAGATGCGGCCCTCGAAACGCACCTTGTTATTGCCAGCGTGCCCGGAGAAGGTCAGCGTACCGGCAATCACGATGCGAGTGCAGCGGTGCTTGTGCTTGTTCCGGCCGGTCGGTGCGACACACGCTTTGCCGACCTTGCGTCCGCTGGCTGGCTCAGCGAAGACAAACCTTACGTGTGCGGACTCGTTCAGGGTGAAGGAGAACGTCGTGCCCACCGGAAGCTTCTTCTTCCTGCTGTCCGTGGCAGTGGTGATACGGGCGGGCGCGGTGCCCTCGCGCCAGGCCTTCGCAGTCTCGCTCAGGCCAGCCAGAACAGGAGCCCCGGCCGGCCGCGGGACGACAGCGTAGCCGACGGTCTGGGATGCTCTGACGCCTTCGCTATCGGTGGTGTTGACGGTGAAGATGTGCCCACCGAGCGTGCTCGTGTCGATCGCGGCGCCATTCGCGACGGGGCCCGCGCACGCGGTGATGCTCGCACCCTCGGGCGCACTGCACGCGTAGCTGGCAGCAACCGCCTGACCCCGGGTGTAGGTGCCGCCGTTGATCGGCGACGCGATCACGACCCAGGGCAACGGCGCAACGAAGACGTACGCCACTCCCGCTCCGGCGTTTGAGCTGACGTTGTGCCCCGGCGCGCCCGCGAGCGCCGTGTTCCCCGAGATCGCCACCGACCGACCGAAGTGGTCGGGCAGGGCGCTGTCTGAGGGGGTCAGCTCGGCGGACTGCGTAAGCGAGCCGGCCCAACCAGAGACGGGCATCGTGAACACGTACGCCGCGCCCGGCCACACGATCGTGCGGCCGGGCGCACCGGCGACGATCGTGTCGCCGGAGACCGCGACCGAGGAGCCGAGCCCGCCTTCCGCCGTGCCGTCCGAGGCAGTCAGCTCGGCGGACTGCGTAAGCGAGCGGGCCCAACCAGAGGCCGGCATCGTGAACACGTACGCTGCGCCCTGGTGCGCGTTCGAGCCCACCGTACGGTTGGGCGCGCCCACCGCGATCGTGGTCCCCGAAATCGCGACCGCGAAGCCGAGTTCGTCTCCGGCGGCCCCGTCTGAGGCGGTCAGCTCGGTGGCCCGGGTCTCGTTGGCCCACCCCGAAGCGGGCATCGTGAACACATACGCGGCGCCCCGGCGCGCGTTCGAGCCCACCTCGGTCCCGCGCGCACCGGCGACGACCGTGTCGCCGGCTATGGCGACCGAGAAGCCGAGACCGTCCCCCGCCGCCCCGCCTGAGGCGGTCAGCTCGGCGGTCTGGGTCGCGTTGGCCCAGCCCGCGGCGGGCTTCGTGAAGACGTACACCGCGCCCTGGCCAACGTTGGCACCGACCTCGTGACCCAGCGGGCCGGAGACGATCGTGTCGCCGGAGATCCCGACCGACCACCCGAGCTCGTCCTCTATGGCGGCATCGGAGGCGGTCAGCTCGGCGGTCTGGGTCGCGTTGGCCCAACCCGAGCGGGGCCTCGCAAAGACATACACGGCGCCCTGGGCGTGGAGACGACCGTTGTGCCAGGGCGCCCCGGCCACGATCGTGTCGCCGGAGACCGCGACGGAAAAGCCGAGCCTGCTTCCGCCCCGGCCGTCGCCAGCGGTCAGCTCGGCGGTCTGGGTCGCGCTGGCCCAACCCGAAGCGGGCATCGTGAACACGTACACGGCGCCCTGGCCATAGTTGGGGCCGACCTTGTGTACCTGCGCGCCGACGACGATCGTGTCGCCCGATACTGCGACCGACCACCCGAGTTCGTCTCCGGCCGCGCCGTCCGAGGCGGTCATCTCGGCCCGCTGGATGAACGGATCGATCCGCAGTGGGTACGCGGCGCCACGATCGTCGACGCGGATCAACACATGGCCGCCGGCCGGCTGCAGCCACGCGCGCAGCAAGCGGCCGCGCGCGTCAGTGGCGAGCAGACCCCCATAGCGAAGCTCGACACCGTGTCCCCTGAGCAGCAGCGACCCGGCCTGCAGCCGCGCGGCAAGGTTGCCGGAGACGGCGAGCGAGACGGTGAGCGGCCCGCTTCCGGCGCTCGGCGGCGCCTCGACGTCAAAGCCCTGCTCGAGCCCGAGTGGACCGTTGGCATACCACGCCCGCAGCAACCCGTGGGGATAGCCGACCCGGTTGTGGCTCACGCGCGGGGTAACCGCCCCCAACGATCTCAGCGCGCTGGCGTAGCCATACGCCGAGAGCGTCATGGAAACTTGCGCCCCGCCCGATTCGACCTTGACACCGCCAGGCGAGAAACGCGCACGCAAACGCTGAGCCGGGTTGATCGCCTGCAGACCCGTCACGCGATAAGCCTGTTCGTCGCGCCCCAAGGCGGCCGATACGGGACCTTGCGCGGCCACCGGCAAACTCGCCAGGCCGTGACCAGCCGCCGTCTGGCGTCGCGTCGTTGCACCGGGGAGCGCCACAAGCGCCACGGCACACGCGAGTGCTGCCGCGGCAGTCGCCAACCCACCCACAGTTACGGCGCGCAGCCAGCCGGCTCGCGTTGCCGCCGCCTCCAGCCTGGGCACCCCACCCTGCAAGGTGATCAGGCCCACAGGACGAGCAGGGAACCCACTTCCTGAGGCGCATCGCTGAACATGGCGAACGATGGCGCCCACGGTAGCCGAGCGGGCGTGGCCCTCTTAACCGTAGGAATTCCCCCGCTCGCTAGCGGAAGACCCCAGCGACCTAGCGACGCTCAGCTGGCCGTGACGGCGATTGCACAATCGCTGGCTAACACCAGCGCCCCGCCTCAAGCTGAACCCGGCCTCACCCGAGCTTGGGGAACTATCGGGAACAAACTCGTGATACGAGAGCGCTCGAGCGGCCTGCCGGTCGGTGGTCCATGGACGACGTGGCGCGGACCAGGTACCGTGCCGCCACTCTCCGGCCGAGCGCCGGGGCGATGTTCTGAGCAGCCGCAACCGGCGCTCGCCGAACTCTTCGATCTGACGTTCCAGCTTCCGCGCGAGCTCGTCGACCGCCTGCGGAACCGTGTGCGCGGCGACGCGACCCCAGGCGACACGGCCCTTCACGTTCAGCTCCGCCTCCGCACGGGCGGGAAGTTCCAGCCTGGGGTTCCGCTTCGCGTCTGAGCATCACACGTGCCCCCAACACGGGCATGGACACGCACCTGTCCAGGGGCGCAAGCCGCTCCGCCGCGTGCGTCTTCTCCTCCTGGGAGATGTCACCCTTGGCGACAATGTCGAACTCGATCATGCCCTCAGCCTGTTCGACTCGGACACCGGGCTCACCCGCGTTGACCGTGACCGGCCTGGGGCTAACTACGTAACCATGCCCGCTCGATGCGCCCCACCGTGCAGGGCGGGGGCGATATCCTCTGCGGCCTACCTGGGTAGGGAGGAACCCTCCTCTCGATGAGCTCTGGCGATCCCGACCAGCCGGCATCGGCCTCGACCGCGCCTGGGGACGAGCAGCGCTCGTCCGACCGGCCGTCACGGGTGCTCGTCGTCGCCCACCGGACGGCCGCCACACCCAAGCTGCTGGCGGCCGTGGAAGCGCGTGCGAGCCGTAGCCCGTGCGTCTTCACACTGCTGGTGCCACGTCCATACTGGGACCCCGACACCGAGGAAGCCGCAGCCACCCTCGAGCTGGCGATTCCCCTGCTGGAACGTGCCAGCGGTCGGGACGTGCGGGGCATCATCGGCGCAACCGACCCGCTCGCAGCTGTCGAGGAGGCCCTTGATGAGGCTTCCTTCGACGAGGTGATCATCTCGACGCTGCCAAGCCACGTCTCACGCTGGCTGCGGCGCGATTTGCCGCACCGCGTCGCGCAGCTGGGCCCGCCGGTCACCGTGGTGACGGCCGAGGCCTCACAGCGGGCGCCGGCCGCGCCCCAAACGGAGGGTGCCCGCGACTCCAAATGAGCTCCGCGAGCCCGGCTGGGGAACCCACACCGATGGCACCGACGACAAGCGTGGTGCGGCTTGAGATGCCCGAGGGCGTGAACCTGATCCTTGGACAGGCCCACTTCATCAAGACGGTTGAGGACCTGCACGAGACGTTGGCCGGCTCGATACCGGGACTGCATTTCGGGCTGGCCTTCTGCGAGGCCTCCGGGCCGCGTCTGGTGCGCCGCTCCGGCACCGATCCTGAGCTGACAGAGCTCGCCGTCACCCATGCGCTCGCGCTGGGGGCCGGCCACTGCTTCCTGATCCTTCTACGCGGCGCCTTCCCGGTCAACGTGCTCAACCAGGTCAAGCTCGTCCCGGAGGTCTGCCGCGTGTACTGCGCTACCGCCAACCCGGTGGAAGTTGTCCTTGCAGGGACCGAGCAAGGTCGCGGCATCCTGGGCGTCATCGATGGCGAGAGTCCGGTTGGCGTGGAGTCGGACGCCGACGTCGCCCTCCGCCAACGGCTCCTGCGCGAGCTCGGCTACAAGCTCTGATCGCGGATGGCGCCGCGCCGGCACCGCACACGGGCGTGTCGGACCCGTCCACAGCCGGCCAGCGGTGTCCGCGCCGCGGGGTCATCGGCGAGCACCGTCCCTACCACCAGATGAAGCCGCTCCTCTTCTGCCTCTCGAGCCATGCCTCACTCCTGGGTGGTGCGCTTGATGAGGGCTCGGGCTGCGAGCTGGCCGTGTGCGAGCCCTTGCGTTTCCCCAATGGCGAGATGTACCTGCGGCTGGATCGGTCCCCCGCCGGGCGCATCTGCGGCGCGCTCGGCTCGCTGGCACCGCCGGACGAGCAGATGCTCTCGCTGCTGCTCCTCGCCCACACGCTCAAGCAGGAGGGGGCACAGCGTGTGATCGCCGTACTGCCATACCTCGGCTATGCACGCCAGGACCGCGCTGAGCCCCGACAGAGCCTTGGCATCCGGTGGGCCGGAAACTTGCTGCACGCCGCCGGGGTGGACCATGTGGTCACTCTCGACGTGCACAGCGACGAGGCCACGCGACTGGCTGTGCCGTTGAGCTCGGTCTCCCCTGCGCCGCTGTTCGCCGAGGTGCTCGCCCGCACAGGTTTGCAGGACATGACGGTCCTCGCTCCCGACGAGGGCGCCCGCGAGCGGTGCGAGCGCGTCAGGCGAGCTACCGGGGTTGCTGCGCCCGTGGCCTACCTGCGGAAGCGGCGGGATGCTCATGGTGTGACCCACAGCGCCCTCGTCGGCTCGGTCACCACGCGCGTGGCGATCGTCGACGACATCCTCGACACGGGCGGCACGCTCATTTCCGCGTGCCTGGAGCTGCAGCGGCGGGGGGTCGCCGAGATCGTAGTGCTCGCAAGCCACGGCGTGTTCACCGGCGAGCGCTGGCTCGAGCTCTCCGAGCTCGGCCTCCGACGCATCTACATCAGCGACAGCGTCCCGTCGGCGCTGACGCGAGCAGACGGCCTCGTCAAGGTCCTGCCGGTCGGCGAGCTCGTGATCGGGGCCTTCTTCGAGATCGCCGCCCGCCAGCACGAGCGCCTCCCAGAGACGACGACGCCGACGCCGGGCTGTGTCGAGCTGATCGAGGGCCCGGCCCCCGCGGAGGATTCGAGCGTGCCGTGAGGCCGGCCGGGGCCGGGCTCGCAAGGCGGGTCGCGCAGCTGCCCGCGCTCGGCGTCGTGAAGGACTGACGCGACGTCGGCCTCAACTGCCGCACGCGCAGCTAGTCGAAGCCCTGCCCGGCATCGCACACGCGGTGTTCCAGCATCTCGAGGAACGGCACCTGTCCCTTCACGAGCCTGAGGCGCGCGGTGGCGACGTCAAACCACGCGGCGCGATCGATCTCGGGGAATTGCTGGACCGTCCCAGAGCGGGGCGGCCACTCCATCGTGAACGTGTTGCTGTGAACGTGCCCGGTGTCGAAATCGCTCCCGATCGCCCACACGATTATCCGCTTTCCGCTTGCCTGGCGGAGCTCTCCCAGCTCCAGGAGCGCCCCCGCGGGAGGCGCGCAGCCCGTCTCCTCCTGAAACTCTCGCCGGGCCGCCGCGAGGGGGTCTTCACCTGGCTCGTATTCGCCCTTGACGATCGACCACGCCCCATCGTCCTTCCTGGCCCAGATCGGCCCACCCATGTGTGCGAGCAGCACCTCGAGACGACCCCCATGGAAGCGGAACGGGAGCAGTCCGGCGCTTCGCCTATCCGCGCGGGGTCCTGCGGGCATCTGGTGACCGAAGGCCGAGAACCACGGGCGTCGCAGCGAGAGGCCTGCTCACGGAGGCGATCATGCCAGAGCGGAGCGGCGCGTAGTTTTCCGTCGCTGGCGCCGTGGAATCGTCTGATGGCGCGTGGTGCGGCACCGCATAACGTGCCAGTCACGATGGCTCCGTGCGGGTTGCGATGCTCGTTCTAGGTACAGCGCTTGTCGCCGTCGGCTTGGTGCTGCTGCTCGCCGAGGCGCACGCCTCGACCGGGGGGCTGATAGGAGCGGCCGCCGGGATCGCCGCGGTGGCCGGCATCGTGCTGCTGCTCCTCGCGATGGGGTTGGCGCCCGCGGTCGTCCTCGTCGTGGCGCTGTTCCTGCTCACCCTGGCGGTGTGCACGGGGGTGCTGCTCAGGCGCCGGATCCTGCGCCCCATGCCGATCCGGCCACGTGTGGGGCCCGAGGCGTTCGTGGGGCGGGTGGGCGTCGTCCGTTCGAGCGCCGGCCGCGAGGCGCAGGTCTTCATCGACGGCTCGCTTTGGCGCGCGGAGGCGGAGCCGAACGGCGGCGATGCCGACCTCCATGGCGGCGAGAAGGTGGTCGTCGAGCAGGTCGAGGGCTTGACGTTGAAGGTGCGCCGGGCCGAGGAGTGGGAGCTCTTGCGATGAGCGTGGGGGCCATTCTCGGCGTCCTCGCGGTGCTCGTCGTACTCGCCTTGATCCTCGTAGCGGCGTCGGTGCGGATCCTGCGCGAGTACGAGCGCGCAGTCGTCTTTCGTCTCGGGCGCCTGTTGGGTGGGAGGGGCCCCGGAGTCGTGCTGCTGATCCCGTTCATCGACCGGATGGAACGCGTCAGCCTGCGCACGGTCACCCAGCAGATCCCGCCGCAGGAGGTGATAACGCGCGACAACGTCCCTGCGCGTGTCACAGCGGTCACCTACTTCCACGTGGTCGACCCGACCAGGTCGGTGGTGGAAGTCGAGGATGTGCTCGCCGCTACATCACAGATCGCTCAGACCACCCTACGCTCGGTTCTCGGCAAGGCAGAGCTCGACGGCCTGCTGGCAGAGCGCGAGCGGCTCAACGAAGACCTGCAGAAGACGATCGACGAACAGACCGAGCCATGGGGGATCAAGGTGACGGCGGTCGAGATCAAGGACGTCGAGATACCTGAGGACATGCGTCACGCGATCGCTCGGCAGGCCGAGGCAGAGCGCGAGCGAAGAGCGAAGATCATCAACGCCGAAGGTGAGGCCCAGGCGGCGTCCAAGCTCGCAGAGGCGGCCGACGTGATCAGCCGCAACCCTGTGACCATCCAGCTGCGCTATCTGCAGACGCTGCTCGAGATCGGCGGTGAGCAAAACTCGACGGTGGTATTCCCGCTGCCGATCGACCTGATCGCGCCGCTCACGCAGCTGCTGAAGGATCGCGCCCCGAACGCCTCGACAAACGCGTCGCCGGCGCGGGAGCCCGCGGCGAGCATTGAGCCCGCGGCTCGCGCCGATTAGCCTGCCGCGCACACGCCGAGATCGGGACGCGACCAGAAGGGACCAGCGATGCGGGAACTCCCCACAATCGAAGAACCGGTAGAGGTCCTCGAACTCACCGCGGGGGAGATCGGCGCGCTGGGGGAGGAGGTCCGCGCGCTCGTCGCCGAGCGCAACGCGGTGGTGCTCGCACACAACTACCAGGTGCCCGAGATCCAGGACCTGGCCGACTTCGTGGGCGACTCGCTGGCGCTCTCGCGCCAGGCTGCGGTGACCGACGCCGAGCTGATCGTGTTCTGCGGCGTGCACTTCATGGCCGAGACGGCCTCGATCCTGGCGCCCGCGAAGACCGTGCTCATCCCTGACCTCGAAGCGGGCTGCTCGCTGGCCGAGTCGATCACGGCCGCGGAGCTTCGCAACTGGAAGCTGCGCTACCCCGATGCGGTCGTGGTCATGTACGTGAACACCTCCGCGGAGGTCAAGGCGGAGACCGACTACTGCTGTACCTCCGGCAATGCCGTGCAGGTCGTCGAACGGGTCCGTGCTGATCGTGGCGCCGATGTCCAGATCCTGTTCGGTCCCGACATGTGGCTCGGCTCTTATGTGGAGCTCGTGACGGGGAAGCCGATGATCCTGTGGCCGGGCGAGTGCCACGTACACGCCGGGATCAGGCCGGAGGACATCGACCGCGTGCGCTCCGAGCGCCCCGGCTCTGAGCTGCTGATCCATCCCGAGTGCGCCTGCGCGCCCGAGTGCGTGGAGTACGTCGCGGCGGGCGAAATCGAGGATGGCCGGGTGCACATGCTCGGCACCGGGGGGATGCTCCGATACGTCAGCGATCACCCCGGCGGCGACTTCATCGTCGCCACCGAGACGGGGATGCTGCACCCGCTGCGCAAGGCGGCACTCCATGCGCGTCTGACGCCCGCGAACCCAAAGGCCGTCTGCAAGTACATGAAGACGATCACCCTTCCCAAGCTGCGTGATGCGCTTCGCGACCGAAAGTTCGAGGTCAAGGTGCCCGCCGATGTCGCCACGCGTGCGCGGCTGCCGATCGAACGCATGGTCGCGATCGGCTGAACCACCTCCCCGGCGGTCTCCAGCCCCGCGAGGATCGTCAGCGCAACCTATTCGGCGAGGCCGAGCGCCGCGTGTCCGGCGGCTCGCGTGGGTCGTCTGGGCACGGCGCGAACACGCGCTCGTACGTGTCGTGAAGACACACTTCCCAACAACCTATGGAACAAACTGAGCGAAAGTCAGCGAAACCGAGCCGGCCCCGACCTAAGGAGCCCCGACTCCATCAACCGAGCGTCCCAAGACCTGAAGTGCTGGGGGCCGGGCGGTCGCAGGTCCTAATCCTGTCTCCCCGACTCAGTTCCTATCCATTTCCCGGCACCTTGGGTGGTTATGAATCCCGAGCGCGTTCCTCGTTGAGCGTCTGGCGCTCCTCAACCAGCGACCGAAGCTGGCCGCTGACCTCGGTGGAGATGCGCTTGAGGTCCCATTTGCTGAGAGTGATCAGATGCATCGAAGAGGTTGCGACGACATCGGCGGTGCGCTTGCCTCCGGAGAGCATCCCCATCTCCCCAAAAACATCACCGGGGCCCAGTGATCCGATGACCTCACCGCCCTTGATCACGTCGGCGGTGCCGTCCTCGATGACGATCAGGTCATACGAGTAGTCGCCTTCGTGCACGAGCCGCTTGCCCGCAGAGACCGAGGTCTCACTAGCAAACACGCCCACCGTGTCCAGAGCCTCGTTGGAGAGAGGTGAGAACAGCGGAATGGTCTTCAGTCGATCGGGATCCATGATGTCTCAGCCTTTCGGGAGGTAGGGGTGTTCACCGCGGCAAGATGAACCGCGATGAGCGCCACCGGTGAGGCGTACCCTAACGCCCGGCTACGGCTACGGCTAGCTACGACTACGGCTACGGCTGCGGCTGCGGGGGGCAGGTGCCCCAGCCTGCGAGTCTGCGTCCTCGATGAATCGGCTCTTTGCCTTGGTATATCCAGCTCGGTTCTCCCTGAAGCGAGCGGCGAGCGCTCGCTTCAACGCCACGTAGTCGGTGGCAAGCGCCGGGTTGGCTCGCAGGCTGTCCCGAAAGCGAAGGCACCGGTTCAGATCCTCCTGCTCGTCCACGAGGTGGAGGTGATGGGTGCGAAAGGCGGCCTCCGGATAGCACAGGAAGCGCCTGTGAACGAGGCCCACGTTGAATCCGACGGGAAGCTGATATTCAGCGCCGTCAATGACGGCGGCGCTACTGGCGTCCAGGTCCTCAACTAGCGCGATCATGTCGATCACGGCCTTGCCCGCTAGGCCACCGACAGCGGTTGAGCCGATGTGGTGGATGGCGATGCCGGGCAACACCCCGGAGAGTCGTTCGCGCTCGGCCACGTACAAGGTCGGCCAAGTGGGGTCGTAGGCGACGATCTCGATCGGTCCCTCGCCGGCGCCTATATGCCCGGGCTCACTTGCGGCTACGACGGGCCGTATCTCGATCTCTGGTCGCATTGCCGTCCCCAGTCCTGATCATCCCGCACTACCCCAACGCCTTGTGCGTCATGCCGCGAGCTTAGTCCCCCGACCCTCCGGCGTCCAGTGAGCCACAATGGCGGCCGGAGCGCTCGCGGGGCGACGAAATTGACCGAGACCCTGTACCTCGCAACGTGCCATTTCGCCGGCTGGCACATGACCAACGAGCTCGAGATGGCATCGGAGGACGTCGCGATCGCGCTCGGGCACGAACACGGCGGGGCTCTGGTCCGCACGCTGTACGGCCATCGGGACAAGGAGCGCGGTCTCGACCGCGTTGTTGGCGCATCGGAAAGGGCCGTGCGGGAGGCCGAACACGCGTGAGACCGCACACGACGGCCGCGGAGCCTCGTGATTGCAGGCTTCCTATCCTGACTCCCCGATCAAGAAAGGCCTGCAAATGAGCCTCTTTTTGGGGCCCTGAATCGGCGTGCCGTTTGGCCGGGCGCTCGCGGGTTGATCGAGATCGTCGGCGCTCGAAGAAATGCCTGCCGATCCGCTGATTCTGGCGGCTGGGCTCTACAGCCCGCCGGCCGTTGGGGAACAAATCGGGGAACAAACTCGCGCCAGAAAGGCGCTCGAGCCGTCTCCGAGTGGGGTTTCACCGGGCGAACGTAGTGTCGATCCGACCGCGGGCCTCGAAGAGGGAATTCGCTGCTGCTTTTCGGCTCAGGCGGAAGCTGGAAGTCCTGCTATGCCCAGCGAGCGCTGAGCCCTGCGGGACCTCGCGTTTAGCTCCCAGTCTCGAGGGCGTTCAGCTGACGCACTACCCGGCCCTTATCCAGCTCGGTGGTCTGCAGGATCACGTAAGCAAGCTCCTCGCCCGTCGTGCTTGAACGGTGTGAAAGGCGCGCCCGCCGCACGATCCGGCCGGGGGATGCTTCATCGAGCGAGAGATTTTCGATCACGCTCTCGTCGTAGCGCTCGCGCACGCCCGACCAGAAGGCGAACAGCGCGGCGCGGCCTCGAAGGAGCTGGCCCTCGTGTAGTGGGGGAGGCGGCCCGTACTCGACGTCTTCGGCGAAGAGGGCAAAGAGAGCCTCGAGATCGCCGCGGTTGAAAGCGTCGCGGGCACGATCGAAGGCCGCAAGCACCACGCGGCGCCGCAACGGTCTCGGCAACCGGCTGAGCCCGCGTGCGACAAGCGCCGCGAAGTCAGGTGCGGCGACCTCGATGCGGTCGGCGATCGGGCGGTCGTTGGTCACGTCCCCCACGCTATACGCGCAGCCCGGGAGCCGAGGCTAGTGTCGAGGCGCCCCGATCTTTTCGCGCAAGGCAGGAGCGCGCTCTCTCAGCATTCGGTCTGACCTCGTTGCTGGACAAGATCCCCGGCCGCCCACCGGCGCGACCCCCGAGGACCTGCGTTCGGCTTGGCGGCGCAATCCGACGAGCATCCGGCAGCGCGACCGCGAGGGCCGGGCCACCGGCACGCCAGGACCTGGGACGTGCCAGTGCAGCAACCGTCGGCTGCCGCTATCGGTTAGGCCAGGTCGTTCACCGCGGCCTGGTACACGGCGACCGCGTCTTGGACGCCGTCGCCGATCGAAGCGTCGATCACGCCGAGGTTCTGCACGACCAGCCCAGCTCGCGCGATGACCCGTTCAAACTCGTCCTCGACGCGCAGAGCTGCCATCTGCGCCTCGCTGCCACGCACCAGGGTGAAACCTGCGAGGTCACCGCCATGTGGCCCTAGGAACGCCGTCTCGTGGCTCTCGATGCGCCCCTCCTGCTCGGCCTTCCCGTAGTACGCCAAGGCTTCCGCAAACACCTGCAACCCCTTCGCCTCGCGTCCGGTGACGGGTTCGCCCCATCCGATGAACAGTCCAGCCTCTGCCATGACCTACCCCTTGCTCTAGAGAGCGGGCGAACCCAAGCGTCGCCCGCCTTGTCCGAACCGGCCCGTGGGAGTTAGTCAGCACCCCACGACTGCCGCCCAGCTTGTCTGCGCACGAGAGGCCTGTCATCGGTGCTCGACCGACCAGACTGGCGGGATGGACTACCGAGCAGCGAACTACGGATGCCGGGCCCGACCTTCCTTGGAAATGGATCTGTCCTCCTGTGGTGGCCATCCTTCGCGGCACGAGCAGGTTGCGTCGGCGGGTCGGGGCGTCCGGATCCAGAGGACGCGACTAGGCTCCGGCTTTCCGCGCAAGGCGGACGCTGCCTTCGGGGCGGCGTATGTTTCCGGCGAGACCGACCACCCGAAGGAGGGCTTCAAGTGGCATACATTCGGATCACTCAGCCGCCGAACGTGACTGCCGAGACCTACGAAAAAGTGAACGCGCAGCTCGAAGCGATGGGGGCGTCGCCGGCCCCGGGAATGCTTGTACACGCTGCCGGCGAGGTCGACGGCAAATGGCAGATCGTCGATGTGTGGGAGTCCGAGCAGCAAGCGAGGCAGTTCTACGAGGGTCCGCTCACGCAGGCGATAGAAGCGGTTGCCGGCATGACTCCTCCCGACGCCCCGCACACGGCATACGAGCTACATACGCTCGTGAGACCCTGAGCTGCCAGCGTCAGTTTGGGGGTGCGCCACCGCCGCCGCTGCCCTCCTCGGGCTTGGAGCCGCGCCTTTCCCGCATAGCGGCAGCAGGTCTATCCGTTCCTGTCACGCCGGAGTGGAAGCGAACAGGCCGGACTTGCCGGCCTCCGCCCTCTCCTTGATCCCGAGCAGCATCCGCCTCTCCATCAGGAAGTGCGGGATCTCCATGAGCACGCCGTATGCGGCCGCGCCGACGCCGGGCGGAACGCCGCCCCGCGCGATGAGGCGAGTTCGCCCCGGGTCGAGAGGCTCGAGGGAGAAGGTACCCCAGCCGTCGAGGCCGATCGCGCGTTCCGGCTCGAACAACGTGACCCTCAGCCCACCAGCAGGATGCAGGTGAACGGTCTCGCCCGGCTCGCGGTGCTGCCATTCCGGATGCACCCGGTCAGCGTTCCGCATCTGGCATCCCGCGAGATTCTCGAGCCACTCGTAGCTGTAGAACCCGCCGCGATCCTGTCCGATCTGAGCGAGCCACGGCCAGACCACGTGGACCGGCGCGTCGACCGTCACCGCGTGACGGATCTGTGTTCCACCCATTGGCAGCAGCTCATCGCCCGGGAGCACACGCTGCGCATCGTCGGCGTTGGTGCCCCACCGCAGATGCCACGGCCTGACGACACACGCGTATAGCGCGGTCGCCAGGACGCCCAGTAGGGCCGGTCGCGGCGGCAAACGCCGCGCACCGAGGTCACGTGCGAGCGCGACTGTGCTCGCGACCGCTGCGGCGACGAGTACGATCGGCCCGCCCAGCACCACGCCGAAGGCCCGGATTGCCTCGAGTGGCCCTAACGAGCGCGTGGTGAGGACGCCACCTTCAGACAATCTCAGCTACCCGCCCCCGGTGCCTCCGCCGCGCGCCGCGCCGAGTCGAGCAGAGCGCCGACGAGTATGTGCGCTCCCGACCCAACCCCGAAGGTCCAGTAGCGGCGAAACCAGCGGCGCGCGTGCTCGTCTGTGGTCGCTGTCCTCATCAGACCCGAGAGGAGCGTCCCGCTCGCCCCGAACTCGCTCGCCGAGAGGTCGTAGACCGTCTTCGCGAACCCGGGCTCGTCGAAGTCGCGGAACTCATCAGCGCTCGTGATCCTCGCGAACTCGATCACTGGCCGCCAGAACTTGCCGACGAGCCCCAAGGCAACCTCCTTGCCCGGACGTTCGCCGAGCAGGATCCAGCCACCCTCGTACATCGGAATCGTCGGGAGGTCGCGCAACCGCATCGACTCCGGCGGCCTGGCCGGGGGTTCCCCGTGAAGGAGGTGGCCCACGACATCCGGGAGCATCCGCAGCGCGCCGAGCATCCCCACAGCCGGCGTCTCGCGTCCGAGCTGCAGCAGGTCCACGTCCAGCAGAGCTGCAAAGGCCGCCTCGCGACCGGCGTCTGCGACCGTCCCCACGGCATCGGAGACGTCGTAGATCGGCATGAAGTCCTCAGCGAGCTCGAACGCGGTCATCGCTGGCTGCAGCGTACGCTGCGCGGGATGGCGGCGGTTGACCTCTATTGGCTGCCCCTGGGCGCGGGGGGACACTACGTCAGGCTCAACGGTCGCGTCTACGAGGCCGTGGCGGCGCGCCTTCAGCGGCGTGTCGCGCGCGACCTGTACCACTCCGCCCTCTGGGTGGAGGTCGCGCAGGACGAGTACGTCATCGAGCAGGCACCCGTCCGCGACTGGAGCGGCAGGCAGCGCGGGGTCGTTGCCGAAGGCGCGGTCGGCGCTCGTTGGGCGGGGCGCTTCCGGATCTTCCGCTATGAGATCCGCCGTTGGCGCAGCGGACACATCCCCGACGTCGCCGAGGCGGTTGACAGCCCGCGGCGGTTGACCGGCGACGAGGGCTGCGCCCAGCGCGTGCTCGAGCTGGTCGAGCAGGTTCCCACGCCGGTGTGGGGCCGCGATGAACTCGCGACCGGTGAGATGTGGAACTCCAACTCCGTGATCGCGTGGGTGCTGGCGCGCAGCGGGCTGGATGTCGACTCGATCCGGCCTCCGGCAGGAGGACGGGCGCCCGGCTGGCGAGCCGGTGTCGTAGTCGCGCGCAGGCGGGAGAAGAGCGCGACAGGGCCCGGCGCCGCCTGAGAAGCTCGCAGGCCTAGACCGCAACCGCGACTTGGATCTTCGCGCTGTCCTCGTCGCGCTCGCTCTCGTCGAGCGTGATCCCGGAGGCGCGCACGATCGTCATCAGGGCGTCCACCACCCCGTCGTACGTCCAACACGGGGTGAAGGCGGCGCGGATCATGGCTCCGCCGCGATTGGGGCGGCGGCGTCGGACGGTCCCCAGCGTTCCTCGATGCGCGCGTATCTCCAGATCAGCAGGGAGGCGGCCCAGGTGGCGGCGAAGAGGCCGACGATCACGAAGCCGATGAGGTTGACGTCGATGTTCTCGAACCAGTCCCAGAACGAGCCGGAGAGGTCCAGCTCCGACGCGGCGAGCCCGCCGAGCTCGATCGTGCCGATCACCGCCGCAACAGCGACAGAGAGGCCCGTGATCGTGAGGTTGTAGTAGACCTTGCGTACGGGCTTGGAGAACGCCCATCCGTACGCGAAGTTCATGAACGAGCCGTCGATCGTGTCCATCAGTGACATCCCGGCCGCGAACAGGACCGGCAGACACAGGACCGCGTACCAGGGCAGCCCGGCGCCCGCGGCGCCTCCGGCGAGCACAAGCAGCGCGACCTCGCTCGCGGTGTCGAAGCCGAGGCCGAACAGGATTCCGATCGGGTACATCTGGGATGGTCGTCTGACCGCTCTCGTCAGGCAACCGAGGAACCGGTTCAGGAGGCCGCGCCGTTGCAGCTGCTCCTCGAGATGGGCCTCGTCGTAGCGCCCGCCTCGCATCTGGCGGAACACGTTGACGATCCCAAGCAGGATCACCGCGTTGATCGCCGCGATCACGTAGAGGAAGGATCCGGAGACGAGGGTGCCGATCCAGCTGGTCACCTGATGCAGGCTGGAGCCGTCGCTCTCGACCGGTCCGTCGAGCGCGCGCACGCCGATCGAGATCAAGAACGCGAGCGCGAACACGACCGTCGAGTGCCCGAGCGAGAACCAGAATCCGACGCTGAGCGGGCGCTTGCCCTCGCTCATCAGCTTCCTCGTCGTGTTGTCGATCGCGGAGATGTGATCGGCGTCGAACGCGTGACGCAGGCCAAGGGTGTAAGCGGTCACCCCGATCCCCACGCTGAAGGCCCCGCCTGCACCGAGCCTGTAGTGCCTGGGCGCGACAAGCGCGATCAGCGTGAGGAAGCCCGCGACGTGGAGCGCTGCCACAACGAGCCCCATCATGAGCAGCGTCCGCTTCTCGGAGCCGGACAGCGACGACCACGACGAGCGGAGCCGACGCGAGCCGCCGCCGCGGCGCGCCGTCCGGCCGCGACTGAGGGCCAACGCGCGAGCGCGAGCCGCGGAGGCAGAACCGGTGGAGCGCATCTCGCCGCACCTACCGCCGCGCGACGAGCGCCATCGGGACCACGTAGGGGAACTCGTCGCGGCGCAGGTGCGCCGAGGTCGAGGGTCCAAGGCCGGACGGCACGGCGGTGCACGAGACCAGCGACATCATCGCCTCGGGCGCGTTGCCGGCGGGGCTACGGCCGTTGTGGTGCGGGTAGCTGTAGACAGCGCGCGTGCCGACGATGAACGGCAGCACGTCGGGGAACAGGATCTCGGCGACCGCTTCGCCGTACCCCTGTGGGTCCTCCGAGGTGCCGTTGGCGGCGACGACCGCCGTGAGCTGCCGTTCGACGTACCTGCGCTCCTCGTCGAGCTCGTAGGGGTGCCTACTGCTTAGCGCGTCGGCGAAGCGCACGTCGTCCGGCCAGAAGATCGGCCACATCATCGGGTGGCCGGCTCGGTTGATGGCCCTCCAGCCTCCGGAGTCCGTCGCCAGCTTCGTCGCGCACCAGACACCGATCCGGGCGCCCGGGTGCAGCAGCCGATCCTGGTGAGAGACCTCGAGCACAATCGTCTCGACAGTTGTGTCGGCGAAGCTGTTCCGCGCCTGCGCCGGGTCCCACCCGGAGAGGTCCACGGCCGTGCCGTCTTTCACTGCTCCGTTCACCCTCGCGAGCAAGGAAAGGTCGACGTAGAACGGGTCGCCGACCCGCCCCGCGAAGAGGCGCACGCCGGAGCCGGCCGTCACCTCGCCGGTGTTGCCGGACAGGGCGAGCTCGCCCTCGGCCCCGTCCTCGCGTGCCTGCTCGTCGGTAAGGACCCGCAGCTGCAGCGCTTGCGTTCCGTCGGCGTCGGGCTCGCCGAACGTGACGCGGTAGGTCAGTGCCTCCCGCTCGGCGCCGTCGAAGTGGACTTTGAACTCGTAGCGCGCCTCGTGGTGGAACCCCGGTTGCGCCTGCGACTCGTCCAGGTCGGGGTGCAGTCCGCCGGTGACGTCAGAGTTGAGGTCCATCGCGAGGACCGTGCCGCTATCGGCGGTGTAAACGTAGAGGTCGTCGATGTAGAGTTGGCCGTTCTGCCAGGCCTCTGGGGTGTCGAGGTGGTGTGACATAGGGGCTCCTTTGGGTTGACTGCGGACCGATCGCGTCGTCGCTCTCGCTCCGTGCAGACCGACTTCGTACCGGGACGAGTTTCGCTGCTGTCATCCGTGCATCGCATCCGCCGACACGCTAGCGTTGGTGGCCAGTCGAGGGGTCGCGCGAGCCAGCTGCGCGAGGCCCGAGTGCGTCCGACCCGCGCGGAGCTGACCGATGACGGTACATCTGCATCTGGTGGGTCGCGATAGCGAGCTGAGGGCGCTCGCAAGCCTGCTGGCGGCGGTCCGAGTCGGCCAGAGCAGAGCACTGGTCGTGCGCGGGAACCCCGGCGTGGGGAAGACCGCGCTCCTGCAGCACATTTCGTGAGCACGGCTCGGGGCATCCCAAGAGAACCTGGTCCGTGCTCATCACCCGCTCCTTCCCGGGCTGGACCCGACCTGTCCCAACGGGGGTGACCGTATGCCTTCTGGAGCTGCGGGAGACGGGCGCTCCCGCAGCTCCTCACCTCGTCACGGCTGGGGCACGAACGTGACCCTCGTCCTCCACGGTCGCGCGTGAGGGCCGCCTTCGACGGGGGCGAAGGGGATCACCGCGGTCCCCGAGCATGGGAGGGAGAGGCTCGTGGAAAGCGGCTCGGGCACGTAGTACGAGCTGAATTCGGCGAGCAGGATCTCGAGCGTGCTGGAGATCGCGTACGTCGCCTGGATCTCGTGAGCTGTGCCGGTGAAGGCCAGCGGGGCAGCGCTTGTCAGGGGTCCGACCAGCTTGACCTCCAGCGTCTGGCCGGCAAGGGGGTGGCCGTACTCGCCCCGCCGCGTCGGTCCGAAGCAGGCCATTTCGATCACCGCGTTCGAGCTCCTGTTGTTCACGAGCCCGACAAACGACTGCTTCGGCCCGATCAGCACCGGATCCTGCACCTGCGCGCCGGCGATCGCGGCGGAGCCGAACAGGGCGCTCGCGCCGACCACGACACCAACGACGAATCGACCGAACATGGTCGTCACCTCCTGGATAATTGAATGAAGTGTCGTACCTGAGACGACCGAGGCCGCCGGAGATCACGCGGTCGGGAGGCACCGTCGGACGCGACATCCCACGCTCCCGGACGCGACGTATGATCTTCCGTCGCGCAGCGTGACTATTGCGGCTGGGCAACGTCTAAGCATCGGGATGCATGGCCACAGCGATCCGTACGCCTCGTCGGGGAGCCGCGAAAGCCCCGTCGTCCATGCACGCTTTCTGCGAGCGCAGTCGGATGAGGGGCTCGCCGCGGCCGCCGGCGAGGGCAATGAGCGCGCGTTCGAAGTCCTCGTGCTCCGCTATCGCGAGCCGCTGCTCTGCTACTCGCGGCAGCTCGGGCTGAACGGGGCACGCTCCGAAGACGTCGCCCAGCAGAGCCTCATGCGGGCCTGGATCTCGCTGCGAGGCGGCTTGGCGGTGGACAACGTCAGGGCTTGGCTGTATCGGATCGCCCACAACGCCACCGTCGATGCCCTGCGCGGCCCCGCGAACGCGCACGAGCAGCTCACCGACGTCGCAGGGGAGCTCGCCGCGGTGAACGCCGATCCAGAGGGGGCGGTCGCGTTGCGCGCGGTCTTCGCCGACCTCGCAGCCCTGCCCAGCATGCAGCGCGAGGCGCTTCTCTGTACCGCAGTCGAGGGGCGCAGCAACGAGCAGGCCGCACGCGCGCTCGGCGTCAGCCACGGTGCCGTTCGTGGCCTGGTGTACCGGGCGCGAACGGCAATGCGCGCCGCCGCGACCGCCCTGACGCCACCGTCGCTGCTGGGCTGGGCGCGCGGCGGAGGCCACCGCGGAACCCGTCTCGTCGACCGACTCACGAGCATCGAAGCCGGCGGCGCGGGTGCCGGCGTTGCGACGGGCGGACTGGTCAAGGCCGGCGCGATGATGCTCTCCGCCGGTGCGATGGTCGTCGGGGTCGCGGCCGTGCGCCACGCACCGACGGATTCCGCCGGCGGGCATCACCCGAGCCTTGGGGCCGCGAACGTCGCTCCTCGCACCCGCGCCTCCCGTGGTCTTGTCGCAGGCACGCTTCCGACGGTCTCGCGCCCGGGGTCACGCGTACGTCACACCCGTGGCGGTACACCCAACGGCTCACTCGGGCGGCTGGCACCCCAGACCCTGGCGGGACCGCGGCCACCGTCCGCGGACGCTCGCGGAATCACGACGTCCTCCGTCGGTGCCGATGGCAACCCAGCGCCGAGCGGGACGAGTCCGGCGACTGGCGAAGGAGCGTCGGCGCAGGCAGGGGAGGGAGCTGGCGCCGGCAGTTCGTCGCCGGTATCCACCGTTCGCCGGATCTCGGCGCCGCCGGTTCCCGGTGAAGGCACCCATCAGGCCCCGGGCGGCGGCGGTACCTCGGTCGGTTCCCCCAACTCGGTCCCGGTGAACCCCGGAGGCGGCGAGCTCCCGGGGGCGGGCGAGGGAGCGGGCCGGGAAGGCGGCTCCGAACACGGCACCTCCGGCGGCGGTGAATCGCTGAAGAAACAGGAACCCTCCGAAGGCGGCGAAACCTCCGTGCCGCCGAAGAAAGCCGCTCCCCCGTCGTAGGCGGCCAATACGAGCGCCGAAGGATCGGTACCGTCCTGTTTCGACGTGTCGCGCTCCGGAACCGACGACCCCCGACGCGACGCCCGTCGAAGGTTCGGCGATGACGGCCGTGCGAGGCGGCTGCTGTCGTTGGCGAGGAGGGTCAACGGCGATCCCTCCCTGGTCGGCGGCGCGCAACGCCTGCGCGCGAGTCTGCTCGGCGGCGAGCAGCTGGCGGAGCGGCTGTCGCGTGTACGGGAACGGCCCGCGGATCGGGCTGCACGGCAGCTGGTCGAGCTGCGCGGTCAGGCGCCCGGGCTGCTCGGAGAGGTGGGGCTCGGCGCGCTGCAGGCGTGGCAGCGGCTGTCCGAGCGTCAGGGCCGGGGCAGGGGAGAGGTCGATGTGGCGATCCTGTTCACCGACCTCGCGGAATTCTCGAGCTGGGCGCTGATCGCCGGCGACGAGCAGGCGCTCGAACTGCTGCGGGAACTCAGCGAGGTGATCGAGCCGCCGATGCTGCAGCGCGGCGGGGAGATCGTGAAGCGGCTGGGCGACGGGCTGATGACCGTGTTCTGCGATGCGGAGAGCGCCGTCGCGGCGGCGCTCGAGGCCCACGCGGGAGCCGGCGCCATCGAACGCGAGGGCTACCGCGCGATGCTGCGAACAGGAGTCCACCTCGGCCGTCCCCGCCGCATCGGCGGCGACTATCTCGGCGTCGACGTGAACGTCGCCGCACGCATCTGCGACGAGGCCGCGGCCGGCGAGCTGCTCGTGTCGGAGCCCGTGTGGCGCGAGCTGCGCGACCGCGACGCCTTCGAGGGCGCCCCACGCACGCTCTCGGCGAAGGGCGTGCCCCCGGGCCTGCTGGTCTATGCCGCGAGGATCGCACAACCGCCACAGCCGGCTGCGATCGGGACTCCGGCGTCGGGGACCGGCGGCCCGCCGGGCCTCGGCGCGGCGGGAACGTAGACTTCCGCTCGTCGCGCCACGAAGGTGCGGCGGCAGAGGGCGGGAGGTCCACGATGGCCAACGTGCAGCGCAGTGTCCAGATCAAGGCATCGCCGCAGGTGACCATGGCGCTCCTCAGCGACGCGCGTCAGTGGCCCGACTGGTACCCGGGCATGACGGCGATCGACATCACCGCTCCGTTCCCCGAGGCAGGCGGCAAGGTCGCCTTCAAGGTCAAGTCGGCGGGCGTGGCCATGACGATCAAGGAGACCGTGCTCGAGTACGACCCGGCGAGGCTGCAGCTCCTCGAGATGGAAGGGATGTTGTCGGGGAACGCCCGCTGGGAGCTCACCCCGGAAGGCGATGGCACGCGCCTGACGACGACGTTCGACTACGCGCTGCCCGGCAGCGTGTTCGGCAAGCTCGCCGATGCGCTGGTCGTCAAGCGCATGAATGCCAAGAGCCTCGAGGGTGGTCTGCAGAACTTCAAGGCGCTCGTGGAGCGCCAGTGACACAGGTGGAGGTCCGGTCCACCGCAAAGGAAGGGGCGTAGGCGATGAAGCTTCTGGTGGTGCGGTACGGAAGGGAGCGCGGAAGGGATGACGTCGAGCAGGCGCGCGGGTTCCTGGCGGCGGCCGAGAAGATCGCCGGTCTTCCGGGTCTGCTCTGGAAGCTGTGGGGTTACGACGACGCCGATCACGTCGCAGAGAGCATCTACCTGTTCGACACCGACGAGCACGCGCGAGCCTGGGGTGACGGACCGATGAAGTCCGCGCTCGGGAGCCATCCCGGCATCAGCGACATCGAAGTCCGCTATTACGACGTGGACGAGGAGCTGAGCGCGGTCACGCGCGCGCCGCTGACCCTGCCGGTGCAGGCCTGACACCGCTCTCTCGGCGGCGCGCGGCGATCGCCGCAGGAGCTAGTGGACGGTGATCTGCAGGCGCCGTCGTGTGTGCCCACGCTCGAGCACCAGGGTGTAGGCCCCGGGGCGGAGACTGCGGCGGGCGGTGAGACGGAGTTCCGTGCGCGTGCGTGAGGCGGTGGCGACGCCGGTCGCGTAGATCACGCCTCTCCTCGAGAGCACCGCAGCGACGTGGCCGACGAGGCTGACGTCTCTACTGGTCAACCTGGCGGTGCACCTCTCCGCGGTCGTCTTCCTGGACTTGCCGGTGGAGGCCTGCCGACAGATGATCAGCTCGACACGCCCGGCGGGCCCGGCCGGACCCGGTGGCCCGGCGGACCCCCGTGCGCCCGCCGGCCCGGTCGTGCCCGGTGATCCGGAAGCGCCTGCAAGCCCCGTTTCCCCCGATGGCCCGGCTGCGCCTTCGCGGCCGGCCGGACCGGGAGCTCCCACCAGGCCCGCCGGGCCGCTGTTCGCGGCCATGCCAAGACCCGACAGCCCGATCGAGGTTCCGTAGGGCAGGTTCGTCTCGAGGTAGATCTCCGCTGTTCGTTCGCCGACCAGCGACGGTGTGAACCGTGCCGAGATCGTGCAGCTCTGCCAGAGTTCCAGCTTCCGGCCTTCACAGGCACCGGTGGCAATCGAGAAATCCGCTGCGTCCGGGCCGGACAGAGACGCGCCGACGATATCGAGATCCTGACCGCCGACGTTGGTGACCGTAATCACCTGTTCGGCCGCCGGGTACCCGACCGTCTGGGCTCCGAAGTAGCCGCCGGCGGTCCGGGCCTGTGGAGCGGCGTAATAGATTTCCGCGCTCTTGTAAGGGTGATCGCCTTCACTGGGTCCGCCGCCCGCGATCAGCACACGACCGCCGGGGAGCGGTGCTGCGACGGCGTCGCTGCGGGCGGTCACCAGCTCGGTTTCCCCCGATTCGGGAAGCGGAGTGAAGAGTTCCGGGCGGGGGTTGTACAGTTCCGCGCTCCTCAGCGTTTCGGCGCCGGCCCCGGAGCCACCTGCAACGAGGACCTGCCCGCTGGGGAGAAGCGCGGCCGAGGGTCTCCATCGAACGGCTGTAAGGCCACTGAAGGGCGCGACCTTGTCGGTCGCGGGATCGAAGAGATCGGTGGTCCACGTGTACCCGCCCAGCGTGTGGGGGTCCTTTGCGTAACCCCCCATGACCAGCACGTCGCCGTTGGGGAGCTCACTTGCCGCCGCGCCGGTCCGGCTTTCGAGTACCGAGTGTTCACCCCACAGTGTGAGTACCGAGAAGCTGTCGGTGATGGGGTTGAACGATTCCGCCCCGAGGGCTTCCCACGGTCCATAGGGTTCGTTTTCGGAGTTGGTGGTACCGCCCACGATCAACACTTCGCCGTCGGGCAGCGGCGCAGCAACGGCGCCTTCACGTGCCGTGTGAAGCCTGCCTTCGTGTGGCACGAGCGTGAAGGTGTCGGTGTCGGGGTCGAAGAGTTCGGCGCTGCTCAGCTTTTTTTCCGCGGCGTTCCAGCCGCCCGCGATCAGGATCTGCCCCGTGGACAACGGCGCTGCCACGGCGCGGTAGCGCGGGACCGACATCTCGGTTTCACCCGTTTCGGGCAACAACCTGAACGTGTCGGTGGTGGGGTCGAAGAGTTCTGCGCTGCGCAGGCCCTTGCCCAGGTTGTTACCCCCGGCGATCAGCACTTCCCCGTTCCCCAGCGGCGCCGCGATCGCTCCCTCACGGGGGGAGTGCATTGCGTCCGCTTCCGGCAGCGCGCGGAAGTACGGTTCGGGAGGGCTGCCCGCGGCGGGACCGGCAGCGGCCGAGACCCCGACGCTCACGGCCAAGAGGGCGAGTGCCAGACGCCGTACCCGTCGGGCCTGAGAGCTCCGCCGATCCCCCATGGCGCCGGACAC
>DATJXX010000009.1:0-2288 GCA_035499875.1 Solirubrobacteraceae bacterium
CACGAAGGAGCTCGGCAAGGGCACGGGCCTCGGCCTCTCGACCGTCTACGGCATCGTGAAGCAGAGCGGCGGCAGCATCGCGGTCTACAGCGAGCCGGGCCGGGGCACCACGTTCAAGATCTACCTGCCCCGCGTGGATGCCCCGGCGCCGGTCGAGACCGTTGCGTCGCCTCCACCGGCGCGCGGCGGACGCGAAACCGTGCTGCTGGCCGAGGACGATGCCGCGGTGCGCGAGGTGGCCGGACAGGCGCTCGCGCAGAAGGGCTACCGGGTGCTGCGCGCGCCGGACGGCCAGACCGCGCTCGAGCTGGCGGCCGCCCACGCCGGCGAGATCGCGATCCTCGTGACCGACCTCGTGATGCCCGGGATGTCCGGCCGTGAGCTGGCCGAGGCGTTGACGGCGCTCCGCCCGGACCTCCGGGTGCTCTACATCTCGGGCTACACGGACGACGCGGTGGTGCGCCACGGCATCCTGGCCGAAGGCCTGGCGTACCTTCAGAAGCCGTTCAGCGCCGAGACGCTGGCGGCCAAGGTGCGCCAGGTAGTGGACGCGCGCAGATAGCAGGGGCGGTGCGGCTGAGGCCCCTGTTCCGTGCGGACATCGGCAAATGCAAGGCCTATAAGTAGTTGTAGTGCCATGGTCCAGAACCGATCCGTGTGGTTGACGGGCCGCCTGCACTCAAGCATTCATAGACAAGCAAGACACTCCCCATTCGCACGCCGCGCTCGTGCAACCGCGACGGGCGCGGGCCATCGGGAAGGGGACGCCGAATGAAGCGAGGAGCCGCACGCAGCATGGCATCTCGGCCGAAGTCTGCGACCGATGGGCAGATCAGCGAGGCGCGGTACCGGCGGCTCTTCAACAACATGGCCGAGGGCGTGTCGTCCTGCCGGATCGTGCTGGAGGACGGGGTGCCGTCGGACTTCGTGTACCTCGACGTCAATCCCGCGTTCCTTGCCCTGACGGGGTTGGGCGAAGTGGTGGGGAAGCGGGTGAGCGAGCTCATCCCCGGCTTCTGCGATTCCAATCCCGAGGTGATCGCCGCCTATGGGCGGGTCGCGACCACCGGCCACCCGGAACGGTTCGAGTCCTTCGTCCCCCAGCTCGCCCGCTGGTACTCGGTCTCCGCCTACCGCACCCACCCCGGCGAGTTCACGTCGGTCTTCCAGGAAGTGACCGACCGCAAGCGCACCGAGGACCGCCTGCGTGAAGAGCGCTTCCTGATGAATACGCTGATGGACACGATCCCGGATGCCATCTACTTCAAGGATGCTCAGAGCCGCTTCATCCGGGTCAACCGCGCGTGCGCAGAGCACAGCGGCGTCAGCGATCCCTCCTCGCTCGTGGGCAAGTCGGACTTCGATCTCTTCGGTCGTGAGCACGCCGAGGCGGCGTTGCGCACGGAGCAGGAGATTCTGCGTACCGGCCAGCCGGTGATGGACCAGGAGGAGGAGGAGAGCTGGCCGGGGCGGCCGAACGCCTGGGTGTCGAGCACGAAGATGCCGCTCCGGGACGCCGGCGGCGCCGTGATTGGGACCTTCGGCATCTCGCGGGACATCACCCACCGCAAGGAGGCCGAGGAGGCGCTGCGGCGGTCGGAGCACGAGTTCCGCAGCCTGGTCGAGCACGCGCCGGTCGGCATCTACCGCTCGTCGCCCACGGGCGCGCTGCTGACGGTGAACCCGGCCCTCATCCGGATGCTCGGCTACCGGTGGGCGGAGGAACTGTTGCGCCTCAACGTCCGCGACGACGTGTACGCCGATCCGCTCGAGCGCGACCGCCTCGTGGCGCAGTTCCACGCATCGGAAGTGGCCTCTGCCGAGGCCCAGTGGAAGCGCAAGGACGGCAGCCTCGTCACCGTGCGGCTCTACGTGCGCACCGTCCGCAACGAGCGCGGCGCGGTGGACTGCTTCGAGGGCATGGTGGAAGACGTCACCCAGCAGCGCAGCCTCGAGAGCCAGTTCCGCCAGGCGCAGCGGTTGGAGGCTGTGGGCCGGCTGGCCGGGGGCGTGGCGCACGACTTCAACAACATCCTCACCGCCATCACGGGCTACGCCGATCTCCTGCTCGAGGACCTCGGGCCGGAGGACCCGCACCGCGCCGACGTGGAGGAGATCAGGGCCTCCGCGCTCCGGGCCGGCGCCCTCACCCGGCAGCTGCTGGCCTTCAGCCGCAAGCAGGTGTTCCAGACGCGGGTCCTCGACTTGAACACCGTGGTGCGGACGCTGGACAAGATGCTGCGCCGCCTGATCGGCGAGGACGTCAAGCTCGAGCTGGCCCTCGGGGC
>DATJXX010000010.1:0-18613 GCA_035499875.1 Solirubrobacteraceae bacterium
GGCTGATCGCTGTGCTGTCCCGTCGCGCGCATGCGCACTTGTTTCTGCTGTTCCGTCCGGCGCATGCGCCGGACGGCGGGACCGTGCGTGCACGGTCCCGGGAAGCCGCACATGTGCGGCTTCCTCCGTGACGTGAGAAGAACGGTTAGACGAGCCGCGAAGCTGTCGTCGCTTCCGCCGGTCGGATAGGCTCGGCGCGTGCGGACGGTCGTGATCACAAAGCACGGGGGACCCGGGGTGCTCGAGGTGCAGGAGCGGCCCGACCCGGCCCTCGGGGCCGGCCAGGTGCGGATCGACGTGGCCGCCTCGGGGATCAATTTCGCCGACGTGATGGCGCGCATGGGGCTCTACCCCGACGCCCCCAAGCCGCCCTGCGTGGTCGGCTACGAGGTGGCCGGCACCGTCACCGAGGTGGGGGAGGGTGTGACCGCGTTCTCGCCCGGCCAGCGGGTGCTCGCGGGGACCTCGTTCGGCGGCTACGCCTCGCAGGTGGTCGTGCCCGCCGATGACGCCGTCGCACTCCCCGACAGGCTCAGCTTCGAGCAGGGCGCAGCGATTCCGGTCAACTACGCCACCGCCTGGGCGGGCCTGATCGGCTACGGCTCGCTGCAGCCCGGTGAGCGCGTCCTGATCCACTCGGCCGGAGGCGGAGTGGGCATCGCCGCCACGCAGATCGCGAAACGCAGCGGCGCCGAGATCTACGGCACCGCCTCGCCCTCCAAGCACCAGCGCATCGCCGAACTGGGCGTCGAGCACCCGCTCGACTACACGCGCGAGGGCTGGGACAGGGGCCTGCCGAAGTTCGACATCATCCTCGACGCCGTCGGCGGACCGAGCTTCAGGCGCAGCTACAACCTGCTCCGCCCCGGGGGCCGCCTGGTCGCCTTCGGTGCCTCCGCCGTCGTGTCCGGAGAGCGGCGCAACATCGCCACCGCGCTGAAAGCGGTCGTGCGCATGCCGCGCTTCAACATGGTCAAGCAGATGTCCGAATCGAAGGCCGTGATCGGTCTCAACATGCTCACGCTGTGGAAGGACCGCGGCACGCTGCGCCCCTGGATCGAACCGCTTCAGGAGATGCTCGACGACGGCACCATCGAGCCGGTGGTGGGAGGGGAGTTCACCTTCGAGAACACCGGCGAGGCGCAGGGCATGATCACCGCGCGGCGCAACGTCGGCAAGGTGGTCATCACCCCCACCTAGCGGCCTCTCGCCCGCCCCCATCGGTGCTAACCTGCGCCGTAGTGCCGTTCTCTGGTCTCGCCCTGCTGCTTCTGCTCCCCCTTCGGGGGGAATAGTGCGTGGCGGCCGCGTAGCCGCAAAACCAGCAGAGAGGAAACGACCAGCGAGACAAGAAATGGAGCAGTGACGGCATGAGCGGCACAGGTGCAGCCAAACGGGACGAGAGCAACCGCGTCCTGATCTTCGACACGACGCTGCGCGACGGCGAGCAGTCGCCCGGGATCTCACTCAACAAGCAGGAAAAGCTGGAGATAGCCCACCAGCTCGCGCGACTGGGCGTGGACGTCATCGAGGCGGGCTTCCCGATCACCTCGCCCGGCGACTTCGAGTCCGTGCAGGCGATCGCCAGGGAGGTCGAAGGACCCGTCATCTGCGGCCTGGCCAGGACCGCCAAGCAGGACATCGACGCCGCCTGGAACGCGGTGCGCGACGCCTCGCGCCCCCGCATCCACACCTTCATCGCGACCAGCGACATCCACATCGAGCGCAAGCTCCAGACCACCCGCGAGGACGTCAAGGGTCAGGTCCGCGCGGCCGTCGCCCAGGCCAGGGAGGTGACCGACGACGTGGAGTTCTCACCCGAGGACGGGTCGCGCTCGGACGTCGAGTTCATGGCCGAGGTGATCTCGATCGCGCTCGAGGAGGGGGCCACCACGATCAACGTGCCCGACACGGTCGGCTACACGATGCCGGGCGAGTACGCGGCCATGTTCGAAGAGCTCTACCGGCTGCTGCCGGCGCTCCGCGACGTGGTCGTGTCGGTCCACTGTCACGACGATCTCGGGCTGGCGGTGGCGAACTCGCTGGCCGGGCTCACGGCCGGCTGCCGGCAGGTGGAGTGCGCCATCAACGGCATCGGCGAGCGCGCCGGCAACGCCTCGCTCGAGGAGGTCGTGATGCTGCTGCGCACCCGCGAGCCGAGCCTCGGCCTGTGGACGGGGATCGAGACGACCGAGATCGCCCGTACAAGCCGGCTGGTCTCGCGCCTCACCGGCTACCAGGTGCAGCCCAACAAGGCGATCGTGGGGCGCAACGCCTTCGCCCACGAGGCGGGCATCCACCAGGACGGTGTCCTGAAGGAGCGCGCCACCTACGAGATCATGGACGCCACCACCGTCGGCCTCGCCAGCAACGCGATCGTGCTCGGCAAGCACTCGGGACGGCACGCGCTCAGCAACGCGCTGTCCGAGATGGGCTTCGAGCTCGACGGCCAGGCGCTGAACACGGCGTTCAAGCGCTTCAAGGAGCTCGCCGACCGCAAGAAGCAGATCACCGCCATGGACCTCGAGGCGCTCGTCACCGACGAGCTGCGCGAGGAGATCGCCGGCTACACGCTGGACTGGTTCGAGGTCGAGGCCTCCTCGCTGCGGCCGCCCCACGCGCGCGTGTCGGTCACCGACCCCGAGGGCAACTCCTCGACCGGCACCTTCACCGGCGACGGGCCGATCGACGCGGTGTTCCAGGCCATCAACGCCGCCACCGGTGTGGCCGCAAAGCTCAGCGACTTCACGATCGGCGCGGTCACCGAGGGCCAGGACGCGCTCGGCGAGGTGTCGGTGGTGCTCGAGCTGGAGGGCGTCACCGGCGCCGGCCAGGGTGTCTCCACCGACATCGTCGAGGCCGCCGCGCGGGCATACGTGCGTGCGCTGTCGGTGGCCGTGGCGCGGTCGCAGGCGAGCGACGCGGTCGGGCTCCCCGAGACGGCCTGAGCCTCTCCACCCGGGCGCAGGGTGCGCGGCGCGAAGAGCGCCCCCTGCGCCTCAGTGGTGGTGCTTGTGGGGCGCCTTGAAGGTGAGGATCTGCGGCAGGCCGCTCGAGGACAGGCCGGCCGGCGGCTTGGAGAGCTGCAGACGCACTTTCAGCACGTGTCGCTTTGCGAGCAGCCGCTTGCCCGTCGAGTTGAGCCCCACGTGCACGATGCGGCTCTGGCCGGCGCCAAGGGTCACCGTCGCGCTTCCCACGACGAGCACCTTGCGGGTGGTCTTCGAGCGTGCCGTCAGGCCCACGAGCCTGTGATGCCTGAACAGCTCGGTGACGGTCAGCTTCAACGTCACCGTGCACTTGCTTCCGGCCGGGCCCGTGCACGTGACGTGCGTGGTGGCGGTGCTCCCCTTCACGGTGGCGCGGGTCACGGCGGCCTTCACGGCTGTCGGTCCGGACGGCGGCACCGCGTTCGTCTTGCCCGAACTCGTGCCCGGTACCGAGGACCCGAACTCGTGCCCGGTACCGAGGGCCCGAACTCGTGCCCGGTACCGAGGGCCCGTGGTCAGCCCGGGCCGCGCTCGAATTGGGTGGCGCCCTCGAAGTGGGGCGCCCACGGCTGCGCCGAGCTGGTCCATGCCTCGATCGATGGTTCCACCCACGAGGCGTCGTCGAGCGCTCCGGCCTTGACGAACACCATCTCGGGCATCACGGCGGCCACGCTGAACAGGGGCGAGCCGCATGCCGAGCAGAAGTTCCGCTGCGTCTCGCCGCCGTGGTCGGTGCCGACGGTCGTGTAGGAGGCGAGCGTGCTGCCCTCGGCGCTGAAGCCCTCCCGCGGCACGGCCACGATCACCGAGAACGGGTTGCCGGTTTGCCGCTGGCAGTCGGTGCAGTGGCACACCGCCTGCACCACCGCGTCCCCCCCGGAGGTGAACGTCACGTTCCCGCACAGGCACCTGCCGGTGATCGGAGAGGAGGCCACGGGCGAACAGTACACCCGCTCGCAGTGTCCGTGATAACGTACAAACGTATGGTGACAGCGGCGAAGCCGAAGGCGTCGAGGAGGGTCGCGGCGAGCTCCGAGGTGGCGGCCTTCGAGGCTCCGGTGATCGGAGCGCGGGTGAGGGCGCTGCGAGAGGCGAGCGGGCTGTCGCTGCGCGACCTGTCCGAGCGCAGCGGGGTGAGCGCGCCGATGCTCTCGCAGGTGGAGCGGGGGGACACGAGCCCCACGCTCAACGTGGCGGCACGTATCGCCGCCGGCCTCGAGCTGACGCTGTCGCAGCTGCTGAGGCTCGACGAGGGCGGCTCGGTGACGGTCGTGCGTCCCGGTCAGCGACGCCGGGGCGGAAGCGCGCGGCGGCGGCACACCTACGAGGTGCTGACCGCGCCCCGGCCGGGGCAACGGGCGGAACTGTCGCGCCACACGCTCGCCGCCGGCGGCTCCACCGGAGCCGAGGACGACCCGCCGATGCACGAGCCCGGCAGCCGCGAGACGGCGTTCGTGGAGAGCGGCGCGGTGGTGCTCGTGTGCGACGGGCAGCGCCACCAGCTCGACGCCGGCGACTGCGTGACCTTCGACGCCGACCTGCCGCACCATTTCGAGAATCCGGCGGGGGAGCCGGCGGTGTTCCTCGCCGTGCTGTCCGCGGGCCTGAGAAGGAGCTGACGATGCCGAAGACGATGTTCGAGAAGATCTGGGAGACCCACGAGCTCGACGCCTCGGGGCTGCTGTACATCGACCTGCACCTCGTCCACGAGGTGACCAGCCCGCAGGCGTTCGACGCCCTGCGGATGGCGGGCCGGGGCGTGCGCAGGCCCGACCGCACGCTCGCCACGGCCGACCACAACACCCCGACCGACGGCACCCGTGCGGCGGCCCTGATCCGCGACGAGCTCTCGCGCGTGCAGGTGCAGACACTCGAGCGCAACTGCGAGGAGTTCGGCATCCCCGTGTACTCGCTCGGGTCCGACCGCCAGGGGATCGTCCACGTGATCGGCCCCGAGCTGGGCGTCACCCAGCCGGGCATGACGATCGTGTGCGGCGATTCGCACACCTCCACCCACGGCGCCTTCGGGGCGCTGGCCTTCGGGATCGGCACCAGCGAGGTCGAGCACGTGCTCGCCACCCAGTGCCTGCTGCAGCCGCGGCCCCGCTCGATGCGGGTCGTGTACGGGGGCGAGCTCGGCTACGGCGTCACGGCCAAGGACCTGATCCTCGCGACCCTCGGCGACCTGGGCGTGGGGGGCTTCAACGGCCACGTCGTGGAGTACGCCGGCAAGCCGATCCGCAGGCTCTCGATGGAAGGCCGCATGACGGTCTGCAACATGACGATCGAGGGCGGCGGGCGCGCGGGCATGATCGCTCCCGACGACACCACGTTCTCGTGGTTCACCGACGTCGCCCGACCGGGCGCCCCGGTTGGCCCGGAGCTCGACGCCGCCATCGAGCGGTGGCGGGAGCTGCCGAGCGACGAGGGCGCCGAGTTCGACAGGGAGGTCCACATCGACGCGGGCGAGATCTCGCCGCAGGTGACGTGGGGGACCAACCCGGGGATGGTGCGGGCGGTCACCGAGAAGGTGCCCTCGCCCGAGGACTTCGACACCGAGCCGGAGCGGGACGCCGCCGAGCGGGCCCTGCGCTACATGGACCTCCAGCCCGGGACCCCCTTCGAGGAGATCGCGATCGACCGCGTGTTCATCGGCTCCTGCACCAACTCCCGCATCGGCGACCTGCGCGCCGCCGCGGGGGTCGTGGAGGGCCGCCAGGTCGCCGGCAGCGTGGAGGCGATGGTCGTCCCCGGCTCCCAGCAGGTGAAGGCCCAGGCCGAGGCCGAGGGGCTCGACCGCGTGTTCCGCGAGGCCGGCTTCGACTGGCGTGAGGCCGGGTGCTCGATGTGCCTGGGGATGAACCCCGACATCCTGCAGCCGGGAGAACGCTGCGCGTCCACCTCCAACCGCAACTTCGAGGGACGCCAGGGCCGCGGCGGGCGCACCCATCTCGTGTCTCCCGAGATGGCCGCCGCGGCGGCGATCGAGGGACGCTTCGTGGACGTGCGGAGCTGGGGCGAGTGACCACGCCCACACCGGGGGCCACCTGGCAGCAGGCGGACCTCGCCACGAGCTTCCTGGAGCGGCGCGGCGAGTTCGTGCCGATGCTCGACGTCCAGGAGGACATCGTCGTGCGCCTGCTCGAGCGCCGCGGGCGCACGATCTCGCGCTTCCTCGACCTGGGCTGCGGCGACGGCGCGATGACCCAGCTGGTGATCGACGCCCACCCCTCCGCCGAGGTGGTGATGGTGGACTTCTCCGAGCCGATGCTCGAGCGCGCAGGCGAGCGCCTGCGGCGCATGCGCGTCCAGGGGTCCCTCTGGCGAGCCGACCTCAACGAGCGCTCGTGGAGCGAGGTTCTCCCCGACGTGCGCTACGACGCGATCGTCTCGGGGCTGGCCATCCATCACCTCCCATCGGAGCGCAAGCGCGAGCTGTACGCGGAGCTGTTCGACCTGCTCGAGCCCGGGGGCGTGTTCGTGAACATGGACTACGTGCTCGTCGAGGGCCCCCTGCAGGGTCTGTTCGACGAGAGGAAGGCCGACGCCCTGGCCGCCGACCGCGACGCCGCCGGGGCGAGCACGATCGGGCAGGTGATCGTCGACGAGGACGACGACGACCGCCCGGACCTCGCCGAGACGCAGGTGCAGTGGCTGAGGGAGGCCGGCTTCGAGCACGCGGAAGTCCAGTTCAAATGGGCGGAGGCCGCCGTGCTGGCCGGCTTCAAGCCCGACCGAGAGGAGCGCTAGTGGAAGCGATTGAGACCATCTCCGGCGCCGTCAGCCACCTCGACCGCGCCGACGTCGACACCGATCAGATCATGCCCAAGCAGTTCCTCAAGCGGGTGGAGCGCACGGGCTTCGGCCAGTTCCTGTTCTACGACTGGGCCAAGGAGCCGGGCTGGGACCTGCCGGCCAACCCGATCCTCGTGGCGGGCGAGAACTTCGGCTGCGGCTCCTCGCGCGAGCACGCACCCTGGGGCCTGCAGGACTACGGCTTCCAGGCGATCGTGGCCCCGAGCTTCGCCGACATCTTCTATTCCAACTGCACCAAGATCGGGCTGCTGCCGGTGGTGCTCGACGAAGAGCACTGCCGCGCGCTGGCGGCATCCGGCGACGGCCAGGTCGACCTGCGTGCCCAGGAGGTGCGCTACGGCGGGCCTGACGGGCAGCTCGTGAGCGTCCACTTCGACATCGACCCGGAGATCCGACACCGGCTGCTGGAGGGCCTCGACGACGTCGGGATGACGCTCCAGAACGAGGACCGGATCGCCTCCTACGAGGCCTCCCGCGAGCGCAGCGGCCCGGTCACAACCGCCCTGTAGGCTGGCGCGCGCGCATGGCACACCACGTCGTCACCCTGCCCGGCGACGGCATCGGGCCCGAGATCATGGCCGCCGCCGTCCGCCTGCTGGACGTGGTCGGGGACTTCGAGTTCGAGAAGCATCTGTTCGGGGGCGCGTCGATCGACGCCCACGGGAGCGCCCTCACCGACGAGGTGCTCGAAGCCTGCCGCAACTGCGACGCGGTGCTGCTGGCGGCGGTGGGGGGGCCGAAGTGGGACACCACCGATCCGTCCAAGCCCCGCCCCGAGCAGGGTCTGCTGGGACTGCGCAAGGGGCTCGGGCTGTACGCGAACCTGCGCCCGGTGAAGCCCTTCGAGACCCTGTATGACGCCTCTCCGCTGCGCGAGGAGCGCATCCGCGGGACCGACCTGCTGCTCGTCAGGGAGCTCACCGGGGGCATCTACTTCGGCGAGAAGACCCGCACCGAGACGAGCGCCAGCGACATGTGCGCCTACACCACCGAGGAGATCGAGCGGATCGCCAGGACCGCCTTCGAAGCCGCCCGCGCGAAGGTCACGAGCGTGGACAAGGCCAACGTGCTCGAGACCTCGCGACTGTGGCGCCAGGTGGTCAGCGACCTGCACGCCCGCGAGTTCCCCAACGTCACGCTCGAGCACATGCTCGTGGACAACGCCGCCATGCAGCTGGTTTCGTCGCCGCGTCACTTCGACACGATCGTCACCGAGAACATGTTCGGGGACATCCTCTCGGACGAGGCCGCGATGCTGACGGGGTCGATCGGGATGCTCCCGAGCGCGTCGCTGGGGGAGGGGGGACCGGGGCTGTTCGAGCCCGTCCACGGCTCCGCCCCCGACATCGCAGGCCAGGGCGTGGCCAATCCCCTGGCAATGTTCCTGTCGGCGGCGATGATGCTCCGCCACGGACTCGATTCGGAGGCGCAGGCGGCGGCTGTAGAATCGGCAGTGCAGCGTGCGCTCGCAGCGGGGCTGCGCACACCCGATCTCGGCGGGGAATCGGGCACCGCGCAGGCGACCGAAGCGGTGCTCGAAAACCTCTGATCAGGAGCAATGCCAAACGTGCAGCCCACCGAGCTCATCTGGATGAATGGAGACTTCGTCGCCTGGGAGGACGCGAAGGTCCACGTGCTCACCCACGGCCTGCACTACGGCACGGGCGTCTTCGACAGCATGCGCTGCTACGAGACCGAGCTCGGGCCGGCGGTGTTCCGCAACGCCGAGCACATCGACCGTCTGCTGCGCTCCGCGGAGCTGTACTACATGCCCGTCCCCTACAGCGCCGAGGAGCTGCGCGCGGCCACGCTCGAGCTGGTGGCCCGCAACGGCCTTCGCTCGTGCTACATCCGCCCGATCGTCAACCGCGGATACGGGCAGATGGGACTCAACCCGCTGGAGGCCCCCGTCGACGTGACGATCGCGTGCTGGGAGTGGGGCGCCTACCTCGGCGAGGAGGGCAAGCGCGACGGCGTGCGCGCGAAGGTGTCCTCGTGGCGGCGCATCAGCCCCGACTCGCTGATCCCCCACGCAAAGGCCTCGGGCCAGTACCTCAACAGCGTGCTCGCCAAGGTCGAGTCGCTGAAGGCCGGCTACGAAGAGGCGATCCTGCTCGACGACCACGGCCACGTGTGCGAGGGCACCGGCGAGAACGTCTACATCGTGCGCGAGGGCGTGATCGCCACGCCCGGCCAGCACAACTCGATCCTCGACGGGATCGTGCGCAAATCGATCATCCAGATCGCGCGCGACCTCGGCTACACGGTCGAGGAGCGCAACGTCGCGCGCGCCGAGATGTACCTCGCCGACGAGGTCTTCCTGACCGGCACCGCGGCCGAGCTGGTGCCCGTGCGCGAGATCGACGACCACCGCATCGGGACCGGCAAGCCGGGCGAGATCACCCGCGTCCTGGGGGCGGCCTTCGAGGACGCGGTCCACGGCCGCACCGAGAGCTACCGCGAGTGGCTCGACGTGGTCGGCGGCGAGGCGCTGCAGTCGCCCACCGGCGAGGCCGCCGCGCCGAGCCCGCAGACGACCACCGCGGGGTAGCCCCCATGGCCGACATACAGCTCTACGACGCCACCCTCCGCGACGGCATGGGTGGGGGAGGCATGACGCTCACGGCCGCCGAGAAGGTGCGTGTGGTGCACGCGCTGGACGAACTCGGCGTGCACATGATCGAGGCGGGCTTCCCGGTGTCCAACCCGAAGGAGCAGGAGCTGTTCGAGATGCTCGCCGAGGAGCACCTCGAGGCCGCCGAGATCGTCGCCTTCGGGATGACCCGCCGCGTGGGCGTCGCTGCCGAGCAGGACGAGGGCCTGGCCGTGCTGGCGGGCTGCTTCGCACCGGTGTGCACGCTCGTGGGCAAGAGCTCCATGCTGCAGGTGGAGAAGGTGGTGAAGACCAGCCGCGAGGAGAACCTGAGCATGATCGGCGAGTCGATCGCCTTCCTCGTCGCGGCCGGCAAGCGCGTGCTGTTCGACGCCGAGCACTTCTTCGACGGCTTCGCCCTCGACGCGGGCTACGCGCTCGACTGCCTGCGGGCGGCCGCCCAGGCGGGGGCGGAGCGGCTGGTGCTGTGCGACACCAACGGCGGCTCGCTGCCGCCCCAGATCCGCACGGCGCTCGCCGTCGTGCGCGAAGCGCTCCCCGACGCGGCACTCGGCATCCACACCCACGACGACTCCGGCTGCGCGGTGGCGAACACGCTGATCGCGGTGGAAGCGGGCGCGACCCAGGTCCAGGGCACGATCAACGGCATCGGCGAGCGCACCGGCAACGCCAACCTCGTGACGATCATCGCCGACCTGCAGCTGAAGATGGGCGTGCCGCTGATCGCCCCCGAGCGCCTGGCGCGGCTGACCGAGACCGCCCACTTCATCGACGAGCTGCTCAACCGCTCCCCGAACCCCGCCCAGCCGTACGTCGGCAAGCACGCGTTCGCGCACAAGGCTGGCCTGCACGCCGCCGGGGTGCGGTCGGACTCGAACACCTTCGAGCACATCGACCCCGAGGTCGTGGGCAACAGCCGCGACCTGCTGATCTCCGAGCTCTCGGGCAAGGGCACGATCGTGGAGAAGGCGCGCGCCGCCGGCATCGCCGCGGACAACGAGTTCGTCACGCGCGTGCTCTCGCACGTCAAGGAGCTCGAGCACGAGGGCTTCCAGTTCGAGGCCGCAGACGGCTCCTTCGAGCTGCTGATGCGACGCGAGCAGGAGGGGTACGAGTCCCTGTTCCGGCTCGAGTCATGGCGGGTGACGGTCGAGAAGCACGCCGACGGGAACGTCGAGACGGAGGCCTCCATCAGGTTGTGGAAGGACGGCAAGCGCTACTGGGCGGCGGCCGAGGGCAACGGTCCGGTGAACGCGCTCGACAAGGCGCTACGCGATGCGATCGGCGACCTCTACCCCGAGCTGGCCGACATCGAGCTCGTCAACTTCAAGGTGCGCATCCTCGACGAGTCGAAGGGCACCGGTGCGGTCACCAGGGTGCTGATCGACGCCTCCGACGGCCACGACGTGTGGGGCTCGATCGGGGTCTCGGAGAACGTCATCGGCGCCTCCTGGGACGCGCTCATGGACTCGCTGGAGTACGGCCTGGCCCACCGCCGCCGGGACGGCTCGACGGCGTCCGCCGCTCCCAGCGCGGCCGGCGCCCCGGGCGCCCCGCGGTGAGCGAACCGATCCCGCTCGCCCGGCCGGTGCTGGGCGAGCCGGAGGAGCGCGCGGTCGTGGAGGTGCTGCGCTCCGGGCAGCTGTCGCTCGGGCCGCGCCTGCCGGAGTTCGAGCGGGCCTTCGCGGCGTTCCTCGGCGCGCCGTACGCGAGCGCCGTCAGCAGCGGCACCACGGGGCTGCACCTGGCGCTGCGGGCCGTGGGTGTGGAGGAGGGCGACGAGGTCGTCACCAGCCCGCTGTCGTTCGTGGCCTCGGCCAACGCAATCCTGTATGAGCGGGCGCGGCCGGTGTTCGCCGACATCGACCCCGTCACGCTCAACCTGGACCCCGACGCGGCGGCGGCGGCTGTGGGCGAGCGCACGCGGGCCCTGCTTCCGGTGCACCTGTTCGGCTACCCCGCCGACATGCCCGCCTTCGAGCGGATCGCCGCAGATCACGATCTCGCGATCGTGGAGGACGCCTGCGAGGCGCTGGGAGCGCGTCACCGCGACGGGCCGGCCGTGGGCGCGCGGGGGCACCCCGCGGTGTTCGGCTTCTACGCCAACAAGCAGCTGACCACCGCCGAGGGCGGGATGGTGACGCTCGCCGACGCGGCCATGAAGGAGCGCGTCGACTCCGAGCGAAACCAGGGCCGCGCCCCCGATATGGGGTGGCTCGACCACGACCGGCTCGGCTTCAACTACCGCCTGTCGGAGCTCGCGTGCGCGCTCGGGATCGTGCAGCTGGAGCGCCTGCAGGAGATGCTCGACGCGCGGGCGCTGGCCGCCGAGCGCTACCGCGGGGCGCTCGCCGGGATCGAGGGCCTGGGACTGCCGTGCGCGGACGCGGACGGCGATGAGCGGGGGTGGTTCGTGTTCGTCGTGCAGGTGCCCCGGCGGTGCGACCGCGACGCGGTGGTGAGGGCGCTCGCCGAGAGACAGATCCAGAGCAAGCCCTACCTGCCGGCGATCCACCTGATGAGCTTCTACCGCGAGCGGTTCGGACACCGTGAGGGGGAGTTCCCGGTGTGCGAGGAGGTGGCCGAACGTTCGCTTGCGCTGCCGTTCTTCCCGCAGATCACGGAGGCGCAGATCGAGTGGGTGGCTGAGTCGCTGCGGGCGATCGTGTCCGGGTAGGTCCTGCGGGCCGCCATACACTGGCGCGCGTGTCGCGCCTGTCAGAGCCCCAAGATCCCGACTTCCAGAGGCTGAACGCCTCGATCGCCTTCGACCGCAGGCTGTGGCCGCAGGACCTGGCCCAGTCACGTGCCCACGCGCGCATGCTGGCCGCGCGGGGGATCATCGAGCAGGCCGACCTCGAGCAGCTGCTGGCGGGGCTCGACGCGGTCGAGGCCGAGCTGCGCGAGGGACGCTTCCCGTTCGCCGAGGACGACGAGGACATCCACATGGCGATCGAGCGGCGGCTCACCGAGATCGCCGGGCCGGTTGGCGGACGGCTGCACACCGCTCGCTCGCGCAACGACCAGGTCGCCACCGACCTGGCGATGTACACGCGTGAGCGGGCGGCGGCCTCGGTGGAGCAGCTCGGTGAGCTGATGGGTGTGCTGCTGGCGCGCGCCGAGGAGCACCTCGACTGGGCGATGCCGGGTTACACGCACCTGCAGAGGGCCCAGCCGGTGTACCTCGCCCACCACCTGCTGGCGTACTTCTGGATGTTCGACCGCGACCGCGAGCGCTTCGCCTTCGCCGAGCGGCAGTGCGGGCGGCTGCCGCTCGGGTCGGGGGCGCTGGCGGGCGTGAACTTCGACACCGACCGCCGGCAGGTCGCCGCCGAGCTCGGCTTCGCGGCCGTGACCGAGAACTCGCTCGACGCCGTCTCCGGGCGCGACTTCGCGCTCGACTACCTGTCGGCCGCGGCCACCTGCGCCACCCACCTCTCGCGCCTGGGGGCTGAGCTCGTGCTGTGGTCGAGCAGCGAGTTCGGCTTCTGCGAGCTGGCGGACTCCTGGAGCTCGAGCTCCTCGCTGATGCCCCAGAAGAAGAACCCCGACGCCGCCGAGCTGCTGCGGGCCAAGGCCCCCCGCGTGGTCGCGCATCTCTCTGCCCTGCACGGGGTCATCCACGCGCTGCCGCTGGCCTACAACAAGGACCTCCAGGAGGACAAGGAGCACCTGTTCGACACCTCCGACACGCTCGAGCTGTGCATCGCCGCCGCCCGCGGGATGCTCGCCGGCGCACGCTTCGACCGCGAGGTGATGCGCGCGGCCTCGGCCGACGAGCTGGTGGCGGCCACCGACGTGGCGGACCTGCTGGTGCGTCTCGGCATCCCCTTCCGTGAGGCTCATGGGATCGTCGCCGGCCTGGTCCGCGGCGCGCTCGAGGCGGGCAAGCCGATCTCCGAGCTCGACGAGCAGGAGCTGGCGGCCCACAGCGAGCTGCTGGCCGCACACCGCGAGCAGCTGCTGCAGGCGCTCTCGCCGGGTGGCCCGTTGGAGTCGAAGGTCTCCGAGGGCGGGACCGCCACCGCGCGGGTGCGTGAGCAATTGGCACAGGCCCACGCGGCGCTCGCGCGGACGCCGGCGGCATGAGCGCGGCGCTCGCGCGGACGGCGGTGCGGTGAGCGCGGCGCGATCCGCTGCTGCGGCGGGAAGCGCGAGCAGGCGCCCTCGGGGCCGGGTTGCGGATGCGGGCGCCGGCGAGCCGCTGGCTGTCTCCTTCTACGACCGGCCCGTGCTCGCGGTGGCCCGCGAGCTGCTCGGATGCCGGGTGGTGCACGGGAGCACCGAAGGGGTGATCGTGGAGACCGAGGCCTACCACCACAGCGAGCCGGCGTGTCACGCGTTCGTGGGGTTGACGCCGAGGACGAAGGTCATCTTCGGGCCGCCGGGTCGCGCGTACGTGTACCGCTCCTACGGCATCCACGTGATGCTCAACGCCGTGTGTGAGCCGCAGGGGGAGGGGGCCGCCGTGCTGATCCGCGCGCTGGCGCCGCTGAGGGGGGTGGAGATGATGCGCGAGCGTCGCGGGGGCCTGGCGCGTGAGCAGGACCTGTGCTCGGGGCCGGGCAAGCTCACGCAGGCGCTGGGGGTCGAGCTCGAGGACAACGGGAGCGACCTCGCTGCGGGCGTTGTGCGGGTGCTGGCGCCCGCGCCCGAGTGGCGCGAGCCGCGCGTGCTCGCGGGCCCCCGGGTGGGGATCACGCAGGCCGCCGAGCTGCCGTGGCGCTTCGCGGTGGCGGGCGATCCGAACGTCTCGCGCCCGCGACCGCCCGACCCGCTTCGCGCGAGCCGGCGCTCGCGCGCCCGGGCGTGACGGTCGCGGTGCCCGACTACTGATCGAGTCGGGGGGCCGAGGCGCCGACCGACGCGCGGAAGCGACCGACGCGCGGAAGCGACCGACGCGCCGAAGCGACCGCAGCGCCGCAGCGCCGAAGCGACCGCAGCGCCGACGCGGCGCTCGGCTCTAGGGGGCGCTGGCGCCGCCGGCCTCGGACCCGCCGGTCGCGGACCCGCTCGACGGAGTCTGGGGAGCCGGCGTCGGAGCTGGCGTGGGCGTGCTCGGCGCTTCGTGGCTGGGGGCGGGAGCCGGGGTCCGTTCGGGCGCGGGCTGGGCGCTTTCCGCCGGCGTCGACGGCGCCGGGCTCGAGGTCCCGCTGCTGCCACCACCACCGCCGCCGTGAGTGGTCTTCGGGGTCTTGCCCGAACCCGACCCGGAGCCCGAGGAGGTCGAGGGGGTCGACGGTTCCGAGCTGCCGGTGGACTGCGTCGGGGACGAGGAGGAGCGGTTCTTGGCTTCGGCTTCGCGGTTGGCGTCGATCTGCAGGGCGGAGGTCATGAAGTTGTGCCATATGAGGGCCGGGAAGGTGCCGCCGAGGACCGGGCCGCCGTTGAAGTCGTTGGTCATCGGGACCAGCTTTTCGGGGTAGCCGACCCACACCGCGACGGTGTACTTGGAGTCCCACCCGACGAACCACGCGTCCCCGTAGTTGGAGGTGGTGCCGGTCTTGCCGGCGGCGAACTGGCCGAGCGCGGCCGCCTTCCCCGTCCCGTACTGGAGCACCGTTTCGAGCACCCCCGTCTCCGTCTGGGCCACCCACGGGGGCAGGATCCTCGCCGACGTGACGCGGTTGCGGTCGGTGTGGTTGCCGTCGGGCAGGGGACGGGATCCGGCGGTGACTTCCTGGATGCCGACGGGCTGGCCGTCGTTGGTCATGGAGCCGCTCATGCGGTCGCCGCCGTGGGCGATGGTCTCGTAGGCGTGGGCCATGTCGAGCGGTGTGACGCCGACGGTGAGCCCCCCGATCGTCATCGCCGGGTTGGTCGAGATCGGCGTGGTGATGCCCATCTTGTGGGCGAGCAGAGCGATCTTGTGGGTGCCGACGTCGAGTCCCACTTCCGCGTAGATCGAGTTGTCGGAGAAGGCGGTGGCCCCTGCGAGCGTGTTGGAGCCCGAGTAGGCCCCTTCGTCGTTGTGGACGACGAACCGTTCCGGGCCGTTGGGAGAGTGGACGACGAACACCTTCGGCTTGGAGGACCACACCGAGTAGGGAGAGATGCCCTTCTCGAGGGCGGCGGCGAGATCGAAGGCCTTGAACGAGGAGCCGGGCTGGCGCTCGCCGTCGGTGGCGAGGTTGAAGGGGTAGCGGGCGTAGTTGCGCCCACCGACCATGGCGCGGACCTCTCCGGTGGAGTTTTCGATCGCCACCAGTGAGGCGGTGGGCCCTTCTTCGCCGAAGTAGGAGTCGACCGAGGCTTCGGCGGCGTGCTGGAGTTCGAGGTCGAGCGTGGTCTTGATCTTCAGCCCGCCGGCAAAGGACCGCTGGGCGCCATAGCGTTCGATCACCTGCTGCTGGACCCAGCTGGTGAAGTAGCCCACGTCGACGCCTTCGACGGGCTGCTCCTCGGGGGCCTGTATCTCGGAGGCGGACGGGAGGGGCTGGGAAATGCTGTGCCGGTAGATGGGCCTCGTGAGGTAGCCCTGTTCGAACATCTGGCGCAGCACGACATTGCGGCGGGCCAGCGCCCCCGCCTTGTCCACGGCCGGGTTGTAGGTGCTCGGCGACTGGATGACGCCCGCGAGCATGGCCGCCTCCCACGGCTGCAACTGCTGGACGCACAGCTCGTGACCGGGCATGCCGCAGCCTTCGTGCTGGGGCTCGTGGCCGAAGTACGTCTGGGCTGCGGCCTCGATCCCGTATGCGCCGCTGCCGAAGTAGATCGTGTTCAGGTAGGCGGTGATGATCTTGTCCTTGCTCCACTGGTGGGACAGCTGGTAGGCGAGGGCCGCCTCGCGGAGCTTCTCGAAGATCGTGCGGTGCGACTGGGCCTGGAGGGCGTTCTTGATGAACTGCTGCTCGATCGTGGAGGCCCCCTGGACGCCCCCCTTGCTGCGGATGTCTGCGATCAGGGCACGGGCGATCCCGCGCAGGTCGATGCCGCTGTTGTGGTAGAAGCGCTTGTCCTCGATCGACACCGCCGCCTCCTTCACGATCGGTGGGATCTGCGACGGCGTGAGGATCACGCGGTTCTGCTGGCTGAGCACGCCGATGGGGTGGCCGAAGTCGTCGTACAGGAACGAGCTCTGCTCGTTGCGGTACAGGGAGAAGCGCGTCAGGGACGGAAGGTCGGCGACGATCGACACGAACGCGCCGAACACGAACGAGACGAGCGCCAAGAGCAGCAGCGACATCAGGATCGCGACCAGGCGCAGGCGCTTCAGCCGCGGCCGGGCGATGGGCCCGATCTCGCTTTGGGGTAGTGCTGGTCGGTCGTAGACGCTCATGCTCGTCAGGCGGGGGGAGCGAGACCTGGAGCGCGAGGACCGTACCCGGAAACGGCGGCGCCGGAGGAGGGACTGGCGGAGCGCCGGGCCCTCAGGATCGACCCTCGGGACCGCGAGAGAATAGCATTCGGCGACCCATGCAAGCCGAGGATGAGGCCGCCGCGGGCGCCCGACAGCGGCAGGATCCCGACCTCGTGCGGCGCGCGGAGGAGCTCTCCGCGGGCGCCGTCGACTCGCTCCCCGAGGGGGCTCTGCTCGAGCGGCTGACACGTGCGACCGAGGAGAAAAGGCCGCTGCGGGTGAAGCTCGGGATCGACCCAACGGCGCCGGACATCCACCTCGGCCACGCCGTGGTGCTCAGGAAGCTGCGCGAGTTCCAGGACGCGGGGCACCGGGTGGTGCTGATCATCGGCGACTACACGGCACGCGTGGGCGACCCGTCCGGGCGCTCGAGCCTGCGGCCGATGCTCTCCGACGAGGAGATCGACTCCCACGCCGCGACCTTCCAGCAGCAGGCGATGAGGATCCTGGACGACGACCCCGCGCGCCTGGAGGTGAGGCACAACAGCGAGTGGCTTGCGATGCCCTCGGTGGAGCTCTTGAAGCTGATGCGTCATGCGACGGCGGCGCAGCTGCTGGAGCGGGAGGACTTCGCCAAACGGATGGCGGCGTCGGAGCCGATCTCGCTGCTGGAGATGCTGTACCCACTGCTGCAGGGTTACGACTCGGTGGCGGTGGATGCCGACGTGGAGCTGGGGGGCACCGACCAGAAGTTCAACCTGCTGTTCGGGCGCGACATCCAGCGTGCCTATGGGCGTCCCCAGCAGTCGATCCTGACGATGCCGATTCTCGTTGGGGTGGACGGCACCCGCAAGATGTCGAAGTCGCTGGGCAACCAGATCGGGGTCCTCGACTCGCCGGATGAGATGTACGGGAAGACGATGGCGATACCCGACTCGGCGATGGAGGAGTACTACCGGCTGCTGCTGGGCGCGGAGCCGCCCGCCGGCAGCGAGCAGGGGGCGAAGGCGGCCAGGGACGCCAAGCGGGAGCTCGCGAGGGGGATCGTCGCGTGGCTTCACTCCGACGAGGAGGCGGTGGCCGCCGAAGAGAACTTCGAGCGGGTGTTCGTACAGCGGGAGAACCCCGAGGAGATCGGGGAGGCGGAGTTCGAGTGCCCCGAGGGCACCGTCCACCTGCCCGAGGTGATCTCCAAGGCGTTCGCGGTGTCGCGCTCGGAGGCCCGCCGCCTGATCGACCAGGGAGGGGTGTCGCTCGGGGACACCGCCCTGGCCGCGGGGGAGCACGATGTCCCCTGCGAGCGGGCCGACGGCCAGGTCCTGCGGGTGGGCCGCAGGCGGTTCGTGCGGTTGCGGGCCGCCGGGTAGGGCGCGCGCTGAGGCGGCCCGGGTAGGGCCGCCGGTGTAGGGCGCACGGCGCGCCGGTGTAGGGAACACGGCCGCCGGTGTAGGGCGCACGGCGCGCCGCGGCCGGGCGCCGTCGCGTAGCCCGCGCCCGCACAGAGCGGGATCAGCCGCGGCCGGCCCGTGAGGAGCACCGGTTTGTGGTCCCGTCGCGCTATACTCCTCGGTCGGCCCAAGGGCGCCTCAGGGCGTCGGGTCGGTCGGTCTCCCCCAAGGGGAAGCCCCCCTCGGGAGGCCCGGCGGTCTTTGAAAACTCAACAGCATGCGCATCTGCGATCGCTTGGCGATCGTGATGTGCGTCCAGGTTCGACCCGTCGCGAGGCGCCGTTTCGGCGTGCTCGGCGACGGCAAAGAGTCAAAGCAGAGAAGTACCCCGTCATGGTTCGGGACCACGTGTATGGGTCCCGGCCCGCCGCTGTCTCGCGAGTGCCCTCGGGCACCGTCGGAGAGCGGCACGCCATGACAGCTTTTCGTGAAGTTCTTCACG
>DATJXX010000011.1:0-135256 GCA_035499875.1 Solirubrobacteraceae bacterium
AGCGTCCAGAACGCGTTCGACACGGTCGTGTTGGTGCTCGACGCGACGATCGGAGCGCCGGCCGGCAGAACGTTGCCGTTCACCTCGAGCCGCAGCACGGTGGCGGCGGAAGCGACACCGGTGCAGGCGACCGCGAACGCCACAAGCGACATCAGCCATGCCCCCACGATCCTGTTTCGCATCCTGCAGTTCCCCTCCATTGTCCCTCCTCGGACCACCAGTGACAGTAGCCGGGCCCGCGGCGTAGGTCAAGGGCGAACGCCACGCCTCCGGGTGGAGCGGATCGCCGGACGCGGGCTCGTCCAGAACGCCCGAAGCCCGGCGGCAACGGCCGGGCTTCGTCCCTCTCCCTCCAGGGGGTCTGGCCTCCAGTGCCAAGTTGGGCGGCAACGGTCACCGGGAGGGCTGGCTGGCCGCTGCTATGCAAACGTCTATCCGCAAGATGGGGGTTCTGTCAAGACCCCCGTCCGGAACAACCGCGGACGCCCCGAGGGCCCGGGGACCGTCGCTAGATTGGCTATCCGTGGCCGCCGAGGAGGAACCGCAGGGCGACGTGTCGCCGCGCCCGTTGCGGGGCGCGAACGGCCGCGTGCCGGTGCCCGCCGTGAGCGTGAGGGGACTGGTGAAGTCCTATGGCGACGTACGCGCCCTGGATGGCGTGGATCTCGACGTCGAGGAGGGGACCGTGCTCGGGCTGCTGGGTCCCAACGGTGCGGGCAAGACGACCATGATCCGCGTCCTGACGACGCTGCTGAAGCCCGACGCGGGCAGCGCCAGCGTGGCCGGTCTCGACGTGGTCCGCGACGCCGCCCGGCTGCGTGGTCTGATCGGACTGGCCGGACAGTACGCGGCCGTCGACGAGAACCTCACCGGCAAAGAGAACCTGACGATGGTGGGCCGGCTGTACGGCATGCCTCGGGCCGTCGCCCGGCGGCGGGCGAGCGAGCTGCTCGAGAGCTTCGAGCTGAGCGACGCCGCCGACCGCGCGGTGAAGGGCTACTCCGGCGGGATGCGCCGCCGGCTGGACCTGGCGGCCGCGCTGGTGGCGAGTCCCCCGATCCTGTTCCTCGACGAGCCCACAACCGGGCTCGATCCCCGCAGCCGCCTGCAGCTGTGGGAGACGATCGAGCGGCTCGCCTCCGAGGGGGCCACGGTGATGCTGACAACCCAGTACCTCGACGAGGCCGACCGGCTCGCCGGCTCGATCGCGGTCATCGACCGCGGCCGGGTGATCGCCCGCGGGAGCTCGGACGAGCTCAAGGACCGGGTAGGGGGACAGCGTCTGGAGGTCCACCTCGACGAGGCCGCCCGTACGGGCGTGGCGGCAGAGGTGCTGAGCGTGATGGGCGACGAGGCGCCGACTGTGGACGGAGAGCTCGTGTGCGTCACCGTCCGCGAGCGACCCGGTGCCGTCGTCGAGGGGGTGCGGCTGCTCGACGAGGCGGGTGTGGGCGTACAGGACATCGCCTTGCGGCGTCCCACGCTCGACGACGTGTTCCTGGCGCTCACGGGCCACGGGACGGGCGAGGACGGCGCCGGGGAGGAGGAGGCGGCATGAGGCGCCTGGTCGGCGACACGCTCGTGATCGCAGAGCGCAACCTCATTCGGCTGCCGCGGGCGCCGGAGCTGCTGCTCGCCTTCACCGTGCAGCCGATCATGTTCGTGCTGCTGTTCCGCTACGTGTTCGGGGGCGCGATCAGCACGCCCGGATACAGCTACGCGGACTTCCTCATCCCCGGGATCACAGTCCAGAACATCGCCTTCGGCGGGTTCGTCACCGCGATCGGCCTCAACGAGGACCTCCACAAGGGCATCATCGACCGCTTCCGCTCGCTGCCCATGGCACGCTCGGCGGTGCTCGCCGGGCGCACCTCCGCCGACATCGTCACGAACCTGCTGTCGGCCGTGATCCTGGTGCTCACGGGGCTCGCGATCGGCTTCACCTTCCACACCAGCGCGGGCGACGTGCTCGCCGGCTTCGGCCTGCTGCTGCTGTTCGGCTACGCATTCTCGTGGGTGTTCGCGTTCGTCGGGATGGTCGTGTCCTCGCCCGAGGCGGCTAACTCCGTGGGCTTCATCGCGATCTTCCCGCTGACGTTCATCTCCTCCGCCTTCGTGCCCGTCATCTCGATGCCGGAACCGCTGCGGGCGTTCGCGGAAGTCAATCCCTTCACGATCGCGGTAGACGCGCTGCGGGCGCTGTGGCTCGGGGCGCCCGCCGGGGACAACGTCTGGAAGGCCGTCCTGTGGTCGGTTGCGATCGCCGCCGTGTTCGCCCCGCTCGCCGTCCGACGCTACCGCCGCGCGGCCGCCTCCTGAGATCACCGTGGCGCCTGCAGTGGCGGCTCGCAGCCGCCGGGTCCCGCTGGAGGGCGCGATGGTGTTAGGTTCGCACCAGTACAGCCACCGACAGCGAGAGAGGAGCAGCCCGTGGCTCTGCAGATAGGTGATGAAGCACCCGACTTCGAGGCCGACACGACCGAGGGCCCGATCCGCTTTCACGACTGGCTCGGGGACTCGTGGGGGGTCCTGTTCTCGCACCCGAAGGACTTCACGCCCGTATGCACGACCGAGCTCGGCTACATGGCCAACGCCAAGCCCGAGTTCGACCGCCGCGGGGTGAAGATCCTCGGCCTGTCGATCGACCCGATCACCGACCACGAGCGCTGGGCCAAGGACATCGAGGAGACGCAGGGGACAGCTCCCAACTACCCGATCGTGGCGGACCCCGAATTCAAGATCGCAAAGGCCTACGGGATGCTGCCGGCGAGCGTCAGCGGGGACCCCTCCGCGCGCACCCCGGCCGACAACCAGACCGTCCGCAACGTGTTCGTGGTCGGGCCCGACAAGAAGATCAAGCTGATCCTGATCTACCCGATGACCACGGGGCGCAACTTCGACGAGGTGCTGCGGGTGATCGACTCGCTGCAGCTGACGGCCAACCACAAGGTGGCAACGCCCGTCAACTGGAAAAAGGGCGAGGACGTGATCATCGCCGGGTCGGTCTCCAACGACGAGGCCAAAGAGCGCTACCCCGACGGCTGGAAGGAGCCCAAGCCCTACATCCGGATCGTGCCCGAACCGACGAAATAGGAGCCCGCGCCGGGTGGCCCGCGCCGGGTGGCCGGCTCCGGGTGGCCCGCTCCGGGTGGCCGGCTCCGGGTGGCCCGCTCCGGGACTACGGGCTCGTCGACAGGGCGAACACGGGCCAGCGGCCCGGCACGCCTTTGAGGTCGTAGAAGCCGCGATCCTCGAACGAGAACGGGCCGCCCACGACGGTGCCGAACGAGGTCCCCGAGGCCAGCACCTCGCCGGGGCCCGCGAGCCCGGCGATGCGGGCCGCGATGTGCACCGCCATGCCGCCCACGTCGTCGCCGATCAGCTCGCACTCGCCCGTGTGGATGCCGATGCGGATCTCGAGCTCGAGGGCTTGGACTGCGCGGTTGATCGCCAGCGCGCACCGCAGGGCGCGCGAGGGGGGGCCGTCGAAGGCGATCAGGAAGCCGTCGCCGACCGTCTTGACCTCCCTGCCCCCGAAGCGGGCGAGCTCGGCCCGCACGATCGCGTCGTGGTCGGCCAGCAGGTCCCGCCAGCGCCCGTCCCCGAGCCTCGCGGCGAGCGGGGTGGCGTCGACGATGTCGGTGAACATCACCGTCAGGAGATCCCGCGCGGGGGCCGTACGGGTGCGACCGCCGGTGAGGAACTCCGAGATCTCCTCGACGATCGCATCGCTGTCCCCGAGGAACGGGAACGAGTCGGCCCCGGACAGCTCCACGTAGCGCGCGCCGGGGATGTTCTCGGCCAGGTAGAGGGAGTGGCGGACGTCCCACACGAGCTCTTCCGGGCGGTGCATCACGAGCGTCGGAACGGAGATCGCCGGCAGCAGCTCCCGGACGTCGAGCTCGGCGGTGGCGTTCGCGATCACGCGCGCCTCGCGGGGGCTCGCGGCGAGACGCTGGGCGCGGGCGAACCACGAGATCAATGCCGGGTCCCCGTTCATGGAAGGTGCCAGCTGTGCCAGCAGCTTGCTGTCCTGTTCCCCCCAGGTGGCCGTGGCGTGGGCCGCGGCCGCTTCACGCTCCTCGCGCGTCATCGCCCAGTCGTAGTCCGGGGCCCAGGAGGTGCGGGCCGCGGAGGCGTACATCACCAGCGCGCCCACGCGGTCGGGGTGCTCGGCCGCCAGCTTGGCCCCGACCAGGCCCCCCACGGCGTACGTGAAGAGGGCCACGCGGTCGCTCCCGGCCGCGTCGAGCACGGCGAGCGCGTCGCGGGCCTCCTGCTCGAGCGTGTAGGTCTGCAGCGAGCGCTCGGACAGGCCGGTGCCGCGGCTGTCGAACAGGATCAGCCGGGTGAAGCCGCCGAGGCGCTCGAGGAAGCGTCGCAGCGCCGGGGCCTCCCACAGCTGCTCGATCTGGGAGATCCACCCGGGCAGGAACAGCACGTCGAGGTTCCCGTCGCCGGCCACCTGGTAGGCGATCGACGCCCCGTCGCTGTCGGTGTAACGCGTTGCCGGGGGCATCAGTCGCCTTCGATCAGGTCACGGAAGGCCCGGGCCGGCTCGACGCTCGCACCCGCCGCATGGGCGCGGTCGGCCAGCCACGTGTCGGAGGTCACCACGCGCACCGTCTGGGGTTCGCCGTCGGCCCTCAGCAGGCGGATGATCTCGTCGTCCGCGGAGTCCTGACGGGGCTTGGGCGCGTGGGTGACGAGGATCACGGTCGAGTGGATAGGAGGGGAGGGGGGTTTCTCGAACACGACCGTCACGTCGGCCCCGCTGCTGGCCGCCCACCGCTCGAGCATGTCCACGAGCCTGATCATGGCCGCATGGCGGTCACGCCACCACGCGTCGGGGCGGGTCCCGATCACGTTCATGCCGTCCACCAGCCACCGCATCGGCCGCTCCTGCTAGGGGGCGGCGCCGGGTATCCGGCCCGCGGCGCCGGCCGCCTGCTCGAGGCGGTCGTCCCCCCAGAACAGCCGTCCTGCGACGGCCACGGTGGGGATCCCGATCACGCCCAGGTCGTGGGCCGCGTCGGTCACCGCCCGCAGCTGCTGCTTGACGGCAGGGTCGCCGAGGGCGGCCTCGAGCTCGGCCGCCAGGATGCCCTGTTCCGAGCCCACCCGCGCCAGCACGTCCGGGCGTTCGAGGTCGGCGCCTTCGAGGAAGCCGGCCCGCATCACTGCCAGCGCGAACTCGTGCAGGCGGCCGAGACCCTTGGCGTAGGTCATCGCGCGCGCCACGTGGACGTCGTTCGTGGGCCAGGCTTCGGGCCAGGTGATCGGACCCAGCCCGTGCTCGTCCGCGCGGCGCTCGCACTCGGCCATCTGCTGCTCACGGCGCTCGTCCAGGCCCCACGATTTGCGCCCCGCGGCGCGGAACAGGCCGCCCGCGAACACGGGCTCCCAGCGGGCCTCGGGGAGCACGGTCCCGATGCGCTCCGCGGACAGCCACGAGAACGGGGACATGGCGGCGAAGAAGAACACCGGCGACGGCTCGGCCATGGACCCATCTTTGCGTATCGGAGCAGTAGGGTGCCGTGGGTGAGCCCCCGCGTGCTCATCCTGTCCTGGGAGTACCCCCCGGTGATCGAGGGCGGCCTCGCCCGCCACGTGCGCAAGCTGGCCGAGGCGCTGGTGCGTCAGGGGGTGGGCGTGGACGTGCTCACCCGCGGGGTGGGTGCCCAGAGCGAGGAGGAGAGCTACCCCGCCGGGGAGGGGTCGGTGGTCGTCCACCGCGTCCCCGAGCCCGGCTGGCCGCGGGACCTGAACCGCTTCGTGGGGTGGGTGGAGCGGATGAACGAGGACATGCTCACCGCCGGGGAGGCGCTCGCGCAGGAGCACTCCTACGACTTGATCCACGGCCACGACTGGCTCGTGGCGAGGGCTGCGGCGGCGCTCTCGGACAGGCTCGAGGTTCCGTACGTGACTACGATCCACGCCACCGAGCACGGCCGCCACCAGGGCTGGGTGCAGAACCAGCCCCAGGCCCACATCCACGCGACCGAGCACTGGATGGCCCGGCGGGCGGACGCCGTGATCGTGTGCTCCTACTACATGCGCGGCCACGTGGCCGACATCTTCGGGATCGACGAGCGGAGGGTGTCGGTGATCCCCAACGGCGTGGACCCCACGGAACTGCGCCCCACCGGGGACCTCGCGGCGCTGCGGGCGAGCTTCGCCACCCCCCGGGAGCGGCTCGTGCTGCTGGTGGGGCGGCTCGTGTACGAGAAGGGCTTCCAGCTGGCCCTCGACGCGCTCCCGGGCGTGATCGAGAGCGTCGGCGACGTTCGCTTCCTGGTGGCCGGCAGCGGCACCCACGAGGGAGAGCTGCGCAGCCAGGCCGAGCGTCTCGGGCTGCTCGAGCACGGCACCTTCCTCGGCTGGATCGGGGACGACGTACTGCACTCGCTGTACCGCATCAGCGACCTGTGCGTGGTCCCCTCGATCTACGAGCCGTTCGGTCTGGTGGCGCTGGAGGCGATGGCCTCCGGGTGTCCGTGCATCGTGGCCGACACGGGGGGTCTGCGCGAGGTGGTGCCGCGCGGGGAGCGGGTGGGACTGCGCTTCCACGGGGGCGACGCCGAGCACCTCGGCGTGATGATCGAACGGCTGCTGGTGGACGGCGCGCTGCGCGACCGCCTGGTGGCGGAGGCCTCCGAGCACGTACTGCGATTCGACTGGGAGGAGGTCGCGCAGCGGACCGCCGCGATCTACGATCGATTTGCGAAGGTTGCCTACAGGGAGGGAGCTAGAGGGGCATGAGTGAAATGTTGCCGAGCATGATGCAGGACGAGTTCCAGCTGACGCTGAACCACATCCGCTGGCGGATGCGGTCGTGCAACTCCGGGGCCCAGGTGGTGAGCGTCACACCGCAGAAGGGCCTGGAGCGCGCCACCCACGCCGAGATCGCCGACCGCGTCGACCGTGTTGCGCGGGCCCTGCAGGGCCTCGGCGTGCAACAGGGCGACAGGGTGGCGACGTTCGCGTGGAACAACCAGCGCCACTTCGAGCTCTACATGGCGATCCCGTGTACCGGCGCGGTGTTGCACACGCTCAACGTGCGGCTGTTCTCCGAGCAGCTCGTGTACATCATCAACCACGCCGAGGACCGGGTGATCTTCGTCGACGAAGCGCTCGTGCCGCTGATGGAAGAACTCGCCCCAGAGCTCGAGAAGGTGGAGCACTACGTGGTCATCGGTGACTGTGAGGCGCCGGGCCTCCCGGGCGCTCTGCACTACGAGGAGCTGCTCGCGGAGGCGGGGCCGGGGCCGTTCGACTATCCCGAGCTCGACGAGCGCCAGGCGGCGGCCCTCTGCTACACGAGCGGGACGACGGGAAACCCCAAGGGCGTGCTGTACTCGCACCGCTCGATCAGCATGCACTCGACGGCCACGTTGATGCGCGACGGGACCGGGCTCGCACGCGAAGACCGCGTGCTGGCGGTGGTGCCGATGTTCCACGCCAACGCCTGGGGCCTGCCCTATGGTGCGGCGTTGGCGGGTGCGGACCTGCTCCTGCCCGACCGCTTCCTCGACGCGGAGTCGTTGGGCGCCCTGATCAGCTCCGAGCGCCCGACACTGATGGGCTGTGTGCCCACGATCTTCCAGGACCTGCTGCGCTATGCCGACGAGCATCCCGACCTCGATCTGAGCTCGCTCAACAACGCCGCCTGCGGCGGGTCAGCGGTTCCCAGGGCACTGATGAAGGACTTCGAGGAGCGCCACGGGGTGCGCATGTTCCAGGCCTGGGGGATGACGGAGACCAGCCCCGTGGCCACCTACTCGCGCCCCCGTGAGGCCGAGCACGACAACACGTATTGGAACAACCGGGCTCGCCAGGGGATCCCGCTGCCGTGGGTGGAGCTTCGCCTGATCGACGACGACGGCAGCGAGGTCCCGTGGGACGGAGAGTCGACCGGCGAGATCCAGGTGCGCGGCCCGTGGGTGGCGGCCGGCTACTTCCGGGAAGGCGCCACGCAGGACAAATTCGACCGCGGTTGGCTGCGCACCGGCGACATCGCGGCAGTAGACGAGACGGCATCGGTGCAGATCACCGATCGCTCGAAGGACGTGATCAAGTCCGGCGGCGAGTGGATCTCATCGGTGGAGCTGGAGAACGAGGTCATGGCCCACCCCGACGTGATCGAGGCGGCCGTGATAGCGAAGCCGGACGAGCGCTGGGCGGAGCGCCCGCTGTGCTGCGTGGTACTGCGCGAAGGCTCGGAGGTGGGAGCCGAGGAGCTGCTCGAGCACCTGAAGGGGAGGGTCGCGAAATGGTGGCTCCCGGACGAGTTCGCGTTCATCGACGAGGTGCCCAAGACGAGCGTCGGGAAGTTCGACAAGAAGGTCCTGCGGAGCAGGCTGGCGCAGGGGGAGCTGCAGGGCCGCGTGACCGCCTGAGAGCCTGCATGGGGTTGCGCCGGCCGCACCTTGCGGCGAACCTCCGGGTGCCGGCGCCGCGTTGGGATGTGCTCGCCCGGCGACTGCTCGTGCTCGCAACGGGGGTGCTGGCTGCGCTGCCGGTGATCAGCTCGACGGTGAAGGCCGAGCACGCCGGGTGGGTGCCGGCCGGCGACGACGGGATCATCGCCACGCGCGGGTGGGACGTGCTGAGCTCCCACACGCCGCTCGTCGGCCAGTACTCCGAGGCGGGGCTGGTGGTCCACGGCCAGGTCATGCACAGCCCCGGGCCGATGCTGTACTGGCTGCTGGCCCTGCCGGCCCGCTACGGCAGCGTGGGCAGCCTCGCGATCACGATGTGCGTGATCAACACGCTGGCGATCATCGCGTGTGTGGCGCTCGCCCACCGCCGCGGAGGGCTGGTGCTGATGTTCGCGGCCGCCTTCGGCATCGCCCTCATGAGCCAGTCGCTGCCGGGGGAGGCGATGCACGATATCTGGAACCCGGCGGCGGGCCTGTTCCCGTTCCTGGCGCTGATCTTCGTGGGCTGGTCGCTGGCCTGCGGGGAGCACCGACTGCTGCCGCTGGCGGCGCTGCTGGGCTCGTTCGTGGTGCAGACGCACCTGATGTACCTGGCCCCGGCGACGGTCGTGCTGGGGGTGGGGCTCGGCGGCCTGGCGCTGTGGGTGACGCTCGGCCGTCGCGCAGGCCGCCGGCGGGGGCGGGTGTGGCCGTGGGCGCTGGCAGCGGTGGTGATCGTGTGCGCGTGCTGGACGGCGCCCGTGATCGACCAGCTCGAGAGCACGCCCGGCAACTTCACGATGATCGCCCGCACCGTGGAGCACCGGGGGCATACCCTCGGCTCCGATGTGGGATGGCATGCGCTGGTGCGGGCGGTGGGGGTGAGGCCGTGGTGGCTGTCCGTCCCGGCGAGCGAGTGGGAGCGGAAGCTCGACGTGCTCCACACCCCGAGCTCGGCGCGCACCAACTCCGCGATCGCGGTGCTCGCTGCGCTGGGCGCGGTGCTGCTCGTGGCCGCGCTGCGGCGCCGCTGGGACCTGTTTGCCGCGGCCTTGATCGCCCTCGGGCTGTGCGCGGCGATGGTCGCGCAGGTGGAGAACAACCCGGCCTCGAGGCTGCTGGCGGAAACGCTCGGCTACACGCTGTGGTGGGGCTCGGAGCTGGGCTTGTGGGTGTGGCTGGTGCTGTTCTGGGCGCTGTGGCTGGCGCTCAGCGGGTCCGCGAGGCTGCTGCTCGCGCGCACCTCGCCGGGCCCGCAGCTGTTCGGGGGCCGGGGTGAAAGACGGCCGGTACCGGCGTCCTCCGCGGCCGTACCGGCGTCCTCCGTGCCCGTGCCGGCGTCCTCCGTGCCCGCACCGGCATCCTCGGCGGCCGTGCCGGCGCCCTCCGTGGCCGCACCGGCATCCTCCGCGCCCGATGCGCGAGCTGCGGTGGTCGCGCTGGCCGCACTCGCCGGGCTGGCCGGACTGGCGCTCGTGGGTGCCGCCGTAGCATCTAAAGAGCGGCCCGATTCACACGTGTACGAGTACCGCTCGATCTCGGCCACGGCCGCCGCACTGACGCGGGTCCTGCCCGCGGGGGCCTCGGTCGACTACCGCTTCGGGGCGCTCGACCTGGGCACCCAGCCGATGGAGCCCGCGATCCGCTTTCTGCTCGTGCGCCACGGCAACCGGGTGCTCGCTCCCGGGTCGTTCCGGCGCCTGGGAACCTACTACGAGCTGCGGAAACACGGCTATCAGTGGGTCGTGTACCTCGACGACGGCACCCGCCCCGCGCCGCACATGCGGCTCGTCTCACGGGTCGTGTTCCGCAGCCCTTGGGGTCGGGAGGTGCTCAGCGCCTGGATCCGCCGCACGGGGCACGGCGGATCCACTTCCTGAAGGCTGCTTCCGGGCGCCGCGTGTCCAGCGGGGCTCGGCTGGGGCCTATTTTTTGGCCTTTTCCATCGTCATGTAGCCTTCCCAGGTCCCTCCGCCTTCCTGGGTCCACCACCAGTTCTTGCCGAGCACGACGTTGTTTTCGCCGTGCGGGCCGCAGATCGCGGGGATCGTGGCTTTGCCCTGGTAGACGGCTTCACTGGACTGGCTGCCGCTCGGGAACCATTCGCTGTTGAAGGCGGAGTAGGTCGCTTCGGGCAGCTTGATTTCGAGCAGTTCTTTCAGCGGCGTTTCGCCTTTTTCGCAGGTGATGTGGCGGAAGATGATGCGGCCTTCTGCGAATTTCACCGACCAGGTTTGGGTGTTGAAGGCGATGTGGAAGTCCCAGCCGCCCTTGATTGCCGTGCCCGGTTTCAGCCGCTGTTCGCCTTCCATCGCCTGCGGGCCGAAGCTGATCTGTTTCCCGCACACGATGTCGCCTTCGTTGCTCCAGTTGCCGGGGCTGCCGCCGGCGCTGTAGTGCCAGCGGGCGTCGACGTCGAACGGCAGTTTTTCGTTCGCGCATTTGGACAGCACGGTCACTTCGACCTTGTTCGATTTCTTCGTGCCCGTGCCTTCGTTGCCCGTGATGGAGGCTTCGTTGGTGAACGTTTTGTGGGACTCGTCCGTGGTGTTGAGCACGTGGTGGCACGTGTAGACGGCGGTTTCGCCGGCTTTCAGGGCGCCGCTCGGACCACCCGCGATGGTGCCAGCGTCGCAGTGTTCGTCGACGAAGTTCGAGAAGGTCAGCGACACGTTGCCGGTGTTCTTGACGAGGATCTCGTACTCGACGGTCTGGCCGTTGGTGGCGTTGCGGGTTTCGTTGTTGAACGGTTCGGCGCCGATCCGCTGGAGCTTTTCGATCGTGTAGTTGGGTTCGGTTTTCACGTTGGCGGTGACTTTGTTGGACGTCTTGGTGCCCGTGCCTTCGTTGCCTTCGATCGAGGCTTCGTTGCTGTAGCCGCCGGTGCCCGTGAGCGTGTGTTCGCAGGTGAAGCTCTCTTCTTTGCCGTTCTGGAGTTCGGTCGTCCCGGAGGGCGAGATGTTTTCGCAGCCGCTGTCTTTGAGCGCCTGGAATTTGAGCGGCACGTTGCCGGTGTTCTTGACGACGATCTTGTATTCGACCTTCTGGCCGTATTTGCCGTTGAGTTCGTTTTTGTTGTAGCCGGATTCACCGCTCAGCCGCTGCAGCTTTTCGATCGTAAAGGCCGGTTTCGGCGTGATTTTGGCCGAGACTTTGTTGGAGGTCTTGGTGCCGGTGCCTTCGTTGCCTTCGATCGAGGCTTCGTTGGTGTAGGTGCCGGCGCTCGCGAGCGTGTGGCTGCACGTGAAGCTCTCTTCTTTGCCCGCGGCCAGTTCGGTCGTGCCGCTCGGGATCAGGCCTGCGCAGCCGCTGTCTTTCAGCGCGGCGAATTTGAGCGGAACGTTGCCGGTGTTCTTGACCACGATCAGGTAGTTCATGCTCTGGCCGACTTCGGCGCTCTTTTCAGAGGTCGTGTAGGAGCTTTCGCCGGAGATCTTCTGCTGCTTTTCGATCGTGAAGGACGGTTTGGCGATGACTTTGACCGTGACCTTGTTCGAGGTCTCCGTGGCTACGCTGCAGCCTTCGATGGAGGCTTCGTTGCTGTAGGTGCCGGAAGCGGTGAGCGTGTGGCTGCACGTGAAGGTCTCTTCTTTGCCGGGTGCCAGTTCGGTGCTGCCGGACGGCGAGATGCCCGAGCACGCCGTGTCTTTCAGGGACCCGAACTGGATCGACTGGTTGCCGGTGTTCTTGACGATGATCTTGTATTCGACGACCTGACCGACTTCTCCGGTGAGTTCGGAGGTCGTGTAGTTCGTTTCGCCTTTGAGCCTCTGCTGCTTTTCGATCGTGAAGGCGGCTTTGGCGCTCACTTTCATGCTGACTTTGTTGGACGTGCGCGTTCCGGTGCCTTCGTTGCCTTCGATCGAGGCTTCGTTGCTGTAGGTGCCGATGTTGATGAACGTGTGTTCGCAGGTGAAGATCTCTTCACCGCCGGCCGCGACTTCGGTTGCGCCCGACGGCGAGATGTTTTCGCAGCCGGTGTCTTTGAGCGCCTGGAATTTGAGCGGCACGTTGCCGGTGTTTTTGACGACGATCTTGTATTCCGCGGTCTGGCCGCCCTGTGCGCTCTTTTCGGAGGTCGTGTAGGAGCTTTCACCTTCGAGCCTCTGGCTCTTGGCGATCGTGAAGGACGGTTCGGCCGGGACTTTGGCGGTGACTTTGTTGGAGGTTTTGGTCCCGGCGCCTTCGTTGCCTTCGATCGAGGCTTCGTTGACGTAGGAGCCGACACTCGACAATTTGTGGGTGCAGGTGAAGGTCTCTTCTTTGCCGCTCGCCAGTTCGGTGGTGCCGGACGGGGAGATGCCTTCGCAGCCGGTGTCTTTGAGGGTGCTGAATTTGATCGTCACGTTGCCGGTGTTCTTGACCGTCACCTTGTATTCGACCGTTTGGCCGATTTTGCCGCTCCGTTCAGCTTCGGTGTAGGAGCTTTCGCCGGCGATCTTCTGGACCTTGGTGATCGTGAAGGTCGGTTCGACCGGCACTTTGGCGGTGACTTTGTTGGAGCCTTTGGTGCCCGTGCCTTCGTTGCCGGTGATGGAGGCTTCGTTGGTGTAGGAGCCGACGGCGAGCACGTGGCTGCATGTGAAGGACTCTTCGGCGCCGGCGGCCAGTTCGGTGGTGCCCGACGGGGAGATGCCGGTGCAGCCGGAGTCGCTGAGCGCGCTGAAGCTCAGTTTGACGTTGCCGGTGTTCTTGACGACCACCTTGTATTCGACTGTCTGCCCCAGGGCGCCCGTCTTTTCGGCGACGCCGTAGGAGCCTTCGCCGGCAAGCCTCTGGAGATTTTCGATCGTGAAGGACGGTTCGGCGTTGACTTTGGCGGTGACTTTGTTGGAGGTTTTGGTGCCGGTGCCTTCGTTGCCGGTGATGGAGGCTTCGTTGGTGTAGGAGCCGACACTCGACAATTTGTGGGTGCAGGTGAAGGACTCTTCGGCGCCGGCGGCGAGTGTGGTTTCGCCGGACGGGGAGATGCCTTCGCAGCCGCTGTCGCTGAGCGCGCTGAATTTCAGCGAGACGTTGCCGGTGTTACGGACGATGATCTTGTATTCGACTTTCTGGCCGATTTTGCCCGTGTGTTCTGCGGACGTGTACGTGCCTTCGCCTTCGATCTTCTGCTGCTTCTCGATCGTGAAGGACGGTTCGGCGTTGACTTTGGCGGTGACTTTGTTGGAGGTTTTGGTGCCGGTGCCTTCGTTGCCGGTGATCGAGGCTTCGTTGGTGTAGGAGCCCACGGCCGTGAGTTTGTGGGTGCAGGTGAAGGACTCTTCGGCGCCGGCGGCGAGTGTGGTTTCGCCGGACGGGGAGATGCCTTCGCAGCCGCTGTCGCTGAGCGCCCCGAATTTCAGCGAGACGTTCCCGGTGTTCTTGACGACGATCTTGTATTCGACTTTCTGGCCGATTTTGCCGGTCAGTTCGCCGGCTCCGTAGCTGCCTTCGCCCTGAATCTTCTGCTGCTTTTCGATCGTGAAGGACGGTTCGGCGTTGACTTTGGCGGTGACTTTGTTGGAGGTTTTGGTGCCGGCGCCTTCGTTGCCGGTGATCGAGGCTTCGTTGGTGTAGGAGCCCACGCTTGACAGTTTGTGGGTGCAGGTGAAGGACTCGGCTTTTCCGACCGCGAGTTCGGTCGTGCCCGGCGGGGTCACGCCTTCGCAGCCGGTGTCGGTCAGCGCGCCGAAGCTGAGCGGGACGTTGCCGGTGTTCGTCACGACGACCTTGTATTCGACGGTCTGGTTGAGGGCGCCGGTGACTTCGCTGGTGGTGTAGTTGGGTTCGCCCGCAATCCGCTGGAACTTTTCGATCGAGAACGTCGGTTCGCTCGCGACGGTCGTCGTGACTTTGTTGGAGGACTTGGTGCCCGTGCCTTCGTTGCCCGCAATCGAGGCTTCGTTGTTGTTGGTGCCCACGACGAGCGTATGGGTGCACGTGAAGGACTCTTCTTCGCCAACGTTCAGTTCGGTGGCGCCCGCGGGCGAAATGCCTTCGCAGCCGGTGTCGCTGAGGGCGCCGAATTTCAGTGGCACGTTGCCTGTGTTCTTGACGATGATCTTGTATTCGACAATCTGGCCGGCTTTTCCGGCCTTGGCCGACGCCACGTAGGTGCCTTCGCCCTGGATCCGCTGGAGCTTTTCGATCGTGAAGTCTGGTTCGGCCGGGACTTTGGCTACGACTTTGTTGGAGCCTTTCGTGCCGGAGCCTTCGTTGCCGGTAATGGACGCTTCGTTGGTGGTGGCGCCGACGGTAAGCACGTGGGTGCACGTGAAGGACTCTTCTTCGCCGACTGTCAGTTCGGTGGCTCCGGCGGGTGTGATGTTTTCGCAGCCGCCGTCGGTGAGCGCCCCGAATTTGAGCGTGACGTTGCCGGTGTTCTTGACGACGATCTTGTATTCGACCGTCTGGCCGAGCACCCCGGTGAGTTCGGCGGCGCCGTAATTGGCTTCGCCTTTGAGGCGCTGCTGCTTTTCGATCGTGAAGTTGGGTTCGGCGGGGACTTTGGCTACGACTTTGTCGGAGCCTTTCGTGCCGGCGCCTTCGTTGCCGGTGATCGACGCTTCGTTGGTGTAGGTGCCGACCGCCAGCACGTGGGTGCAGGTGAAGGACTCTTCTTTGCCGACGGCGAGTTCGGTGGTGCCGGTGGGCGAGATGCCTTCACAGCCCGTGTCGCTTAGGGCGCCGAAATTGAGCGGGACGTTGCCGGTGTTCTTGACGATCACCTTGTATTCGACTGTCTGGCCCATTTTGCCCGTCAGTTCGCCCGTGCCGAAGCTCCCTTCGCCTTTGATCTTCTGCTGCTTTTCGATCGTGAAGTTCGGTTTCGCGGGGACTTTGACGGTGACTTTGTTGGTGTTGCCTGTGCCGCCTTTGTTGCCTTCGATGGAGGCTTCGTTCGTGTACGTGCCGACGCCCAGCACGTGCGAGCACAGGAACGTCTCGCCCGTGCCGACGGCCAGTTCTGTGGCGCCCGAAGGGCTGATGCCTTCGCATTTCGGGTCTTTCAGTGCGCCGAATTTGAGCGGCACGTTGCCGGTGTTGTTGACGATGATCTGGTATTCGATTTTTTCGCCGAGTTCGGCTGTGAGTTCGGCGACGGTGTAGAACGGTTCGCCGAAGATTCGCTGCTGCTTTTCGATCGTGAACGACGGTTCTTCGGCGACTTTGGCGGTGACTTCGGAGCTCTCTTTGCCCGTGCCTTGGTCGCCTTCGATCGAGGCTTCGTTGGTGTAGGTGCCCACCGCCAGCACGTGGGTGCAGGTGAAGGTCTCTTCTTCGCCCGCTTTCAGTTCGGTCGCGCCCGAGGGGGTCAGCCCTTCGCAGCCGGTGTCTTTGAGGGGCTGGAATTTGAGCGTGACGTTCCCGGTGTTCTTGACGATGATCCGGTATTCGACGGTCTGGCCCAGTTTGCCGTTTAGTTCGCTCGTGCCGAAGCTGCCGACGCCTTTGATCTTCTGCTGCTTTTCGATCGTGTAGGAAGGTTCGGAGGGGACTTCGACTTCGACTTCGTTCGATTTGCCTTTGATCGGGTCGTTGGCTTCGATCGAGGCGGAGTTTTTGTAGATCCCGACCGAGGTGAGCACGTGGCTGCACGTGAAGCTCTCTTCCTGGCCGAGGTTGAGTTCGGTTTCGCCGGACGGCGAAATGCCTTCGCAGTTGGCGTCGACCAGCGGCGTGAACTCGAGCGGCATGTTGCCGGTGTTTTTGATGACAATCTTGTATTCGATCGTCTGGCCCAATTTGGCTTTCAGCGGCGAGATCGTGTAGTTGACTTCGCCCTGGATGCGCTGGAGCTTGACGATCGTGAATTCGGGGTTTTCGGGGACGTCCACAACGACCGTGTTGGAGTTGTGCGTGAAGGGCATCCCGTCGCCGGGCGGTGGGTTCGCTTCGACGGACGCTTGGTTGCTGTAGGGGCCGGTTTTGGCGAGCGTGTGTTCGCACGTGTAGGTCGCCGATTCACCCGGTTCGAGGGCTTTGGCGGGCCCGCCTTTGATGTTGGTGCAGTTGGCGTCGCTGAAGTTCGCGAACGTGAGCGGCACGTTCCCGGTGTTCTTGACGATCACCTCGTAGTCCACGGTTTCGCCGACTTCCGCCGTGTGTTCGGCGGCGGTGAAGGTGCCTTCGCCGACGATCTTCTCGAGCTTTTCGATCGTGAAGCTCGGTTCGGATTCGACGTTGACAGTGACTTTGTTAGAGGTCTGTTCGCCGCCTTCGTTGCCTTTGATCGAGGCTTCGTTGGTGTAGCTCCCGACGGACGCGAGTTTGTGCGAGCACGTGAACGTCTCTTCGGCGCCCGCGGCGAGTTCGGTCGTGCCGCTCGGGCTGATCCCTTCGCACCCGGTGTCTTTGAGCGCGCCGAATTTGATCGTCACGTTGCCCGTGTTCTTGACGATCACCTCGTATTCGACCGTCTGGCCGAGTTCGCCGGTCAGCGGCCCGGTCGTGTAGGCGCCAGCGCCGATGCGCTCGCGCTTTTCGACCGTGAAGGAGGCGGAGGGGCCGACTTTCGCCGTGACGATGTTCGACGATTTCGTCCCGGTGCCGTTGCTGCCTTCGATCGAGGCTTCGTTGGTGTACGTGCCGGAGTTGCCCAGCACGCGCGTGCACGTGAACGTCTCTTCGGCGTTGGGCGCGAGCCCGGTTGCGCCGGCGGGCGAGATCGCGCTTTCGCAGTTGGCGTCTTTGAGGGCACCGAACGTAAGTGCGATGTTGCCGGTGTTCTTGACGACGATCTTGTATTCGAGCGTCTGACCCGTGTTCCCGGTGACCGGTTCTGTCGTATAGCTCGGTTCACCGATGACGCGCTGGAGCTTTTCGATCGTGAATTCCGCTTCTTCCGGCACTTTGGCCACGACGACGTTCGAAGATTTGGTGCCGGAGCCTTCGCTGCCTTCGATCGAGGCTTCGTTGCTGTAGGAGCCCGCGCTCGTGAGGGTGTGCTGGCAGGAGAAGGTGGTTTCGGCTTTCGGGGCGAGTTCGGTGGCGCCGCCGGTGATGAGTTCGCAGTTGGGGTCGGAAAGCGAGCCGAACGTCAGCGCGACGTTGCCCGTGTTGGTGACCACCACGTGGTATTCGACGACCTGGCCGATTTTGGCGTTGGTGATTTCGCTTTCCGAGTAGGAGCCGGCGCCGATGCGTTGCGACTTTTTGATCGTAAACGACGCTTTTTTGATGATGTTGGCTTCGACCTTGTTCGAGCTTTCCGTGACAGGGAAGCCCTGACCCAGCGGGGGCGTACCGGTGACCGTCGCCTGGTTTGAGTATTTGCCGACGGTGTTGTCGATGTGTTCACAGGAGTATGTAGCCGATTCGCCGGGTTTCAGTTCGGCTTCGCCGGGGCCGCCTTTGATGTTTTCGCAGTTGCCGTCAACGAATTCGCTGAATTTGAGGTTGACGTTGCCCGTGTTCTTGACGACGATCTTGTAGACGACCGTTTTGCCGAATTCGGTCGTGAGTTCGGTTTTGACGTAGGAGGGGTCACCCGCGATCTTCTGTTCCTTCGTGATGGTGAAGTGCGGTTCGGGCGGAGCGTTGACCGTGACGGTGTTCGAGACCTGTTTGCCGACCCCCTGGTTCCCGACGACGGACGCTTCGTTGGTATAGGTGCCGATCGTTTTGATGGTGCGCGAGCACGTGTAGGTGGCGCTTTCTCCCGGTGCGAGTTCTTTGGTCGGGCCGCCTTTGATTTTTTCGCAGGTTTCGTCTTTGAATTCGGTGAAGGCCAGCGGTTTGTTGCCGGTGTTTTTGACGACGACGTGGTATTCGACGATCTTTTCTTCGCTTGCGCCGAGTTTGACCGTCAGCGGTTCGGTCGTGAATGCGGGTTCGCCGGCGATCCGCTGTTCCTTGGTGATCGAGAACGACGCTTTGCCGGTGCCTTCGCATTCTTCTTCTTTTTTGGTGGTCGTGCTCTCGCCGGTGATCCCGTTCATGTTCCAGGTCGCGCCCGCCTGGATCAGGTATTTGCCCGTCGCCGGGATCGAGAGCGGGACGACGCTCTCGGCGATCGACCCATAGAAGTCGGTCGGGGTCCTGTAGTCGTTGGCGACCTTGCCGCCGACCTTGACCTTCTCGTGGACGTAGTTGGTGACCCCTTCGGGGAAGCCCAGATAGAGGAACGTGACCTTGGTGCACGAGAGTTTGACGATCACGTGCTGTTCGGATTTTTTGTGCGCCTGGGCTCCTGCGGCGAGCACGGCGCTGACCGCGCCCGCCAGCACGAGCAGCATCACCGTTGCCCGCGCGATCGGGAGCAGGCGCCTGCGCGAGGGGCCGTGCGAGGATGTCGCGGGGCTGCTCGACGACGTGTCAGGGCGCCGTCGGGCGCCGGAAGAGCGCAGCAATCGACGAACGTGTCCCCCAAATCGACGTCCCATGTCGCCCCCTCGCCCCATTTAGTCCTTTCGGGATCCGTATCCCCATCCCAGCGGGCCCGTGGTCGAGTCCGAGCACCGCACCGCCCTCCGACCAGTCAGGAGGCGGCGGAGGAATCGTAGGGGAACACAAGCGCTCCCGTCAAGGCCTAATTTTGTCGCACTTTGCGAACGTTTGTGGTGATGTCCGATTCCGGCCAGACAAAGGCGGCGCGGCGTGGGATGCTCGGAGGATGCTGGCCTTCGGGGATTGCTACGCAGCCATCGAGCGCAAGGACGGGCGCTTCGACGGCTGGTTCGTCACGGCGGTGACCTCGACCGGCATCTACTGCCGCCCCAGCTGCCCCGCGAGGACCCCCCACCGGCGCAACGTGCGTTTCTACGCAACGGCCGCCGCTGCGCAGGGCGCCGGCTTCCGTGCGTGCAAGCGCTGCCGCCCGGATGCGTCGCCGGGTTCCCCCGAATGGGACCTGAGAGACGATCTCGTCTCCCGGGCGATGCGGCTCGTGTCCGACGGCGTCGTGGACCGCGAGGGCGTCGCTGGCCTGGCGCGGCGCCTCGGCTACAGCGAGCGGCACCTCAACCGCTGCCTGACCGAGGCCGTGGGCGCGGGCCCGCTCGCGCTCGCGCGGGCCTCGAGGGCGCAGACCGCGCGCGTGCTGCTAGAGCGGACCGACCTGGCGGTGGCCGAGATCGCGCTGACGGCGGGATTCTCCAGCGTCAGGCAGTTCAACAGCTCGATGCGTGAGGTCTTCGCGATGACGCCGACCGAGCTGCGCGCGAGGCGGCACGAGCGGTCGTGCGCGGCAGGTTCGGGGCTCACGGTGCGGCTGCCGGCGAGGGCACCGTTCGACGGGGAGGCGCTGATCGCCTTCCTGGGGTTACGGGCGGTTCCTGGGATCGAGGAGGTCGTGGAGGGCGCCTACCGCCGCAGCCTGCGGCTCCCGAGGGGGTTCGGGGTCGTCGAGCTGGCCGTACGCGAGGACCACGTACGCGCCAGGCTGTGGCTCGAGGACATGCGCGACTTCGCCGCCGCGGTCAGCCGGTGCCGGCGGCTGCTGGACCTCGACTCGGACCCGGTGGCCGTCCGCGAGCGGCTCGCGGGGGAGCCCGTGGTGGGCGAGCTGGTCATGGCTGCCCCCGGACGGCGTGTGGCGGGCAGCGTCGACGCTTGCGAGACCGCGGTGCGGGCGCTGCTCGGCCAGCAGGTGTCGATCGGCGCCGCACGCCGCTTGGCCCAGAGGCTGGTGGCCGGTCACGGCGAGCCCCTGGCCGAGCCGGTGGGAGCCGTCACGCACATGTTCCCGTCTGCGGCGGCGCTGGCGAGAGTCGACCCGGCCACGCTGCCGATGCCGCTCGCCCGCGGGCGGGCGCTGGTGGGGCTCGCACGGGCGATCGAGTCCCGGGAGCTGGTGCTGGACGGCGGTGCGGACCGCGCCGAGGTCGGGCGGGCGCTGCTCGCGATGCCGGGGATCGGACCGTGGACGGCGGGATACGTAGCGATGCGCGAGCTGCGCGACCCCGACGCCTTCCTGCCGGGCGACGCCGGCCTGCGGCGGTCGCTGATCTCCCTCGGGTGCGACGGCTCGCCGCGGTCGGCCGAGCGCCTGGCGGAGCGATGGCGTCCGTACCGCGCGTACGCGCTGGCTCACCTCTGGTCCGCTGCGCCGCTCGCCGCCGCGGCTTGAGCGCGCCTCAGCGGAAGCGCCAGCCGCCGGTTATCTGAGACAGCGCGCTCTTGCTGGTTGCCGCCAGCCGCGGTTCGGCGTCGAGCTCCACCAGGAACAGCCGCCCGTCATGCTTGGCGACCACGTCCACCTGGACGTTCTCGCGGCCCCGGTACCCGTAGAAGAACGCCTCTTCTCCGGCCGGCGCGCCCGCCAGCACCGTCGCTGTCGGGTGCTCGCCCGTCTGGACGCCTTCCGCGTGTGCGGGCTGGCCGACGAGGAACGGGAGCAGCGCCACCGGGCTGTAGCTGCGCGGCGGCTTGCCGGCGATGTGCCCGTGGGCGAGCACCTCCGGGCCGTATTCGGTGGCGGTCACGGCCACGGTGCCCGCCGGGCCGATCCCGAGCGCGTTGATCTGCCCCTTGGTGGACCCGAGCTGGAACTGGTGGGTGCCCTTCGTGTTGGCGCGGGCTCTCACGTTCCACCCCGCCGGCACCGGAGCGGTGAACGAGGGCGCCTGGATCGACGCGGTGGAGGCCGCGGTCAGGTCGCGCTGTGCTCCGCCGGCTGCGGAGCCGCTCGTGCCCGCGGAGCTGCCAGTGCCCGCGGAGCTGCCAGCTCCGCCGGCGCTTTGGCCCGATGGGACCACGAACACCACCACTGCGCCCACCAGCGCGACGGCCAGCACGGCGATACCGGCGATCAGGGTGCGGCTCATGCCGCCCGTATCGGCGGGCGGCCAAGCTCGCTTGAGGCCGTCCCGGCCGCGAGGGCGCCCGCGGACAGGATTGGGGCAGCACGGCAACCCGGACTGTATGTCGTCAGACGCACAACGCTCCCGGATGTCCAACGCGCGTACCTGCTCGAGGGGCACGGCATCAGGCGCGGGATGGCGCTGCTGAACGACCCTGCTGGTGTCGCTGGGTCGTAACCGTGCCGCCACCGTGGCGCATCCTCGAACTCGATCTCGAGCTGGGCGAGCTGGTCGCCGCCAGCACCGGGCACGGGTGCCACGTAGAGCTCGTCCAGGAGCGCCACCTGTCCCTCGTACCAGACGTTCGGGCGCAGCGTGAGCAGGGCGACGGCGACAGGCGGCTCGCCGGCGAGGAGGGCGATCACGTCCGCGCGCGAGCAGGGCCAGCAGTCGTTCGGTGAGGCGCGCCACGCCCGGCGTCGGCGTGTGGAACTCGCGGTTGAAGGCGTCCAGCAGTCGCGCGACCGAGGGCGCCTCCGCGACGGTCGCGACCCGCGGCGGCGGCGCGGCCGCGTCGCTCACGCCCGACGGTCCCCGCAGCGCGGCGAGGTGTCCGCCCTCAGGGCAGCGTGCCGCCGGCTGCGCTGGCCGCGATCAGCGACGCGGTCCGGTAGTACTGGTTGTGCTCCTGCAGGACGGCTTTGGTGTCGAACGCGGTGAGCCGGCCCTGGAGGATCACCATCACGCGGTCGCACATGTCGAGCGTGGACATGCGGTGCGCGATCGTGAACAGCGTGAGCTCGTCCTTGAGCGCGAGCAGCGACTCCTGGATGAGCGTCTCGGAGTGCGGGTCCAGCGCGCTGGTCGGCTCGTCCAGCACCAGCACCTGCGGGCGGGCGGCGAGCGCGCGGGCGAGACAGATGCGCTGCTGCTGCCCGCCGGAGACGGCATCGGCGCGGGGGCCCACGATCGTCTCGTAGCCCTCGGCCCAGCTCTCGATGTCGTCGTGGACACGGGCGAGCTTGGCGGCGCGGCGGACCGACTCGAAGTCGATGTCGCGGAAGAAGCGGATGTTGTCCACGACGGACGCGTGCAGGAGACGCGGTTCCTGGGGCACGTAGGCCACCAGCCGTTGCCAGTCCGCGCGCGTGTAGTCGTTGACGTCCTCGCCGTTTATGAGATAGCGACCCTCGCCCGGATCCCTGAGGCGCAGCAGGATCTGCACGAGCGTGGACTTGCCGGCGCCGGACGGCCCGACGATGCCGATCGCTTCGCCGGCCTGGACCGAGAAGCTGAGGTCCTCGAGCACCGGCCGGCCGGGCGTGTAGGAGAAGGACACGTCCTCGAAGGCCAGCTCGCCCACCTCGGGCAGCGCCACCACGCCCTCCTTGGGTTTGCTCTCGACGTACCGTTTCTCGGTGCGGCGCAGGCGCTCCACGAACGGGAGCGACTGCTGCAGCGCCTGGTAGGAGCCCTGGATCGACTGGCCGCTCTGGGCGGCGCGGAACAGCAGCAGGATGATCGCGAGCAGGCGACCGGGATGGTGCACCTCGAGCCTGTAGAGCGCCGCGAGACCCAGCACCAGGATCACGAACACGAGGCTCTGGTAGATGTTGGGCACCGCTTTGGCGATCACCTGCGTGCGGAAGAACAGCTCGCGGCAGCGCCGCACGTAGCCCATCATGCGCTCGTACTGCGCGTCCATCACGCCGAATACGTGCGACTCCTCAGCGACCCTGTTGGTCTCGGCGATCGCGCCCGCGTAGCGCAGCTGCGCGCGTGAGAGTTCGCGGGCGCTGCGCGCACCCAGGCGCCGCAGCGGCCGCAGCAGTGCGAACAGCCCCAGCGCGATCCCGAACACCAGCGCTGCCGCCACAGGGCTCAGGGCGATCGCGAAGGCCATCAGGATCAGGAAGCTGAGCGAGGCGCTGACGAGGCTGGTCGCCTGCAGCGCGCCGCCGGTGGCCTGGCTGGTCTGATTGGTCATGACCTCCTGCAGCGTCCCCTCACGGTCGCGCGACTGCACGTCCCAGGAGGCGCCCGTGAAGGCCCGGAACATGCGTTCACGAAGCCCTTCCGCGACGTCGGCGGCGATCTGCGCGGGCAGCAGCGACATCGGGCCCTGCAACAGCAGGCGAACGATCGCGAGCGCGAGCGCGATCCACAGCAGCGTCCCGATCGACGCGTGCACGTGCAGGAGGCTGCTGTGCGAGTGCACTCCCTCGCCGTTGGCGAGCTCGGCGCCGACCTGGGCGATGATCGCGATCGTGACGGCTTCCGTGAAGGCCGACACGACCGACACCCCCGACAGGGCGAACACGAGCCGGCGGCGAGGGCCGATCAGGAGGTTGAGCTGCGAGAAGACCGACGGCTTCTTGGAGGCGGCGCCCCGTCGGGATGTGATGCGCGATCGCATTTCAATGTCTCAAGATGTCTCGATCTGCGCACGTTTCGCGAGCTTTATCGCGGTTTTCGTGGCGCGAAACGGCCCATGAGTCTAACGGGTCAGGACCTCCAGATTGCGCACTACTCAGGGTCCCGAAGGCGCGATCCGGGCATGCTCTGCGCGCCGCCGAGGCCCACCCGAGCGGCCGGCGCGGTGGCACCCTCGCCCTACACTGACGCCGTGAGGGAGACGGCCGAGGTGGGGGAGGAGGAGCGGGCGCCCCGGACGCGGATCCCGGACTTCTTCATCGTCGGTCTGCCCAAGAGCGGGACCACGGCGCTGTACGAGATGCTGGCGCTGCATCCCGAGATCTTCATGCCCGCGATCAAGGAGCCGCGGTACTTCGCCACGGACCTGCGCTCGCGCTTTCAGCCGGCACGTGGCTACCGGCTTCCGGAGACGCTCGACGACTACCTTTCGCTGTTCGCCGACGCCGGTCCGGAGCAGTGTGTGGGGGAGGCGTCGGCGCTGTATCTCCTCTCGCACACGGCCGCGCGCGCAATCGCCGACGTGCAGCCGGCGGCCCGCATCATCGCGATATTGCGTGAGCCCGCCAGCTTCCTGCATTCGTTCCACCTGCAGCTGCTGCGCAGCCACGTGGAGACGACGAAGGACCTTCGCCGCGCGATCTCGCTAGAGACGGTTCGGAGCGAAGGGAAACGCCTCCCTCGTCGATCACACCTTCCGCAGCTCCTGCAGTACTCACAGCAGGTGCGCTACGTGGAGCAGCTGCGTCGTTACCGCGACGTGTTCCCGGAGGAGCAGATGCTCGTTCTCATCTACGACGATTTCCGGCGGGACAACCAGGCAACACTTCAGACGGTGCTGCGGTTCCTCGGGGTGGACGACGAGCACCAGCTCGAGGAAATCAACGTCAAACAGACGACCCGCACGATGCGCTCGCCGCAGCTCGACGACCTCCTGCACTCCGTGTCGCTGGGCCAGTCGACCGTCTCGCGAGCGACCAGGGCGACGGTGAAGGCGCTCACACCGGCCCAGCTGCGCAAGAACGCGTTTCGCGCGGTCCGCCTCCGCGGTGTGTACGGCGACGCGCCGCCTCCGGATTCCGAGCTGATGACCGAGCTGCGCCGCCGCCTCAAGCCGGAGGTCGCCGCGCTGAGCGAATACCTCGATCGCGATCTCGTCGGGCTCTGGGGCTACGACCAGCTCGGCTGAGTGCTGCGCGGGCCGTCCGGGTCGCGTCGCACCAGCGTCCGGGTCGCGCCGCACCAGCGTCCGGGACGCAGGCCGACCGGTTGTCCGGGACGCAGGCCCATCGGTCGAGGGCGCCATGCGGATGAGAGGACTCGAACCTCCACCTGGTTGCCCAGACACGGACCTGAACCGTGCGCGTCTACCAATTCCGCCACATCCGCGTGCTGGTGGGGCCGCCGACGATACCGCACCGAGGTGGGTGTTCGGCACGCCCGGAGCAGGTCTGAGCCGGCCCTAGCGGGGGCTTTGGCGGCAGCTGCTCCGACGCCCCGCTCCTACGCCCGGAGGCGGCTGCTCCGACGCCCTGCTCCTTAGCCGTTCGTGAGGTCGCTTTGCTAGCCTGCGCCTACCCGCCGCTATCGTCCAGGGGACTAGGACGCCGCCCTCTCATGGCGGAAACCCGGGTTCGAATCCCGGTAGCGGTACTGCGGAAAGCCCTGCAAATCAGGGGTTTCGTGGTTTTCTGGGCCGCTGAGTGGACGTGTCTGTGACGGGTGGGGGAGCAACTGCGAACCGGACGTTCGAACACCGCAGCCTTCCCTTGCCATTCGACGATGCTTCGCACGCGCGACCCCGATGTGCCCTCCATCTTCGCGTCTGCGACGCGTAGCTCCCTCTACGCCGTCATCGCCACAGAGGTCCGGCAGGTGAAGATCGGACACGCGCCGAGGATGAGGGCCTGCGAATCAGCGCGGTCCGGATCGGCCGCCGGCAGCACATGACCGCGGTCCCGGGCCAGTTCGGGCTACGTGCTCTGCGTTATTTCGCGACCATCGCAGACGAGGGTCAGTTCTCCCTCGCGGCAGAGAAGCTGCACGTCGCCCAGCCGGCGCTCTCGCAGGCGATGGCGCGCCTGGAGTCCGATCTGGGATTCAAGCTTCTCGAGCGTCACCCACGAGGCGTGACCCTCACACCTGCCGGCGAGGTGTTCCTGGGAAAGGCCCGTGAGGCCCTTGCAGCCGAAGATGACGCCATCTCGACGGCCGAGTCGCTCGCGCGCAGTCGCGAGGGTGTGGTCGCCTTCGGCTATCTGGGCCTGCCACCTGCCCTCACGCATCCGAACCTGATCGAGGCGTTCGCGAAGTTGCATCCGAAGGTTGAGATCCGAGCCGACGAGCTCTCATTCCCGACGCTTCCTACCGCTGCCTGGCTGCGGGAGGTGGATGTTGCGATCGCGACCAGGCCGGCCGCCGATCCGGTGGTCCAAGCGCAGCCGCTCAGCGCCGAGCGCCGTGTCGTGTTGATGCCCAAGGATCATCGGCTCGCGGCAAGGGAGGAGCTATCCGTCGGCGAGGTGCTCGACGAGACCTTCATCGGGTTCGATCCTTCGGTCGACCCTGCGTGGGCGGGCTTTTGGAGTCTTGACGACCACCGCGGCGGGCCGGCCCCTCACGTCGTCGGTCACGCAGTCAACGCACAGGGGCGCTTCGCGCACCTGCTCGCAGGCAGCGGCATCGCCGTCGTTCCGGCCTGCCACGCAGCGGTGCTCATCAACGTGCTCCCGAGCACGGCCGCCGTACCACTTGCGGACGCTGCTCCCTCGATCATGACGCTGGTCGCACGAGATGACCGCCACAACGTGCTCGTAGAGGCGCTGTTCGCGCTCGCCCGCGAGGCCACCGCGGGGGACGAGCTCGGCTAGTTCGACGCGTCGGTGTGGCGAAGGGGATCTCGGGTCGCTGCGAAGCGGCCCAGCGGAGGGGTCTCGCCGGCCCCCGCAACCTGGTCTGCGCCGGCAACCACACTCACCCGTGCGAGCTCAGCGGCGCGAGCGGGAGATTCTTTGTGACTGCCGCGGCCTCCAGCGCCCTTGCCTCACGACCGGATCCCTCGGCGCGCACGGACGGCGGCAGGTCGGCGACTCCGTATGCGAGGCGGCTTCCCTCGTGGATGTCCCGCTCGGCCGCGAAGCTGATCCGGCGACGCCCGGTGTAGTCCCAGTCGAACGGGTACTCGCCGGCATAGGCACGCGCCGCGCACAGCGCGTGGTCGGCGGCTCGCGCGCACTCCCTCGCCCGCGCACGATCGCGGCACACGAACACCACCTCCGCCACCGTCTCTCCACGATCTCCATAGCGCCGGGTGTTCAACGACCATCCGGTGAGGAAGTGGTCGTAACGCTCGAGCTTCGCTGCGCTCGTGCCCTCGGGTACGCGGTCGTCGAGCTCGATGAAGATGTCCACGCCCGCCACCCTCACAACGGCGTCCGGCCGGACGGACTCGAATTGCTCGACCTCCCTCCGTCCGCTCGCAAACGTCGGCTCGCCGCCTGCGCGGCTGGAGAGGAAATCGTGTGGCACGCGGCCCCCCGGCAGGCGCAGCTCGTCGGGACCGTAGAAGCCTCGGGCCGACCCGCCCCGCGATGCCCGCGGGGTCAACACCGAGCTCTCACGGCCGCGGACGTCGCCCGGTCGGAGATCCATGGCGCGCATCAGCGACAGTGCCCACCCGGCGACGTGGACCTCGCGGCGGACCTGTCGGAGCTCCCTCTGGGTGCCGATGCGGTTTCGCGAAGGCGAGTCGCGCTCGTTTGTCGCGCCGGCATTCGGCAGACCCACATCCGGCGTGTCCTCGATGGCCCCGTGCGAGATCAACAGTCCCTGGCCTGCGCTGGTCAGGCGGTAACACATCGGCGCCCCGCCACCGTCACGCCGATGGAACTGCATGCGCTCCACGAGCCCGGCATCGGAGAGGCGCTTCAGCCGACGCTGGGTGGTGCTCGGCGCGCGTCCCTCGTTGAACCAACGATGGATCTGGCTGCTCAGCAGGTGCCGCAGCTCGGACATCAGCAGCAGGATCTCGAGGTCGAGCGGCTCGGGCTCGAGCTCGGCGTGGACGGCTCCGCGCCGACCCCATCTCACGCTCTGTGCCCGATCGATGTCCACCAGCTCGGCGTAGCTCCGTGCCGGCGCACCGGTCGCCGCGGGCCCCTCGGCGGCGCTGGCCGCGGCGGGCAGCCCGGCGGCGCGGCTCGCCGGTCCGCCCCCAGGCCCGGGCACGCTCGTCGGCTCGGTCGCCGGCTCCAAGGCCGGCCGGTCGGCCGCGTTTGCCGGTGTGACGTCCCTCTGATCCCAGTGCCGGCGGCGCAGGTCGGTCTGGTGTCTGGCGCCGCGGGCATGCTGGCGGGCCGCGTGCTGGGCGATCCGCTCCGGGTCCACACGCAGCGGGATCGTGCGTCCGATGAAGGCTGCCTGTCTTCCACCGGCCGTGCTCCAGCTCGCGATCGCGTGGTGCTTTGGCAGGTGAAGGCGCACGTCCGGGTGCCCGAGCGCCGAGAGCCTGCCGGTGCCCGGACGCACGCTGTCGGAGAACTCGCTCATCGTCAGCGACGCGGCCGAGCGGGCGTCGCTGACAGAGGCCGTCGCGAAGTACACGCGATGGGCGAACAGCGCGTCCAGCTGGTCGCGCACCGCCGGGTCCGACCACTGCGCGTCGGTCTGCCAGCACGCCACGGTCTCCAGTCCCGCCGAGCGCTTCAGCGCCATCGTCTCGGCGAAGCCGCGGTTCAGCACGAGTGGCGCCTCGTCCACCTTGAGCGCCACCGCCGTGCGCCGCTCGGGCGCCACCAGGTCCTGCTGGCGGGCGAGCGCGGCGTCGAGCATGCCGACCAGGAGCTGCATCAGCACGGAGGTGTTGCCCGCGCCCATCACGCCGAGGGCGCCCTTGACGATCAGCACCTCGCCGCCCGCGATCACGCGGTCGAAGTCGATCCGCAGCGACTCGTTGAGAAGCACCCGCTTGATCGATGCCGAGTTCAGCAGGCGGGCGAGCTTGTTAACCGGGGCGTCGAGCTTGGCCGTCGTCATGCTCCTGGCGTCCGCAAGCTGGGCCCCGATCTCGGCCGTGAAGAACGCGCTGATCTCGCTGAACTCCGGAAGTGTGCGAACGGCCGCCGCCACGCGCTTGCGGAACGCATAGCCCTCCTCGCCCACCGACAGCAGCCTGGCGGCGTCCCACAGCGTGCATCGACGGTCGTACGCCAACACGGCGATCACCGCGTTGCGCAGGTACCGGTCCGAGGACGCCCTGATGTCGGCGTCGGAGAACAGGTTCCGCAAAGCCGCCACGACGTAGTCAGCGATCACGTCCGCCGGTGCGTCCACGGCGAGCGGGTTGAAGCCGCAGGTGGGCCTGGCGAAGTCCAGCAGCGTGCAGGTGCGCCCGGGCTCCACCACGCTGATGGCGGCGTCCGCTGCGTCCCCCTTCGGGTCGAACAGGATGATCGCGCAGCGGTCGCGCGACAGGTCCTCGGCGATCGTGGCCACGAGGTAACTCGTCTTGCCCTGCTCCACCGTCCCCGGCACGGCCGTGTTCTGCCTGCGCAAACCGCACTCGATCGAGACGGGCCCGTATTCGTCGCGCAGCGTGCCCCGACCCGCCGCCGGCCGATACACGCCGGGCGGAGCCGGCGCCACGGGCACGCTCCCACGCCGCACGGGAACGATGGAGTACTCAGGGCTTGGGAGTTGCCACAGAGATGCGATCTCGCTCGGCGCGAACAGGGAGCGCCATGGCGACTGGAACGGTGAGCGCTCTCCGCGCCCGAGTCGCCGCACGAGTCCGCGGCCGGAAGCGCGCAACGAGCGCGTGCGGCGTCGCACGAGCCGGTTCTCCGCCGCCTCCACCTGCAGCTCCGAGGCGATCGTCCGGCACGCGCCGCGACTGGCGGCGGCGACTCTCAGCTCGAGCAGGAACAGCGGCACGTGGACCAGGTCCATGCCCCCGCGCAGCTCCGCCTCGTACGCCAGCCCCGGCCGGTTCGCGCGGCCGTTCTGGCTTTGACCTCCGCGCGCCTGTCGCCCGGCGTGCAGGCTGCGGGCAAGCGCTCTGTAGGTGTCGGCCGCCGGGGTCAGGGCCAGCTGCACCAGCGAGCCGCCACCGCAGCTCCCCATCACGGTCAGCAGGCGGTCCGTCGGCGGGTTCCGATCGTGGTCGAAACGCTCGAGCACCTTGGCCCGCCGTATGAAGAGATGCTTCTTGCGCAACCTCACGAGCTGTGCTGGAGGCTCCGGCGGATCCTCCAGCGGCCGCAGACGGCAGTTCGCGTAGGCCGTCCGCAGCGCGGCCTGCACCGATGTCTCGGTTCCGGCCGGGAGGCTGACGGCGAACCAACAGCGGGCCGCCGGCGCGCCGTCGCTGTAGTGGATCTCGAGCGCCACCGACGGCTGCCCTGCGAGCAGCCGCGCCCACCACGCCCGGGCCATGCCGGCGTGCAGCGCTTCCAGCATCCTGGACAACGCCTCGGGTTCGGCGTGATCAGACCGGTACGGCTCGATGACGAGGCGCACGTAGCGGCGTCGCCCGCTCGCCACGGCTCTTGTCAGGAACACCGCTGCCACCAGCGCCACGAGTACCGCGGAGCCGCACACGAGCGACTCGCCGATCGGCGACTGCCACGCCAGCCCGATCACCAGGCGATGCACCGCCGCCTGTTCCGACGGCCCGCCGCGCGCGAGACGGACTCCCCGCCGTGTCCGCTAGTCGCCGATGCCCAACCCGCGCCGGATGGGCGCTCGCAGCAGCAGCCTGTAGGCGACGTCGCTGGCGGCGATCGCGGTGATGATCAGCGCGAGCGGCTGGCGCAGCATCCGAAGCATTCCCCTCATCGGCCTCTTGTCCGTCCCTGGATCGAGACTTGTTCCCTCCTCGGTATCAACGAACGACCGGCTCGAGAAGTTCCGTGGAACAATTCCGTCGATGCCCTGGTTCCTATGGCTCCTGATCGTCGTGGCGCTGCTGACGGTGCTGTTCGTCGCAATCGGGCGCAGCCTGCAGCGCAAGGGCCGCGACGTGGAACGCCACCGCGACTGATCCCGGTCGCGCGATCGACAACTCGTCTGCAACGGGCGCGAAAGCGACCGTGCAGTTGTCCGGCTCGCTCGTGCAGCTGCCTGCCGTGATCGTGCAGTCGCACACCCGCTGAGCCGCGCCCTCCCGCAGTCGGCCCGTGGCCGGGAGCGGGCCCCGCTGCACCGCCGTACCGCGTCGATCCCGCTGCCCGGGCGGAAGTTCGGCCTCTCGAAGGGGGGCGACTGCGGCGCCGCGGATCGCCGCTCCGCGCTCCGTGTGGATCGTCTCGCCGGGCCGGGGTAGCGTCGGCCGCCACACCTCTCTCGCCCCCATTCGCCACCACTGCAGCGTCGCTTCACTCCTTCGGGCCTCTCCCGAATGCCCGTCCCCACCGCCGGCAGCCGAGCCAGCTCGCGCCAGGCGCGACGTGCGGCTCCCGCTGTGTCGGTGATGCCCGTGGAGAGCGCCTGCCACACGACCCATCGCGTCGGCATGGCACGGAAACCCGCCGGGAGGAGCCCATGCCCCGATCGTCGCCCTTTGCCCGCCATCGGCTGCTGACCCGCTACCGCGACCCCCGTAAGCGCCTGCGAGAGGTGGTCGTGCTTCCCGGCGCCGCGGCCAGCCTGCTGCTCGTCGACCGCGACGCGTTCTCGGGAGGAGATTGCCGGCTCCTGGCGCGTCTCGGTCCGGACGAGCCGCAGGACAACGCCGTGATCATCTGCAGCGACTACCTCGCCCGGCTCGAGCGCGGGCCCTTCGCCTGTCGTCGCCTTCGCCCGGCGGATCTGGAGAGCACTCCGCCTGACCCCGAGGACCGGCACGACGCCCCTGGCGCCTGCTCCCACGAGGGGCCCGCTGGGACCCCCTTCGAGCTTCATGCACGGCCGCGGAACGGCGACATCGCCCAGCTGCGCTGGTGGCGATGTGATGCGGGCGTGCCTCGACATCCGGTGAGCTTGCGCGACGCGATCGCCACGCTGGAAAGCTACGAGCCGATCCGCACCCTCACGGTCGCCGCAACGGGACGCGGCCCGCGACCCTGTTTCTCGCGGAACGGCGATGCGGTCTCGGTCACGGTCCTCAGGGCCGAGCTGAAGCGCGTGCTCCAGAGCCCGATCGTTCTGAACCGCGCACTTCGTGAGGCCGTGCTCGAGCGGGTCGAGGGCGGCGAGCTCTCGCTCAGCGAGATCGCCATTCGCTGCGGGAGGGTGAAGCGCGATTCGGGCGGGAACGAGAGCGGAGAGACCAGCTGGCTGGGGCGCCGTCTCGGCCTACTCGCGGAGGGTGGCAAGACCGCGACCACGCCATGGATCCACAGCGACGTCCTGGCCCTGATCGCCAGGCGCGGACTCGGGATCCCGCCACGCGAGGTCGAACTCTGAGCTGAGCCGCCAGCGCTTCCCCCTCTGACCCGAGGGCGCCCGACGCCTCCGTAGCCGGAGGCATGCCTCGCAGCTCTTGCGGCGCGGCATCCGCCGTCGCCCCTGACCCATCAACCCGGCCCGTCCCGTGACGGGCCCTGAGTGCTGCCTGCGAACGGAGGCGGCCACATGAAAGGAGGGGCATATGCCCTCGCTCGTACACGTCCGCCTTGCGGTCCAACCGCCGCCCGTCCAGCTGTTCGAGGAGCTCCAACGCGCGAGCGTGTTTGCCGGCGGATGTCTGCTGGCGGCCGTCGTCGGCCTGCTCGGTTCGCGGCTCCTGCGCAGACATCGACTTCACTGGAGCTGGGCCGCCTGCGCAGCGGGTGTCGGCGCTCTCGCCCACGCGGCCCTTGGTCAGGCTGCGCTGCCCGTCGCGCTGGGCTCGCTGCTGGCCGCCGGAAGGCTCCGCCGCTGGCAGCGCGCCGACGCCGAGGATGGCATCGACCCGGGAGCGCGCACGACCGGCGGCCGCACACCGCGGACGCTCGCGGCCTGGCTCGCGTTCCACGCCGGGCGTGCGCGTGCGCACGACGTCGGGTCCGAGCCGGGGGGCTCGCTGCTGCTCGGCTACGACGAGCGCTGGCAGCCGGTCGTTGTGCCACTCGCAGGGTCCACCGGCGGCACCCACACGCTGGTGGTCGGAGCCACCGGGTCCGGCAAGACCGTCACCCAGGCACGCATCGCCGCAGCCGCGATCCGGGCCGGTATGGGCGCCGTCGTGGTCGACCCCAAGGGGGACGCAGCGCTGCGCCGGCAGCTCATCGAGGCGGCCGCGGCGAGCGGCCGGCGCTTCTTCGAGTGGACGCCGGAGGGTCCGGCCGTCTACAACCCGCTGGCCGGCGGGTCGGAGACGGAGGTCGCCGACAAGGCGCTCGGGTCCGAGCGCTTCACCGAGCCCCACTACCTCCGTCAGGCCCAGCGCTATCTCGGCCACGAGGTGCGCGCGCTGCGCCTCGCCGGCACGGAGGTCACGCTCGCCGGGCTCGTCGAGCATCTCGACCCGCACAACCTCGAGCAGCTCCTGCGCGAGCTGCCCGAGGATGCCGCGCGGAGGTCGTTCGCGTACCTCGACTCGCTCGGCCCCCGCCAGCGCGCCGACCTCGCCGGCGTCCGCGACCGGCTCGCCGTACTGTCGGAGTCCGACGCGGGGGCGTGGCTCGAGCCGGGATCCGCAACGTCGGACAGGATCGACCTGCTCGCCTGCGCGCGCGAAGGTGCCGTGGTCCTGTTCACGCTCCGCTCGGACAGCAGGCCGCTGCTGAGTCAGATGCTGGCCGCGGCCATCGTCCAGGACCTGCAGACCGTCGTGGCCGCATGCCAGGGATGCCCCGTGAGGATGCTGGTTCTGATCGACGAGTTCTCGGCCGTCGCCCCGGAGCACGTCGTCCGCCTGTTCGGCCGCGCCCGCTCTGCGGGGATCAGCCTCGTGCTCGGCACGCAGGAGGTGTCCGACCTGCGACGCCACGGAACCGACTCGCTGGCCGAGCAGGTGATCGGGAATCTCGGCCTGGTCATCGCCCATCGCCAGGTCGTGCCCGGCTCGGCCGAGCTGATCGCAGAGTTCGCGGGCTCGCAGTGGGGCTGGCGCGTGAGCCGTCACAGCGGTGGAGCCACGACCCGAACCAGGACCCGGCGAGCCCTGCTGGATGCGACCGAGGTGATGCGCCTCGGGACCGGCTGGGCGGCCGTGCTGCCCCTCGCCGACACGCAGGGCACGTCCGTGCGCATCACGCGCGTGCTGGCCCCCGATGTGAGCCGCGCACGGGCACATGCACGCCCGCGCTCGTGACACACACACACACACACACACAAACGACAGAGAGGAGCTCCAGTGCCCATCAACCGGGTAACCACGAATCCAGACCGGACGGCGCTGATGCGCTGGGTGACCCGTCTGGGGGCGGTCACCGCGCAGGCCCTTGCCGAACGGGACGAGTGCTCGCTGGCGTCGGCCCGCGGCAGGTTGCAGGCGGCCGTTCGTGCGGGATTCGCGACGTCGGCGCGCCCCCTCCACGGTGCGCCCCGGCTGTTCACCGCCACGCGCTCAGGGATGGCGCTCGCGGGCTTCGCCGCCAACGACCCCACACGCGTCGGTCCCGGCGGCGCCCGTCACCAGATCGCCTGCGCACACGCCGCGGTCGCGCTGGAGCGGCGCTACCCGCATCACCTCGTCTCCGGTGAGCGCGAGCTCCAATTCGACGAGGGGGCCGCGGGTGTGGCGCTGGCGAGCGCGCGCATGTCCTGGCGCTCACGGTGGGGTGACTCGCATCGGCCCGACCTGGTGCTGTGGCCGGCTTCGACGGAGGGGCTCCCGGTGGTGGTCGAGGTGGAGCTGACGCCGAAGGCACCCGCGCGCCTGGTCGAGATCTGCCGCGCGTGGGCGCGATCCCGCCACGTCGGGGGAGTGCTGTATCTGGCGGCTCCCGCCGCCATGGTCCCCGTGGCGCGCGCGATCAACGCAGCCGCGGCTCAGGAGCGGATCGCGCTGATCTCCCTCGAGGCGCTGGGGGCGACCCCGCCGGACGCGACCCCGCCGGGCGGGACCCCGCCGGACGCGACCCCGCAGGACGCGACCCCGCCGAGCGGGACCGCGCCGGGGCGACCCGATCCGGGGCGAGTCCCGTCACAGGCGCTGCGTAGCGTCGGCTGAGGGGGTAACCGCTACGACTGGAGGACCAGCCGATGCCCAGCTTCAGCGTCAACCGAGTGGTACTGGTGGGACGATTGACACGCGATCCGGAGTTGCGATCCCTGCCGACGGGATCGTGCGTCGCGAGCCTTCGCCTCGCCTGCAACTCGAGCCGCAAGGATGCGGACGGGGAGTATCACGAGCGTCCCAACTACTTCGACGTGTCGGTGTTCGGGGCGGCGGGCGAGAACGTCGAGCAGTACCTCCGCAAGGGCAGCCGCGTGGCCGTAGACGGGAGGCTCGAGTGGCGGGAGTGGGAAACCCCCGAGCAGCACAAACGCCAAGCCGTCAGCGTGGTCGCCGACGTCGTGCAGTTCCTCGACTCCCCCGGCGAGCGCGATGGCGAGCTCGTCGGCGCGGGGTCCTCCGGCGGGGAGGACGACCTGGGCCTCTGAGCGTCCCGGCGTGGGCAGCGCCGGGGGCGAGCGCGCGCCGGACGCGGCCCGGGTGCTCCCAATAGACTGGGCGCCCGCCGCCGTGTCCGGTGCACGAGCGCGCCACCGACACGATGCCCGTCAAGACCTCAGCGATCGGCAAGAGCTACGAGCCGGTCGTGTACGCGGCCGGACGCGAGAAGATCCGCGAGTACGCCCGTGCGGTCGGCGAGACGAGCCCGCTGTGCCTCGACGTCGACGCCGCTCGCGCGGCGGGCTACGCCGACGTGATGGCGCCGCCGATGTTCGCCGTCGTCTACAGCGCACCCGCTGTCGGCCCCCTGATCTTCGACCCCGAGATCGGAATCAACTTCGCGATGATGGTCCACGCCGGCCAGGAGTTCGTGTGGGGCGAGCCGGTCGTGGCCGGCGACGAGGTCACGACGACGGCGAGCGTGAAGGACATCTCCGAACGTGACGACAAGGGCTTCTACGTGTTCGAGTCGATTTCCGACAACCAGCGCGGCGAGCGCGTCTGCACCGCCACCTGGACCAACATCGTGAGGGGGGTGTGAGGCGTGGCTGAGCTCCAGGCCGGCGACCAGATCCAGGAGCTGCGCGTCACCCCCGACAAGTACCTCACTCTGCGCTACGCCGGAGCCTCGGGCGACTTCAACCCGATCCACGTCGACGAGGAATTCGCCCGTTCGGTGGGGCTTCCCGGGCGGATCCTGCACGGGCTGTGGACGATGGCCCAGGTCGCCCGCGCCCAGACCGAGGTCGTGGGCGGACCCGAGCATCTGAAGCGGCTGTCGGTTCAGTTCCGCGGGATGGGGCTGCCCGAGCAGGAGGTCGTGGTGACGAGCACCGTCACCGAGGTCAAGAACGGGTGCGCGCTCATCGACACCGTCGCCGAGCAGGCCGGCAACCAGATCATCCGCAACGCCCAGGCCGAAGTCGAGCTGTAGGGGCGCCGCGCAGCGGTGCATCGTGGGGCCGTGCGCACGCCAGGCGCGGAAACCGGCGGGCCTAGAATCAGCCTCATGCTGACCGCCCGCCAGGAGAGGATCCTGTGCAAGGTGGTGGAGGAGTACCTCCACACCGCCCAGCCCGTGCCATCGCGCACGATCGCCGCCGACCCCGGGCTCGACTGCGGTCCCTCGACGGTGCGCAACGAACTCGCACAGCTGGAGGAGTACGGCTTCCTCACCCATCCCCACGTGTCCGCGGGGCGGGTGCCAACCGACGCCGCCCACCGCTACTTCGTGGACCGCCTCCTGACCGCCGGCCAGGTCACGCCCGCGCCTCCCCGCCGCATCGAGCTGTCGCTGATCAGGCAGGAGATCGACGAGGCGGTGCGCACGACCTCCGAGACGCTCTCTCGGATGACGAACCTGGTGGCGATCGTGTCCGCCCCCTCGCCGCAGACGGCGACGATCCGGCACGTCGAGGTGCTGGCGCTGCAGCCCCAGCTGGTGCTGGTGGTGATCATCACCTCCACCGGCGGCGTCTCGAAGATGCTCGCCACCTTCGAGCGCCCCGTGGACCAGGGGCTGCTCGCGTGGGCCGGGGAGTACCTCAACGAGCGTCTCGTTGGCCTCGACCTCGGCGCGCGCATGGTGCAGCAGCGCCTGATCGACCCGGGCCTGTCCTCGTCGGAGCTCGCCTTCCTCGAGCATTTCGCGCCCACCTTCGCCGAGCTCGCCTCCGACGTGGAGGAGTCGCTATATGTGGAGGGCACCGCCCGCCTGCTCGAGAGCAGCAACCTCGGCGACACGGCCAAGGTCAACGAGCTCGTGGACCTGCTCGAGCGCCGGGTGGCGCTGTTGCGGGTGCTCCGCACGGCCCTGTCCGAGCCCGGCGTGTACGTGCGCATCGGCCATGAGAACGAGCTCCCTGCGATGCATTCACTGGCGCTCGTAGCGGCCGGCTACGGGCTTGCCCAGCGCCGGCTCGGCACCGTCTCGGTGATCGGTCCCGTGCGGATGGATTACGCCAGCGCGATCTCCACGGTCCGTGAGGCCGCGGCCGAGCTGTCGCGCTTCGTCGAGGACAGCTACGGCGCCAACTAGCCTTCGATCGATGCCACGCGACCCCTACGAGGTGCTCGGCGTCGGTCGCGACGCCTCCGAGCAGCACATCAAGAAGGCCTTTCGCCAACTCGCCCGCGAGCTGCACCCCGACGTCAACGCCCACGATCCCGACGCCGAGGCGAAGTTCAAGGAGGCCGCGGAGGCATACGAGATCCTCTCCGACGAAGAACGCCGTGCGACATACGACCGCTACGGCCACGACGGCCTGCGCTCCGGGGGCTATGCGCCCAACTTCGACGCCTTCGGGTCGATCGGCGACCTCTTCAACGCCTTCTTCGGCGCCGCCGCCGGCGGGCGCACGGGCCCCGCCCAGGGTGGCGACGTCGCGGTCGCGGTCGAGATCGAGCTGATCGACGCCTCCCACGGCAAGCAGGCGTCCGTCCGCTACGAGGTCGTCGAGTCGTGCGAGCGCTGCCATGGGAACGCGGCCGAGCCCGGCACCCCGATCCGCACCTGCGAGCGATGCCGTGGAGCCGGCCAGCTGCAGGCGGTCACCCGCACGCCCTTCGGCCAGATGATGCGCACGATGCTGTGCGACGCCTGCGAGGGCCAAGGGAAGGTCCCCGAGAAGCCGTGCAGGAGCTGTCGCGGCCGGGGCCGCAAGGCGGTCACCCGCGACCTGCAGGTCGACGTTCCGGCGGGCATCTCCGACGGGCAGCGCATCCGCCTCGGCGGTCGCGGCCACGCCGGCGAAGCGGGCGCCCCCGCCGGCGACCTGTACGTCCTCGTGCGCGTTCGCCCCGACGAGCGCTTCGTCCGCGAGGGCGACGACCTGATCACGGCTCTCGACGTGGCCGCCCCCCTGGCCGCCATCGGCGGGACGCTCGAGGTGCCGGCCCTGGAGGGCTACATCGAGGTCGAGCTGCCGCCCGGAACCCAGCCGGGAGAGGTCCTCACGATCCGCGGGGCGGGCATGCCGGGCCTGCGCCGCGGCCGCCACGGAAACCTGCGGGTCGTCGTCAACGTTGTCGTCCCACGACGGCTGACCGCCGAGCAGCAGCAGCTCATGGAGCGCCTCAACGAGAGCCTCACCGAGGAGAACCTGCGCTCCCAGGAGTCGGTGTTCGCCAAGCTCCGGCGGGCCCTCGGCAGCCAGGCGGCTTGATCAGGCTCGCGGTCCGCGTGGAGCGGTCGAGCGCCGAGCTCGTGCTCGCCGAGCTGCTCGAGCTGGCTCCCGGCGGAGTGGAGGAGGTCGATCTCGGCGATCAGGTCGAGTACGCGCTGTACGGGGCGCCGGGCGAGCTCCCCAGCCTGCCCGCGTTGACGGCTGCCGCGTCCTCCGGAGGCGCCCTGCTCGATGTCCACACGACCGAGGTGGCGGACGACTGGAGCGAGCGCTGGCGGACCTTTCACCGCCCCGTCGTGATCGCCGCGCCGATGCCGGCCTCTGTCCCGACTCCGGCGGCGCCCGCACGGGCATCGCCGGCGATTCGCATCCGGCCGCCATGGGAGCCCCCCGGCGACGGCTCGGGGGTCACGCAGGAGATCGTGATCGACCCCGGCCAGGCTTTCGGCACCGGCGCCCATGCCACCACCAGGCTATGCCTCGAGCTGCTGCTCGAACTGTCCGCCGAGCGCCCGCCTGCGGGTCCCCTGCTGGACGTCGGATGCGGGTCGGGTGTGCTCGCGATCGTCGCCGGCAGGCTCGGCTACACCCCTGTGGTCGCCCTCGACAACGACCTCCTGAGCGTGCAGGCCACGGCCGAGAACGCCGCCGTCAACGGCGTCGAGCTCGACGTCCGCCGCGCCGACCTGCGCACCGACCCGCTGCCTGTGGGGGATCTCCTCGACGAGGGCTTCGGCCGCGCTCCCGTGGTCGTCTGCAACCTGTTGCGAGGACTGCTGCTCGAGCTCGCCGGTGTGCTCCCGTTCGCACCCCGCGCGCTGATCGCCTCCGGGCTGCTCGAGGGCGAGGGGGAGGAGGTCGCGGGCGCCTTCGAGGCCACGCTCGGGATGCGCGCGCGACGCCGCACCGCGGGCGCCGGTTGGGAGGCGATCCGGCTGGAGGGCCCCGGCGGCGGGGCCTAGCTCCGCGTCGCGCGGACGCGGCGTCCGATGACCTAGCCCGGGAGCGCGGTGGCGGCGAGCACGTTGGAGCGGTACACGAGGTCGATCGCGGGGCGCACACCGTCCTCGCTGGCGAGCAGCTCGTCGGCCGCCGAGAGGGCGAGGCCGATCGTCTCCAGGGCCTCACCCACGTCTGCGGGATCGGGGTCCCGGCAGGCCGCGATCCCCATGTCGAGCATCGCCCGCGCCTGCTCCCTGGCGCCGGCGAACAGCGCGGGTCCGACGAGGCTCGCGTAGCCGTACACGCGCGCGAGGCGCCCCGACAGCGTGATCGTCGAGGGCCTCCTGAAGTCGCTCGGGCGCGGGAGCCCGCCGCCGTCGAGCAGCCCCGCCATCGTCCCCCCGAGCAACCCACGGGTCGCGGTCTCGTCCAGCCCCGCCTGCTGGGCCACCCGCAGGGCCATGTAGAGGGTCGTGGCCGGGAGTCCGTACGGCGGGTCGGAGGCGAACACCACGCGCTCGGGGGGCACCCGTGCGAGCAGCTCGATCACGTCCAGCGGGAAGAAGCACGAGATGTCGTACAGCACGCCCGGGTGGTCGGCCAGGCGGGTGGTCAGGATCCCCTGGTCGCAGATCGCCCCGTGGGCCAGGATCAGGACCGCTCCGGGGTGGCGCAGGGCGAGGTTCACGAGCCCCTCGGCCAGCGGCGGCAGCCCCCGCCCGGCGTGGATCAGGATCGGCACCTTTGCGTCTTCGGCGAGCCTGAAGATCTCCTGCATCTCCTCGCCGTCGAATACGAAATCCTGGGCGCGGGGGTGGAGCTTGATGCCGCCGGCGCCGGCGGCCAGGCAGCGTTCTCCCTCGTCGAGCGGGTCTTCGGCCGGGTCCAGCCGGCAGAAGGGCGTCAGCCGGCCGTCGCTCTCGCCGGCCCATTCGATCACGCGGTCGTTGGGGAGGCTGTAGGAGGGCACCCGCTCGGGGTCGTGCAGCGGGAACACGCACGCCCGCCTCGCCTCTGCGGCGTCGAGCTGGTTCAGCAGCTGCTCGAGCGTCAGCGAGCGCCCGTCCTCGTCGAGGCCGAGGTGGGTGTGGGCGTCGATCACTTCCGCCCCCTCGGGGCGGAGTTCGCGGACCTCCTGGAGGAACGGGGCGAGGGCCTGTTCGTAGAGATCGCGGTTCATCGGCCCCACCCTATTCTGTCGGCGTGGCGTGGCAGGTCGTGATCGCGGGCGGAGGCTTCGGCGGCTTCTACGCGGCGCACGCACTCGAACGCCACCTGCCTCACCAGAGCGCCCGTGTGACGCTCGTCAACGAGTCCAACTACCTGCTGTACACCCCGCTGCTGCCCGGCGCAGCCGGCGCCACGCTCGATCCGCGCCACGTGATCGTGCCGCTGCGCGCCCAGCTGCGCCACACCGACCTGCTGATCGGTCACGTCCAGAGCGGCGACCCCGGGGCCCGCACGCTGACCGTGCGCCGCATCGACGGGGACGAGCTGGAGCTCCCCTACGACCAGCTGATCGTGGCCCTCGGGTCGGTATCCCGGACGCTTCCGATACCGGGACTCGCCGAGCACGGGATCGGGCTCAAGTCGCTCGCCGATGCGGTCGCGCTGCGCAACCAGGTACTGAGGTGCTTCGACATCGCCGAGACGCTCGAGGATCCCGAGCGCCGCGCGGAGTACCTCACGTTCGTGTTCGTCGGCGCCGGCTACGCAGGCGTGGAGGGACTCGCCGAGTTGCAGGACTTCGCCGTGCAGGCGATCGGCCTGTATCCCCGCTGCGCCGCCCAGGGGATGCGCTGGGTGCTCGCCGAGGCGCGCGAGCGGATCATGCAGGAGGTGCCCGACAGCCTCTCGCTGTTCGCCGAAGCCGAGCTGCGCGGGCGCGGCATCGAGGTGCTCACCTCGACCACGCTGGAGGGGCTCGGCGCCGACTACGCCCGACTGTCCCGTGGCGAAACGATCCCCACCCGCACGGTCGTGTGGACGGCCGGGGTGAGGCCGAGCCCCGCGGTCGCGAGCATCGGACTGGAGCTGGACGCCGCCGGCCGCATCCCCGTGGACCGCACCATGCACGCGTTCGGCGCCCCCATATGGGCGATCGGCGACTGCGCGGCCGTCCCCGACCCCGCGCGCCCGGGGCAGTCGTGCCCGCCCACTGCCCAGCACGCGATCCGCCAGGGCAGGCTGGTCGCGCGCAACGTCGTCTGCGCTCTGCGCGGCCTCCCCGCGAAACCGTTCCGCTACAAGAGCAAAGGCGTGGTCGCCGAGCTCGGCGGCCGCCAGGCGGTGGCGATCACCTTTGGGGTGCGCTGGCGGGGTTTCCCCGCGTGGCTGATCGCGCGCACCTACCACCTGCTGCTGATGCCGGGCATGGGGCGCCGCCTGCGGCTGCTGGTCGACTGGAATGTCGCGCTGCTGTTCGGCCGCGACTCGTCCTCACCGGGGAAGCTGGGCACGCCCACCCCGCTCTCGGGCCCCTGACGGCCGGCAACGCACGCCCCGGGGATGCTGGACGGGCGGCGTATCCTTCGTCGAGAAACGCATGGGGATCCGCGAGCAGATCGACGCCGACCTGAAGGACGCCATGCGCGCCGGGGACAAACAGAAGGTGGGCGCCCTGCGGCTCGTGGTGTCCGAACTGCAGAAGGCCGCCAAGGATGGCAACGACGACGAGGTCGCGGTGCTGCGGCGCGAGCGCAAACGCCGCACCGAGGCCGCGAGCGCGTTCCGTGACGGCGGCCGCGAGGATCTCGCGGCCGGCGAGGAGGCCGAGGCGGAGCTGATCGGCGGCTACCTTCCGGCGGAGCTCTCCGACGAGGACCTCCGGGCGATCGTCACCCAGGCCGTGGCCGACAGCGGCGCCGCCGGACCGAAGGACATGGGGGCCGCGATGCGCCAGGCGATGGCCGTGGTGGATGGGCGCGCGGACGGTAAGCGCGTGTCGGGCATGGTGCGCGCGGCGCTGCAGGGATGAGGACCCAGATCGAGCTATCGAACGAAGTGGCGGCGGAGCTCGCCGGCAGCCAGGACGCCGTCCTGCGGGCACTCGAGTCCCATCTATCCTGCCGCGTCTACCTGCGCGGCAACCTGCTTACGCTCGACGGGGACGAGGGCGACATGCAGCTCGGTGAGCGGGTCGTTCGCGAGCTCGCCGACCTGATCGCCCGCGGGCACCAGATCGGGCCCGGGACGATCACGGCCGTCACCGGGGCGCTCGACGCGCACGAATCGCCCGCTCGCGTGCTCGAGGACGTCGTCTGGACAAACCGCGGCCTGCGCGTCGCACCCAAGACGGTCAACCAGAAGCGCTACGTCGACTCCGTCCGCGCCAACACGATCACGTTCGGGATCGGCCCCGCCGGCACCGGCAAGACGTTCCTCGCCGTCGCCATGGCGGCCGCGGCGCTGTCCCGCCACGAGGTCAACCGCATCATCCTCACCCGCCCGGCCGTCGAGGCCGGCGAGCGCCTCGGCTTCCTCCCCGGCGACCTGATGGCCAAGGTCGATCCGTACCTGCGCCCCCTGTTCGACGCCCTGCACGACATGCTCGATCCCGAGAAGGTCGCCTCCCACATCGACCGTGGCGTGATCGAGATCGCCCCGCTCGCGTTCATGAGGGGGCGCACGCTCAACGACTCGTTCGTGATCCTCGACGAGGCCCAGAACACCACCCCCGAGCAGATGAAGATGTTCCTCACCCGCCTCGGCTTCGGCTCCAAGATGGTCGTCACCGGCGATATCACCCAGGTCGACCTTCCCCGCGAGCAGAAATCCGGGCTGATCGTAGTGGGCGACGTGCTGGACTCGGTCGAGGGCGTCGAGTTCGTCCGCTTCGGGGGCGAGGACGTCGTGCGCCACAAGCTCGTCCAGCGCATCGTCGAGGCGTACGACGCGCACACGCAGCGCGGCGCCCCGGTCGTCGAGCCGGCCTCCCGGAGCGGCGGCGACGGCGTCCAGCGCCCGGCCATCCGCAGCGCCTGAGCGGCCGATGCTCGAGGTCGAGCTCCTCGGCGGCGAGCGGCTCGGCGGACGGCTCTCCGAGCAGGAGGTCGATCGCCTGTGCGCCGCGAGCGCCCAGCGGCTCGGGGTCCACGGCGGCCACGTCGCCGTGCAGATCGTCGACGCGGCTGCGATCGAGCGGCTGAACGCCCGCCACCGCGACCGCCCCGAGCCCACCGACGTGCTGTCGTTTCCGGTCGACGGCGCCGAGCCGCTCGCCGAGGGGCAGCCACGCGAGCTCGGCGACATCGTGATCTGTCCCGAGCATACGCTCGACCTGCGCGAGGCCGTCGTCCACGGCATGCTCCACCTGCTGGGGATGGATCACGATCGTGACGACGGCGAGATGCTCGCCCTCCAGGACGAGCTGCTGCGGGAGCACGCCGCATGAGCCGCAGCGGGATCGTGGCGCTCGCCGGCCGTCCCAACGTCGGCAAGTCGACCCTGCTGAACTCGCTCGTGGGCGAGAAGCTCTCGATCGTCTCCGACCGCCCACAGACGACCCGCCGGGTGATCCGCGGGATCATCACCCGGGGCGATTCACAGGTGGTGCTGGTCGACCTCCCCGGCACCCAGCGCCCCCGCGACCCGCTCACCGCGCGGCTCGCCAAACGGGTCCAGCAGGAGCTGGAGGGGGCCGACGGGGTGCTGCTGATGCTCAACGGCCTGCAGGGCGTGGGGGCGGGGGACCGATACCTCGCCGGCGCCCTCGCCGGGAGCGGAGTGCCCGTCACGGTCGCCGTCAACAAGATCGACAAGCTCTCCCGCGCGCGTCTCCTGCACGTCCTCACGGAGGCCTCCGAGCTCGCTCCCGAGGCCGAGGTGTTCCCGATCTCGGCGCTGCGCGGGACGGGGGTGGGGGAGCTGGTGGGCCATCTCGCCGCGAGCATGCCCCAGGGGCCGTTCTTGTTCGAGCCCGGGGTCAGCAGCGACCAGCCGCTGGAGCAGCTGCTCGCCGAGCTGATCCGCGAGGCCGTCATCCGCCGCACCTTCGAGGAGGTGCCCCACGCGGTCGAGGTCGTGGTCGAGGACGTCGATCGCCCACGCGACGGGCTGGTGCGCGTGCGCGCGCTGATATGGGTCGAGAGCGACTCGCAGAAGGCGATCCTGATCGGCGCGAGGGGCAGCATGATCAGGGCGATCGGCACCGCCGCCCGCGCGGAACTCGAGCGCGAGCTGAACTCCCACGTGCACCTCGACCTGTCTGTGCGCGTGCGCCGCCACTGGCGCAACGACGAGGCGCTGCTCGACCGTCTCGGGATGAGCTGACGGGCACCCGGCGCCCGGCGCCGCGCGGTGCGATGCGGCGCTACGCGGCGGTGCGGTGCGGTGCGATGCGGCGCTACGCGGCGGTGCGGTGCGGCGCTAAGCGGCGGTGCGGTGCGGCTCTACGCGGCGGCTACCCCACGTGGGGAGCGAGGCGCTCGGCGATCTTGCCGATGCCGTCCAGCTCCAGGTGCGCCTCCCACACGAAGGGCACCGCGATCACGTCGAACTCCCGGCGGCGTAGTCGCGCGAGCTGGTTGTGCTGGAAGCGGGCGCGGTCGTGGACCGTGCGCGCGGCCGACAGCGCGGCGTGGCGGAGCTCCCCCTGCGAGGAACGCCGCTCGGCCACCCCGCTCCAGCGACGCGAGCGTCCCGCGCCGTCCCCCAGCGCGTCGATCTGCTCCATCTCGCGTGCCGAGAAGCGGCGCGGCAGCAGGCTGTTGACGATCACGGCGGTCAGCCGCCGCTGCAGCTCCCGCTCGAGGCCGTCCTGGAGCTCGATCGCCTCCGTCACCGCCATCTCGGTCCCGAGCGCCACGCCCACGTAGCCGGTGCGGCGCTCGTCCTGCAGCAGTTCCCGCAGCTGACGTGTCTGGCCGGCGATCGGGCCTATGCGGGCGATCGCCCCGAAGGTGCCGGGCGAGCCGAGCATGCCGAGCGCGTGGCCCGTGGCCGGCGCATCGACCACCACCAGGTCGAACCCGCCGCGCCGCTTGTGGGCGCCGCGCGTGAGCTGCCAGATTTTCACCATGCTGACGAGCTCCTTCGCGCCCGGGGCGGCCGCCGCGAAATAGGAGAAGGTGCTGCTCGAGGCGAGCACCCGGCCCGGCACCCGCCCACCGAGCGCCTGCAGCCATTCCAGCAGCGCGCGGTCGGGGTCGATCGAGATGCTCGAGACGCCGTCGTGCAGCTCGGCGATCGCGCCCGGGGCGGGCGGCTTGACGCCGAACAGTGCCGGCAGGCGGCTCTGCTCGCCGACCTCGACCACGACCGTCCGCCGCCCTTCCCCGGCGGCGAGCAGCGCCAGCGCGCAGGACATCGTCGTCTTGCCGACACCGCCCTTGCCGGTGACGAACAGCAGCTTGCGATCTAGCAGCGAGGCCATGCTGAAGCGGGTGGGGCGCGACGTTGGGAGGGGATGGGGCGCGTCCGCGGAGGACGGGCCGGGCGCACGGCTGGACCTACAATCGGCAGCCATGAGCGCGGCTCACACCGATCCTATAGACCAGCAGGTCACCTACGACGCCGACGGCCTCGTGCCGTGCATCGTCCAGGACTGGACCACGGGGGAGGTGCTGATGCTGGCCTACATGAACGAGCTGGCGCTCGCGCGGACGCTCGACAGCGGCGAGCTGCACCTGTACAGCCGCTCCCGCTCCGAGCAGTGGCACAAGGGCGCCACCAGCGGCAACACGCAGCGCGTGCGCGCCCTGCGCCTGGATTGTGACGGCGACACCGTGCTCGCGCTCGTCGAACCGGCGGGGCCGGCCTGCCACACGGGCGAGCGCACATGCTTCCACCGCGGGCAGCTGAGCCCGATGGCGCCCCACGAGGCGCTCCCCGAGCTGGGCCGCACGCTCACCCAGCGCGCCATCGAGCGGCCCCCGGGGTCCTACACGGTGGAGCTGCTCGACGATCCACAGCGCATCGGCGAGAAGGTGATGGAGGAGGCCGAGGAGGTCGCCCGCGCCGCCCGCGAGGAGTCCGACGAACGCGTCGACGAAGAGGCAGCGGACGTGCTCTACCACCTGCTCGTACTGATGCGCAGCCGGGGACGCTCGCTCGTCGACGCCGAGCGGGTGCTCGATGGCCGTCGCGCCTAGCTCCTCGGGCGCCGGCCCCTCCGCTGCGGGCTCCGGCGCCGCCACGCCCGAGGGCGCCCGCCCGCAGATCGTCCCGTCGCTCGAGCAGGCCCGCGAGCTCGCCCGCGACCACAACCTGGTGGCGCTCAGCTGCAGCTTCATCGACGACTGCGAGACGCCCGTCTCGGCGCTGCTGAAGCTGCGCGCCCTGGCCCCGGGCGAGCCCGCCTTCCTGCTCGAGTCCGCCGACCAGGGTCAGCGCGTCGGCCGCTGGTCGTTCATCGGCATCGGCCCCCGCAGCGTGCTGCGCTGGTCACTCGGCGACGGCGGGGACCCGTATGAGCTCGCCTCGCGCGAGCTGAACCGCTACGTGCACGCCCCCGGCGAGGACGCCCCCCCGTTCGCAGGCGGCGCAGTCGGCTTCTTCGGCTACGACCTGGTGCGCACGGTAGAGCCGCTCGGCGATCCCCCCGAGGACCTCCTCGGCCTGCCCGACATGGCGCTGATGCTGTCCGACGCGCTCGTCGTGTTCGACCACCTCAAGCACACGATCACGATCCTCGCCAACGCCGACCTCGAGCAGGAGCCCGACGTCGAGCTCGCCTACGGCAAGGCCGCCTCGCGGATCGAGGAGCTCAGGCGGGCGCTCGCCGGCCCCGTGCCGCGGGCCGCACGACGCGCCGAGGAGCGCGAGCTCCCGGAGTGGGAGTCGAACATGCCACGCGAGCGCTTCGAAGCGATGGTGGAGCGGATAGTCCGCTACATCCACGCCGGCGACGCCTTCCAGGTCGTCCCCTCCCAGCGGTGGTCCGCGCCCGTGCCGGTGGAGGCGTTCTCGATCTACCGCGGGCTGCGCGCGATCAACCCCAGCCCGTACATGTACTTCCTCGACTTCGGCGACTTCCAGGTAGCGGGCGCGAGTCCCGAGCCGCTCCTGACGGTCACCGGCCGCCACGTCTCGACGAAGCCGATCGCCGGCACCCGCCCCCGCGGGGCCTCGCCCGAGGAGGACCGCAGGATCGCCGCCGAGCTGCTCGCCGACGAGAAGGAGCGCTCCGAGCACGTGATGCTGGTGGACCTTGGCCGCAACGACCTCGGCCGCGTGTGCGAGTACGGCACCGTGGCAGTCGACGAGCTGATGGAGATCGAGCTCTACAGCCACGTGATGCACATCGTCTCCTCGGTGTCGGGCACGCTGCGGGACGACGTGGGGGCGATGGATGCGCTGCGCTCGGTGCTCCCCGCGGGCACGCTCTCGGGTGCACCCAAGGTGCGCGCCATGCAGATCATCGACGAGCTCGAGCCGGTCAAGCGCGGGGGCTACGGGGGCGCCGTCGGCTACCTCTCCTACGGCGGAGACCTCGACACCGCGATCCATATCCGCACCGTGGTCGTCAAGGACGGCGTCGCCCACATCCAGGCGGGTGGGGGCACGGTCGCCGACGCCCAGCCTGCGTTCGAGTACGAGGAGTCGATCGCCAAGGCCCAGGCCGCGATGCGCGCGATCGCGCTGGCCTGCCAGCAGCCGGAGTGGGCGTGAGGGTCCTCGTACTCGACAACTACGACTCCTTCACGTACAACCTCGTCCAGTATCTCGGCGAGCTGGGCGCGGAGGTGACTGTGGTGCGCAACGACAGGGCCACCGTCGAGGAGCTCGTCGGGTCGGGCTTCGACCGCTGCGTAGTCTCGCCGGGTCCGTGCACGCCCAACGAGGCGGGCATCACCCTGGAGCTCGTGCGGCGGATGCCCGAGGCGGGGATCCCGACGCTCGGCGTGTGCCTCGGCCACCAGGCGATGGCGCAGGCGTTCGGGGGGGAGGTGAAGCTGCACCCGCCCGTCCACGGCAAGGCGACCACGATCGAGCACGACGGACGCACGATCTTCAGCGGGCTGCGCAGTCACCTGAAGGTCGGCCGCTATCACTCGCTGATCGTCGACCCGGCGCTTCCACCCTGCCTGGAGCAGTCCGCCGCCGGCGGGGGGGTGCTGATGGGGCTGCGCCACCGTGAGCTGCCCGCCGAGGGCGTCCAGTTCCACCCCGAGTCGATCCTCACCGAGGACGGCCGCGATCTGCTCGCCAACTTCCTCGGCGGCGCGGCGCCGTCCGACGGGGTCTAGGTGCCCGACGAGCTCCTCACACGCGCAATCGACACCCTCTGCAGCGGCCGCTCCCTCACCGAGGACCAGACCGCCGGGGTGCTTTCGGAGATCATGCACGGCGAGGTCTCGGAGATCCAGATCGCCGGCTTCCTCGTCGCGTTGCGGACCAAGGGAGAGACCGTGGAGGAGCTCGCCGGGCTGGCGCGGGTGATGCGCGAGCTGGCGGTGCCCGTCGTCGTCGATCGCGAGGACCTGCTCGACACGGCCGGCACGGGGGGCGGGCGCAGTTCCTTCAACGTGTCCACCACCGCCGCGCTGATCGCGGCCGGGGCGGGCTGCGCGGTGGCCAAGCACGGCAACCGCTCCGCCACGAGCCGGTCGGGCTCGGCCGATCTGCTGGAGGCGCTGGGCGCGCGCATCGACCTCGCCCCCGAGCAGGTCGCCGAGTGCATCAACGAGGCCGGCTTCGGCTTCATGTTCGCCCCCACCCACCACCAGGCGACCCGCTACGTGATCCCCGTGCGCCGCGAGCTGGCGGTGCGCACGATCTTCAACATGCTCGGCCCCCTCACCAATCCCGCGGGTGCCCGCCGCCAGCTGATCGGGGTCTCCGACCCTGCCTTCCTCGACACGATGGCCGGCGCGCTGGCGCTGCTCGGGGTCGACCGCGCACTGGTGGTAAGCGCCGAGGACGGGCTCGATGAGGTGTCTGCGAGCGCCCCCACGCGGGTTGTCGAGGTCAACGGGGAGGAGCTCACAAGCTACGTCCTGACGCCCGCCGAGGCCGGGCTCGCGGACACCGTGGAGACACCGCCCGGCGCGAGTCCAGCCGAGAACGCCGCGCTCACGGAGGCGATCCTGCGCGCGGACGGCCGTCCGCACGGACCGGTCGCCGGCGAGCAGCTGGCGCTGATCAACGCCGGCGCCGCCATCTACGTGGCGGGCGCTGCCGACTCGATCGCCGACGGCGTGGAGGCCGCACGCGCGGCGCTCGCCGAGGGCCGCGCTGCCGAGGCCCTGTCCCGCTACGTGGCGGCCACCCTCAGGCTCGCGCCCGTCGAGGCCAACGGGTGAGCGCCGGCGGCCGGCCCGCCTCCGGGGCCGCCGTGGGCGCCGGCGCGGCCACCGTGCTGGAGCGGATCCTCACGCAGACGCGCGCCGAGGTCGAGCGCCGAAAGCGTGCCCTGCCGGCCGAGCAGCTGCCGGCGCCGCCGCAGGAGGCGGCCGGGGGGCCACGCTTTGAAGCGGCCCTGCGCGCGCCCGGCCTGGGCGTGATCGCGGAGTTCAAGCGCCGCTCGCCGTCGGCGGGCACGCTGCGCCCGGGGGCCGACCTGCACGAGATGCTGTCCGCCTACGAGGAGGGGGGCGCGGTCGCCTTCTCGGTCCTCACCGAGGAACCGAACTTCGACGGGACCCTCGAGGATCTGCGCGAGGCGCGTACCCACCACCGCCTGCCCGTCCTGCGCAAGGACTTCGTCGTCGACCCGTACCAGCTCCACGAGGCCCGCTCCGCCGGAGCCGACGCCGTGCTGCTGATCGTGGCGGCGCTCGCACAGCAGGACCTCGTCCTCCTGCAGCAGCAGGCACGGGAGCTGTCACTCGACGTGCTGGTCGAGGTGCACGACGCCGGAGAGCTCGATCGCGCGCTGGCGGCAGGGGCGCCGCTGGTGGGCATCAACAACCGCGACCTGCGCGACTTCAGCGTCGACGTGGGCCGCACCGAAGAGCTGCTGGCGCAGATCCCGCCAGACGTGGCGGTCGTCTCGGAGTCCGGCATCGGCACATCCGCGCAGCTGCGCAGGCTGCGCGAGGCGGGGGTCGCAGCGGTGCTGATCGGGGGATCGCTGATGCGCGCTCCCCAGCCCGCACAGGCGCTGCGAGAGCTGCTCGACGGCGCCCAGGACGGCTCCTCGTAGCTCTTTATGCCCTCGGGGTCAGACCTTTAGGCCGGCTTCACCCCGGCCGATCATCCTCGCCAGCATGCAACGTTCATACCTAGTCCCGTTCGTCTGCGCCCTACTCGGGGGCGCCATCGTCGTAGCGGTCATCGCCGCCTTCGGCGGGCTCGGCTCGAGCCACTCGACCGTCACCACCGTCACCACCACCACGCCGGCCGCCGAAACCAAGAACGCCGCGCAGGTGACCCACTCCTTCACGCCCCACGAACTGTACGAGCGCGACGCCCCCGGCGTGGCCTTCGTGACCTCCACCGTGGTGCAGAAATCAGAATCGCCGTTCCTGTTCGGCGAATCCCAGCGCCAGGGTCAGGCCTCCGGCTCGGGCGTCGTGATCGACGCCAACGGCATCATCCTCACCAACTACCACGTCATCGAGAACGCGATCAAGGTGAACGTGAGCTTCGAAAAAGGCCAGACCGTCGAAGCCCAGGTGCTCGGGAAGGATCCTTCCAACGACCTCGCAGTGCTGAAGATCCCGACCGACGGCCTCACGCTTCACCCGCTCGTGCTCGGCGACTCGAGCACCGTACAGGTCGGCGAACCCGCGTACGCGATCGGCAACCCGTTCGACCTCCAGCGCACGCTCACCGCGGGCATCATCTCGGCCCTGCAGCGTGAAATCACAGCGCCCAACGGGTTCACGATCAACAACGTGCTCCAGACCGACGCGCCGATCAACCCCGGCAACTCGGGTGGTCCGCTGCTGAACGCCCAGGGCCAGGTGATCGGGATCAACTCCCAGATCGAGACCGGCGGCGGCAGCGAGGGCAGCGTCGGCATCGGCTTCGCGATCCCGATCAACAAGGCCAAGTCGGAGATCGACCAGCTCGAGAAGGGCGGCACCGTCCGCGGTGCCTACCTCGGGCTCACCTCGCTGACGATCGACGGCTCCCTGAGGGCCCTGAACCTGCCCGTGAAGTCGGGCGCGCTGGTCCAGAGCGTGCAGAAGGGCACCGCCGCCGAAAAGGCCGGCATCCACGGCGGCACGGTCACAACCAACACCGAAGGCGGCCAGGTCGCCGTCGGCGGCGACATCATCGTGGCCATCAACGGCAAGAAGATCGGCAGCTCTGAAGAACTAGCGGCCGCGATCGCCCTCCACAAGCCGGGCCAGACCGTGACGATCGGTCTCAAGCGCGCCAACGGGAGCGGCGGGTACAAGGATGAGACAGTGACCGTCACCCTCGGCGCCCGTCCCAACTCGGTCCCCAACCCCAACACCCCCGGAGGCTAGGCGGGACTGCGGTCCCGCACGCGGCGAGGCTTCGCTCTCGAGTGAGGCCTCGCCCGGCGCCCTCCGTCACGGCGCCGCTACCGTTTGGTCCATGTCCGAGGGCCGCTCGACGGCGATCAAGATCTGCGGCGTGACGACGCTGGCAGACGGCGAGCTGGCCACCTCGCTCGGCGCGTGGGCGGTGGGGATGATCTTCTACGAGCCCAGCCCCCGCCGCTGCTCGCTCGAGGAGGCCGCCGTGATCTGCGCAGGGCTTCGCCGCCGCGTGGAGCTGTGCGGCGTGTTCGTCAACGCGGCACCGGACTTCGTAGTGGCCACCGCCGATCAGCTCGGGCTCACCCTGCTGCAGCTGCACGGCGACGAGGGACCGTCGATGTGCGCCGAGCTCGCCCGCCGCACCGGCGCGCGCGTGATCAAGGCGGTGCAGGTCTCCAGCCCCGGCGACGTGCGCGCCGCCGAACGCTTCCACGTCGACTTCCACCTGTTCGACGCCCGCGCGAGCACTCCGTCGGGCGCGCACCTGCGCGGGGGCACCGGGCAGAGCTTCGACTGGGGGCTGGTGGCGGCCCGGCACACGCGCATCCCCCTGATCCTCTCCGGCGGCCTTCACGCGGGCAACCTGGGGGAGGCGATCGCGGTCGCCCGCCCCTGGGCCGTGGACGTCGCCAGCGGCACCGAGCGGTCCCCTGGGCGCAAGGACCCGGAGCGGATGCGCGAGTTCTTCGCGGCCGTCGCCGCCGCCGACCGCAAGCGCGCGGAGGCCGGGCAGCCGGCGGACGCAGGGCAGCCCACCGGGGCCGGGCAGCCGGCGTGAGCGCCACCCGCGAGCAGCCGCCCGTCGAGCACACCTTCGGCCCCTACGGCGGCCAGTTCGTACCCGAGACGCTGATGCCGGCGCTCGCCGAGCTCGAGCAGGCGTGGCTGCAGGCCAGCGCCGACGAGGGCTATCGCGCCGAACTCGGCGGGCTGCTACGCGACTTCGCCGGCAGGCCCACGCCGCTGTACCTCGCCTCGCGACTGTCCGAGCGCGTCGGACGGAGCGTGTACCTCAAGCGCGAGGACCTCAACCACACCGGCTCGCACAAGCTCAACAATGCCCTCGGCCAGGTGCTGCTCGCCCGGCGCATGGGCAAGCGGCGGATCATCGCCGAGACCGGGGCCGGACAGCACGGCGTTGCCACCGCGACCGTGTGTGCGCTGCTGGGCATCGAATGCGTCGTGTACATGGGTCTCGAGGACACCGTTCGCCAGCGCCCCAACGTCCAGCGCATGCAGCTCCTCGGGGCTCGAGTGGAACCGGTGGAGGCCGGCTCGAGCACGCTCAAGGAGGCCACCTCGGCGGCGATCCGCGATTGGGTGGCGAACGTCGAGAGCACCCACTACGTGATCGGCTCGGTCGTCGGCCCCGCTCCGTATCCGGCGATCGTCCGCGAGCTGCAAAGGGTGATCGGCGACGAGGCCCGGGCGCAGCTGTTCGAGCGCGAGGGGCGGCTGCCGGCGCGGGTCGTGGCGTGTGTGGGCGGCGGCTCCAACGCGATCGGGACGTTCGCAGCCTTCATCGAGGAGCCGCAGGTCGAGCTCGTGGGTGTCGAGGGCGCGGGCGACGGGATCGACACGCCCAGGCACGGCGCGCCCCTCACGGTCGGGGGGCGGCCCGGCGTTCTGCACGGCTCCCGCTCCGCGGTGATGCAGGACGAGGAGGGCCAGATCCTGCAGGCCCACTCGATCTCGGCCGGGCTCGACTATCCCGGCGCCGGGCCCCAGCACGCCCAGCTGCGCGACAGCGGCCGGGCCCGCTACGTGGCCGTGACCGACAGCCAGGCGCTGGCCGCCTTCCGCGAGCTCGCGCGGCTCGAGGGGATCATCCCCGCGCTCGAGACCGCCCACGCGCTGGCCTGGGTGCTCGAGCAGCGCGACGGGGAGCTGGACCTCGTGTGCCTGTCGGGCCGCGGCGACAAGGACCTCGCGACGGTGCTCGGCGAAGGCGACGGATGAGCACCACGGTGGAGGCCGGGCACGAGCGCATCGCGCGCGCCTTCGCGCAGGCCAGGGGCAGCGCCGCGCTGATGCCATACATGATGGGCGGCTTCCCGACCCCCGAGCAGTCGCTGCAGGTCGGCGAGGCGTACATCGCCGCCGGCGCCGACATCATCGAGCTGGGCTTCCCGTACTCGGACCCGCTCGCCGACGGCCCCGTGATCCAGGCGGCCGGCACCCGCGCGCTCGAGGCGGGCACCAACGTGGCGGCCGTGCTGGAGATCGCCGCGCGCCTGTCGCGCAGCATCCCAGTCGTGGCCATGTGCTACGCGAACATGGTCTTCGCACCGGGCGCGGACGCGTTCGTCGAGCGCCTGGTGCGCAGCGGGGCGTCGGGTCTGATCGTCCCGGACCTCCCGTACGGCGCCTCGCCCGAGATCGCCGATGCGTGCCAGCGCCACGGCGTCGCCCTCGTGCCGCTCGTCGCACCCACGACGCCGCCCGCGCGCCTGCGCGAGATCGTCTCCTCTGCACGGGGGTTCGTGTATGCGGTGTCGGTGGTCGGCACCACCGGCGAGCGCGAGCACGTGGAGGACGCCGCCACCCGTCTGATCGAGGCCGCCAAGGCGTCCGCGAGCGCACCGGTTGCCCTCGGCTTCGGGATCTCCACCCCCGAGCACGCCGCACGTGCGGCCGCCGCGGGCGCCGACGGCGTAATCGTCGGCACGCGCCTGGTCCGCGCCGCCGCCGAGGATCCCGACCCGGCGGCCGCCGTGGGTGAGATCGTCGCGGAACTCGCCGCGGGGCTCGGACAGGCTCGCTAGGATCCGCGCCGATGGGGTTGATACTCACAGTCACTGCGGGACTGCTCGTCTGGATCGTGCTGTGGTCCATCAGCGACAAAGGCCTCGACGCGTTCCTGCTGACCGCCGCCATTGCGCTGGTGGGGGCGTCGCTGAAGATCCTCGCGGGCTACCTTCCCGGCCGCCGCAGCTAGTCCGCCATGCTCGCCCGACGGCTGGGTCTCTTGGCCGTGCTCGCGGCCCTCCCCGCCCTGTCGGGCTGTGCGGCCGGCACCTCGCCCGACGCAGCCGAAGCGACGGGCGGGTCGCTCACCGTCTACTCGAGCCTGCCGCTGCAGGGACCTGACGGGCCGAGCTCGGAACAGATCGTGGGGGGCGAGAAGCTCGCGCTCGCGCAGGCGGGCGCCCACGCGGGGCCGTACAAGATCGGCTACGTCTCGCTCGACGACTCCGACCCGAAGACGGGCGCGTGGAATCCGGGGATCACCGCCAGCAACGCCAAGCGGGCCGCCCAGGACCCGAGCACGATCGCCTATCTCGGCGACTTCAACTCGGCCGCCACCGCCATCTCGCTGCCGCTGATCAACGGCGCCGGCGTGCTGCAGGTGAGCCCCTCGAGCCCCTACGTGGGTCTCACCTCGATGCTCGACGCCGGCCAGGACGAGCCCGCGCGCTTCTATCCGAGCGGGCGCCGTACGTTCGGGCGGGTGATCCCGGGGGATCCCGGTGAGGCCGAGGCCCAGCTGGAGCTGATGCGCTCGCTCGGGGTCCACAGCGTGTACGTGCTCGACGACATGGACCCGTTCTCGGGCGCGCTGGCGACGATCGTGGCCGGCAAGGCGCAGGCCGCGGGGATCGAGGTTCCGGCCCACGAAAGCATCTCCACCGTGCGCGGCGCCGGGTTCGGGAAGATCGTCGAAGACATCTCCGCGAGCGGGGCCGACGCCGTGTTCATCGCGGGAGAAGGCAACTCCACGACCGCCCGCCTGTGGCGCGAACTGCACCACGCCGACCCCCAGCTGAAGCTGCTGGCCGACAGCTCGATGGCCAACGGGCCGTTCGCCTCGCACCTCGGCGCCGCGGCGGCCGCGACCTACCTGACCACGCCCCTGCTGTCGAGCGCCTACTACCCGCGCCAGGCGCAACGCGTGCTGGCCGCCTACCGGCGCGCCTTCGGCACGCCGGCCGGCCCGTGGGCGCTGTACGGGTACGCCGCCATGCGGATGGTGCTCGACGCGATCGACTCCGCCGGTCACGACGCCACCGATCGCCGCACGGTGATCTCTCGCCTGCTGGGGGCAGCTCCGCAGGAATCGGTGCTCGGCCCGATCGCGATCCGCCCGGACGGCGAAAGCACGCTCGACCGCTACGGCATCGACACCGTCAGCGGCGGCAAGCCGACGTTCTTGCGGGCCGTGACGCTGCCCGCCGAAACCGAAGCCACGGGTTGACGGCGATCGCCGGCGGGCGGCGGCTCAGCCGCCGGAGCTGCCGGAGCCGCTGAGGCCGACGACGAGCTTGACGCGCTCGACGCCCCCGTTGAGCTCGCGTGCGCCGCCGCTGACCATCGTCGTGGCACGGACGTAGCTCATCAGGCCCGAGCTGCTCGATTCGGTCAGCCCGAGCCCTTCCAGCAGCGCGAGCAGCGTCGGAACCTCGAGGATCAGCGAGGGCTTGATCCCTTCGCCGAGCGCACCGGCCGCGGCGGTCTCCCGCTCGCTTCCCTGCAGCGTCGAGCTGGGGTTGAGCACGGCGGCAACGGAGCTCTCGCCGAGCGCCATCACGAAGCTCGGCCGGCCGGCGGCGTTCTGCCCCGCGGCGAGCACGATCGGCAGCGGCAGCCCCTGCAGGCTGACCGACGTGGCCGCTTCGGTTCCGGGGATCGTGGTCGGCTGGACCGACGCGCCCTCATGCTGGAGTTCGGCGGCCAGCTTGCCGACCGCGGCCTTCGAGGCGGCGGCGTCGGTCGATTCGATCACCACGCCCGCCCGCAGTTCGAGGATCCCCGCCCCCGCGGCGAACACGCCCGTCGGGCCCATCCAGCTCTGGTAGTCGGCCCGCGCCTTCGGCGTATCGGCGGCGAGCGCCTGGAGCGGCGTCAGCAGGGCCTTCAGGAGCGATCCGAGCCCGCCCGAGACGAGCCCCGATCCAGAGCTCTGCGAGGAGCCTTCGCTCGACAGCGAGCCGAGCAGCGAGCCGAGGTGCCCGAGGTTGGCGCTGAGCGCAGCCTGGGTGTTGCCGATGCCGAGGGCAAGCCACGATTCGGAGGGCAGCTCGGACAGCGCCTGCGCGCCGGCGGGAGCGGCGCTCAGCAGCCCGGCCGAGCCCGGCTGGGTGAGCACGTCGAGGTCGACGGTGACGGCGCTCTTGTCGGGTGTCAGCGAGGCGAGCGTGGGGCCCGAGCCCGTGAGCGCCCCGAGCGCTTCGCCGGCGGCGCCCGCGGCCGGGCCGGCGGCGGCACCGGACATGTACAGGTGGGCGAGCGCCTGCGAGGGCGCCTGGCGGACCAGTTTCTCGTACGCGCTCGAGGAGCGCAGCGAAGCGCCGCCGAGCGAGGTGTCGACGACCGACCTCACCGCGGCCAGGGTGCCGAGCACGACGAACTGCTTGACGATCGCGAACGCCTCCCCGCTGCTCGTCGCCATCACCGTCACGCCCCGGTAGTCGCTCGGGGCGGCTCCGGCGCGGGTCGCGGCGCCGCTCACGAAGCTCCGCGCGGCGGCGATGTCGTCCGTGTCCAGCACGATCGCTCCCTGCGCTCCGCCGGGCGAGAACGGGAACGACACGTGCTGCCCGCCGGTCTGCAGGATCTGCCCGAGCGCCCCGGTGCCGTGCAGCGAGCTGAGGAAGATCGCCCCGTGGTGCCCGAGCCACGGTTCGACGTCGTGGCCGTAGTCGAGCGGCGGCGAGCCGGGGGTCTGGAGGGCGCCCAGCAGGCCCGCGAACGGTTCGCTGCGACCGGTCAGCGCGCGCCCGGCGCTGAGCGCGTCTTCTTCCAGTGAGGCGGGGGGGCGAACCTCGGCTCCCAGGTACACCGGTGTCGAGGCGGGCACCACGCTGGCGGGATCCGCCGCCGTGCCCGTGCTCTTGCTCGACCCGCACGCCGCCACCACCAGCACGATTGCGGCGAGCACCAGCGCGCCGGCGGCCCGCAGAACGCCACCGCGTAGATCGCGCTCTGGCGTGTCGGTACCGGTGGGCGTCAAACCTCGGGCTCGCTTTCTGGCTCGCCGGCACCGGGGGCGCAGTGAGCTCCGAGCGGATGGTACGCGTTGGCCGGCGCAGGAGGCGCAAGTGGGGGGCGTCACGGGCGTCCCGGGGATCACCCGGGAGCCGCGGAGAGGGTCCCCGCGGGTGCCTCGCGGTGGCGGGGGCTGAGCACTAGGTGGGAAGAAATGTTGCAGAAGGCTTGCAAAGTGGGAGAGAGTGGGATATTTTCCGCGCCAGCGAGCCCGGGTGGAGGAGCTCCTCCCACTCCTCCACCCCGGCTCCCTATCGAGCCTGGAGCCCCAATTGGTCCTCTTCCGCGGCACCTTCGACCACACCCTCGATGCGAAGAGCCGCCTCACCGTTCCCGCCCGCTACCGCGCGACGCTGGCAGACGGCGTGGTGCTCGCCATGCCGCTCGACCTCAAGCCCTGCGTCGGCGTGTGGCGGCCGGCCGACTACGACGCCTACACGCGCCGGCGCATCGAGTCCCTGGATCCGCTCTCGCCCCGCCTGCCGGAGCTCGAGCGCTTCTTCTTCGGCAGCTCCCACGAAACGGAGCTCGACGGAGCCGGGCGCGTGATGATCCCGGCGTTCCTCGCCGAGCATGCCACGCTGCAGAAGGAGGTCGTCGTGGTCGGCGCAGGAGAGAGGATGGAGCTGTGGAACAAGGCTGCCTGGAGCGGATACCGCCCGGAGATGCTGAGCAGCGTCGCGGAGGTCACCGCGCGTGTCGATGCCGGTTCTTGAGATGAGCAAGCCAGGAGGGCGCCACGGACGCGCCAGGGGTGCCGAGCGGCGAGGCGCCGCGCGGCCGCGACGGGAGCGACCGGGACGCACGACCGGCCCGCTGGTGGAGCACGAGCCGCACACGCCGGTGCTCGCCCGCGAGGCGGTCGAGCTGATCGACCCGCGGCCCGGGCAGCGCATCGTTGACTGCACGTTCGGCTGGGGCGGCCACGCCCGCCTGCTCGCCGAAGGCCTCGGCGCGACCGGCGAGCTGGTCGCGATCGACCGTGACCCGGTATCGGAGGAGCGCTTCGCCCAGCTCAGCCGCGAGGTGTCCTGCCACATGCGCTTCATCCGCTCGGGCTACGCCGAGGCGCTCGAGACGCTCGACGCGGAGGGGTTCCGCGCCGACGCGGTGCTGTTCGACCTCGGTACCTCCTCCATGCAGCTCGACACCCGCGAGCGGGGCTTCTCCTACTCATACGACGCTCCCCTGGACATGCGCATGGACCCCGGCTCGGAGCCCAGCGCACGCACCCTTCTGGCCGAGATAGACGAGCGGCGCCTGGCCGGGATCCTGCGTGACTACGGCGAGGAGCGCTATGCCTCGGCGATCGCCCGTGCGATCGTGAGGCGCCGGGAGCTGGCGCCGCTGAGCAGCACGCAGCAGCTCGTCGAGACGATCTCCGAGGCGATCCCCGCGCCCGCACGCTTCGCCGGCGGGCACCCCGCCAAGCGCACCTTCCAGGCGCTGCGCATCGCGGTCAACGACGAGCTCGACCAGCTCGACCGCGCCCTGCCCCGCGCGTGGGAGCTGCTGCGCACCGGCGGTGTGCTCGCGGCGATCGCGTTCCACTCGCTGGAGGACCGTCGCGTCAAGCGCTTCCTAGCCGAGCGAGCACGCGGATGCATCTGCCCGCCCGACCTGCCCGTGTGCGCGTGCGGTCGCGAGGCCGAGGCCGCCCTGCTGAGCCGCCGCGCGATCGCGCCCTCCGCAGAGGAGATCGCCGACAACCCGCGCGCCTCCTCGGCGCACCTGCGCGCCGCCCGCAAGCTCGGCGCGGGAGGGGAGACGTGAGCCCCGCGCCCGCCGCCGCGCGGTCCAAGCGCGCCCCCGCGCCGCCTCGACCCCGCCGTCTCTCGAGCGTTCGCCCGCCGCGGCGCGTCTCGGGTCCGGCCGCCGCCCGCAAGCCGCCTCCTGGGACGTCCGCGCACATGCCGCTGCTCGTGCGCCCGGTCCGTGCGCTCGCCCGCGCCGCCGCGCGTCTGGTCCGCCACCCGGTCGTCGACCGCGCGATCGGCGGCCGCTGGTCGATCGTGGTGATCGCCTTTGCCCTGATCGGGATCGTGACCCTCCAACTCGGGCTGCTGAAGCTCAACGTCGGCGTCGGGCGGTCGCTGGAACGCGAGCGCACGCTCGAGCGCGAGAACGCCACGCTCGGGATCGAAAACGCCGAGCTCGGCTCCCCCGAACGGATCCGCGACCTCGCCGCGCGCCTCGGGATGACTCCGGTGGCCCTCACCGAGCTGCGCTTCCTGCGAGCCAAGCATGGCTTCGGAGGCTCCGCGGGGGCGGCCTCGCGTCTGCGCGCCCCGGTGCACCCCGCGGGCGAAACCGAAACGCGCTCCAGCACCGGCACGGGCGCCGAAACGGAACACTCCGAAGCCGCCAGCTCCGAAGCGGGAAGCTCGGAAGCGGGCAGCTCCGAAGCGGGCAGCTCCGAAGCCACCGGCACCGAAGCCACCGGCACCGAAACGGCCGGCTCGGAAGCCGCGAGCTCCGGCACGAATGGGGCCGAAGCTCCGTCGTCGGGGGCTGAAGCCTCGTCTTCGGCCGGCGAAGCCGCCACCGCGGAAGCGGTTACGTCCACCACCGCCGGATCCGAAGCGGGGGAAGGCGGATAACGCGCCGGTGGACTTCGTCCAGCACCGCGCCGGGCCGATCTTCGCGCTGTTCTTCCTGTTGCTCGCGCTCGCGTGCACCCGCACGATGTACCTCGACGTGTTCCGCGGCGCCCACCTGCGCAAAGCCGGTAGCGCCGAGCACCTGACCGAAGAGGTCGTGAGCCCGCGACGGGGGTCCATCACCGACCGTAGCGGCGAGGCGCTGGCGGTGTCCGAGCCCGCCCAGGACCTGTCGGCCGACCCCTATCTCGTCCACAGCCCGCTCGCGCTCTCACGGCGGCTCGCACCGCTGCTCGGGCAGAGCAGCTCGAGCGTGCTCGAAAAGCTCAGCGAGCACCGCGGCTTCGTATACCTGGCCCGCTCGCTGCCGGAGGCCCAGGCGGAAGCCGTGCTGGCCCTCAAGGTGCCCGGGATCAGCGGCACGCCCGTCATGCGCCGTGTCTATCCGCGGGGCACGCTCGCGGCCCAGCTGCTCGGTTTCGTCGGGACCGAAGGGCAGGGCCTGTCGGGGCTGGAGTACGCGCACAACTCGCTGCTCGCGGGCAGCGCGGGCAAGCGCCGTGTCGTCAGCGACGCCCTCGGCCAGCCGCTGTCGATCAGCGAAAGCCACCCCGAGCAGCCGGGCACGAACGTCTCCCTGACGCTCGACTCGAACATCCAGCAGCGCACCGAACAGGTGCTGGCGGCCGTCGGCAGCGTTTTCGAACCGAAAGACGCCACCGCGATCGTGATGGACCCCCGCAGCGGCAGCCTGCTCGCGGTCGCCAACTGGCCCCAGGTCAACGCCAACGACCCCGGCTCCGCATCGCCGAGCGCGATCGAGGACCGGGCCGTCGCCTTCGACTACGAACCGGGGTCCACGTTCAAGGTGATCACCGTGGCCGGCGCCCTGCAGCAGGGACTGATCACGCCGGACAGCGGGTTCGCGGTGCCCGACCAGATCCAGGTCGCCGACCGGGTCATCCACGACGACACCGAACACGCCGAGGAAACGCTGTCGGTGAGCGAAATCCTGGCCCGCTCGAGCAACGTCGGCGCGATCGAGATCGGGAAAGTCGAGGGCGCCTCGAACTTCAACAACTGGGTCCACCGGTTCGGCTTCGGGACGCCCGCCGGCGCCGGCCTCGCGGGCGAAGAACAGGGGCTCGTCCTGCCGCTGCAGAAGTACTCGGGCTCCTCGATGGGCAACCTGCCGATCGGCCAGGGCGAGCTCGTCACCCCGATGCAGATGGTCGCCGCCTACTCGGCGGTCGCCAACGGTGGAATCCTGCGGCCTCCACACATCGTCAGCTCGGTCGGTGGTCGGCCCGTCCCGCAACCACGGGGCCGGCGGATCATCTCGGGCGCGACCGCGGCCGCCATCCGCCGCATGCTCCAGGGCGTGCTCGGACCCGGGGGAACCGCCAGCGAGGTATCGATCCCCGGCTACCAGCTCGCCGGCAAGACCGGCACGGCGAGCAAGATCGACCCCGCGACGGGGGAATACTCGCACAGCGCCTATGTGGCCTCGTTCATCGGCTTCGCGCCTGCCACCGACCCGAAGCTGCTGTGCGCGTTGGTGGTCGACGAACCCCGGAGCGGGTCGATCTTCGGCGGGACCGTGGCCGCCCCCGCCTTCGGCCAGATCATGAGCTTCGCATTGCCCTACATGGACGTTCCGCCGGGCTAGGCGCCCGCCTGCTCCGGCGGGACCGGAAACTAGACTCAGCAACCGATGTCCAGCCGGGCGCCGAGATGAGGCTCGAGCAGCTGCTCGAGGGAGCGCGGGCGATCGGCGCGAGCGCTCCCGGCGACGCGGCCGGTCTCGAGCTGACGGGCCTCGCCTACGACAGCCGCCGGGTGCACGGCGGCGAGCTGTTCTTCTGCGTCAGCGGGTTCCGCCGGGACGGGCACGAGTTCGCCCCCGCGGCGGTCGCCGCCGGGGCCCACGCGCTGGTCGTGGAGCGGCCGCTGGAGCTCGGCGTCCCGGAGGTGCTGGTGCCGTCGGTACGCGCCGCGATGGCGCCGCTCGCCGCACGCTTCTTCGGCGACCCCTCGCGCGAGCTGAAGCTGGTGGGGGTGACGGGCACCAACGGCAAGACCACCACCACCTACCTGCTGCGCCGCCTGCTCGAAGGCGCCGGGGGCTACCCGTGCGGGCTGCTGGGCACCGTGAAGTCGGTGATCGCGGGCCGGGAGCTCCCGGTCGAGCGCACCACGCCCGAGGCGATCGACCTGCAGGCCGATCTGCGGGCGATGCTCGACGGCGGGGACCGGGCGTGCGCGATGGAGGTCTCCTCGCACGCACTGGAGCTGCGTCGCGCCGACGCGATCGAGTTCGCCGCGGCGGTGTTTACCAACCTCACCCAGGACCACCTCGACTTCCACCCGACGATGGACGACTACTTCCGGGCCAAGCGGCTGCTGTTCCGCCCCGCCGCCGGCCCGCCCCCGGCGGGCAGCATCGTCAACGTCGGCGACCCCTACGGACGGCGTCTGGCGCAGGAGCTCGGGGATGCGGTCACGTTCGCGATCGACACGCAGGCCGACTACTGCGCCGAGGGGATCCGCTGCGAGCCCGCCCGCTCGATCTTCACGCTCGTCGCCGAGGGGCGCCGCGTCGGGGTCGAGCTTCCGCTGCCGGGGCGCTTCAACGTCGCCAACGCGCTGGGGGCGCTGGCGGCGGCGCGCTCGCTCGGGATCGAGCTGGAGCCGCTGCTGGCGGCGCTCCAGCAGGGGGTAAGCGTTCCCGGGAGGCTCGAGCCGGTCGACGAGGGCCAGCGCTTCGCCGTGCTCGTCGACTACGCCCACACCCCCGACTCGCTCGCCAACGTGCTGGCGGCTGCGCGGGAGATGACAGCTACGGGCACGGGCGGGTCCGGCCGCGTGCTGTGCGTGTTCGGGGCGGGCGGCGACCGCGACCGCGCCAAGCGGCCGCTGATGGGCGAGATCGCCGCACGCCTGGCGGACCTCGTGATCGTGACCTCCGACAACCCGCGCTCGGAGGACCCCGAGCGGATCATCGCCGAGATCATGGCGGGGATCCCGGCAGGGGCAACGGCCGGGGGCGCGCTCGGCAGCGTCAGCACCGAGGTCGACCGCCGTGCGGCGATCGGGCGGGCGCTGGCGGCGGCCGCACCCGGTGATGTCGTGATCATCGCCGGCAAGGGCCACGAGCAGGGGCAGGAGCTGGCGGACGGGCGCAAGCTCCCGTTCGACGACGTGACCGTCGCCAGGGAGGCCTTGCGCGCGCCGGCGCGGGCGCTCGAGGGAGTGCGCTCGGGATGACGGGCTGGGACGCCGAGCGCGTGGCCCGTGCCGCGGGGGCCAGGCTGCTGAGAGCGCCCTCCGGGCACGAGCCCCCGGGACCATCGGGGGCCGCCATCGATTCGCGCAGCATCACGGGAGGCGAGCTGTTCGTGGGCCTGCGGGGAGCCCGCTCCGAAGGCGGCGCGCACGCGCCCGCGGCGCTCGAGGCGGGGGCGTGGGGGGCACTGCTCGAGCCGCAGCACGCCCGCGCCGCGGCCGCCGCCGGCACGCGCGGGGCGGTCCTCCAGCACCCCGACCCGCTCGCCGGCATGCAGGCCCTGGCCGGCGCCTGGCGCGAGCACCTGGCCTCCGGTGGGACCCGGATCGTGGCGATCACCGGCTCGACCGGCAAGACCTCGACCAAGGACATCCTCGCCGCGCTGCTCTCGGCCGACGCGCGGACAGCCGCCAGCCCTGCCAACCACAACACCGAGATCGGCCTGCCGCTGGCGATCCTCGCGACCGCCGAGGACGCGGAGGTGCTGGTGCTGGAGATGGCGATGCGCGGGACGGGCCAGATCGCGCAGCTGACCGAGATCGCACGGCCCGACGTGGGCGTGATCGTGAACGTGGGCGCCGCCCACCTCGAGCTGCTCGGCTCGCTCGAGGCGATCGCCGCCGCCAAGGCCGAGCTGGTCGCGGGGCTGGAACCCGGGGCGACCGCCGTGCTGCCGTACGCGGAGCCCCTGCTCGAGCCGTACCTGCGCGAGGACCTCGAGACCGTCACCTTCGGGGGCGCGGGCGCGGACGTCAGCCTGCTCGAGCAGCGGGCGGACGGGTCGGTCCTGCTCGGCGACCGCGGACGCACGATCGAGCTGCGCCCGTCGTTCGGCCAGGCGCACAACCTGCGCAACCTGCTCGCCGCCGTCGCGGCGGCGCGGGCGCTCGGGTACACGCCCGCCGGCGAGGTCCAGGTCGAGTTCTCCGAGATGCGCGGCCAGCGCCACCCGCTGGCGGGCGGCGGGGTGCTGATCGAGGACTGCTACAACGCCAACCCGATGTCGATGGCCGCGGCGCTCGAGGACCTCGCGGCGAGCGCCCCGGGCCGGCGCGTGGCGGTGCTCGGCGACATGCTCGAGCTGGGGCCGCAGGCGCCGGGGCTGCACCGCGAGGCGGGGGTGCGGGCGCGCGAGGCCGGCGTCGAGCTGCTCGTCGCCGTGGGCGAGCTGGGGGGCGAGATCGCGGCGGGCTTCGCGGGCGAGGCGCTCACCATTCCGGATGCCGCCGCGGCGGCACGGCTCGTGCCCGAGCTGCTGGCGCCCGGCGACACGGTGCTCGTGAAGGGCTCGCGCGGCGTCGGCCTCGAGGTCGTGTGCGCCGCCGTTCGCGACGCCGGCGCGCACGTGGGTCGCCCGGGCACGGGTCGCCCACCGGAGGCGACCCTCCACGCGCACGGCGCCGCTTCGGGGCCGCGCTGAATGGGACGCATCCTCTTCGGCGGCATGGCCGCCCTGCTGATCTGCATCTTCCTGAGCCCCAAGTTCATCGAGTTCCTGCGCCAGCGCGAGTTCGGACAGCAGATCCGCGAGGACGGTCCGCAGGGCCACCACGTGAAGGCGGGCACACCCACGATGGGCGGCCTGATCCTGTTCCTGGCGGTGTCCGTCTCGTTCCTGATTCTGACCGACTACGAATGGCGCTCGATGGGCGTGTTCGGTGCGGCCATCGCCTGCGCGATGCTGGGGTTCGCCGACGACTACACGAAGCTCGTCAAGCGCCGCTCGCTGGGCCTGCGTGCCCGCACCAAGCTGCTCGTCACGATCGCGATCTCGTTGGGGCTGTGGTTCATCGCCCAGCACGAGGCGGGGCTGGCGCCGACGCTGATGCTGCGGGTCGTGGACTACCACGTCGACCTCGGCCCGCTGTACCCGCTGCTGATCTACCTCGTCGTCGCGGGCACCACCAGCGCCGTCAACCTCACCGACGGGCTCGACGGGCTCGCCGCCGGCTGCGCTGCGATCGTGCTGCTCGCCTACATCGGCATAACGTTCCTGGCCGGCGACTTCGACATGGCGATGCTCGCGGGCTGTCTGGTGGGCGGGTGCATCGGGTTCCTGTGGTTCAACGCGTTCCCGGCGACGATCTTCATGGGCGACACCGGCTCGCTGGGGCTCGGCGGTGCGATCGCGGGGCTGGCGGTGATGACCAAGACCGAGGTCCTGCTGATCCTGATCGGCGGCATCTTCGTGATCGAGGCGCTGTCGGTCGTGATCCAGGTGCTGTCGTTCCAGACCACCCGCCGGCGCGTGTTCCTGATGGCGCCCATCCACCACCACTTCGAGCTGAAGGCCTGGTCGGAGACGAAGATCATCCTTCGCTTCTGGATCGTGGCCTCGATCTTTGCCGCGATCGGGTTCACGATCTACCGCCAGAGCCGCGGCGTATAGGGTCGCCGGGAGGCTTCCGGGTGGACGCGTCGAAGGACCGTCTCGATGCCAAGGGCCGCAGCAGCCGGACCCGTCGCCCCCGCGCGCCGTCGGCGCCGTCGGCGGCGCCGCGCTGCGGCGCGGGACAGCACGCTCGAGCAGCGCATGCTGTTGACCGCGACCATGTGCCTGCTGGCGTTCGGCGCCGTGATGGTCTACAGCGCCGCCTCGGCGCGGACGCTCCTGCACGGCGGCGGATACGGGAGCACCTACCTGCTGAAGTTCTTCGTGTTCGGCGGGGTGGGGCTGGTCCTGATGCACGTGCTGGCGCGCGACGGGGTCGCGAAAGTCCACGCCATCACGGCACCCCTGCTGGCGGTCTCGTTCGTGCTCGTGGCGGCGGTGCACATCCCGCACGTGGGCGTCAGCGTCAACGGCGCGCGGCGCTGGATCGGGCCCGGCCAGCTGCAGTTCCAGCCCTCCGAGCTGCTGAAGATCGCGCTCGTGCTGTACTCGGCCACGCTGCTGGCCAAGCGCCCCGGCTGCGTGCACGACCTGCGGGAGCTGATGCGCCCGCTGCTGACGGTGGTGGCGTGCGCGTGCCTGCTGGTGTTCACCCAGCCGGATCTCGGCACCGCCATGGTGATCGCGTTCACGGTCGCGATGATGCTGATCGCGTGCGGGATCCCGCTCGCCACCCTGGGGAAGATCGGCGCGTGCGTGTGCGCGCTCGTGGTCGTGTACGCGCTCGTGCGCCCCTACGCGCGGGCGCGGCTGACCTCGTTCCTGGACCCGTGGGCGCACGCGTCCTCGAGCGGCTTCCAGGCGGTGCAGGGCCAGATCGCGATCGGCTCCGGGGGGCTGCTCGGCGTGGGCCCGGGGCAGTCCGTGCAGAAGATGTTCTACCTCCCGGAGGCGCCGACGGACTTCATCCTGGCGGTGATCGGGGAGGAGCTGGGAGCCGTCGGGGTGCTCGCGCTGATGTTCCTGTACGGCCTCATCGCCTGGGCCGGGCTGCGCGCCGCGAAGGGCGCCCGCAGCCTCTACAGCGCCCTGATCGCGGTCGGCGTGACCTCGCTGATCGTCTCGCAGGCGGTGCTGAACACGTTTGCGGTGCTCGGCCTCGCGCCGCTGACAGGGGTGCCGCTCCCGTTCGTCTCCTACGGGTCCACGAGCCTGATCGTGATGCTCGCCGCGATGGGGCTGCTGCTGAACGTGGCCGGCGGTGCCAGCGGCCACGTGCGCGCGCTGCGGCCACCGCGACGGACGGCCGTCGCGGGTGTGTCCGGGTCCGGCCGCGGGGCGGAGCGGTGGAGCGGTGAGCCCGGCGAAGAGGATCGTGATCGCCGCCGGCGGGACGGCGGGTCACGTCGTGCCGGCGCTCGCGGTGGCCGACGCGCTGCGGGCTGACGGCGCCGAGGTCACCTTCATCGGGGGCGAACGCGCCGAGGCCACGCTGGTGCCGGCGGCCGGCTTCGAGCTGCACCGGATCTCCGTCGAAGGACTCAGCCGGTCGCACCCCCTGAAGGCGCTGCGGGCGCTCGCGCGCGCGGCCCTGGCGCTGCCACGCTCGCGTTCGCTGCTGCGCTCGCTGCGGGCCGACGCCGTGCTGGGCGGCGGCGGCTACGTGTCGGCGCCCGTCGGGCTGGCGGCGCTGTCGCTGCGGGTGCCGCTCGTGCTGAGCGAGGCGGACAGCCACCTCGGCCTCAGCAACCGCGTGCTCGCCCCCTTCGCCCGCCGCGTGTGCCTGGCCTTCCCCATCGCCGGGCGGGACGGCCCGCGCTATCGCGTCACCGGCCGCCCTGTGCCGGCGGCGGACGCCGGTCGCGAGGCCGCGCGGCGTCGGTTCGGGGTCCCCGCCGATGCCCCCTGCGTGCTCGTGTTCGGCGGCTCGCTCGGGGCGCGCTCGATCAACCTCGCGGCCGCGGAGGCGTTCGCCCGGGCCCCCTTCGAGGTGATCCACATCAGCGGCCGGCGCGACTACGCCGAGCTGGCCGCCCTCGAGACGGCGCCCGGCTACCACCTGTTCGAGTACCTGGACGTCGAGCAGTTCGGGGAGGCGCTCGACGCGGCCGACCTCGCCGTGGCCCGCGCCGGCGGCTCCGTGTTCGAGCTCGCCGCCCACGGCCTGCCCGCGATCCTCGTTCCCTACCCCCACGCGTCGGCCGACCACCAGAGCACCAATGCGCGCTGGATGGCCGAGGCGGGGGCGGCCGTCACGGTGGCCGACGCCCAGCTCGACGCACCGCTCCTGTCCCGAGAGGTGGAACAGCTGCTCGGCGACCGCCCCCGGCTGGCCGAGATGGCGCGCGCGGCGCGCTCGCTGGCGCGGCCCGACGCCGCCGCGAGCGTCGCGGGAGAGCTGCTCGCGGCGGCCGGTCGATGAGCACGCCCGCCGAGCCGTGGCGCGGGCGCAGCATCCACCTCGTCGGCGTGGGCGGCGCCGGGATGAGCGCCTACGCGCGGGCTGCACACGCGCTCGGTGCGACCGTAACGGGCTCCGACGCCCACGATGGCCCATACCTGCAGGCGCTGCGGTCCGACGGCGTGCTCGACGCGAGCGTCGGCCACACGGCCGCGAACCTCCCACGCGGGGATCGGGTCGAGCTGTACCACTCCAGCGCGGTGCCCGCCGGGAACCCCGAGCGCGTGGCCGCCCGCGAGCGCGGCGTACCCGAGTGGCCCCGTGCGCGCCTGCTGGGAGAGCTGTCGGCGATGCGGCGCACGATCGCGGTGGCCGGGACGCACGGCAAGACCACGACCGCGGCGATGGTCGTCCACGCGCTGCGCGGGGCGGGGCTGCAGCCGGGGTGGCTGATCGGCGCCACGATCGGGGACGGGCTCGCCAACGGGCACTGGAGCGAGGGCGAGTGGCTGGTGATCGAGGCCGACGAGTCCGACCGTTCGCTGCTCGAGCTCGAGGTGGAGCTCGCGCTGCTGACCAACGTCGAGCTGGACCACCACTCCAGCTTCAACTCGCTGAGCGAGCTGCGCGAGCTGTTCCGCGCCTTCCTGGCGTGCGCAGCGACAGCCGTGATCTGGAACCGGCCGGAGCTGCTCGAGCTGCGCGAGGGCCCGGTCGTCGCCTACGACGTGCCCCACCCGGCGCTCGAGCCGGGGGGATCGCGCTTCGAGTGGCACGGCCGCGAGGTGCGCCTCTCGGTCCCGGGGGCCCACAACGCGCTGAACGCGGCGGGCGCACTCGAGCTGGCTCGTCTCGCGGGCGCCGACGAGGACGCCGCGATCGCCGCCCTTGCCGCCTTCCCGGGCGCCGCGCGCCGCTTCCAGCGGGTCGGCGAGAGCCTGCGGGGGGCGCTCGTGTACGACGACTACGCCCACCACCCGAGCGAGATCGCCGCCACCCTGCAGGGCGCCGCGACGCTCGAGCACCGGCGCCTGGTCGCGGTCTTCCAGCCCCACCTGTACTCGCGCACGCGAGCCCTCGCCGGGGAGCTCGGCCGCGCCCTGTCGGCGGCCGACGTGGTCGCGGTGCTCGACGTGTACCCGGCCCGCGAGCGGGCCGAGGACTTCCCGGGGGTGAGCGGGCTGCTGGTCGCCGAGGCGGCCGCCGACGCCGCCGGCGGCAGGCCCGTCTACTGGCTCGCGGACGTCGACACGGCGGAGCGCGTGCTGCGGGACCTTCTCAGGGAGGGGGACGTGTGCGTCGTGATGGGCGCCGGCGACGCCGACCAGCTCGCCGCCGGGCTGGTGCGGCGGTGAGCGGCGACGCGTCCGAGCTGCTGCGGCCCGAGGAGCCGCTCGCGCCGATGACCACGATCGGCACCGGCGGCCCGGCGCGCTGGTTCGCCCGCGTCGGCAGCCGCCGGGACCTGCCCGCGCTGCTGGCCTGGGCCGCGCGCGAGGGGGAGCCGGTGTCGGTGCTGGGGTCGGGCTCGAACCTGCTCGTGGCCGACGAGGGCGTGGAGGGCCTCGTGATCAAGCTCGACCGCGGGCTCGCGGCGATCACGATCGAGTCCCCGCGATTGCTGTGCGGAGGTGGCGCCCGCCTGCCGGCGGTGGCGGCCCGCTCCGCCCGCGAGGGCCTCTCGGGCATCGAGTTCGGCGTCAACATCCCCGGCACCGTGGGCGGCGCGGTGCGCATGAACGCCAACGCGTACGGCGGCGAGCTGGCGCGCGTGCTCGAGTGGGTCGAGCTCGCGGGTCCGGACGGCTTCGAGCGTCGCGTTCCGGAGCAGCTCGGCTTCGGCTATCGCAGCTCGGCGCTCCGCGAGGGAGAGGTCGTGGCCGGAGCGTCGCTGCTGCTGCAGCCTGCCGCGGTCGAAGACGTGAAGGCCACGCTGCAGGACATGCGCCGCCGCCGCCACGAGGCCCAGCCGCAGGGGATCAGGACATTCGGGTCCACCTTCAAGAACCCGCAGGACCCGCTCGCGGCCGAGCGCACGGCCGGGATGCTGCTCGAGCAGGCGGGCTGCGCGGGGCTGTCGCTCGGAGGCGCCCGCTTCGCGCCCAAGCATGCGAACTTCATCGAGAACACCGGCTCGGCGCGCACCGACGAGGTCGTGGCGCTGATGGCCGAGGGTCGCCGGCGCGTGGCCGAGCGCTTCGGCGTGGAGCTGGAGCCCGAGGTGCACACCCTCGGGCCCGTGCGCTTCCCCTGGAGGGAGCGGGGGGCGTAGCGGTAGGGGATGCGCCGGCGGGGTCGAAAGACCCTGCATATGGACCGTTCCCTGCACGTGCGCCCGCCGATCGCCCTGCCGTGGCGTGGCCGCCGCGCGCCGGCCGCGCTGCTGCGCCTGCGCGCCCCCGCGAGCAGCCTGCTCGTGCGCCGCTGGATACGGGTCTCGCTGGTGTGCGTGGTCGTGGCCGTGCCCCTGCTGGGCGGCGGCTGGCTGTGGTTTCGCAACTCGGGGTTCGTGGCCGTGCGCACGGTGAACGTCGAGGGGGTGAGCGGCCCCCAGGCGCACGCCATCGAAGCCGCGCTCCGCTCGGCCGGCCGCGGGATGAGCACGCTCGACGTGAACACCTCGGCGCTGCGCGCGGCGGTCGCCCAGTTCGCCGTCGTGCGAGGGCTGCACGCGAGCCCCCACTTTCCCCACGGGCTGACGATCTCGGTCACCGAGCAGTCGCCCGTCGCCGCGCTGGTCGTCGGAAGCGTTCGCACGGCCGTCACCGCCGACGGGTTCGTGCTGGGTCCGGCGGTCGTGTCGGCGGCGCTGCCCAGCGTGAGCGCCCACTGGCAGCCGCTCGCCGGCCAGAGCGTCCACGAAGGGGGCGTGCTGGCAGAGCTCGCCGTGCTGGGCGCCGCACCGAGGGCGCTCGCGGCGCGGGTGTCGAGTGTGTACACGGGCGCGCACGGGCTGACGGTGTCGATGCGCAACGGCCTGCTCGTGTACTTCGGCGACGCCGCACGCGCCCGTGCGAAGTGGCGGGCGCTCGAGCGCGTGCTGCTGGACGAAGGCTCCGCCGGCGCGGCCTACGTGGACGTGCGCACCCCCGAACGTCCCGCGGCCGGTGGCTTCCCCGAAGGCGTCCCGCCCCCGGTCAGCTCCGCCGCCGGCGAAGAAGGCGTATCCAGCTCCGACCCCGCCACCGAAGCATCGGTCGCGGCGCTCGCCGAAGGCCTGCGCCAGAGCTCCCCGTCCACCGCCTCCGGGGCTCCCGTGGGCGCGAACGAACCCGCCGGTGGCGCCTCTCCCACGTCGACGCCGAGCGAACCGCAGAGCGCGGCCGGCGGACAGGAAGCGAGCTCGGCCGCACCCGCGGGCGGCAGTGAAGCCGGCGGCGAAGAAGCCGCCGCCCCCTCCGCCACGACCGAAGCCTCCCCGTCGGGCGGGGCTACCGCGGCGCCCGGAGGCTGACGCGCCGCGCCCAGAGGCTGACGCGCCGCGACCCGCCGGGAGGTCGCGCCGCGACCCGCCGGGAGGTCGCGCCGGCGCCGGCCCGGCTCCGCGCCCCCACATCAGTCTCGGGCGTCAGTCTCAACCACAGATCGAGGGTCTGCAGGGGGCAAACCCTCAACTCCTGGTCGAGTGTGCGGAGATGCAACGCACGTTGCGAAGCTTTGGGGATTCGTTGACAGGGCGAAGTTCCCTGCATAACGTGGAAACGCGGGGCCGCTCGCGTCCGCTATCGTGCCAAACCCTCTATTTCCCCTGAAGGCTTCCTAGGAACGGCTTACAAATGGAGAGCGGGTCCAGCTACCTCGCAGTGATCAAGGTCGTCGGCGTCGGCGGCGGGGGCACCAACGCCGTCAGCCGCATGGTCGACGCCGGCCTGCGTGGGGTCGAGTTCATCTCCGCCAACACCGACGCCCAAGCGCTCGCGATGAGCGACGCCGACGTCAAGCTCAACATCGGGCACGACTCCACCAAGGGGCTCGGCGCGGGCGCCGACCCCGACGTCGGCCTCGCCGCCGCATCCGAGTCGCGCGATGAGATCAAGGAGGCCCTCAAGGGCGCCGACATGGTGTTCGTCACCGCCGGCGAGGGCGGCGGCACCGGCACCGGCGCGGCGCCCGTGATCGCCGAGATCGCCAAGAACGAGATCGGAGCCCTCACGGTCGGCGTGGTCACCAGGCCGTTCGACTTCGAGGGCACCCAGCGCGGGCGCCAGGCGACCGAGGGCATCGAACGGCTGCGCGAGGTCGTGGACACGCTGATCGTGATCCCCAACGAGAAGCTGCTGGCGGTCGTCGAGCGTCGCACCTCGATGCTCGATGCGTTCCGCGAGGCCGACAACGTCCTGCGCCAGGGGATCCAGGGCATCACCGACCTGATCACGATCCCCGGCCTGATCAACCTCGACTTCGCCGATGTCCGCACGATCATGCAGGACGCCGGCTCGGCGTTGATGGGCATCGGCACGGCCAGCGGCGAGAGCCGCTGCGCGGACGCCGCCCGTGCCGCGATCTCCTCGCCGTTGCTGGAAGAGTCGATCGACGGAGCCACCGGGATCCTGCTGAACATCACCGGCGGCCGCGAGCTCGGCCTGTTCGAGGTCAACGACGCCGCGGAGATCATCCACAACGCGGCCGACTCGAACGCCAACATCATCTTCGGAGCGGTCATCGACGAGGCCATGGGCGACGAGGTGAGGGTCACCGTGATCGGCACCGGCTTCGACCACCGCCCCGGCGTCGGCGCCCGCCGTGCGGCACGCGCCGCGCGTCCCGACAGGGGCCCGCGGATCAGCGACCGCCAGCGCTCCACGCTCGAGATCTCCGACGACGAGATCGACGTTCCGCCCTTCCTGCGCTGACGGATCCCTCCGCTAGCCTGGGCGGCCGATGCCCACGGCACCCTCGCTGTTGCAGCGGACGCCGCTGTACGACCGTCACGTGGCGGCGGGGGGCAGGCTCGTGGAGTTTGCCGGCTGGGAGATGCCCGTCCAGTACACGGGCGTGACCGCCGAGCACCTGGCGGTGCGGGAGTCGTGCGGGGTGTTCGACGTCTCCCACATGGGCGAGATCGAGACCAGCGGGCCGCAGGCGGCGCAGCTGCTGCAGCGGCTGCTGTCCAACGACGTGTCGGCGATCGGGTTCGACGAGCGCACGGGGGAGGGGGTCGCCCAGTACGCGCTGCTGTGCCGGGACGACGGGGGCGTGATCGACGACCTGATCACCTATCGCCTCGGCCACGAGCGCTTCCTCACGGTCACCAACGCCGCCAACCACCGGCGCGACCTCGAGTGGTTCCAGGAGCAGGCCCGGGCCTACCCCGACGCGCGGGTCAGCGACGCGGCCGCGAGCTTCGCGATGCTGGCCGTCCAGGGGCCGGCCGCCCGTGGGATCGTCGAGCGGCTTGGCAGCGAGCCGCTGCCGGCGCGCATGCGGGCCGGGGAGCGCACGCTCGCCGGGGTGCACTCGCTGGTGTGCGGGACCGGCTACACGGGCGAGGACGGGGTCGAGCTGATGTGCGCGCCCCAGGACGCCGGCGCGCTGTGGGACGGGCTGCTCGAGCGCGGCGCGGTCCCGGCGGGGCTCGGCGCGCGCGACACGCTGCGGATCGAGGCGTGCCTGCCGTTGTACGGAAACGAGCTGACGCTGGAGCGGGAGCCGATCGAGGCCGGGCTCGGATGGGCCTGCAAGGAGCACACGGGCTTCATCGGGGCGGACGCCGTCGAGCGCGCCCGCCGCGACCCTCCAGCCGAGCAGCTGGTGGCGTTCGTGGTCGACGGCCAGGGCATCGCGCGCGCCGGCAACCCCGTGGAGGGCGGGGGAGAGGTCACCAGCGGCACCCACTCCCCGAGCCTGGGCGGCGCGATCGGGATGGCCTACGTCCCCCGCGCGCGCGCCGGCGACGGCTCGCGGTTGCAGATCGACGTCCGTGGCAAGATGCGCGCTGCCGTGGTCAGGCCCAAGCCGCTCTACAGAAAGGGTTGATAACCGCAATGGCGCAGGACAGCTACCCAGAGGAGCTCCTCTACCACCCCGAGCACGACTGGGCGAGGATCGACGACGAGCAGGGACACGCGACCCTCGGCATCACCTGGTTCGCGCAGGACGCCCTCGGCGAGGTCGTGTTCTTCGACCCGCCCGCGATCGGCACGACGCTCACCAAGGACTCCTCCTACGCCGAGATCGAGTCGGTCAAGGCCGTCTCGGACGTCATCGCGCCGCTTTCGGGCGAGATCGTCGAGGTCAACGGGGGTCTCAGCGAGAACCCGGAGCTCGTCAACGAGGACCCCTACGGCGAGGGCTGGCTGGTGAAGGTGCGCATGTCGGACGCCTCCGAGCGCGGGCAGCTGCTCGATGCCGCCGCCTACCGCGCCACCCTGGCTGGCTAGGCTGGTCGGGAGAGCTTGAGCCGCTACACAGCCATCACACCCTCGGACCTCGACGCGATGCTGGCCGCGATCGGGGTCGGCTCCCTGGAGGAGCTGTTCGAGCGCCAGATCCCGTCCGAGCTGCGCCTGCGCGAGGCGCTGGACCTGCCGCCGGGCAAGCCGGAGCAGGAGGTGTTCGAGCACCTGCGCGCGCTCGCCGGGCGCAACCGCTCCGCCGAAGAGCAGGTGAGCTTCCTCGGCGCCGGGATGTACGACCACTACGTACCGGCGGTCGTCGACATGCTGACCGAGCGCTCGGAGTTCCTGACGCCGTACACGCCCTACCAGCCGGAGGTCGCCCAGGGCGGGCTGCAGGTGATGTTCGAGTACCAGACCGCGATCTCCGAGCTGACCGCGCTGCCGGTGTCGAACGCCTCCGTATATGAGGGCGCGTCCGCGGTGGCGGCGGCCGCCTACATGGCCAAGCTCCACAACGGGCGCTCCGCGATCGTCGTCAGCGAAGCGCTGCACCCGCACTCGATCGAGACGCTGCGCACCTACGCCCGCGGCTATGGCATGGAGGTCCGCGAGGTGCCCACCCGCGAGGGCGTCACCGACGCGCAGGCGTGGTCCCGCGCGATCGACGCCGACACGAGCGCCGCGATCTTCGCCCAGCCGAACTTCCTCGGCGCGGTCGAGGACGCGGCCGCGCTCAGCGAGGCCGCCGGGTCGGCGGGCGGGAAGGACGGCCCGGTGGTCGTCGCGCAGGTCGACCCGATCACGCTCGGCGTGCTCGCTCCGCCCGGCGCGTGCGGGGTCGACGTGGCGGTCGGGGAGGGACAGCCGCTGGGCAACCGGCTCGACTTCGGGGGCCCGTCGTTCGGCCTCTTGGCCGCGCGCGAGGAGTACCTGCGGCGCATGCCGGGGCGCATAGCCGGCGCCACCACGGACCTCGACGGGCGCCGTGGCTTCGTGCTCACGCTGCAGACCCGCGAGCAGCACATACGGCGCGAGCGGGCCACGTCGAACATCTGCACGGCGCAGGCGCTGAACGCGCTCGCCGGCGTCGTGTACCTCGGCTGGCTGGGACGCCGGGGGATCGTCGAGCTGGGCGAGCTGCTGCTGGCGCGCACTCACTACGCGCGCGAGCTGCTGGCCGCGATCGACGGCGTCGAGAAGCTCCATGAGCAGCCGGTGGTGCGCGAGTTCGCGCTGCGCCTGGACGCCGACGTGGACGCCGTGCGGCGCCGCTGCCTGCACGCCGGCATCAACCCGGGCCTGGACATGCACGCGTTCAGCGGCCGTGAGCGCGATCGCGGGGGCCTCTTGGTGGCGCTCACCGAGCGGCGCACCCGCGCCGAGATAGACCGCTTCGCTGAGGTGCTGGCGGCGGCGATCGAGGCCGAGCGCCCGGCCGGGGCGCCGGCGGAGAAGGCGCTGGCGTGAGCGTCGCCCCGCCCGAGCGGCCCGGCAGCGAGTCCGGCCGCACGATCTTCCAGAAGGGCGCCCCGGGCCGCCGCGCGTTCGTGTGCCCCGCCGCCGAAGTGCCCGAGGTCGATCCCCGCGAGCTGCTGCCCGACCGCCTGCGCCGCACCGACCCGCCGGCGCTGCCGGAGGTGTCCGAGCCCGAGCTCGTGCGCCACTACGTGGGGCTCTCGAAGCGCAACTACGACCTCGACTCCGGCTTCTACCCGCTCGGCTCGTGCACGATGAAGCACAACCCGCGCCTACACGAGCGCGCTGCCGCGCTGCCCGGGCACGCCCGCCTGCACCCCCTCCAGGACGCCGAGCACGCGCAGGGCGCGCTCGAGCTGATGTGGCGCCTGCAGGGAGCGCTCGCCGAGATCTCCGGCCTGCCACACGTCTCGCTGCAGCCCTGCGCCGGGTCCCAGGGGGAGCTCGCCGGGGTGCTGCTGACGCGCGCCTACCACGACGACCGCGGCGAGCAGCGCCACAAGGTGCTCACGCCCGACACCGCCCACGGGACCAACCCCGCGACGGTGACGATGGCCGGCCTGGAGGTCGTCAAGCTCGAGACCAACGAGGCCGGCGGGGTCGACCTCGAGGACCTCCGCCGCAAGGCGGACCGCGACATCGCGTGCCTGATGCTGACCAACCCCAACACGCTCGGGATCTTCGACCAGAACATTGCCGAGATCGCCGAGATCGTGCACGGTGTCGGGGCCACGCTGTACTACGACGGCGCCAACCTGAACGCGATCATGGGCCTCACGCGGCCGGGTGACATGGGCTTCGACATCGTGCACTTCAACCTGCACAAGTCCTTCACCCAGCCCCACGGCGGCGGCGGCCCCGGCTCCGGCCCGATCGCCGTGTCGGAGCGGATCTCGCCGTTCCTGCCCGTGCCCGTCGTGTCGCGCGCGGCGGACGGGTCCTTCGCGCTCGACTCCGACCGCCCCAAGTCGATCGGCCGCCTGCGTGCCTTCCACGGCAACTACGGGACCTTCGTGCGCGCCTACGCCTACATCTGCTCGCTCGGCGCCGACGGACTCAGGGACGCCTCCGAGACGGCCGTGCTGAACGCCAACTACCTGCTCGCGCGGATGCAGGAGCACGGCCTCGCCGAGTACCTGCCGCTGGCCTTCGGCGAGCTCTGCATGCACGAGTTCGTGCTGTCCGGAGGCCCCATGAAGCGGCGCCTGCAGATCAAGACGCTCGACCTCGCCAAGCGCCTGCTGGACTTCGGCTTCCACCCGCCGACGGTGTACTTTCCGCTGCTCGTGGAGGAGGCCCTGATGGTCGAGCCGACCGAGACCGAGACGAAGGAGACCCTCGACGCGTTCGCGGCGGCGGTCGCGACGATCGTGGCCGAGGCACGCGAGGACCCCGAGGTCGCCGCCGGGGCGCCCTACACCACGCCGGTGCGACGCCTCGACGAGGCGAGCGCCGCCAAGCGCCCGGTCGTGCGCGAGGCCCTGTAGCCCGGAAGCGGTCCGCGGCACGTGCGCAGCTTCTCCGGGATCCAGCCGACGGGGCGCAAGCACCTCGGCAACCAGATCGGCGCGATCTCCCAGTACGTCACCGCCCAGGACAGCGGCGAGGGGATCTTCTGCATCGTCGACCTGCACGCCATCACCGTCTCCTACGACCCGCTCGAGCTGCGCGAGCGCACGCACGACACGGCCGCGATCCTGCTGGCCGCCGGGCTGGACCCGGCCCGCTGCATCCTGTTCCGCCAGAGCGACGTGCCCGAGCACACCGAACTGACATGGCTGCTGTGTGCGCTGGCCGAACTCGGGCGCCTGCAGCGGATGCACCAGTTCCGCGAAAAGAGCCCGGCCCAGCGCGAGCTCGTGTCGGCCGGGCTGCTGCTGTACCCGGTGCTGCAGGCCGCCGACGTGCTCGCCTACCGCGCCGACGAGGTCCCGGTCGGGGAGGACCAGCGCGAGCACCTCGAGCTGATGCGGGACCTCGCCCGGCGCTTCAACGCCCGCTTCGCCGGCGGCGAGGAAGTCCTGAAGGTGCCCGAGCACCGCATCCCCGAGGTCGGCGCGCGGATCATGGACCTGCAGGAGCCGACGCGCAAGATGTCCACCACGCTGTCGAGCGGGCAGGGCATCGTGTACGTGCTCGACGAGCCCGACGCGATCCTCAAGAAGCTGCGCAGCGCCGTCACCGACTCCGGCAGCGAGATCGTCCGCAGCCCCGACAAGCCGGGCGTGTCGAACCTGATCGAAATCCTCGCTGCGGTGCGTGGCCAGGACCCGGGAGCGGTCGAAGCCGAGTTCGCCGAGGCCCGCTACGGGGAATTCAAGACGGCCGTCGCCGAGGCGGTGGTGGAGTACCTGGCGCCGATCCGCGAGCGCTACGGCGAGCTGCGCGCCGACGAGGGGCGGCTCGAGGCGATCCTCGCCGACGGGGCCGCGCAGGCGCACGCGATCGCGCGCGGGACCCTCGCCGACGTGCGCGAGCTGATGGGCGTGGGCGCGCCCGCCGGGGCCGCCGGTGCAGGGGCGTCGCCGGCGCCCGGTACGGTGGGCCGATGAGCGTGGGCTCTCCTGTCGCAGTCGGGACGCTGGACCTCGACCTCGAGATCTTCAGCGGGCCGTTCGACCTGCTGCTGACGCTGATCCTGCGCGAAGAGGTGGACCTGCTGGAGCTCGAGCTGGCGGACGTCGTGCTCGCCTACCTCGACCACCTCGAGCGCTGCGGCGAGCTCGACCTCGAGAGCGCCACCGAATTCATCGTGCTGATTGCCGCCCTGCTGGAGCTCAAGTCGCGCCTGATGCTCACCGGCGAGGACGAGCAGCTGCTGGACATCGAGCCGGGCGAAGCCGCCGAGGAGCTGCTCGCGCGGATGCTCGAGGCGCGCCGCTACCGCGCCGCCGGAGAGCACCTGTCGGGGCTGCTGGCCGCCGAGCACGGGGTCCGCTTCCGCGCCGCCCCGCTGCCGGCCCAGCTGCGCAGCACGCTGCTCCCGGCGCCGGACGGCTCGCAGGACCCGGACGTCCTCGGCGCCGCGATCGGGCGCCTGCTGGCGATGCCCGCGGCGATCGACGTGCGCCACATCGCCGTGCCGCGGGTGAGCATCGGCGAGCGCCTCACGCACCTGCGTGAGCTGCTGCGTCGCGGGCGCTTCAGCTTCGAGGACGCGGTCCGCGGCGCCGACCGCATGACCGTGGCCGTGACCCTGTTCGCGTTGCTCGAGCTCTACAAACGCGGCGAGGCGTCCTGGCAGCAGAGCGAGTGCTTCGGGGAGATCGAGGTGTCGGCGACGGTTCTCCGCGAGCCCGAGTTGCGGGTCGCCCGGGTCACGCGCGGCGGAACCCCGCCGGCGACGCCCGGACGGGACGCCGACGGGACCGGGTCAGGGGCCGGTGCCGGGTCCGGAAGCGGAACCATCGAGGCGGCCGGGGACGGGACCGTCGAGGTGGCCGGGGAGGAGGTGCCCGCGTGAGCGCCCACCCAGGGGCCCCCGGGCCCGAGGACCACGGCGAGAGCCCGCTGCGAGCCCTTCCGGGGGGCCAGGGCCGGGTGTCACCGGCGCTCGCGCGCACGATCGAGGCGCTGCTGTTCCTGTCCTCGGATCCGCTCACCGCACGCGAGCTGGCCGAGGCCACCGGCGCCGAGCCGTCGGCGGTGCAGGACGCGCTGGCGGAGCTCGGCCAGCAGTACGCCCCAGGTCTGCGGGGGCTGCGCCTGCGCGAGCTGGGGGGCGGCTGGACGTTCGCCAGCGACCCCGCCACCGAGGACGCCGCGCGGCGCCTGTTCAGCCGCCCGCGTGTGGCCACGCTGAGCCCCGCCCAGGCCGAGACGCTCGCGATCGTCGCCTACCTGCAGCCGGTCTCGAGGCCGGAGATCGCCCGCATCCGCGGTGTCAGCGCCGACTCCGCCACGGCCTCGCTGCTGGACCGGGGTCTGATCGAGGAGGCCGGCAGCTCCCAGTTCGGGGCGGTGCTGTACCGCACCACGGTGCAGTTCCTGAAGCTGTTCGGCCTGCGCAGCCTCGAGGAGCTGCCCGACGTCGCCCGCTGGGACCCCACCCCGGAGGAGCAGGCCGAGCTGCGCGAGCGGCTGCTACGCGCGGGCGAGGCCCGCGCCGGCGGCGGCGGCGCCTGACTCGCCGCGCTCGGCGGCCAGTTGGCCGCAGGCGGCCGCGATCTCGCGACCCCGGGTGAGGCGCACCGTGACCGGGATGCCGGCGCTGTCGAGCGCCTCGCGGAAGGCCGCGATCGCGCCGCGCCCGGAGCCCTCGTAGGGCGACCCGGTCGGGTTGTAGGGGATCAGGTTGACCTTGAAGGGGCACGTCCGCTCGGCGGGCGTGCGCAGCGCGCGGGCCAGCGCGAGCGCCTGCTCGTAGCGGTCGTTGACCCCCGCCAGCATCACGTACTCGACGAACACGCGGCGCCGCCGGCGGGCATAGAACTCGCGGCAGGCGCCGAGCGCCTCCGCCAGCGGGTAGCGCTCGTTGACGGGCATCAGCTGTGAGCGCAGCGCTTCTTCGGGGGCGTGCAGCGACAGCGCCAGGCGCACGGGCATCTCGCACTCGGCGAGCCGGCGGATCCCCGGCACCCAGCCGACGGTCGAGATCGTCGTGCGCCGGTGGGTGACGCCGAGGTCCGGCAGCCGCCTGCACGCCTCCAGCACCGCGTCGAGGTTGAGCATGGGCTCGCCCATGCCCATGAACACGCAGTGGTCGATCGGGCCGAGGCGGCGGAAGTGCAGGGCCTGGTCGAGGATCTCCGAGGCCGACAGGTTGCGGGCGAAGCGCATCGAGCCGGTGGCGCAGAACGTGCATGTCAGCGGGCACCCCGACTGCGAGGACAGGCACACCGAGCGCCGCCCGTCGCGGAAGCGCATCAGCACAGCCTCCAGCGGATGTCCCTCGTGGGTGGCGAACAGGGCCTTGATCGTGCCGTCGCCGGCGCGGGCCTCGTCGCGCAGTTGCAGGCTCGAGAACGGCACCTCGCCCGCCAGGCGCTCGCGCAGCTGCGCCGGCAGGTCGGTCATCTCCCCGTAGCCGCCGGCCCCGCGCGCGACCCACCCCCACACCTGGCGGGAGCGGAAGCCTCGCTCGCCCTCTGCGGCGAGCGTCCTGTCGAGCAGCTCGAGGTCCATGGTCGGCGGCGGGCTGATGGCGCCCGGGCTCCTATGGTGGCAGCCGATGGATCGCGATCGCGGACCGCGGGGATGCGCCTAGCGAAGTACCTCGCCCACGCCGGCGTGGCCTCGCGGCGCGCGTCCGAGGAGATCGTCGCCGCCGGGCGCGTGACGGTTGAGGGCACGACCGTGACCGACCCGGCGCGCGAGGTGTCTGATTCGAGCCTCGTGTGCGTCGACGGACGCCCGCTCGACGGCCCCGAGACACGGGTCGCGTACATGCTCAACAAGCCCCTGGGGGTGCTCTCCACCGCCAGCGACGAGCGCGGCCGGCCGACCGTCGTCGAGCTTCTCGGGCATGACGGTGCACGCCTGTATCCCGTCGGGCGCCTGGATGGGCAGACCAGCGGGCTGATCCTGCTCACCAACGACGGCGAGCTCGCGAACCGCCTCACCCATCCCCGCTTCGAGGTCCCCAAGACCTACCGTGCGCGCGTGGGGGGTGGCCCCGTCGGAGCGGCCGCGCTGCAGGCGCTGCGCGAGGGGGTGGAGCTCGAGGACGGGCCCACCTCGCCGGCCCGCGTGCGCCGGTTGGGACCGCAGGAGCTCGAGATCACGATCCGGGAAGGCCGCAACCGCCAGGTGCGGCGCATGTGCGAGCACGTGGGGCACCCGGTGAGGGACCTCGTGCGCACCCGCTTCGGGCCCTTGCGCCTGCAGGGGCTCGCGCCCGGCGAGCACCGCCGCCTGACCCCGGCAGAGCTCGGGAGCCTGCGCGCCCTCTGACACAATCGCCGGAATGCGACTGTTCGCCCTGCGCGGGGCCATCAGCGTCGAACGCAACGACGGCCCCGAGATCCTCGAGCGCACCACCGAGCTGATGCGCGCGATCATGGCGCGCAACGCCCTGTCCCCCGAGGACGTGGTGAGCTGCATCTTCACGGTCACCGAGGACCTCGACGCCGAGTTCCCGGCCGTCGCCGCCCGCGCCGTCGGCTTCGAGCGGGTGCCGCTGCTCTGTGCCCGCGAGATCCCCGTCCCCGGGTCGCTGCCGCGTGTGATCAGGGTGATGATCCACTACTACGGTCCCGACGACCACGAGCCCGCACACGTGTACATGGGCGAGGCGCAGTCGTTGCGCGCCGACCTGGCGGCCGCCCAGTAGGCGGGGCGAGGACGCCCGTCCGCGCGATCGCGGCACAATAGGCGCATGGCGATCGAGTTCGCGGACCGCATCAGGCGTATCCCGGTGTACCCGGTGGCAGGCGGCTACGCGACCGACGAGCCACTCGTGCTGCTCGCCAGCAACGAGTCCCCGTACCCGCCGCTGCGCTCGGTGCGGGAGGCGATCGACCACGAGCTGGCCCGCCTGAACCGCTACCCGGATCCGTCCTCGGCTCGGCTGCGGCGGGCGCTCGCCGACCGCTACGACGTGCCCGTGGAACGGATCGCGGTCGGCAACGGCTCCTGCGACATCCTGCTCGCGGCCGCCGAGGCGCTGCTCGAGCCCGGCGCGGAGATCGTGTACGCGTGGCCGTCGTTCTCCGTTTACCCGCAGCTCGCCGCCTCCTCCGGCGCCCGGGCGATCACCGTGGGGCTCGACGCCGAGGACCGCCACGACCTGCCCGGGATGCTCGGCGAGATCACCGTCGCCACCCGCCTGGCGATCGTGTGCAACCCCAACAACCCGACCAGCACGGCCCTGCCGCTGGCCGAGATCGCGTCGTTCGTGGACGAGGTCCCGCCCCACGTGTGCGTGATCGTCGACGAGGCCTACTGCGAGTTCAACCTGCTCGACGACCCCGACGCCTCGATCGATCTGCTCGCCCGTCACCCCAACCTGGTGCTGCTGCGGACGTTCTCGAAGGTCCACGGCCTCGCCGGCTTGCGGGTCGGCTTCGCGCTGTGCGGCTCGGAGGAACTCCCCCGCGCGCTAAACCAGGTGCGCCAGCCGTTCGGCGTCAACGCGGCCGCACAGGCGGCTGCCGTGGAGGCGCTCGCCCACCAGGACGCCGTCACCGACCGCGTCACCAAGACCATCGCCGAGCGCCTTGCGATGGATGAAGGCCTGGCCGAGCTCGGGATCGAGCAGGCGTCCTCGCAGGCGAACTTCTGCTGGGTGCATCTCGGCGAGGAGGTGGACGAGGCCGAGGTGGTGAACGGCCTGCGCGAGCGGGGCGTGCTGGTGCGAGCCGGCGCTGCGCTGGGGTCCGATCGGCCGGCTCTGCGTGTCACCTACGGGCTGCCCGAGGAGAACGCCCGCTTCCTGGAGGCGCTCCAGCAGGTGCTGGCCGGCGCCGCCGCCCGCTCCTAGCCGTCGGCCGGGCGCGGGTCGGGCCCGGCTCGGGCGGTGGGCAGCGGACCCGTCCGGACGCGGAGTGGACGCCGCCGGGCTGCCGAGCCGCCGGTTGCGGGCGTGCACCCTGGACCGCCGCGCGATTGTCTGCTACAAACGTCGGTGGATCACCATGCACCGGACGGCACGCGAATATCAGCGCACCTCAGCGACGAGCGCCGTCTGGTCGCCCTTCTACGCCTGGCGATTTAGCTAGGCGCTCCGGCCGTGAACCCGTGCGTGAGCGGGTTGCAGGGCCGCACCGGGTCCCCGATGGGACCGAGCGCCACCTCCGGGGTGCCGTGGGCGCCTCCCTCACGAGCAGCCGGCCCACCCGCCGGCCGCCGCTGAGAACAGCTAAGCCAGACGCCAGTTGAAAGGATGAGTCAATGATGATCGTGATGAAGGAGGGCGCGACCGACGAGGAGGTCGCAGCCGTCGTCTCGAAGATCGAGCGAGTCGGCGCACGCGCCCATCAGAGCCAGGGCGCGCGCGTGACCGTGATCGGCGCGATCGGCGACGTCGAGCAGGACGCCAACGTCGCCGGCCTCGGGCTGGAGGGACAGCCCGGGGTCGACCGCGTGGTGCCGATCCTCAAGCCCTACAAGCTCGCCTCGGCCCAGATCAAGCACGGCGAGCGCACGGTGCTCGAGATCGAGGGCCGCAAGATCGGCGGGGACAACTTCGCGCTGATCGCCGGTCCATGCACCGTCGAGTCGCGCGAGCAGACGATGCAGACGGCCAACATCGTCCGCGACGCCGGCGCCACGCTCCTGCGCGGCGGGGCGTACAAGCCGAGGACGTCCCCGTACGCCTTCCAGGGCCTCGGCCAGGAGGGCCTGCGGCTGCTCGCCGAGGCCAAGGTCGAGACCGGCCTGCCGATCGTCACCGAGCTGATGGACATGCGCGACCTCGACGCCGTGCTGGAGGTCGCCGACGTGGTCCAGATCGGTGCCCGCAACATGCAGAACTACCCGCTGCTGGCAGAGGTCGGTCGCTCCGGGTGCCCGGCCCTGCTCAAGCGTGGCCTGTCCTCGACGCTGGACGAGCTGCTGATGGCGGCCGAGTACATCCTCAAGGAAGGCAACCCCAACGTGATGCTGTGCGAGCGCGGCATCCGCACGTTCGAGACCGCCTACCGCTTCACGCTGGACCTGATGGCGGTCCCGGTGCTGAAGGAGCTCTCCCACCTGCCGGTGATCGTCGACCCGAGCCACGCGGCGGGACGCCGCGACCTGGTCAGGCCGCTGTCGCTCGCAGCCGCCGCCGCGGGCGCCGACGGGATCATCGTCGAGGTCCACCCCAACCCCGACGAGGCCATCTGCGACGGGCCCCAGCAGCTCGTGGCGGACGAGTTCGAGGACTTCGCGCGCGCGGTCGAGCAGGCGGCGGCGCTGGCGGGCAAGGAGCTCAGCACGGTCTGATGGCCCGAGCCCCGAGACAGCGCCGTTGAAGGTCGCCGTCCTCGGGGTCGGGCTGATCGGCGGTTCGATCGGGCTGGCAGCCCGAAGGCGCGCGGGCGCGCACGTCAGCGGCTACGACCGCGATGGCGAGGTCTGCGCGCGGGCGCTCGAGCTGGGCGCGATCGACTCACACGCCCGGGACGTCGCCGACGCGGTCTCGGGCGTCGACGTCGTGTTCGTGGCCACGCCCCTGTCGGTGATCGCGCAGACCGTCGCGGCGGCCCTCGACAGCGCCGGCCCGGGGTGCGTCGTCAGCGACGTCGGCTCCACCAAGCGCCCGCTGGCCGCAGCCGGGTCCGACGAGCGCTTCATCGGGGGCCACCCGCTGGCGGGGGCGGAGACGGCTGGCGTCGAGCACGCGCGCGAGGATCTGTTCGACGGCGCCACCTGGTACCTGACGCCGGCCCGGGGCTCGACCGCGGGGGTGCTGTACGAGCGCCTTCACCGGCTGCTCAGCACGCTGGGCGCGCGTCCCGCGGCGATCGACCCGGTCACCCACGACCGCCTTATGGCATGCGTGTCCCACCTCCCGCACGTGCTCGCCAACGCCCTCGTCGAGCAGGCCGCCGCGCTCACCTCCCACGAGGGCACCCAGCAGCTTCCGGCGGTGGGACCGAGCTTCCGCGACGCGACCCGCGTGGCCGGTGCGAACACGCGCATCTGGACCGACATCTACCTGTCCAACCGCGACGCCCTCGTGGAAGGCATCGACGAGCTGCTCGAGCGGCTGAAGGAGGTCCGCGTGTGGCTCGCGGACGCCGACGCGGACGCGCTCGGAGACTGGAACCGCCGCGCACGGGCGGAGCGCGAGGAGCTCCTCGGGGCGGGTCTGGTGGGGGGTCCGGTGCAGGAGCTGCGGGCATCGGTGCCGAACAGGCCCGGCGTGATCGCGGAGATCGCCCTCGCGCTCGGGCGCGACGGCGTCAACATCGCAGACATGGCGCTCTCGCCCTCCGAGGACAACCGCCAGGGCGTGATCGCCCTGTGGATCCGCGGCGACGACCAGGCCGGGCGCGCCCAGGAGCTGATCACTGGCCTCGGGTTCCCGGTCGCACGGGCGTGAGCACGCGCGGACGACCGGCCCCGGGCGCCACCAGCCTGCGCTTCGAGCCAGCCGAGGGCCTCAGTGGCGCGGTTCGCGCGCCCGCCGACAAGTCGATCTCCCACCGCGCGGCGCTGCTCGGGGCGATGTCCTCCGAGCCGGCGCGCATCGAGGGCTATCTCCACGCCGCCGACACCGATTCCACGCTGCAGGCGGTGGCCTCCCTGGGGGCGCTCGTGGAGGTCCAGGAGGGGGTCGTGGTGGTCCGTGGAACCGGCCTGCGCGAGGCGCTCGAGCCCCCCGCGCCGATCGACGTCGGCAACGCCGGCACCCTGATGCGGATTTTGCCAGGCTGGCTCGCCGCCCAGGACGGGCGCAGCTTCACGCTCGACGGCGACGCCTCCATCCGCCGCCGGCCCGTCGACCGCATCATGGACCCCCTGCGCGAGATGGGCGCCCAGCTGAGCGCCCGCGAGCAGCGCTTCCCCCCGCTGCAGGTGACCGGCTCGCGGCTGCGCGCGATCACATACGAGCTGAAGGTCCCCAGCGCGCAGGTGAAGTCGTGCGTGCTGCTGGCAGCGCTCGCCGCGGACGGGGCCACCACCGTGATCGAGCCGACCCGCAGCCGCGACCACACCGAGCGGATGCTGCTCGCCGCCTCGGCGCCGATCGTCCGCGAGGGCTCCAGCCTGACGGTGGCGAACGTCGACGAGCTGCTGCTGGGAGAGCTCGCGGTCCCGGGGGATGCCAGCTCGGCCGCCTTCCTGGTCGCCGCCGGGGTGCTGGTCCCGGGCTCACGCCTGCTGATCCGCGACGTCGGCGTCAACTGGACCCGCACCGGCTTCCTGAGGATCGTCCGCAGGATGCGGGGGATCGTGCTCGGGGACCTCGAGGAGGAGTCCGAGGAGCTGGTCCCCGGCGAGCCCGTCAGCGACCTCGACGTGGCCCACGGCGCGCTCGAGGGGACCGTGGTGGAGGCCGACGAGGTGCCGCTGGCGATCGACGAGCTGCCGCTGGTGGCGCTGCTCGGGTGCTTCGCCGAGGGCGAGACGCTCGTCAGGGGCGCCGGCGAGCTGCGCCTGAAGGAGTCCGACCGCATCACCGGCGTGGTCGACGGCCTACGCGGGCTGGGCGCCGACATCGAGGCCACCGACGACGGCTTTTCGGTTCGCGGCGGCAACGGCCTGCGCGGGGGAACGATCGACGCCGGGGGCGACCACCGCATGGCGATGATGGGGGCCGTCGCCGGTCTCGCCTCGCGCGAGGGCGTGGAGGTGGTCGGGATCGACGCCGCAGCGGTCTCCTACCCGTCGTTCGTCGCCGACCTGCAAGCGGTTTGCTCGTAGCGATCGACGGCCCGGCCGGGGCCGGCAAGTCGACCGTCGCCCGTGCGCTCGCCGACGAGCTGGGCTTCTCCTATCTCGACAGCGGCGCTCTGTACCGGTCGGTGGCGCTGCTCGCCCTCCAGGCACCGCAGGCCGACCCCGCTCAGCTGGCGCGCGAGGCGCGCATCGAGTTCGACGAGCGCTCCGGCGCCGGCCGCTCGCGGGTGCTGCTGGACGGTCGTGACGTGACGAGCGCGATCCGAGCCCCCGAGGTCGCGGCGGCGGCCTCCCGCGTGGCCGCCGAGCCCGCGGTGCGAGCTGCCCTGCTGGAGAAGCAGCGCGCCCTGCTGGCCTGCGGCGACTGGGTGGCCGAGGGTCGCGACATCGGCACGGTCGTCGCGCCCGGCGCGGAGCTGAAGGTGTTCCTCACCGCCGGCGAGCGCGAGCGCGCACGGCGGCGCGCGGTCGAGCAGGGCGAGGACCCCGACGCGGTGCTGGCCGAGCTGGCCGCCCGCGACGAGCGCGACCGCTCGCGGGAGGTCGCCCCGCTGAAGCCGGCCCGGGACGCGGTCCAGATCGACACCAGCTCGCTCACGGCGGAAGAGGTCATGGCACGCGTCGCGACCCTCGCGCGTGCTGCGGCAGGCCGGGAGGTCCTCGGGAAGCGGCCGCCGCCCGGTCATACTCATCCGTCGTGAAGGTCGCACTGGTCGGCTATCCGAACGTGGGCAAGTCCTCGCTCGTGAACCGCCTCACGGGGTCCCGGGAGGCGGTCGTACACGCGCGGCCCGGGGTCACGCGCGACCGCAAGGAGCTGCCGTGCGAGTGGAACGGCCGGCGTTTCACGCTGATCGACACGGGAGGCATCGACGGGCGCGACGACGATCCCCTGGCGGGCTCGATCCGCGAGCAGGCGCGTGCGGGGGTGGCCGAATCGCAGGTCGCGGTGCTGGTCGTGGACGCGCGCGCCGGGCTGCGCCCGGGCGACGAGGAGCTGGCCGACCTGCTGCGCCGCGGCCCCGTCGCGAGCATTGTGGCGGCCAACAAGTGCGACACCCCCGAGGACATCCCGCTCGCGGCCGAGTTCAACCGCCTCGGCCTCGGCGAGCCGGTGCCCGTGTCCGCCACGCAGGGCCTCGGCACCGGCGACCTGCTCGACCGGATCGTCGAGCTGCTGGAGGAGGCCGACACCGGCGAGGACGAGCACGACGAGGACGAGGACGCGGTGCGCCTGGCGGTGATCGGACGGCCCAACGTCGGCAAGTCGTCGCTCGTGAACCGCTTCCTCGGCCAGGAGCGCGTGATCGTCTCCGAGCGCGCAGGCACCACCCGCGACGCGATCGACACCGTGCTGCGCTTCGGCGAGCGCGACATCAAGCTGGTTGACACCGCCGGCATCCGCCGCGCCGCCAAGGTCGACGACTCGGTCGAGTACTACACCTCGCTGCGCTCCCGGCGGGCCGCCGAGCGCGCCGACGTTGCGCTCGTTGTGTGCGACGCCTGCGACGGGGTCACCGCCCAGGACCTGCGGATCGCCGAGCTGGCGATGAAGACGGGCTGCGCGACGGCCCTCGTGCTGAACAAGTGGGACCTGCTCGAAGACCAGCGGGAGGGCCACGAGCGCGCCCGCGACCTCGAGCACGAACGCGCGCGGGTGGCCGCGAAGCTGCGCCTGCGACCGCGCGTGCTGACCGCGAGCGCCCGCACCGGCCGACACGTCGAACGCGTGCTCGCCGAGGCGGTCGCGCTGGCGGAACGGATGGCTGTGCGGATCCCCACGTCGGAGCTCAACCGCTTCCTCTCGGAGGCCACCGCCGCGCGCCAGCCCCCGGTGGGCGCCCGCGGGCGCTCGGGTGGCCACCGGCTGAAGCTGATCTACATGAACCAGATCGACCGCCGCCCGCCACGCTTCTCGATCCAGGTCAACTCCCGCGGGCGCGTCACGCGCGACTACGCCTACTTCCTCGAGAACCGCCTGCGGACCCGTTACGCGATGGACGGTGTGCCCCTGATCATCGACTTCGTGGAGCGCGGGCAGCGCGCCGCCGTGCGGGCTGCATAGACTGCCGCCCTAGTTTTGGCCGAGTTCTCAGACAGCGAGTTCCTGTTCACCTCCGAGTCGGTGACGGAGGGGCACCCTGACAAGATCGCCGACCAGATCTCCGACGGGGTGCTCGACGCGGTGCTCAAGGACGACCCCTACGGCCGCGTGGCGTGCGAGACGCTCGTCAACACGGGCCTGATCGTGGTCTCGGGCGAGATCTCGACCGATACCTACGTCGACATCCAGGAAGTGGCCCGCGAGACGGTGCGCAAGATCGGCTACGACGACGCCGCCTACGGCTTCGACTGCCACACCTGCGCGGTCATCAACGCGATCGACAAGCAGTCCCCAGACATCGCCCAGGGGGTGGACGCCGCCTACGAGACGCGCCACGACCCCTCCGACGAGGACGAGCTCGACGTCGCCGGAGCGGGCGACCAGGGGATGATGTTCGGCTACGCCAGCAACGAGACCGACGAGCTGATGCCGCTGCCGATCTCGCTGGCGCACAAGCTCGCCAAGCGGCTCTCGGAGGTGCGCAAGGGCGATGTGCTCCCCTACCTGCGGCCGGACGGCAAGACGCAGGTCACGGTCCGCTACGAAAGCGGCCGGCCGGTGGAGATCGAGAAGATCCTTATCTCCACGCAGCACGCCGACGGCATCGACGCCGAGTCGCTGATCAAGCCGGACCTGCTCGAGCACGTGCTTCGCCCCGTGCTCCCGGCGGACCTGTACGAGGAACGCAAGCTGACGCGCAACTTCCTCGTGAACCCCACCGGCCGCTTCGTGATCGGAGGCCCGATGGGCGACTGCGGGCTGACCGGTCGCAAGATCATCGTCGACACGTACGGCGGCATGGCCCGCCACGGCGGCGGCGCCTTCTCGGGAAAGGACCCATCCAAGGTGGACCGCTCGGCCGCCTACGCGGCCCGCTGGGTCGCCAAGAACATCGTCGCCGCCGGCCTGGCCGACCGCGCGGAGGTGCAGGTCGCCTACGCCATCGGCGTCGCCCACCCCGTGTCCGTGATGGTCGAGACGTTCGGCACCGAGAAGATCGGCCGCGGTCAGATCGCGAGCCTCGTCGCCGACCACTTCGACCTGCGACCGGGGTCCTTCCGCGAGGAGCTGAAGCTGCACCGGCCGATCTACCAGAAGACGGCCGCCTACGGCCACTTCGGCCGCGACGATCACGATTTCACCTGGGAGCGCGTGGACCGCGCCGAGGTGCTGCGCTCGGCCGCAGGGCTGTAGCGCCGCGGGTCGCCCGACGGAGCTGCCGCGTCGCCCGACAGGTGGGCTCTGACCGGAGCCCGCTCTAAGGTCGGGTGCTTGTCCGCGATCGCCCAGGTCGAGCCGATCACCAGTACCCGCGCGCTGCGCGGCCCCTTTGACTACCGGCTGCCCGAGCCGCTGCGGGACGACGTGACGGTCGGCTCGATGCTGGTCGTGCCCTTCGGGGCGCGCACGATCCTCGGCGTCGTCACGGGCCTCACCGAGCACAGCGAGGTCGCCGACGACCGCCTGCTGGCGCCGCTGCGGGCGCTCGAGCTCGGGGTTCCCGAGGAGCTCGTCGGGCTCGCGCGCTGGATCGCCGCCGAATACTGCTCGACCCTCGCCCGGGCTCTCGGGCTGGTGCTGCCCCCGGGCGCCACGAGGCGCCTCGGCGGGCGCCGGCGCTCGGTCCGCAGGGCCTCCACCGGCGAGCCGGTCGGAGCGCGCCTCTCGCCGGACGCGCGCCTGAGCACCGAACAGCAGGCGGCGCTCGAGGCCCTGGCGGGCGCGATCGCGCGGCGCACGTTCGAGCAGCGCCTCCTGCACGGGGTGACGGCCTCCGGCAAGACCGAGGTCTACCTGCGCGCCGCCGCCGAGACGCTCGCGCAAGGGCGGGGGGCGATCGTGATGGTCCCCGAGATCGCGCTCACGCCCCAGATCGTGTCCCGTTTCATCGAGCGCTTCGGCGACACCGTGGCGGTGCTGCACTCGCGGCTGACGACCGCCCAGCGCTACGCCGAGTGGCGGCGGCTGCGCGAGGGCGGGGCGCGCATCTGCGTGGGTCCCCGCTCGGCCGTGTTCGCCCCCGTCGGGCAGGTCGGCCTGATCGTGATCGACGAGGAGCACGAGGCCTCCTACAAGCACGAGGGCGATCCCCGCTACGACGCCCGTGAGGTGGCCGAGGAGCGCGCCCGACGCGCCGGCGCGCTGCTGCTGCTGGGAAGCGCCACGCCACGCCCGGAGAGCTTGCTGCGCCTGCCCGTGACACGGTTGGGACGGCGCGTGGACGGCCGCCCGTTGCCGCCCGTGGAGGTGCTCGACATGCGCGGGCAGCCGGGCACCCTGCACCCCGCCAGCGTGCAGGCGCTCGCGGAGGTCCGCGCCGGCGGGGGCAAGGCGATCGTGCTGCTCAACCGCCGCGGCTGGTCGAACTTCCTCTCGTGCCGCTCGTGCGGGGCCAGCTGGGGATGCCCGGAATGTGACGTCACGCTCGTACTGCATCGCGCCTCGCGTCTGCTCGCGTGCCATCACTGCGGGCACCGCGAGCCCGTACCCGACCGCTGCCGGCAGTGCTCCTCGAGCGCCGTCGCCCGCCATGGGGCCGGTACCGAGCGACTCGCCCACGACCTCGCCGAGGTGTTCGACGAAGGCGACTTCCCCGTGTTCCGCCTCGATGCCGACTCGGTCCTCGCCGGCGCCGGGCAGGCGGACGAGGGTGCCGCGGCGATCCTGCGCAGCTTCCAGGAGGCGCCGCGGGGGGCGCTGATCGGAACCCAGATGGTGGCCAAGGGACACGACTTCCCCGACGTGCAGCTGGCGCTCGTGATCGACGCCGACGCCACCCTGCGCTTTCCCGACTTCCGTTCGGAGGAGCGCACGTTCGCCCTCATCGCCCAACTGGCGGGGCGCGCCGGGAGGGGCGGGCACGGGCGCGTGCTGGTGCAGACGGTCACGCCCGACGCGCGCGCGATCGTCCACGCCGCCGCTCACGACAGCGACGGCTTCCTGGCCGGCGAGCTCGAGCGCCGGCGCGCGCTCGGCTACCCGCCGTTCTCCCATCTCGTGAGGATCGTGTGCTCGAGCCCCGAGGCGCCTCCGGCCGGCGAGGCCGCGCGGGCGCTCGCGCTCGAGCTCGAACGCCGGCTGGCGGCCGGCGACGGGGACGGCGAGGTGGCGGTGCTGGGCCCGGCGACGCTGTTCCGCCTGCGCGGGCGCGAGCGCCAGATGCTCGTGCTCAAGGGTTGCTCCCGCGTGGCGGTCGTCCGCGCCGCGGGCGAGGGCGTGCAGGCACTCGTGGGGGCACGCGCCCATACGGGGGTCAGCTTCAGCGTGGATGTGGACCCGCAGTAGGCTGGAGTCGACGATGGCCTCCAGGCAGGAACTCCGCGAGCGGCAAGAGGAGCCCGAGCACCCCCTCCGCGCCACCGACGAGGACGTCGAGGTCGAGCGCGAGCAGGGCGCGCCCGAGCCCGCCGAGCTCGATCCTGAGACGAAGGAACGGCGTGATGCGGCGATGCGGGTGATCCGCCGCTTCGGCGACCCCGTGCTGCGCGCGAGCGCCGTGCCCGTCGATCGCTTCGACGAGGGCCTGCAGGTCGAGCTCGCACGCATGGGGGAGCTGATGCACGATGCGCTCGGCATCGGACTCGCCGCCACCCAGCTGGGCGTTTTGCACCGCACGCTGGTGTTCCGCACCGACCTCGAGGAGCCGATCACGGCGCTCGTCAACCCCGTGCTCGAGTGGCAGAGCGAGGAGCTGGAGGTCGCCGAAGAGGGGTGCCTCAGCCTGCCCGGCGTGCATGTCGAGGTCGAGCGCCCGGCGAGCGTGCGCGTGCGCGCCCAGGACCCCGACGGGAAGGAGCTCACGCTCGAGGCCGAGGGCCTGCAGGCGCGGGTGATCCAGCACGAGATCGACCACCTCGACGGCGTCCTGATCCTCGACCGCATCTCCAGGCAGGCGCGCAAGGAGGCGATGCGCGCGATGCGCGAGGCCCGCGAAGAGGAGAGCGCCGCCTAGGCGCGCGGGCGACCCGGCGGGCTTGGCGACCGTCTTCATCGGCACCTCGCCGTTCGCCGCGGCCGTGCTCGAGCGGCTCGTGGGCGCCGGCCACCGGCCGGCACTGGTGATCACCCGGCCCGATCGTCCCGCCGGGCGGGGGCGGCACCTGCGCCCGCCGGCCGTGGGCGAGCGGGCGCGTGAGCTGGGCTTGGCGCTCGAGCAGCCGGCCAACGTCAACGCCCCCGCCTCGCTGGAGCTGATCGCGGCGGCCCTGGAGCAGCCCGGGCGCGCCGGGGCAGGGGTTGCGGCCGGAGCAGGGGCCGGGGATGGGAACGGGGACGCCGCCGGGTCCCGTAGCTCGCCGGCGCAGCGCCCGGTCGTGGTCGTGTGCGCCTTCGGTGCGCTGATCAAGGAGCCGCTGCTGTCCTCGCACGAGATCCTCAACGTGCACCCGTCGCTGCTGCCGCGCTGGCGGGGGGCGGCGCCGATCGAGCGGGCGATCATGGCCGGCGACGAGCGCACGGGGGTGTCGATCATGCGCCTCACCGCGGGGCTCGACAGCGGGCCGGTGTGCCTCGCCGGCGACGAGCCGATCGAGCCCGACGACGACTACGCCGCGCTCGCCGGTCGCTTGGAGGAGCTCGGCGCGAGGCTGCTGGCGGGCGCGCTGGAGCAGGACCCGCCGTGCGCAGAGCAACCCGAGGAGGGGGTCACCTACGCGGAGAAGATCACGCCGCAGGACCGGCTGCTCGACCCGGCCCGCCCGGCCGTCGAGCTCGACCGCACCGTGCGGGCCCTGCACCCGCACATCGGGGCGCGCGTGCAGCTGCACGACGGCGAGCTGCTCGGGGTGCGCCGCGCGGCCGTCGTCGCGGGCGCCGCGAAGCCGGACGTGGGGGACGGAGAGCGGGAGGGGGGGCGTGCCGACCGCGGGGTGTTCGCGGCCGACGGCCGGCTGGTGCTCGCCTGCTCGCCCGGGCTGCTCGAGCTGCTCGAGGTCCAGCCGGCGGGAGGTCGCGCGATGGACGCCGGCGCCTACCTACGGGGTCATTCGGCGCGCGGGCGCCGGTAGGGGCTCAGATAGGAGGGGAGCGAGATCGCCGGGTCGAGCAGGGCGTCGGGCTGGGGCTCGCCGACTGCGCTCACCAGCGGCAGCACGCCGGCCCACACCGGCAGCTCGAGGTCGGGCTCGTCGTCGATCGGGCCGCCGGTGCGGATCTTCGCCGAGGCCTCCTCGATCGGGAAGCTCACGACGGCCGTGGCGGCGAGCTCCTTGTCGGTCGGCTCGCGCACCTCGGTCCAGCGTCCGGGGACGATGTGTTCGACGATCGCCTCCAGCGCCCTTCTCTTCTCCTGCGGGTCCGAAAGCGGGCGGGCTTGACCGAGCAGCATCACCGAGCGGTAGTTGGCGGAGTGGTGCATCGCGGAGCGCGCGAGCACGAGGCCGTCGATCAGCGACACCGTCAGGCAGGCGGGCGCGCCCGCCGCCAGGGCCTTGAGCGTGCGCGAGCCGAGCGAGCCGTGGCAGTAGACGAAGTCGCCGCTGCGGGCGTGCAGGGTGGGGACCACGAACGGCTGTCCCTCCTCGCCGGTGATGCCGAGGTGCGCGATGAGCGCCTCGTCGAGGATGCTTTCGATCACGTCCCGCTCGTAGTGACCGCGCTCGCGCTTGCGACGGAGGCGCACCCGCTCGGACGGGGCGGTGGCCGCGGGGCGGGATCTGAGGCCGGTGTCGGGGGGAGTCGTCATGTCGTCGCCGTTGTCGCCAAGGTTTGTAATAGTACAGACCAGTGACTGTCATGGAACATTACAGGATCAGCGCGCGGACGGCGGCGGGCCTCGTCGAGGAGGTCGAGCTGGCGGTCGGGGAGGGCCGGCTGGCGCCGGGTCAGCGGCTCCCGTCGGTAAGGGCGCTGGCGGCGCAGGCGGGCCTCAGCCCCTCGACGGTCGCGGCCGCCCTCGCCGAGCTGCGCCGCCGCGGCCTGGTCGTGACCGACGGGCGCCGCGGGACGCGCGTGGCAACGCCAGCGCCGGCCGGGTCCGCGCCGGCGCTGACGGCCGTGCCCGAGGGAGCCCGCAACCTGTCTCTGGGGAACCCCGATCCCGCGCTGCTGCCCGACATCGGCGCCGCGCTCGCCAAGTCCCGCCCGCCGGTTCACCTGTACGGCGAAGCGCCCGTGCTGCCGGCGCTCGAGCGCCTCGCGGTCGAGCAGCTCGGCACCGTGCAGGCCGGGCAGGAGCTGTGCGTGGTCAGCGGCGCGCTCGAGGGAATCGAGCTGCTGCTGCAGTCGAGCCTGCGGCCGGGCGACCGCGTGGCGGTCGAGAACCCGGGCTATGCCGCCCTCTTCGACCTGCTCCGCGCGAACGGCCTGCGCCTGGAGCCGGTGCCGGTGGACGATCGCGGGATGCTTCCCGAGGCGCTCGAGGCGTCCCTGCGAGCGGGCGCGGCGGCGGCCGTGATCACGCCGCGCGGGCAGAACCCGACCGGCGCGCTGCTCGACGGAGCCCGCTCGCGCGGGCTCTCTGAGGTGCTCGCCCGCTTCCCGCGCGTGCTCGCGATCGAGGACGACCACCTCGGCATGCTCGGGGAGGAGCCCCGGCACACGGCGCTCGGCGCCAGCGAGCGCTGGGCGGTCGCGAGCTCGGTCTCCAAGGCGCTCGGCCCCGACCTGCGCCTGGCGCTGCTGCGCGGGGACCCACATACGGTGGCGCGCGTGCAGCGCCGCCAGCAATGCGGTCCCGGGTGGGTCAGCCACGTGCTGCAGTCGCTCGTCGTAACGCTGTGGGGCAGCCGCGCCACGCAGCGCCGGCTGGCGCAGGCGCGGGCCCGCTACCGAGAGCGCCGCCAGGGGCTGCTCGAGCAGCTCGACGCTCGCGGAATCGCGGCCCGCGGCGCCTCCGGGCTGAACGTGTGGGTTCCGGTCGCGGAGGAGTCGGCGGTCGTGGCCGGTCTGCTCTCCCGAGGCTGGGTAGTGGCCCCGGGGGCGCTGTACCGGCTCGCCTCGAGCCCCCCCGCGGTGCGCATCACGACGGCCACACTCGCGCCCGGGGAGGCAGACCGGGTGGCCGGGGATCTCGCCGCGATCCTTCTCGCCGGCGCCTCCCGCAGCGGCTAGGACGGTGGCGGTGCCTCCGTTGGCGCAACCATTACGAGAGGTCTCGCCGGCGCGGCGCTGCGCCTATGCGGTGCTCGTGCGCGTGTTCGAGCAGGGCGCGTACGCCGACGAGGCGCTGCGCGCGCAGGCAAGGTCGCTCGAGGGGCGCGAACGTGCGCTGGCGATGCGCCTGGCGTACGGCGCGATCCAGCGCCGCGCCACCCTCGACCACGTGGCCGGCGAGCTCGCCGAGCGAGACCCGCGGCGCATCGACCCGCCGCTGTTGAACGCGCTGCGCCTGGGCCTGTACGAGCTGCTCTACCTGCAGGGCTCGCCCCCCTACGCCACGGTCGCCCAGGCTGTCGAGCTGGCCAAGCACGAAGCCCGCGCCGGTCACGGGCTGGTCAACGCCGTCCTGCGCCGCGCCGCACGCGAGGGGGCGGATGCGCTGCTCGCCTCGCTGTCCGACGGTACGCCCGAGCAGGCGGCCCTCAAGCACTCCCACCCGGAGTGGGTCGCGCGGCTGTGGTGGCGCACGCTCGGCCCGGAGCAGGCGCGCGAGCTGATGGCGGCGGACAACGAGCCCGCCGAGGTGGCGCTGCGTGCGAACACGCTGGTGGCGGACGCCGCCACGCTCGCGGGGCTGCTGCCGGTCGCGAGCCACCGCGATCCCCGCCTGCCGGAGGCGCTGGTGCTCGAGGAACCCTTCGACCTGCACGGCTCGCCGTTGTGGGCGCAGGGCGCAGTCGGCGCCCAGTCGCGGGCGGCGATGCTCGTCTCGCGCACGCTCGCCCCCGAGCCCGGCGAGCGGGTGCTCGACCTGTGCGCGGCGCCAGGGGGCAAGACCACACACCTGGCGGCGCTGATGGAGGGGCGGGGCGAGGTGGTCGCGGTCGAGCGCGACCGCCGCCGCGCCGGTGTGCTGGCGCGGACGGCCGAACGCATGCGCGCGGGCAACGTGCGCGTGGAGGTGGCCGACGCCGCCGAGCCGCGCGTGGAAGAGCCGTTCGATCGCGTGCTCGTCGATCCGCCCTGCAGCGGCCTCGGGACCCTGCAGTCCCGCCCCGACCTGCGCTGGCGCATGCAGGAGGGAGCGCTCGAGGCGCTGACCCGCGGACAGCGGGCGATTCTCGACGCCGGGGCCCGTGCCGTCCGTCCGGGAGGGCTGCTTGTCTACTCTACGTGCACGATCTCTCCGGATGAGAACGAGCGTGTGACTGCCGCCTTCCTCGAATCCCGCCCCGAGTTCGAACCGGACGGCGAGGCGCGGCAGACGCTGCCCCATCGCGACCGCACCGCGGGCTTCTACATCGCGCGGCTGCGAAGGAGGTAGGTGCGGTGGAGGGAGACCCGCCTGGAGCTGCAAAGGCGCCGGTCGACCTCGGGCCCCTGTGCCCGCACTGCGGCGAGCCCTGGCTGCGTCCCACGAACCTGCCCGGGCGCTACCGCTGCGTGTACTGCCTGCACCGCTTCGAGCTCAGCTCCGTGTGCCCCAACTGCGGGGAGCACTCCACGATCGTGCGGATGTCCTCGACGGCCGTGCTGAAGTGCAACAACTGCGGGGACACGATGCTGCAGGCCGTATGAGCGCCCGCGCGGAGCTGCGCGACAGCGTCCTCGTAGTCCCCTCGATCCTCTCCGCCGACTTCGGGCGCCTGCGCGACCAGGTGCGAGAGGTGATGGAGGCGGGCGCCCGCCTGATCCACGTCGACGTGATGGACGGCCACTTCGTCCCCCCGATCACGGTCGGGCCGCTGATCGTGGAGGCACTCGCCGGCACCGTCCACGAGCGAGGCGGGATGATCGAGGTGCACCTGATGATCGAGCACCCGGAGCGTCAGCTGCGCGAGTTCGTCTCGGCAGGGGCCGACTCGCTGACGATCCACGCGGAGGCAACCGAGCACCTCGCGTACGCCGTGGATCTGGTCCGCGAGCTCGGCGCCGGGGCCGGCGTGGCGATCAACCCGGCCACCCCGCCGGCGGCGCTTTCGGAGGTCGCAGGGGCGATCGATATCGCCCTGTGCATGACCGTCAACCCCGGCTGGGGCGGCCAGCCGTTCATCGAGCGCTCGCTGCAGAAGCTCCCCCGTCTGGGCGAGGTGGTGGGGGAGGGCGTGGCGATCGAGGTCGACGGCGGCATCGACCCCGCGACGGCGCCCGGCTGCGCCCGCGCCGGGGCGCGGCTGTTCGTGGCCGGCTCGGCGATCTTCCACCGGGACGACCCGGCGGAGGCCTTCGGCGAGCTCGACCGCTCGCTGGCGGAGTTCCGTTAGCCGGACGGCGCCGCCGGCTCGCCGTGGCCCCGCCGGTACAGCACGAACAGGAAGCCGGCGAGCAGGGCCGTGGCTCCGGCGTAGCCGATCTCGGCGCGCAGGACCTCTTCGCTGACCACCGGCGACAGCATCCAGACGAGGAAGGCGCACGCCGCCGCCAGCCAGCAGACCGCGGCCGCCCGCGCCCGGTTGCGGGCCAGCGCCGCCTGGTTGAGCGCCCCGGAGCTCAGGTGGAAGCCCATCCCGATCCCGATCAGCGCCAGGCCCACGCGCCCGTAGCTGTACTGCTGGCCGAACAGCACGTGCCCGAGCGCCCACGGGCCGAGGATCAGCAGGCCCAGCGCCACCGCTCCGGCGAAGGCCGCGATCGCCTTCAGCGTCGTGCGCACGGCGCGCGCGAACTGCTCGTGCCCGGCGGTGGCCTCGAGCCCGCTGAGGTGCGGCAGCAGCGAGGTCTGGACCGCCTGGAACAGCTGCAGGGGTGCACGTGCGATCAGCAGCACGTTGAACACGATCCCCGCCAGCGCTCGCTGGTGCGACGTCGCATCGACGGTCAGCACGCCGCCGTTCAGGAGCGTCTGCTCGGCGAGCATGATGCCCGACACCCAAACCGCGAAGAAGCCCCCCCGGCGCAACGACAGCTCGTCGTGGGCGGCCGTCTCCTGGACGCTCTCCGTCCCCGGGCCGGCGAACGCCGCGTCGGCCTCGTCGGCCGTCATCACCTCGGGCGCGGGCGCCTCCGCCACCGCCGCGGTCGCTGCCTGCCGCCCCGCCTCGAGTGGCTCCCCGCCGGCGCTGCCCAGCGGCTCCGCGAGCTCCGGCGGTTCGCCGGCTTCGAGCGCCTCCGCCGCGGTCGCCGGCGCCCCGGCCGTCGCCGCGGCGCCGTCATGCCCGCGGTGCAGGAACGCCGCGGGCACCACCACCAGCGACAGCAGCGGTGCGGCCGCGATCCCGAGCGCCACGGCATTCTCGCCGCTGGCCAGGCCGATCGCCACCGCCAGCGCGAAGCAGAACCGCGACAGCGACTCCATCAGCACCAGCCCGCCGAACAACCCGAAACGCTGGTGGCCCGCCAGCCATCCCCTGGCGAAGTAGCTGGCGGCGTAGGCGAGCGTGCCCACGAGCAGCACGTCGTACAGCGCCGTCGAGCCTTCGAACACGTTGTCGATCAGCTGTTCGCGCAGGGCCACCGCCACGATCGCGAAGGCCAGCGCGAAGGTTGCCTGGATCAGCAACGGCGCGCGCAACTGGTGCTGCTCGTGGCCCCGCGCCCGGCGTCCCGCGATCGACCGCGAGAGCAGCTGTTCCACCGGCCGGTAGATCACCGAGATGATCACGAACATCACCGACCACAGGACGTCGATCCGCTTCGCCTGGGCGCTCCCGAGCACGTGGCTGGCGACCGAGAAGTACGCGAACGTGAGCAGCCCGGTGGAGGCGATCCCGATCGCCAGGATGCGTGCGCCGCTGGCGTATGAGGAGCTCGCCTGCCGTGGCCGGCCCGTGGAGGGAGACGCGGTGCTAGAGGCGGACAAGCACCATCGTCCAGGGGAACGGCGAGCGCATCTCCACGACCTCGCCGGCGCCGGACAGGAGCGCGCGCAGCGAGCGCGCCGACCAGTGGTTGAGGTGGCCCGGGGTGTTGCCCCACGAGGACCAGTAGGCGCCCCGCGCCATGTTGAGCATGCGCCACATCGGCTCGCGGGGGACCGACACGAGCAGATGGCTGCGGGCGCAGCGGGCCATTTCGGCGAGCATCTGCCCGGGGTCGGGGAGGTGCTCGAGCACCTCCATCGCGCTGGCCATCTCGAACTCGTCGTCGGCGAAGGGCAACCCGGGTTCCTCGACCACGCGGTACTCGAGGTTGGGGGCCTGGTGCTCGGCCCAGCCGCGCTGGATCGACGGCTCCGCCAGGTCGATGCCCACCATGCGAGAGCCGGGCAGCCGCTGGGCCCAGCGCTGCACGAGCACGCCCTCGCCGCAGCCGACGTCGAGCACCGAGTCCGGGCGTGCGAGCTCGAGCAGTTCGGTCGCCGTGCGCTCGAAGGAGGCCATCATCCGCCGCACCAGCGGGTTGGAGCTGCCGTACTTGTCGAACGTGTTGCCGGTGACGATCCCGTCGCTGGAGACGGTGACCCCGCTCACAGCCTGACCGTCCTCGAGCCGCGCTCGGCCTCGACGGGAGGCTCGTCCCCGCGTCCGGCGAGACGGCTGCCCGTGCCGGCCAGCACGGGGCCGGGGGCGTCGGGCGCGGTCGGCACGCCGCGCTCGTAATGGGACGGCTCGACCGCCAGCGCAAGCTCGATGCGGCGGATCCGCTCGAAGGTCCTCTGGGTCATCACGCGCTGGGCGGCGAGCAGGTCGCCGATCACCCCCAGCGCCCACAGCACGACCGCGGCGATGAACAGCACAGCCCCGAGGATCAGGGACTGCACGTGGCCGCTGCCGCTGCCTTCGGCGTAGGCCACGACGAAGCGGATCCACACCCCCACCGACGCCACGCCGATCACCAGCGACAGGCTCCAGAACACGCGCAGCGGCTCGTACTGGGCGTAGATGCGGAAGATCGACACGGCGTTGCGGCGCACGTAGGCGCCCATCGAGGGGAACAGCCGCGACTCGCGCGTCTTCGGGTTCGTGCGCACGGGCACGTGGTCGATCGCCACCAGCAGCTTGCCCGCCTGGATGATCGTCTCGAGCGTGTAGGTGAAGCGCGACACAACCATCATCTGGATCGCGGCCTCGCGGTTGTAGGCGCGGAAGCCGGAGGTCGTGTCGGGGACCGAGGTCGAGGAGGCCTGGCGCACGACCCACGAGCCGAGCCGCTGCAGCAGCTTCTTCAGCGCCGAGAAGTGCTCGATGTCCGCGACCTGCCTGTCGCCCACGACCATGTCGGCGCGGCCTTCGAGGATCGGCTGCACGAGCTTGGGGACGTCCGCGCCGCAGTACTGGTTGTCGGCGTCGGTGTTGACGATCACGTCGGCCCCCAGCTTCAGCGCCGTGTCGATCCCCGCCTGGAAGGCTGCGGCGAGCCCCTTGTTGTTCGTCAGGCGCACGAGATGCTCGACGCCGTGGGCGCGTGCGACCTCGACCGTGCGGTCGGTCGAGCCGTCGTCGATGACCAGGCGCTCCACCTCGTCGAAGCCCGGAATCTCGCGCGGGAGATCCTCGAGCGTCCGGGGAAGCTGCTCGGCCTCGTTGAAGCAGGGAATCTGGATGATCAGCTTCATCGCTCGGGCTATTTGCCTAGACTTGCCCTCACGCAGTATCCCAAAGCGCAGGACGTGGTCTTCGCGCTTCGTCACCGCGCCGCCGCCCGCGGGCGCGGGTGAGGCCAGATGGAGAGCGCGACGCCCACCCGGGTCCGCCCGGGCCCGATGAGCCCGGCAGCCCTGCGCGCCGGCGTGCTCTCATCCCCCGCCAGGATCGCCTTCGTGGCCATGTGCGTGGCCGCCCTGATCGGCTACCTCGCGTTCCCCACCTACCCGACCTACGACTCGTTCTACGCGCTGTTGTGGGGACGCGACCTGCTGCACGGGCACCTGCCTGACCTCCAGGTGTACCGGGCCCCCACCGAGCACCCGCTGGCGATCGCGTTCGGCATGCTGTGCTCGATCTTCGGGCAGGGCGGGGCGCGCCTGATGGTGCTCGGCTCGATCGCCTCGTTCGTGGCCGCCGTGGCAGGGATCTACCGCGTCGGGAGGCTGGCCTTCGGACCGCTCGTGGGAGCGGTTGCGGCGCTGCTGCTGCTGAGCCGCTTCTTCGTCGAGAACCTCGCCGCCCAGGGCTATCTCGACATCTCCTACCTCGCGCTGATCCTGTGGGCACTCGCGCTGGAGCTCGAGCGGCGCCGGCGGGGCACGGCGGTGTTCGTGCTGCTGGCGGCGGCCGGTCTGCTGCGCCCCGACGCGTGGGTGCTGAGCGGCGTGTACTGGCTGTGGTGCTGCTGGCCGGGGCTGCGGTCGCGCGCGGGCACCCCGCGTGACCCGTCGCCCCGGCGCATGCTCGGTTACCTCGCCCTGGCGGCGAGCGCGCCGCTGCTGTGGGCGGCGTTCGACGCGATCGTCACCGGCAACCCCCTGTACTCGCTTACCGCCACGGCCGGGCTCGCCCAGGAACTGGAACGCACCCAGGGCTTCTCCGGCGTGCTGGGATCGGTGTGGAGCTACAGCGTGCGCATCGACCATCTCCCGGTGCTGCTCGGCGCCATCGCCGGGGTGGCCCTGGCGGTGCTGCTGACGCCGCGGCGGGCGCTCGTGCCGCTCGCCGCGCTGGTGCTGCTGTACGGCGTCTACCTGCTCGAGGGCGCCGGTGGCGCGTCGGTGATCGACCGCTATCTGATGGGCGCCGCCACCGTCGCGCTGGTGTTCTGCGCCGTCGCGGTCGGCGGCTGGTGGATGCTCCGGCCGGGCACGGCGCTGCGCCGCGTGTGGATCGCGTTCGCGATCGTGCTGGTCGCCTACGGTGCCCTCTCGGCGGTCAGCACGATCAACCTCTCCAACCTGCGCACCACGCTGGCCGAGCACGAGGACTTCCACCAGGGGCTCGCCGCCGCGCTGCACAGTCCGCGCGTGGCGGCCGCGCTGCGGCACTGCCCGCTGCTGTCGCTGCCGAACAACAAGCTGATCCCCGACGCCCGCTGGATCCTGGACAGCGTCGACCAGCGCAACATCCTCGCCCGCAGCCAGGCCCGCAACGACGCCGACCGCGGCGCGGGCGAGCTCTCGGCGCGGCTGAAACGTGGCAGCGTCGCGGTCTACCCGCTCGGGAGCGCCGTGTTCTCGGAGGCGATCGTGGACGTCGGCGACGATCCGCTCGACCAGGTGCCGCCGAAGGACTTCCGTCGCATCTACACGAGCCGCTATTACGCCGTGTATGCCAACTGCTGAGCCGGCCGGCGCGGCTGCCGACGCGAGGGCCGCGGCGTCCGCTGCCGAGGACGTCACAGCGAGGACGCGTGCGCGCACCCTGACGGGGGCACGGCTGGCGGCGTGGGGCGCGCTGGCGGTGGTGCTGGCGGGCGGGCTCGCGCTACGGCTGTGGGGCTTCGGCTCGGGACTGCCGTTCGTCTACAACATCGACGAAGCCGACCACTTCGTCCCGCGGGCGGTGCGGATGTTCAGCGAGGGCACGCTGAACCCGCATTACTTCGCCAACCCGCCCGCGTTCACGTACGTCCTGCACTTCCTGTTCTCGATCGCCTACGGGGGCAGCAGCGGCGTCGTCGGCCACTTCCAGCACGACCCCGCCGCCGTCTACGAACTCGCTCGCATCGCGGCCGCCGTGCTGGGGACGCTCGCCCTGTGGCTGCTCTATCTCACGGGCGCGCGCCTGCTCGGACGGGCAGCCGGCCTGCTCGCCGCGGCGATCGAGGCGGTGGCCTTCCTGCCGAGCTTCTACGGGCACCTCGCCCTCAACGACGTGCCCACGCTCGCCCCTCTGACGGCTTCGCTGCTCGGCACGGCCGGCGTGCTGCGCAAAGGACGCCTGCGCGACTACCTGCTGGCGGGGGCCGGCCTCGGGTTGGCGTGCGCGACCAAGTACACGGCCGGCATCGTGCTGGTGCCGCTGGTCGCGGCGGCCCTGCTGCGCCTGCGCCGTCCGGCGGCCGACTCGTGGAAGCGCGTGCTGGTGGGGGTGCTGCTCGCGGGGGTGGCGGCGCTCGCGCTGTTCGTGATCGCGAACCCCTACTCGGTGCTCGACACGCACGCCTTCCATTCCGAACTCGTGCAGCAGTCGACCGCCTCGGCCGAATCCGAGGGCAAGCTCGGGGCTCCCCACGAGGGCGGCCTGTCGTACTACCTGTGGACCTTCACGTGGGGGCTCGGCTGGGCGCCCGCGCTGGCCGCGCTCGCCGGGATCGTGCTCGTGTGGCGGCGTGAGCGGGCGCTCGGCTGGGTGCTGGTGCCCGCTCCCATCCTGTTTCTGGTGTTCATGGGGGTCCAGGGGCGCTATTTCGGTCGCTGGTTGCTGCCGATCTTCCCGATCGCGTGTCTGCTGGCGGCCGTCACGGTGGCAATGTTGGTGGGGGCGCTGGCAGGAAAGGCTCGCGCCCTGCGGTGGGTCGCGGCCGCTGTGCTGTGCGCGGGCGTGCTCGCCCAGGGGCTGATCCACAGCCTGCACTCGGGCGCCCTGCTGGCGCGCGCGGACACGCGCAACATCACGCGCCTGTGGATGCTCGCCCACATCCCGCGCAGGTCCAGGATCGTGGTCGAGCCGGTCGCTCCCAACGCCTGGGCCGACGAACTGGAGGGCTCGCGCGCCGGTCCCCGGCGGTGGAACAAGTACCCGTCGATGGTGTCGCGCATCGACGCCCGCGGCACACTCATGACGCGCACGCACCGGATCGGGATCGAGAGCTACGAGACCACGCTGGCGCCGTCGCTGATCGGGTACTACGTCGCGAACCACTACTGCTGGGTGGTCGCCGGCTCGACCCAGTCGGGTCGCGCGTTCGCCGACCCGCGGGCGGTGCCGCACGCGATCGCCTACTACCGGGCGCTCGCCCGACACGGCGAAGTCGTGTTCCGTGCCTCCCCGTACGGGCCCGGCGCGCGGCCGGTGAAGTTCGGCTTCGACCTGAGCTTCGACTACTACCCGCTCGCCTACCACCGCCCGGGCCCGGTGATGACCGTCTACCGCCTGCACGGCGGGCGTTGCGGCGCGGGACCGCGGCCGGCGCACACCTAGGGTTATCCTCGGTGTTGATGCCGAGTTGCACCGACACCGACAAGGTCTTCGTCTCGAGGGCGATCGAGCTCGCGCGCAACGGCCTCGGCGCGGTCAAGCCGAACCCCGTGGTGGGCGCCGTGGTGGTACGCGACGGCGAGGTCCTCGGCGAGGGCTGGCACCGCGAATACGGTGGCCTGCACGCCGAGGTCCACGCGATCGAGGCGTGCGGACTGGAGGACCTGTCGAGCGCCACCCTGTACGTGTCGCTGGAGCCATGCTGCCACGAGGGCAAGACGCCGCCGTGCACCGACGCGATCCTGGCGGCCGGCATCGGCCGCGTGGTGGTCGCCTCCGACGACCCCACCGAGAAGGCCTCCGGCCGCGGCCTGGGGATCCTCCGCGACGAGGGCGTCGAGGTGGTCGTCGCCGACGGCGAGCTGGCGGCGAGCGCCCGGCTGCTGAACCAGGCCTTCCGCAAGCACGCACGGGTGGGACGCCCGTGGGTGCTGTTCAAGTCGGCGATGACGCTCGACGGCAAGGTGGCCACCCGCAGCGGCGACTCGAAGTGGATATCGGGCGAGGAGAGCCGACACCTGGCCCACCGCTGGCGCGCCTCGGTGGACGCCGTGATCGTCGGCATCGGCACCGCCCTCGCCGACGACCCCCAGCTGACCGCCCGCCCCGACGGCCTGGAGGCGGACGCCGCGCTGCAGCCCCGCCGGGTCGTATTCGACTCGCTCGCCCGCCTGTCGCCCGCGTCGCAGCTGGTTGCCGCCGCCGACACGGTGCCGCTCACCGTTGTGGTCTCACGTGCGGCCGCGCGCGCTGACACCGACGCGCTCGAAGCGGCCGGGGCCCAGGTGCTGCTGGCGACCGGGGAAAACGAGCCCGCCCGCGTCCGCGCCGCGCTGGACCAGCTCGGGGCGCAGGGCATCAGCTCGGTGCTGCTCGAGGGCGGCCCGCACCTCGCGGGCGCCTTCCTGGACGCCGGCGAGATCGACGAAATCCGCCTGTTCCTGGCTCCGCTGCTGCTGGGAGGCAGCTCGGCGCGCGACCCGCTCGAGGGCGAGGGGGTCGAGCGCATCTCGGAGGCGGTGCGGCCACTCGCCTTCGACTGGGAGAACGTCGGGGGCGACCTGCTGATCTCCGCGCGGCTGCGCGAGTGGTGAGGCGCACGGGCGCCGAGGGGCGATGTTCACGGGGCTGGTGAGCGAGCTGGGCGTGGTGTCGGGCATCGAGCGCGACGAGCAGGGCGCCGTGCTGCGGGTCTCGGCCGCGCTCTCCGATGAGCTGGGCGAGGGCGACTCGGTGGCCGTCAACGGTGTGTGCCTGACCGCCACCGAGACCTCGCCCGGGAGCTTCGCCGCGCAGGCCATGCGCGAGACGCTCACGCGCAGCGCGCTGGCCTCCCTGGAGGTCGGCTCGCGCGTGAACCTCGAGCTCCCGCTGCGTGCCGGCGACCGGCTCGGCGGGCACGTCGTACAGGGTCACGTGGACGGCACCGCCACGGTCCGGGCCATCCGCGGGGAGGGTTTCTCGCGCGTGCTCGAGCTGGAGGCCGCGCCGGAGCTGCTGCGCTACCTGGTGCTGAAGGGCTCGGTCGCGCTCGACGGCGTCAGCCTCACCGTCAGCGCGCTCGAGGACGACAGCTTCTGCGTGTCGCTGATACCCGAGACGCTGGCGCGCACGACGCTCGGCGGCCTGCACGAGGGGGACCGTGTGAACCTCGAGGTGGACGTGCTCGCCAAGCACGTCGAGCGGCTGGTGGCGGTGCGCGCATGAGCCCCACCGGGACCGCGACCCCGTTCGCCACCATCGAGCAGGCGATCGAGGACATCCGCCGCGGGCGCATGGTGGTCGTATGCGACGACGAGGACCGCGAGAACGAGGGCGACCTCACCCTCGCTGCGCAGTTCGCCACACCCGAGGCGATCAACTTCATGGCCAAGGAGGGGCGGGGGCTGATCTGCCTGTCGCTGACCCCCGAGCGCTGCGACGAGCTGGGGCTGGACCTGATGGCGGCCAAGAACGAGTCACCCTTCGAAACCCCGTTCACCGTCTCGATCGAGGCGCGCGAGGGGGTGACCACGGGGATCTCGGCGCACGACCGTGCGCACACGATCCAGGTCGCGATCGACCCCGCGAGCCGTCCCTACGACCTCGTCCAACCCGGTCACGTGTTCCCGCTCAAGAGCCGCCCCGGAGGGGTGCTCGAGCGCGCCGGCCAGACAGAGGCGGCGGTTGACCTGGCCCGCCTCGCCGGCCTCAACCCTGCGGGTGTGATCTGCGAGGTGATGAACGACGACGGCACGATGGCCCGCGTCCCCGACCTGGTCGAGTACTGCTCACGCCACGGCCTCAGCATGATCACGGTCGCCGACCTGATCGCCTACCGGCGCCGCCACGACAAGCTCGTCGAACGCGTCGTCTCCACGCGGCTGCCGACCACCTTCGGCGACTTCCAGGCGATCGGCTACCGCTCGCTGGTGGACGACAAGCACCACGTCGCCCTCGTCAAGGGCGAGGTCGCGGGCGAGCCCGACGTGCTCGTTCGGGTCCATTCCGAGTGCCTCACGGGCGACGTCTTCCACTCGCTGCGCTGCGACTGCGGCGAGCAGCTCGAATCGGCCCTCTCGATGATCGAGCGCGAGGGCAAAGGCGTGCTGCTGTACCTCAGTCAGGAGGGTCGCGGGATCGGGCTGCTGAACAAGCTGCGCGCATACCGCCTGCAGGAGGACGGCCTCGACACCGTCGAGGCGAACGAGCGCCTCGGGCTCCCGGCCGACCTGCGCGACTACGGGATCGGGGCGCAGATCCTCGTGGACCTCGGGCTCGGGTCGATCCGCATCCTCACGAACAACCCCAAGAAGATCCGCGGCCTGGAGGGCTACGGCCTGTCGGTCAGCGGCCAGCTGCCGATCGAGCACGCCCCCAACGACCACAACAAGGAGTACCTGCGCACCAAGGCCCAGCGGATGGGCCACACGCTCCACCACCAGGGACTGAACCTCGACGAGCAGCTGCTCCACGAACGCGCGCGCGAGCGCGGGCAGCGGTGAGGCGCGGGTGGCGGTTGTGAGCGTTTCGTTGAGGCGCGGGCGGCGGTTGTGAGCGCTTCGTTGAGGCGCGGGCGAGGGTTGTGAGCGTGCTTCGGTGAGGCGCGGGCGGCGGTGAGCGGCCGCTTCGCGATCGCGGTGGGGCGCTTCTACGAGGAGCTCTCCGCGCGTCTGGAGGCCGGCGCCCGCAGCGCCTTCGAGGAGGCCGGCGTCGGGGACGTGGCGGTGCTCGAAGTCCCGGGCGCGTTCGAGCTGCCGCTGGCGGCCCGCTACGCCGCCGACTCCCGGCGCTTTGACGGCGTCGCCTGCCTGGGGGCGGTGATCCGCGGCGAGACCGACCACTACCAGTTCGTCTGCGAGCAGGCTGCCGCGGGGATCATGCGAGTGCAGCTCGAGACGGGCGTTCCGTGCGCCTTCGGGGTGCTCACCTGCGAGACCATGGAGCAGGCGCTCGAACGCGCCGGCGGGGGCAAGCGCGACCAGGGCCGCCACGCCGCCGAGACCGTGATGCGGATGGCAGCGCTGCGGGGAGAGGTTCCGAGCCTCTAGACTGGCGCGGATGGCCAAGGTGTGTCACAGCTGCAGCAAGGGGCCGGCGTTCGGCCAGAGCCGCAGCCACTCGATGGTCGCCACCAAGCGGCGCTTCGACCCGAACCTGCAGAAGGTGCGGATCATGGTCAACGGCGCCCCGCGGCGGGTCTACGTCTGCACCCGCTGCCTGAAAGCCGGCAAGGTCACCAAGGCCGCCTAGCAACGGGCGATCGCGCCCACGAGCCCCCGGAGCGGCGCGGGAACGGCTCCGGGGCCGGTCCGTAGCTGCTGCGGAAACGACCGCTGTCGGCCGCGGGGGTCCCCCGAAGGTGATAGAGGTGTCGGGCGTGACCGACACCAACCTGGTGCGTTTTCGGGCCGCCGTCGCGGGGGCGCTGGCGCATCTCGAGTCGCGCCGGCAGGAGGTCAACGACCTCAACGTGTTCCCCGTCGCCGACGGCGACACCGGCGACAACATGGCCTTGACGCTGCGCGCCGTGCTCGACGAGCTCGACCGCCTGCAGGCCGCCAACGAGCACCGCACCCTCGATGAGATCGGACGCGAGGAGATCGTCCACTCGGTGGCTCGCGCCGCCCTGCTGGGAGCCCGCGGCAACTCCGGGGTCATCCTCTCGCAGCTGATCAGGGGCGCCGCCGAGGAGCTCGTCAGCCGTCCGGGCCAGCTGATCGACGCGACCCTGATCGGCGCCGCGCTGGCACGCGCGGCCGATCGGGCGTACTCGTCGGTGCGCGAACCCGCCGAGGGCACGATCCTCACGGTCGCCCGCGAGATGGCCCACAGGATCATGACCGACCTGGCCCACACCACCGAGGCCATGCGGCTGGAGCCGGGGACGCCGCCGGAGACCCAGGACGCGCTGATCGCGGCGGCACTCGAGCACGCCGTGTCCACCGGCGAGGAATCGGTCCGCCGCGGGCCCCAGCTGCTCGCCGCGCTGCGAGACGCGGGTGTCGTGGACGCCGGCGGTTACGGGCTGACGATCATGTTCGCCGGCGTCGTGGCGGCGCTGCGCGGGGAGGAGCCGCCGTCGCTGGAACATCACCGACCGGCGCGCATCACCCACCCGCAGCACACCTCCGGCACGTACCGCTTCTGCACCAACTTCGCCGTCACCGGGAGCGGGCTGCGGCCCGAGAGCTTCACCGCCGAGCTCGAGCAGCTCGGGGACTCCGTGCTCGTCGTGGGCGACGAAAACACGATCAAGATCCACCTGCACACCGACGAGCCCGAGAGGGCGACCGGGGTGTTCGAGGGCGTCGGCGAGGTCTCGCGCCTGGACGTCGCCGACATGCGCGTCCAGGTCGCCGAGCGCGACTCGCGCCTGGTCGGCGGCTCCGAGCAGGCCGCCGGGAACGGCTCGCACGCGCCCGCAGAGGGCTCCGGCATGCGCGCAAGGGGCGGTGATCCTGCGCTGCGCTGCGGGGCGGTGGCGGTCGTCAACGGCGAGGGGGTCCGCGAGCTCTTCGTCGAGCTCGGCGTGGGCACGGTCGACGGTGGGGCCACGATGAACCCCTCGACCTACGACCTGCTCGCCGGCGTCCACGCCGTCTCCGCCGAGGAGGTGGTGCTGATGCCCAACAGCCCGAACGTGATCATGGCCGCCCAGCACGCTGCCCAGCTGTCGGACAAGGAAGTCCTGGTCGCGCCCACGACCAGCCAGCAGGCGGGGCTCGTGGCGGCGCTCGCCCTCGTCCCCACGCGATCGGTCGAGGAGAACGCCGGTGCGATCGCGCAGGCGCTCTCGCGGGTGCGTACGGGCGCGGTCGCGCCCGCTGCCCGTGACGACGCCAAGGGTCGCTTCAAGCGCGGCGAGGCCGTCGGGTTCATCCAGGACGAGGTGCTCGTGTGGGGCGACCCCGAGCAGACCGTGCGGGCGGTCCTCGCGGAGCTCGCGAGGCCCTCCGGGCCCGAGCTCTCCCCCGAGCTGATCAGCGTGCTGGCGGGCGAGGAGGCACCGCTCGCGCTCGAGCAGCTCGAGCAGATGGTCAACGGCGGAGTCGAGCTCGAGCTGCGGCACGGTGGCCAGTCGGCCTACTGGTGGCTGCTCGCCGCCGAGTAGGTCCGGGCCGCTGACGCCGCCCCCCCGATCATCATCTGCGAGCAGATGCCGGCGACCGCGATGACGAACGGTACCCCGTCCCGGCGTGCGGGCGGCCCACGCGGGCAGCCCGGTCGGCCGCGTGCGTTCGCGTCGGGCGAGCCGCTCGCGCGCGAGCGCATGCTCGGTGCGCCGGTGCGCTGGCCCCGCCCCTCGCGGCTGCTCGCGCCGCTGCGCGTGTCCGGGCGGCGCATGGCCGCCGGGGCAAGGACGCTCGGCCTGGACACGGTCGGAGATCTGCTCCAGCACCTCCCCGGAGACAGCCGCGAGTCGCGCACGCTCGCCGAGTTGCGCGCCGGCGAACCGGCGACCGTCGAGGTGGTCGTGCGCTCGATCTCCGCGCGGCCCGTGCGCCGGCGGGGGATGCGGCCGCTGGTCGAGGCCCGCGTCGCCGACGCCAGCGGGTCGCTGCGGGCACGCTTCTTCAACCAGCCGTGGCTGGTGGAGCGCTATCCGGCGGGCACCCACCTGCTGCTGCACGGCAAGCCCGACGGCCGGGGCGGCTTCGGCGTCTCCCACCACGCGCCGGCGAACGAGGGCCGGCCGACGAGCGCTGCCGGTGAGGCCGGTGGCGGCGCACCCGGTGCTCCCGGCGGCGCGCCCGGCGCTGCTGATGGCGTGCCCGGCGCTGCTGCCGGCACGCCCGCCAAGGTGGCGCACTACCCGGCCACCGAGGGGCTGAGCTCCACCCAGATCCTCACGCTCGTGCGCGGCGCACGGGAGTCGCTCGCGGACTTCCCCGAGCTGTTGCCCTCCGGGATGCGGGTCGCATGCGATCTGGCCGACAAGCCCGCCGCGCTCGCTGCCGCCCACTTCGCCGAGAGCGAGGGCGAGCGCGAGAGCGCCCGCCGGCGGCTGGCCTTCGAGGAGCTGCTGTTCACGCAGCTGCTGTTCCTGCGCCGGCGCGCGCAGCGGCACAGCCGCACAGGCGCGGTGGAGCTGTCCGAGCCGCCGCAGCTGACGGCACGTTGGCTGGCGCAGGAGCTGCCGTTCGAGCTCACCGGCGACCAGCGACGGGCGATCGAGGAGATCTCGGCCGATCTTGGGCGCGGCTCGCCGATGCAGCGGCTGCTGATGGGCGAGGTCGGCAGCGGCAAGACCGTGATCGCGCTCCACGCGATGCTGCGGGCCGTCGAGCACGGCTGCCAGGCGGCGATGATGGCACCCACCGAGACCCTCGCCGAGCAGCACTTCGCAACGATCCAGCAGCTGCTCGGCGCCGAGCCCGTGTCTGCGGCGCTGCTGACGGGCTCCACGCCGGCGCGCCGGCGCGCCGAGGTCCTGGCCCGCCTGGCAGGCGGTGAGCTGTCGCTGGTCGTGGGCACCCACGCGCTGATCGAGCCCGACGTGCGCTTCGCCGCGTTGGCGGTGGCGGTCGTGGACGAGCAGCACCGTTTCGGGGTGCGCCAGCGCACCGCCCTCGGCGACCGCTCCGGGGGGCGCCCTCCGCACACGCTGCACATGACCGCCACCCCGATCCCGCGGACCCTGGCGCTCGCCCGCTACGGCGACCTCGACACCAGCGCCCTGCACGAGCGTCCGGCCGGCCGCCCGCCCGTGCGCACGCTGCTCGCGTTCGGCGAGCAGGAGCGCGCGGACGCCTACGAGCGGCTGCGCGAGGAGCTGCGCGCCGGCCGCCAGGCGTACGTCGTGTGCCCGCTGATCGAGGAGGCCGAGCCGGCGCAGGACGAGGCGGCGCCCGGCGCCGGCGAGGACCTGCGCGCGGCCCGCAGCGAGCTGGTGCGTCTGTCGGAGGGTGAGCTCGCCGACTTCCGGCTGGTGCTGCTGCACGGCGGGATGCGTCCCCGCGAGAAGCAGGAGGCGATGGCCGCGTTCTCCCGCGGCGAGGCCGACGTGCTGATCGCGACGACCGTGATCGAGGTCGGGATCGACGTCGCCAACGCCACCGCGATGCTGATCGAGAACGCGGAGCGCTTCGGGATCTCCCAGCTGCACCAGCTGCGGGGCAGGGTCGGGCGCGGCGAGCACCGCTCGGTGTGCTACCTGCTGGGGCCGGCGTCGGCCCGCCGTTCGGTGCGCCTGCGGGCGCTTGCGGAGCACTCCGATGGCTTCCGCCTGGCCGAGATCGATCTGCGCCTGCGCAGCGAGGGCGAGCTGGTGGGCACCCGCCAGTCGGGCGTCGGCAGCTATCGCTTCGCGCGCCTCCCCGAGGACGCCCGGTTGCTGGAGCTGGCCCGCCGTCACGGCGAGCGGATGATGGCCGCCGACCCGCAGCTGCGTGCGCCCGAGCACGCGCTGCTGGGATCGTGGCTCGGCTCCCTCGGGGAGCTCGAGGAGCCGCTCGCGGCCTAGCCCGTGCGGGTGATCGCCGGCAGCCTCGGGGGAAGGCGCCTGAAGGCGCCGCCCGGCCGGACCACGAGGCCGACCTCCGACCGCGTGAAGGAGGCCCTGTTCGCGATGCTGGGCGACGTCGACGGAGAGCACGTGATCGACCTCTTCGCCGGCAGCGGCGCGCTCGGGATCGAGGCGCTCTCGCGCGGAGCCGAGAGGGCCGTGTTCGTCGAGCGCGACGCGCGCGCGTCACGCGTGCTGGCCGAGAACCTCGGGCTGCTGGGGCTCGAGGGCGAGCGCGCCGAGATCCGCCGCGCGGACGCGATCGCGGCGCTCTCCAGGGCCCGCGAGCGCGAAGAGACATACGATCTGGTGCTGATCGATCCCCCGTATCAGATGGCCGGCGAGATGCGCGAGGCGCTTGCCCGGGTCGTGCCCCCCGTGCTGGCGCCCGGAGCCCGCGTCGCGATCGAGAGCGACCGCCGCGCGCCGCTCGAGCTGGACCTCGAGGTGGAGCGCCGCCGACGTTACGGGGACACTTCCATAACAATTCACCGCCACCGATGAGCACCTCCTCCCACAGCGTGGTCGTATGCCCCGGCTCCTACGACCCCGTCACCAACGGGCACCTCGATGTCATCCGCCGGGCCGCCAAGCTCTACGACGAGGTCGTCGTGGCGGTCGTCAACCGCTCCGTCCGCAAGAGCGGGGCGCTGTTCGGGATCGAGGAGAGGGTCGGCTTCATCGAGCGCGCGCTCGCCGACCAGAAGGGCGTGCGGGTGGAGCCGTTCTCGACGCTGGTCGTGGATTTCGCCCGCAGCGTGGGGGCCCGCGCGATCGTCAAGGGACTGCGCGCGATCTCGGACTTCGAGTACGAGCTGGAGATGAACCAGCTCAACCGCCGGCAGGACCCCGACATCGAGTCCGTCTACCTGATGGCCAGCCCGCAGTACAGTTTCCTGTCATCGAGTGGTGTGAAGGAGCTCGCGACGTTCGGGGGCCGCATCGACGATCTCGTGCCGGACGAGGTTGCACGCCGGCTGCAGGAGGAACTGAGACGGTGAAGAATGCAGTGGTACCCGCGGAGGTGACCGGTTAGTGGACGTCCTGGTGCTGATAGACAAGCTCGATGATCTGGTGCACAACGCCAAGACCATCCCGCTGAGCGACTCCGTGCGCGTGGACAAGGAGGAGATCTACGACATCCTCGACCAGATGCGCGCCACGATCCCCGAGGAGATCAAGCAGGCGCGCTGGATCGTCAAGGAGCGCCAGGAGATGCTCGCCGAGGCCAAGAAGGAGGCCGAGCGGATCATCAAGGAGGCGCGCGAGCGCCAGGAGCGGCTCGTCGGCGAGGAGGAGATCACCAAGCAGGCCGAGCGCGGCGCCGAGGACATCATCGAGGACGCCCGCGCCCGCGAGCGCGAGATCAGGCTCGGCGCCGAGGACTATGCCGACGAGATCCTGAACACGCTCGAGATCAACCTTTCGAAGTTCATAGCCGCCGTGCAGCGGGGCCGGGAGCGCCTGCAGGGCAAGGAGGAGCCGGCGGAAGTCGGCTAGGTGAGCCGCCGCGCCCGCCCGGGCACGAGGTGGCGGAGGCGGCGGCAGAGGGGTAGCGTCAGGCCAGTGGACTCGCGCGCGGTGACACAGCGGCTGAGGGCGGCGAAGGTGCTGCTCGACACGGGCATCCTGGGGCCGACGCGCCCTTCCCGGGCTATCCGGTCGATGGGGGTGATGCGCCGCTGGGGGCTGACGCCCGCGGCCGCGTACGGCACCGTCGCCGCCCGCTATCCGGACCGCGCCGCGCTGGTGGACGAGCGCGGGGTGATGACCTTCGAGCAGCTCGAGCGGCGCAGCAACGCCCTCGCCCGCGGTCTCAGCCGGGCCGGGGTCTCGGAGGGCGACGGCGTGGCGATCATGGCCCGCAACCATCGCGGCTTCGTCGAGGCCACAGCGGCCGTCTCGAAGCTGGGGGCCGGCGGGCTGTACCTGAACACGGCCTTCGCGGGTCCGCAGATCGCCGACGTGATCGCCCGCGAGGACCCGGTGGCGGTGATCTACGACGAGGAGTTCGGGGGGCTGGTGGGCGACGGCGCCCGCGGGCGCACTCGGGTGCTGTCGTGGCGGGACTCCGACGGCGACGGCGCCGCCGGAGATGAGCTGCCGGGGCTCGACGAGCTGATCCGTGACAACGACGACGGGCCGCTGCAGCCGCCCGCCGAGCCGGGCCGTACGGTGATCCTGACCTCGGGCACGACCGGCACGCCGAAGGGCGCCGCCCGCCGCCAGCCCGACTCGATCGAGCCGGTCGCGGCGCTGTTCTCGAAGATTCCGCTGCGGGCGCGCCAGACCACGATGATCGCCGCCCCGCTGTTCCACTCGTGGGGCTTCGCCCACCTGACGGTTGCCCTGCCGCTCGCCTCCACGATGGTGCTGCGGCGGCGCTTCGACGCCGAGGACACGCTGCGGGCGGTTGCCCACCACGCGGCCACGGCGCTCGTGGTCGTGCCGGTGATGCTGCAGCGGATCCTCGAGCTCGGTGAGGACACGATCGCGCGCTACGACACGAGCTCGCTGCGGATCATCGCGCTCAGCGGCTCGGCGCTCCCGGGGGAGCTCGCGACGCGCGCGATGGACGTGTTCGGGGACGTGCTCTACAACCTCTACGGCTCGACGGAGGTCGCATGGGCGACGATCGCCACGCCCGAGGACCTGCGCGCCGCCCCGGGGACCGCCGGGCGGCCGCCGCTCGGGACCGTCGTGAAGCTGCTCGACGAGAGCGGGCGCGAGGTCCCCCCGGGGCAGACGGGGCGGATCTTCGTCGGCAACGAGATGGTCTTCGAGGGCTACACCGGCGGCGGCAGCAAGGAGGTGGTGGGAGGCCTGATGAGCACCGGCGACGTGGGGCGGCTCGACGAGGCCGGGCGCCTGTTCGTCGAAGGCCGCGACGACGAAATGATCGTCAGCGGCGGCGAGAACGTGTTCCCACGCGAGATCGAGGACCTGCTGGCCGATCACGAGCACGTCGAAGAGGTGGCCGTGATCGGCGTTCCCGACGACGAGTTCGGCCAGCGGCTGCTGGCCTTCGTGGTCGCGCGGCCGGGGCGGGAGCTGAGCGAGTCCGACGTGCAGGCGTACGTGCGTGCGAACCTCGCCCGCTTCAAGGTCCCGCGGGAGGTGATCTTCATCGAGCAGCTGCCCCGCAACGCGACCGGGAAGGTGCTCAAGCGGGAGCTTCAGGGAGGCGGCTGAGCGGCGCTAGCCTAGGCCGTATGACCGCGGCCACGCTGCAGATCGATCTCGGTGGGTTGCGGCTGAGTCCCGGGGAGGGGCGCCGGCTGTCGCTGGAGGTGCCGATCGAGCCGCTGGGGCTCGGCAGCGAGAGCTACAGCCCCGAGCCGTATCCGGTGCCGGTGGAGCTGACCGTCTCGCGCATGACCGGGGGCGGGTACGCGCTGCTGCTGCGCTTCAGCGCGGCCGTCGCGGGGCCGTGCATGCGCTGTCTGAGCGCGGCCGCGCCGGTGGTGGAGGTCGAGGCCCGCGAGGTCGACCGCCCGGGCGGGGGAGAGGAGCTCGACAGCCCTTACGTCGAGGACGACGCGCTCGACCTCGGCGCCTGGACCCGCGACGCGCTCGCGCTGGCGATGCCGGCGAAGATCCTCTGCCGCGAGGACTGCGCGGGGCTGTGCCCGGTGTGCGCGGCGGACCTCAACGAGGCCGGACCCGACCACCACCACGAGGCCGCCCCGGACCCGCGCTGGGCCAAGCTGCGCGAGCTGCGACTCGAGTAGCGGTCCCCACCCTGCTGGTAGCCTTCCTCGCTCCGATGGCCGTACCGAAGAAAAAGCAGTCACACAGCCGCACCGCCAAGCGGCGCGCCCAGCACCGGATCGACACTCCGGCGATCAACACCTGCCCGCAGTGCCACAGCCCGCGGCGACCGCACCGGGTGTGCCCCGAGTGCGGCTTCTACGCGGGGCGTGAGGTCGTCAGCGCGGGCGCCCCCGATCACGAGCACGATCACGACCACTGACGGGCCGCGACCCGTCGTCGCGGTCGACTGCAACGGCGCGGACCTCGGACCCGCAGAGGTGGCCGCCGGAGCTGCCATCGCCGCCGAGCGCGGCGCACGGGTGCTGCTGTTCGGTCCGGCCGCGGAGCTCGGAGACCTCCCCGCGGGCGTCGAGGTCGAGGACGCACCGGTCTCGATCGCGAAGATGCCCGACCCGGTGAAGGCTGCCCGCACGACACCCGAGGCGTCGATCGTGAGGGCTGCGCGGGCGGTGGCGGAGGGACGCGCCGACGCGCTCGTGTGCGCAGGCGGGACCGGCGCCGCGCTGGCGGCGGGGATGTTCAACATCAAGCGTGCCCCCGGGATCTACCGGCCCGCGCTGGCGCTGCCGCTGCCGGTCCCCGAGCACCCGGTGACGCTGCTCGACGTCGGCGCCAACGCGGACGCACGGCGCGAGCACCTCGTCCAGTTCGCCTACATGGGCGCCGCGCTGGCGAGCTCGGTGCTGGGGGTCCGGCGCCCCCGGGTGGGGCTGCTGTCCAACGGCGAGGAGTCCGGCCGCGGCAGCGAGCTCGTCCAGGAGGCACACGCCGAGCTGGCAGCGCGCGCCGGCGACGGCCGCGACGGGATCCTGGAGTTCGTCGGCAACGTCGAGGGCGACGACTTGGTGGCCGGGCGCGCCGACGTGATCGTCACCGACGGGTTCACCGGCAACGTCGCGTTGAAGCTGATCGAGGGCGTCTCGCAGACGATCATCGCGGGGATCCGCACGGCCGCACGCTCGTCGCTGCGGGGCCGGGCCGGCGGGCTGCTGCTGCGCGGGGCCCTCGGCGGCTTCCGCGAGGAGATCGACCCCGAGACGCCGGGGGGCGCCTACCTGCTGGGGCTGCGGCGCCTGGGCGTCGTCCCGCACGGACGCTTCACGCGCCGCGGCTTCGCCAACGCGATCCTGCGAGCCGACCTGGGCGCCCGCGAAGACCTCGTCGGTGCGACCCATCGCGCGCTGCAGGCCGCCGACGCGCTCAGGCGCTCACCCGTGTCCGCGCAGCCCGTTAGCCTCACGCGTCCATGACCGTCCGCACCCGCGAGCAGGTGTTCGAGCTGATCCGCTCCCACCTCGCGGACGAGCTCGACCTGGACCCCGGCGTGATCGGCGAGCAGACCCGCTTCAAGGAGGATCTCGAGGCGGACTCGCTGGATCTGTATACGCTCGTGCAGGAGCTGGAGGACACTTACGGGGTGAGCATGACCGACGAGCAGGCCGCCAGGATCCTGACCGTCGGGGAGGCCGTGGAGTTCGTGCTCACCCACGAATGAAGCCCGCCCATGCACGAGGATGACGCTGCTCGCACAGTTGCTGGACGAACTGCCCGACGGTCTTTCGAGGCAGGTCTTCACGCACGCGTCCTGGAGCGAGCGACGCGCCGACTCCTATGCGCGCCTGGCGTTCCTCGGCGACAGCGTGCTAGGGCTCGCGATCACGGCTCACCTGTACCCGCGGCTGGAGGCGGAGCGCTTCGGCGCCGGGCGGCTGACGAAGATCCGCGCTCAGGCCGTGTCCGGCCCCGCATGCCGGGAGGTCGCCGAGCGGCTGGGGTTGCCGGCGAAGATGCGCGAGTCCGCTCCCGCGGACCTGCGCCCGAGCGCCGCCGCCCTGCTCGAGACCGACCGCGTGCTGGCGTCGGTGACCGAGGCGCTGATCGGGGCCTGCTACCTGAACGCGGGCTACGAGCGCACCGCGGAGGCGGTCGTGGAGGCTTTCCAACCGGAGATCGAGCGCGCGCTCCAGAACCCGGTGGACTTCAAGTCCGCGCTGCAGGAGCTGCTGGCGCGACGCGGGGAGGCGGTCAGCTACGAGGTCACCGCCGAGGAGGGCCCGCCGCACGCGCGTCTGTACACGGTGAGCGCGCTGGTCGACGGGCGCGCGCTGGGCACCGGCAGCGGCCGCAGCAAGAAGGACGCCGAGCAGCAGGCGGCGCGGGTGACGGTCGAGCAGCTGATCGCCGAGCGCGCCGGGTGAGGATCCGCCGGTGCGCCTGAAGTCGCTGACCCTGTCGGGCTTCAAGTCCTTCCCCGACCGCACGACACTCGCCTTCGGCCCGGGCGTCAGCGTGGTCGTCGGGCCCAACGGCTCGGGCAAGTCGAACGTGACCGACGCGGTTCTGTGGGCGCTCGGCGAGCAGTCCCCGCTGGCAGTCCGGGGCGCCTCCATGCAGGACGTGATCTTCGCCGGCGGTCGCGGCGTGCAACCACGCACCGCGGCCGAGGTCGAGGTCGTGCTGGACAACGGCGACGGCACCGTCGACATCCCGCTCAGCGAGATCTCGATCATGCGCCGGCTGGACCGCAACGGCGAGGGCGGCTACCGACTCAACGGGGCCCGCTGCCGGCTCAGCGACATCCTCGAGGTGCTGTCCGACACGGGCCTCGGCAAGGAGACCCACTCGGTCATCTCCCAGGGGCGCGTGGACGCGATCGTGACCTCCAAGCCGCGGGACCGGCGCCTGTTGATCGAGGAGGCGGCCGGCCTCGGCAAGCACCGCAAGCGCCGCCGCCGCGCACAGCTGAAGCTCGAGCGCACCCAGGAGAACGTCGACCGCGTGCTCGATGTCGAGCGGGAGGCACGCAGCCGGCTGCGCCCGCTCAAGCGCCAGGCCGAAGCCGCGCGTCTGCACGAGCGCCTCGAGCGGCAGATCCTCGACGCTCGCCGCGAGTTGCTGAGGGACCGCGTGCGGGCGCGGCGCGAGGAGCTCCGGGTGGCCCGCGCCCAATCGGCCGACGCGCACGAGCGGCTCGCGTCGGCGGAGGCCAGCCTGCAGGAGACGCTGGCGGCGCGCCACGCCGCCGAGCAGGCGCTCGCCGAGCGGACCGCGCGCCGCGAGCAGCTCTCGCGACGGGTCTACGAGGCGCGCACCGCGGCCGAGCGGATGGAGCTGCGCCGCGAGCAGGTCGCCCGGCGGGCAACGGAGCTCGAGGGCCGGGTGTCCCGCGCCGCTGCCGAGCTCGGCCTCTCGCCGTCCTCCGAGCCGGCGCACGGAGGCGACCTCGAGCAGGAGGCGGAGACGGCGGGCGCGGACGCGGCCCGGGAGGCGCAGGAGCGGATCTCGCTGCTGGAGCGCCAGCTCGCCGAGGTGGACGCGCAGCACGGCCGTGGCATCGAGAGCGAGCTCGCGGAGCTCACCGAGGCGCTCACGGGCGAGCGCGCCCGGCTCGAGCGCCTGGGCGAGGAGGGTGCACGCCTGGGCGAAGCGGTGGAGCGCGGCGAGCGGGAGCTGGCCGGGGCCCGCGAGCGGCTGGCCGCCGGCGAGCAGCGCTCCCGGGATGCCCGGCGCGAGCGCGAGCGCGTGGAGGCCGAGCTCGCCGCCGTCAACCAGTTCCTGCACGACCACGCGCGGGCGCGCAGCGCCGGCGGCGCACCGGCCTTCAGCGAGGAGCTGCGGGTCGCGGACGGCTTCGAGCTGGCGCTGGCCGCGGTCCTCGGCGGGCGCCTCGACGCGGCGCTCGCGGACGGGCTGGCGGGGGCCCAGGAGCTGCTCGACAGGGTCGGTCCCGACGGCGGCACCGTGCTGCTGAGCCGCCAGCTTCCCGACGGCGCACCGGCCGGCGGCCAGAGCCAGGGCGGAGCGCCCGCGCCGGGCGCCAGACGCCTGCTCGAGCTGGTCGATGGACCGCCCGCCGTGCTCGACACGGCCGCGCGACTGCTGGCGGACGCGTGGGTGGTGGAGCGTCTGGATTTGCTTCCCGACGGTTTCGGCGGCGTGGCCGTCACGCCGGGCGGGCGTGTGTGGTTCGCCGACGCGGGCGAGGTGCGACAGCTCAGCGCAGGGGGCAGCGAGAGGGTGCTCGCCCGGCGCAACGAGCGTGACCGGCTCGGTCGCGAGCTGGCCGGCGCCGAGGCCACCCTGCGCGAGGCCGAGGGCCACAGCGCCGCAGCACTGGAGGAGCTGTCGGGCGCCGAAGCCGCTGCCACGCGCTCGCTGGAGGAGCTGCGGGCCCACGACCGCGGCCGGACCGAGGCCCAGGAGTCGGTGCGCCGCAGCGAGTGGGTGATCGAGCAGCGCCGCGCCGCCCCTGCCCACGGACCGCTCGCCGTCCGCAAAGCCCAGCTCGAGGGTGAGCTCGCCGGCGAGCGCCGGGAACTGCAGGCAGCCGAGCTGCGGCTCGCCGAGCGCCGGGAGCGCCGGCGGCGCCTGCAGGCCCAGTACCAGCGCGACGAGTCGTTGTGCGCACGTGCCGAGCGCCTGCTCGGTGTGCTCGGCTCCGCCGCCCAGGGAGCGGGCGCGCTGCTGGCCTCGCTCGAGGAGCAGCTCACAGAGGATCGCCACGCGGGCGAGCAGGGCGCCGGCGAGCTGACCGCCTTCGCCACCCGCGAGGCGGGGATCCAGGCGGAGCTGAAGGAGGCCGGCCAGGCGGTCACCGACGCCGAGGTCGCCACCCAGCGGGCCCGTGACCATGCCGGCGAGGCCGAGCTCGAGCTCGCCGGGATCCTCGAGCGCTTGGGCGCGCCGGACGCCGGCTCGGAAGAGACCGCCGGCTCGGAAGAGACCGCGCGCTCGCAAGAGACCGCCCGCTCGCAAGAGACCGCCGCGCCGGAAGAGACCGCCGCGCCGGAGCCGCTCGACGAGGAAACGGTCGCGGAGCTCCTCGCGCGCGTGCAGCGCCTGGAGCGACGCCGCGAGCAGCTCGGGCCGGTCAACCCGCTCGCCCAGGAGGAGTACGCGGACGCGCTCTCACACGTCGAGGAGCTCGAGGGTCAGCGTGAGGACCTCGAGACCGCGATGCGCGAGCTGCGGGCCCTGATCCGCGAGACCGACCGGCAGATCGAGGAGACCTTCGAGGAGACCTTCTCGGCGGCCTCGCGGAACTTCGAGGAGCTCGTGGGCGAGGTGTTCCCGGGAGGAACCGGCCGCCTGCGCCTGGTCGAGGAGGAGCAGTCGCCGCGCGCGGTGCTGGGCGGCGAGGCCGTGCCCGAGCAGGACGGCGAGGAGGGTGCCGGCGATGATGAGGGGGAGCTGGACGAGGTCGTCGCCGCCGAGCGCAGCCTGCCCGGCGTGGAGATCGAAATCACGCCCGCGGGGAAGTCCACGAAGCGGCTCACGCTGCTGTCGGGCGGCGAGAAGTCGATGACGGCGCTGGCGTTCCTGTTCGCCGTGTTCCTCGCCAAGCCGTGCCCCTTCTACATCCTCGATGAGGTCGAGGCGGCGCTCGACGATCTCAACCTCGATCGCTTCCTTGCGCTGCTGCGCCGATACTGCGGTCGGGCGCAGTTCATCGTGATCACCCACCAGAAGCGCACGATGGAGGCCGCCGACTGGCTGTTCGGGGTGTCGATGGGCCAGGACGGCGTCTCGAAGGTGATCTCCCGCCACCTCGACTTCGAGGCGGGGCAGCTGCCGGAGATAGAGGACGTCGCCGAGGTCGCCTGAGCGACCCCCGCTGCTATCGTCGCGCCGCTCGTGCCGCGCGATTGGAGCGATCTGTTCATCACCGCCGAGCCGGGAGACGGCGCCGGCGAGCAGGAGGACCAGCAATCCCGGCGGGGCTTCCTCCGTCGCCTGCGGGACAGCATGTCCCGGACGCGGCAGGCGCTCGGCGGCGAGATCCAGGCGACCCTGTTCGCCGACCTCGACGAGCACACCTGGGAACGCCTCGAGGAGGCGCTGATCATGGCCGACGTGGGGGCCCCGACGACGGCGGCAGTCGTCTCCCGGCTCGAACAGGAGGCCACGGCGGATGGGCTTGAGGGCGGGGAGGCCCTGTCCGAGCGCCTGATCGAGCTGCTCGCCGAGACGGCCACCGTCGGCGAACCCAGGATCAGCCTCGTGAGCAAGCCCACGGTGATCATGGCCGTGGGCGTCAACGGCACCGGCAAGACCACCACGATCGGCAAGCTTGCGTGGCACATCCGCAAGGAGCTCGGCTACAGCGTGCTGCTGGGCGCCGCGGACACCTACCGCGCCGCCGCCGCGGAGCAGCTCGTCGGGTGGGCCGAGCGCGCCGGCTGCGAGATCGTCACCGGGCCCGCCGGCTCGGACCCCGGAGCGGTGGCCTTCGAGGCGATCGCGGCCGGAAACTCGAAAGGGACCGACGTGGTGATCATCGACACGGCGGGGCGCCTGCACACACAGGACGAGCTGATGGCGGAGCTCGCCAAGGTGAGGCGCGTGATCGCCCGCCAGCTTGAGGGGGCGCCCCACGAGACGCTGCTTACGATCGACGCCACCACGGGCCAGAACGGCGTCCGCCAGGCGCGCATGTTCGCGGACAGCGCCGAGGTCGACGGTGTGGTGCTGACGAAGCTCGACGGGACCGCCCGTGGCGGCATCGCGCTGGCGATCGCGCGCGAGCTCTCGCTGCCCGTCAAGCTGATCGGTGTGGGCGAGTCGGTCGAGGACCTGAGGCCCTTCGATGCGCACGATTTCGGGCGCGCGTTGATCGCACCGGAGCTATCGTGACCCCCGATGGATGCTTGGATCGTGTGGCTGGTCGCAGCGGCCGTCTTCGGGATCGGCGAGATGCATACGGGCGGCCTGTACCTGCTGCCGTTCGCCCTCGGCGCGGCGCTGGCGGCACTGCTGTCGGTGGCCGGGGCCGGAGCGCTGGCGACGGTGCTCGTGTTCGCCGCCGTGTCGGCCCTCGTGATTGCCGCGCTGCGGCCCGTCGCCCGCCGTCACCGGCGCCTACCGCCGCCGATCCGCACGGGCGCGGCGGCCCTCGTGGGGCACCGGGCGATGGTGATCGAGCGCATCGCCAACGGCGAAGGGGTGGGCTGCGTGAAGATCGACGGGGGCGAGGTATGGACCGCACGCAGCCTCGATGACGACGAAGTGATCGAGGCGGGCGAGCGGGTAGAGGTGGTCGACATCAAGGGCGCCACGGCGCTCGTGATGCGATGAGCAGAGCTCCAGAAGAGGGAGGTGCGCGCACGTGGTTGCCGTGATCGTGGCAGTGGTCGTTGTGGTGTTCGCGCTGATCGCTGCATTCCGGACGATCCGCGTGATCCCCCAGGCCCGGGCCGGCGTGGTCGAGCGCCTCGGGCGCTACAGCCGCACGCTGGAGCCGGGACTCACGCTGGTGGTGCCGTTCGTCGACCGGGTGCGCCCGCTGGTGGACCTGCGCGAGCAGGTCGTCAACTTCGCGCCCCAGTCGGTGATCACCGAAGACAACGTCGTGGTCGCGATCGAGACGGTCCTGTACTTCACGATCACCGACCCCCGCTCGGCCACCTACGAAGTCGCCAACCCCCTGCAGGCGATCGAGCAGCTCACCGTCACCACACTGCGCAACGTGATCGGCGGGCTCACGCTGGAGAAGACGCTGACCTCGCGGGAGAACGTCAACACCGAGCTCCGGACCGTCCTGGACGAGGCCACGGGCAAGTGGGGGATCCGCATCAACCGCGTGGAGATCAAGTCGGTCGACCCGCCCCCGGACATCCGCACGGCGATGGAGAAGCAGATGCGCGCCGAGCGCGACCGTCGCGCGGCGATCCTCACCGCCGAAGGCGAGAAGCAGGCGCAGATCCTCACGGCCGAGGGCCAGAAGCAGGCTGCGGTGCTGACGGCCGAGGGCGAGCGCCAGGCCGCGATCCTGCGCGCCGAGGGAGAAGCCAAGGCGATCGACACCGTCTTCACCGCGATCCACGAGGGCAAACCGGACCGCGAGCTGTTGAGCTACGAATACCTGCAGATGCTGCCCCAGCTGGCCGAAGGGGACGCCAACAAGGTGTTCGTGGTGCCCTCCGAGTTCACGCAGGCGTTCGGCGGCATCGCCGACGTGCTCAAAGAGCGCGCCCAGGACGGGGAGTCCAAGCAGGACGCGGGCGAGGCCGGGAAGCCCTCGCTTCCGCCCGCGCCCCCGCCGCCACGACCCCGCGAGCACTAGCGCGTGTTCGACGCCCTCTCCGAGCGGCTCCAGGAGACCCTGGCGGACGTCCGCCAGCGCGGCACCCTGTCCGAGCAGGACATCGACGCTGCGATGCGCGAGATCCGCCTGGCCCTGCTCGAGGCAGACGTCAACTTCAAGGTCGTACGCAAGTTCACCGTGGAGCTCAAGGAACGCTGCCTGCAGGCGGAGGTCGTCGGGCGGCTGAACCCGGGCCAGCAGGTGGTGAAGCTGGTGGCGGAGGAGCTGACCGCCCTGATGGGCGGAGAGGCCCCGGAGCTGGACTTCGCTTCCAGCCCGCCGACGGTGATCCTGATGGCCGGCCTGCAGGGCTCCGGCAAGACCACCGCCACGGCCAAGCTCGCGCGGCTGCTGCACGAGCAGCACGGCTCCTCCGTGGCGCTGGCGGCGTGCGACGTGTACCGGCCCGCCGCCGTCGAGCAGCTCGTGAAGGTGGGTGGACAGGCCGGCGCGGAGGTGTACGAGCAGGGGACCGACCGCAACCCCGTCGAGATCGCCTCGTGGGCACTGGAGTGCGCGAAGCGCGACGGCAAGGACGTGCTGATCGTCGACACCAGCGGGCGCCTGCACGTGGACGAGGAGCTGATGGCGGAGCTGGTGCGCACCCGCGACGCGGTCCAGCCCCGGCACGTGCTGCTCGTGCTCGACGCCATGACCGGCCAGGACGCGGTCAACGTGGCCGAGCAGTTCGCCCAGGCGGTGGACTTCGACGGTGTCGTGATGACGAAGCTCGACGGCGACGCCCGCGGGGGTGCCGCCCTGTCGGTGAGGGCGGTGACCGAGAGGCCGATCCTGTTCGCCTCCACGGGCGAGAAGCTCGACCAGTTCGAGCTCTTCCACCCAGACCGCATGGCGCAGCGGATCCTCGGCATGGGCGACGTTCTGAGCCTCATCGAGAAGGCCGAGCGAGAGCTCGAGGAGGACGACGCGCGCGAGCTCGAGCGCAAGCTGCGGCGCAACGAATTCGGCCTCGACGACTTCCTCGACCAGCTGAAGATGATGCGCAAGATGGGCCCCCTGACCAGCCTGCTGGGCATGATCCCCGGCTTCGGCGGCCACCAGCTGCAGAACCTCAAGATCGACGAACGCGAGCTCGACCGGATCCAGGCGATCATCCTCTCGATGACCCCCCAGGAGCGCCGCAAGCCGGACACGATCAACGGCTCACGCCGGCTGCGCATCGCCCGCGGGTCGGGCACCAGCGTCCAGCAGGTCAACCGCCTGGTCAAGCAGTTCGACCAGATGCGAAAGGTCATGCGCCAGGTCGGCCGGGGCAAGATGCCCGACATCGGCGCCCTCATCCGCCAGGCCCGCTGAGCGCTCCCGCAGCGGACGGCCTCCGGCGGCGCGGACCCGCACCGTCTAAGCTTGCCCACTGCGCCTCTGCGAGGGGCGCCCTGCAAGCGTCAGAGAGGAACACGTGGCAGTCAGGCTCAGGCTCACCCGGGTGGGTGGCAAGAAGGACCCGATCTGGAGGGTGGTGGTCGCCGACCAGCGCTCGCCCAGGGACGGACGCGTGATCGAGACGATCGGGCACTACAACGCCCAGACGGAGCCCTCGACGATCGTGATCGACGAGGAGCGGGCGCGCAGCTGGCTGGCACGCGGCGCCCAGCCGTCCGACACCGTCCGCAAGCTGTTGCACATCCAGGGGATCGCGACGAAGGGCCGTTAGTCGCGCGCCAGCGCCAAGGGCCGGCCACGATGCTCGCCGAAAACGCAAAGCAGCTGCTCGAGTACCTCGCCGAAGGCCTCGTTGAGGAGCCCGACCGCGTCGAGGTGGAGCAGTTCGAGGAGGACGACGGCACGATCGTGCTCGAGCTGTGCGTCGCGGAGGACGACTACGGCAGGGTGATCGGACGCGGGGGGCGCACCGCCCACGCGCTGCGCACGGTCGTGAAAGCCGCGGCCGCCAGCGAGGGCGTCCACGTGCTACTCGACATCGTCGATTGACCCCCGCGAGGGTGCCGGCCGGCCGGGTGGGGCGCCCCCACGGGCTGGATGGCAGCTTCTACGTGACCCGCGCCGTGCCCCGCCTGCTGGAGGCGGGGGCGACGGTGTACCTCGCCGGCCGGGAGGCGGAGATCGTGCGCCGCGCCGGCACCGCCGAGCGCCCGATCGTGCGACTTGCCGGCGTCGCGGATCGCGACGGCGCGGAGGAGCTGCGCGGCGCCGAGCTGACCGTCCAGCAGGACGAGCTGCCCCAGCTCGGCGAGGCGGAGTGGTGGGCGCACGAACTCGCGGGCTGCGTGGTCCGCGACGGGGACCACGAGGTCGGGGTTGTGACGGGGCTGCTCGAGCTGCCCTCCTGCGAGGCGCTGGAGGTGCGCCGCAGCGACGCCCCCGGGACGCTGCTGGTGCCGCTCGTCAAAGATGCCATCCGCAGCGTCACCCCCCAGAAGCGCGCGATCGACATCGACCTCGCCTTCCTCGAGGACGAATCGCCGCGCCCGCCGCGACGCGGGGGGTCGCAATGAGGATCGACGTGTTCACGCTGTTCCCCCAGTGGTTCGAGTGGTTCCGCACCCAGCGCCACGTCGCCAACGTGCTCGCCGGCGGCTCCACGCTCGAGCTGATCGACATCCGCGAGCACACCCCCCTGCCGGCCCGCCAGGTCGACGACACCCCCTTCGGGGGCGGGGCCGGGATGCTCCTTCGCGTCGACGTGCTCGACAGCGCCCTGCGGGCGCGCTACGAGACCGACCCGGAGCTGCTGCGCGAGCGCCGCCGAGTGATCGCGCTGGCGCCCGGCGGCCGGCTGCTCGACGACCCGCTCGTCGACGAGCTCGCCGCCGAGGACGAGCTGACGCTCCTGTGCGGGCGCTACGAGGGCTTCGACGAGCGCATCCTCGAGCACTTCGCCAGCGACGTCGTCTCGATCGGGCGCTACGTGCTCAGCGGCGGGGAGCTCCCCGCGATGGTGCTCTGCGACGCCGTCATGCGCAAGCTCCCCGGCGCCCTCGGGGACGAGCACTCGGCCGCGGAGGAGTCCTACAGCGCCGCCTTGGAGGGGCTCCCCGAGTATCCCCACTACACGCGTCCCGCCGAGTACCGGGGGTGGCGGGTGCCCGAGGTGCTGCTGTCCGGTCACCACGAACGCATCGAGCAGTGGCGTCGCGAGCAGAGCCGGGCGCGTGGCGGGAGCGGCGGTGAGACCGGAGGAGAGACCGGCGTCCGGCGCGGTGGCCGGAGCCGGGGTCCGAGCGGCGGCGAAACCGCGGGCGGCTGAGGGCGGATCGCCGCGCCGAGAGGCGCCGCTCGCCGGCGTAGGGCCGGCCGGCGGTCCGCTACCATCTGCAGCGCGCTCTGTCACGCACGCTCGAGTCCGGCGTCAGGGGCGGTTCCCTCATGAGCAGTGTCATCGAAAAGATCGAGCGCGCGCAGCTGCGCCGGGTCCCCAGCTTCTCGCCGGGCGACCGCGTGAAGGTCCATTTCCAGGTGATCGAGGGCACCCGTAGGCGGGTCCAGGTGTTCGAGGGCGTCGTGATCAAGCGCCAGGGCCACGGCGCCCGCGAGACCTTCACCGTCCGGAAGCAGTCCTTCGGCGTCGGCGTGGAGCGCATGTTCCCGCTGCACTCACCCAAGATCGAGCGCATCGAGCTGGCCGCCCGCGGCGACGTGCGCCGGGCGAAGCTCTACTACCTGCGCGAACGCGTGGGCAAGCGGGCGCGCGTGCGCGAGCGCCGCTACACGGGGCCCGAGGACGTGGTCGAACCCGGGCTGCTGCACACCCCCGCCGAGGAGGGGGCCGAAGATCAGGCGACGGTCGAGGCGACCGAGGTGACGGAGGCCACCGAGGCAACAGAGGCCGTCGACACCACCGAGGCGACAGAGGCTGTCGAGGCAACCGACGCCGTCGGGGCGACCGGGGCCGTCGAGGCAACCGAGGCGCCCGACGCCGTAGAGGCGAGTGACACGCCCGAGGCGACTCCGGAGGCCGAGGCGGTCGAGGTGACCGACGGCGCAGAGGCCGGCGATGACGGCCAACAGGGGGGGGAGGCGTTGCAGGCGAGCGGCGACGGAGCAGGCGAGGCCGTCTCCGAGGCGCATGCGACGCCGGCGGATGACGCCGATTCCTCCCCCGATGCAGGCGAGGGCGTGCCCGCCCCCGCCGGTGATGACCCGGCGTGAGCACTGCGCTGAAGGCCCGCAAACGCTCCAAATCGCTGACCGGCTCGATCGTCGAGCTGGTGATCATCGTGGCCGTCGCACTCGGCCTCGCGCTTGCGATCCAGGCCTTCATCGTCAAGCCGTACAGGATCCCCAGCGGCTCGATGGAGCCAACCCTGTCGATCGGCCAGCGCGTGCTGGTGAACCGCATCGGCATGGACTTCGGCAGCCCCCACGTGGGCCAGATCGTCGTGTTCCATCCACCCGAAGGCGCCGAGAGCGAGCGCTGCGGCAAGGCGACCGCGCCGGGTGAAGCGTGCTCCCAGCCGGTCGAGAAGAAGGCCGGCGTCAACTTCATCAAGCGCGTGGTGGCCGGACCGGGCGACGAAATGTACATCCAGGACGGCCACGTCTACCGCAAGGCGAAGGGCACCACCACCTTCGTCCGCGAGAAGGACTCCTACATCCGCGAGTGCGGTTCCAACCCCCAGTGCACCTACGCGAAACCGATCAAGATTCCCGCCGGGCACTGGTTCATGATGGGCGACAACCGTGGAGAATCGGACGACAGCAGGTTCTGGGGACCCGTTCCGACCTCCTGGATCATCGGCGAGGCCTTCTTCACCTACTGGCCTCCGAACCGGATCGGGCCCATCTGAGATAGACGTGGCTCCGCGCGCGGTGGGGGCCGCCGGCAGCGGCGGCGGGCAGACGGGCTCTCGACGCGCTCCCGGGGGACGGGCGGCGCGGCGCAAGGTCCGCACGGGCAGGAAGCTGTTCGCGTTCGACCGGAGACTCGAAACGCGCTTGATCGCGGGTGCCGACGAGGCCGGGCGCGGGTCGCTCGCGGGACCACTGGTGGCGGCTGCGGTGCTGTTCGACTACGAGCTGCTGGGTCCTCGCCAGGTGCGCCTCCTGGGGGCCCTCAACGACTCCAAGCAGCACAACCACGAGACCCGCGAGGCGCTGTATCCGCTGGTTCTGCGCACGGCCTCGCGCGTGTACGTCGTATCTCGCTGCGTGCGCACCGTCGATGCGCGTGGCCTGCACCGGACGAACCTCGCGGCCCTGCGCGAGGCGCTCACGGGCGTCACGGCCGACGTGCAGGGCGAGGTCCTGTGCCTGGTGGACGGCTTCTCCGTCGGCGAGTTCGGCCGCCGCCAGCAGGCCGTCGTGGACGGCGACGCCCGCAGCGCCGCCATCGCCGCGGCCTCGATCGTCGCGAAGGTGACCCGCGACCGGTACATGCACCGCGCCGAGGAGCACCACCCCGGATGGGGGTTCGCCGAACACGTGGGCTACTCCACACCCGAGCACCGCGAGGCGATCGTCGCCAAAGGCGTCTCGCCGCTGCACCGGATGTCGTTCCAGTCGCTCGCATATCAGCAGCTCGCGCTGTAGGGCGGGGCCCGCCTCACCACGCGCCCTCGAGGTGCTCGAGGGCGAGCAGCCGCCCACGGGCATCGACCACCACCCCAACCGCGTCGAAACGCAGCTCCACGGCGCGCGGGCGCTCGCGCCGCGGGTCCGCCAGCCAGGCCCGCGCCATGCGTCTGATCCGCAGTTGCTGGCGCGGGCGCAGCCAGTCGAGCGGAACCGCCTCCCGGCGGCTGCCGGCGCCGGAGGCGCGGGTCGTCTTCACCTCGGCGAACACCAGCACCCGTCCGTCGAAGGCGATCAGATCGATCTCGCCTTCGTGGGTGCGGACGTTGCGCTCCAGGACCCGGTAGCCGAGCCTGCCCAGGTGCTCGGCCGCGAGCTGCTCCCCGAGCGCTCCGAGACGTCCGCGGTCGTGCATCGGGCCGAAGCTACGCGCGGCTTGGGATGCCCCAGCGCGGCGCCCGGCGAGGCGTTTCCCATAGCCTGGGCCGCCATGAGCACGTCGCCGTCCGCCGAGGGAGACCCAGCCGAGGACGCCGACGGCGCCCACGGCGGTCCCGTGGTTCCGCCCGGTGCCGGCGGCGGTCCCGTGGTCCCGCCCGGTCCGGGCGGCGGCCCGCGCTCGCTCGATGACCTGACGACCTTCATCGGGCTGCGCTGGGAGGACCCGGAGACGGTGCGGGTCACGATCAGGCCGGAGCTCATCAACCGCGGCGGGTTGCTGTCCGGCGTGGTCACGTTCGCGCTCGTCGACTACTGCATGGGCTCTACGTTGTGGGCCCAGACCACCGAGCACGAGCGCATCGCCACGATCAGCATCTCGATCAACTACATCCAGACCGCCACCGAGGGCGACGTGATCTGCCGCTCCACACTGAACCGCCGCAACCGCTCGATCGGCGTGATGCAGTCGGAGGTCCGCCACGAGGACGGGCGCCTGCTCGCCACGGCCATCGGCAGCTACTCCATCTTCCCGCCCAAAGCCCGGCTCGAGGAGTCTGCCGTGCGGGCGCGCTCGCGCGGCTGAGAGGGTCCCGCGGGAACGGTCCCGAAGGACCTCCAGCACGGCGGAGGCGACTCGTCGGACCACTCCCCTGACGCCGCCGGCGGTCGCTCGGCGTCCCCGGATAGCCGGCCGTCCGCCCAGGAAAGGGCGTGCCGGCTAAACCCCCGCCCGCCGACCGACGACCGGGGTTCTGTAATCCCAGCTGAAAAAGGCAAACCCGGCGTGAGCCGGGGACGCAAAGCCAGAGGTCTCACCAGGTGAGATAGCTCGGTTGCCAGTGCACACCAGAAAGGTGCGTACTCGCGAAATGAAGTTCCTTTTCAGCCGCAGGGTCCCGAGCTCGCTGGGCCTGGGGCTGCTGATGGCAACATTTGCCGCCTCGTCGGCGCAGGCGGCGGTCAACACCGAAGGTTGTCGGACGCCGGAATACTTCCAGGCGTTCTCCTACGCCAAGGACAGCAACTGGTACACGTCGATCCCCGGCGACACCAACGACAGCTTCACCGGCCAGGGATGGACGCTGAGCGGGGGGGCGAAGATCGTCACGACGACCCTCTCCGACGGCGCCACCGGACAGGTCCTCGACCTGCCGAGCGGCTCCAAGGCGTCGAGCCCGGTCATCTGCGTCACCTCCCTGTATCCCACCGCGCGCGGCATCGTCCGTAACGTGAAAGGTGCCGAGGGCGTCCAGTTCTTCGTGGAATACGAAGGCACGAAGACGTGGGAAACGGCGAGGAACACGGGCCAGTTCCACGGCTCGCAGACCGCGTGGACGCTGGGCTCCCCCGTCAACCTCCAGCCCCTCAACGTCCTCGGCTGGCAGCCGATGAGGATCACCCTGATCCCCGGAGGCAAAACCAGCGAGTTCCAGGTCTACGACCTGTACATCGATCCCCGCATGCGCTAGGCGCCTCTGCACAATCGTCCCGCCGGGGTCCCCTCGCCCGGCGGGTAGGCCGGCCCGGGCCGTCCGCGCCGACCGACCGCGCAGCTCGGATGACCGACTCCATTCCATCCCCCGTGGAGCCGGTCATCCGGCGAGCGGCCTTTCAGTGTTCTTCGGCTATCTGACGCGCTTCTTCGGTGGCGGAGGCCGTAGCGAATTCGGGAACGTCTCATAGCCCTTCCGTGAGCGCCGGGCTCGCAACGGCCGGGCCCATCCACGGATAGCTCGCAGCTACGCGCACGTGCCCGACGATCCTTGGCCCCCTGGCTTGCCCCCCGATTCCTTGGGTCTGTCAGCGACTGCTCGCCGGTCTCGGGCCGCGATCCGCGACAGCTCCCACGCCGGTGATGGGGACGAGCGTACGAGCGAGGGCACGTCGCGGCAATAGCATCCGGCCCGCATGACGTCGAGGACTCCGACCGCGCTGACGATCGCCGGCTCGGACTCGGGAGGGGGCGCGGGGATCCAGGCCGACCTGAAGGCGTTCGCCAGCTGCGGTGTGCACGGCACCTCGGCGATCACGGCGATCACCGCCCAGAACACCCGCGAGGTCAGGGCCGTGTCGCCCGTGGAGCCCGAGATGGTGCTCGCACAGGTGCGGGCCGTGCTCGACGACATCGGCGCCGACGCGGTCAAGGTGGGCATGCTCGGGACGCTCGCGACGGCACAGGCGGCCGAGGAGGCGCTCGCGGAGCTGCCCCCCGGCACGCCGGTGGTGGTCGACCCAGTGATGGTCGCCGAGTCGGGGGCCCGCCTGATCGAGCCCGCCGCCGAGCGCTGGCTGGCCGAGCGCATCCTGCCGCGCGCCACGGTGGTGACGCCCAACCTCCAGGAGGCCCGCGTCCTGGCCGGGGCGGCACAACGCGACGGCGAGCTCCCGGGGGAAGCCGAGCAGCTCGCCCGCTCGGTGCTGGCGCTGGGGCCAGGCGCAGTGATCCTCACGGGCGGTCACCGCGAGGTAGCCGCGGACCTGCTGCTCGCGGGCCCCGGCGAGGACATCGTTGAGATCGCCGGCGAGCGCCACCCCGGCGGAGCCGCCCATGGGTCGGGGTGCACCCATTCGGCGATCCTGGCGGCGCAGCTGGCGCTCGGACGCGACCTGCCGGCGGCGGCCCGGATCGCGCGCGCCCGTGCCGGAGCCTCGGTCGCGGAGGGCCTGCGCGACGTGGGCTCGGGCGTCGGCCCGGTGGACGCGATCGGATTGTCGCGGCTGCGCGACACCTGAGAGCGGGGGAGGCCGTTTGCCATAATCCCGGGTGGCGATGAGGTTGCTCCGGATGAAGCCCGGCCATGGCGAGATCGTGCTCGCCGAGGGTGACGTGGACGTGCCCGAGGAGGAGCGGGAGCTGATCGAGGCGTTTCGCCGCGAGCTCGACGCGGGGATGTGGGCTGCGGTGCCCACCGAGGGGCTCGCCGGACGCCGCGAGGCGGAGCTCGTCAAGAGCTTCGACGAGGTGCCCAGGGATGCTGAGCGCGTGATCTTCTTCCCGCGCGCCGCCGGGGGAGCAGCCCCCGCAGGCCGCTAGCGGCGTGGCGCTCCCGCTCGGGACCGCCGCAGTGCTGCTGTTCGTGCTGTTCTTCGAGCTTGCCCGCCCGAGACTGCGGCGCACGCTCGCGCGCGCGCGCCTGGCAATCGCGCGCGCCCGCCGGGGACACTCCGGCGAGAGCTACGACCCGGGCCGCGAACGCCGCGCCGAGCAGCGCGCCAGGGCGCTGCTGCGATCGTGCGTGGACGAGGAGGACTGGGAGATCTACAACGAGCTCGGGTTCCTCCGGGTTCTCGGACCGGTTGGTGCCCACGCCGGCGAGGGGCCGGCGCCGTACGCGTACCTGATCTACCCCCACAAGCCGATCGTCGCCTACGTTCCCGCGAGCGGTGAGCTGCTCAACGAGTACTGCGTCACCTTCCCCGACCACACGAGGCCGTTCGGCAGCTCACGGCTGCCCCACTCCGACGACGTGCTCGCGAAGTGGATGGCGATCACCGCCGACGAGCGCCGCCTGATCGGCGAAGCCAACATGCACCTCCCCGGTCGCCAGGTGGATCCGGAACGGGTCCGGCGCGACCTTGCGCGGCTCTCCCGCTGGGAGCGGGAGCGCACCGAACGCGAGCTCGGTGGTGTGCGGGCCGCGTGAACGCCGGCAACGCATTCGACCTCAAGCACCGCAGCCGCGCCCTCACGGAGGGGCCGGAGCGAGCGGCCGCGCGCGCCTACCTGCACGGCATCGGCTACAGCGCTGAGGACCTCGCCAAGCCGATCATCGGGGTGGCCCACTCGTGGATCGAGACGATGCCCTGCAACTTCAACCACCGTGTGCTGGCGGCCAAGGCGAAGGAGGGGATCCGCGCGGCGGGGGGCACGCCGATGGAGCTCAACACGATCGCCATCTCCGACGGCATCACGATGGGGACCGCCGGGATGAGGGCCTCGCTGGTGTCCCGCGAGCTGATCGCCGACTCGATCGAGCTCGTCTCCTCCGCGCACTGCTTCGACGCGGTGCTGGCGATCTCGGGCTGCGACAAGACGATTCCCGGCACCGTGATG
>DATJXX010000012.1:0-28685 GCA_035499875.1 Solirubrobacteraceae bacterium
ACGCAGGCCGAATCGGTGCACCGGGTGACGCATTGCTCCCCCCTGGGAATCGCGTGTGCCGCCGTCTACAGGCGGATGCAAACAGCTAACCCGCCCACCCGGGCCGAGTTGCGCATCACGGCTCGGTCACGCATCCCCTGCGAGCCGCCGGTCGCGCCCGGGGCCGCCGGGGCTCACCCGCGCGGAAGGGTCTTCGTCGGTTCAACCACCTGCTGGAAGGTGGGGCGGTTCTGGAACGGGAACGGCGGCACCGACACCGCGCTCGCGCTGGTGAAGCGGTTCATGTCAAAGCAGCTGGCCTGCGGGTTTTCGGCGCACGCCCCGTGGCCGTAGATCTGGGAGGGAGTGACGGCCAGCGCTTCCGGGAGGGAGCCCTGGAGCGCCTCGGAGCATGCGGCGAGCGAACCTTCGCCGCCTCCGCCGCGGCCTGCTGCAGCTGCGGGTTGGTCACTTCGCCCAGCGCCTGCTTGATGATGGGCCAGATCTCGACCATGCGGCGGGGGATCGAACGCGGGTCGAGTGCCGGGAAGGGCCGGCCGCGGGTCAGCCGCGGGCGTACTCGAGCGCGTCGTCGAAGTCGTTGAACCACGCGAACCGCACGACCCTGCCTTCGCGGATGTCGAACACGTACCCCCGCTCGGTCTCGATCGGCACGGCGTTGCCGTGGCTGCGGGTCTTCACGTGTGCACGGACCAGCACCCGCTCGCCGAGGTCCTGCAGCTCGGGGTCGCTGATCTCGTAGTCCCCGTACACGCTCGTGACGGCCCGCGCCGCCGTTTCGAAGCCGTCATAACCGCTGCGGATGCCGGGCTCGACGGCGTAGCGGGGGTTCACATACTCGATGTCCGGATCCATCAACTCCGGCACAACCTTGAAGCCATCCCGACGCCAGGCGCTGTACAGCCGCTCCACCAGCTCGATGTTCTCCTCCGACACGCACCCCGAAGTATCCAGCGCGGGGCGCCACGGCGCGGTCACCCGGCCGGCGGTCGCCGTGCCGGCCGGGTCCCGTGTTGGGCTGTTCGCAGGCGCCGTGGGTGGCCTGGATCAGCGGCGGTTCGCTGGTGGGTTCCCCGCCTTCCGCCTCCACGTTTCCGTGCCAGCAGTTGTTGTCCGTTCCCGGGATCGGGTCCGCCACTTCGCCGATGTCCCCGTTGGACGGGTTGCCGTAGCCGCCGTTGGCCACCAAGGCGTTCCCCTCGATCTCGTTTTCATACGCTTCGTAGAAACACTCTTCGTTTTCACCTTGTCCCGCTTTGATGCCACCGTGGCAGTTGTCTTCGGCCGGCGCGGGGCGCTTGCCGCCGAGCTTGGATCGCAATACGGAGGCAAAGCGATGAGTCATCTCCTGCACCTTTCGCGGCGGCGGTAGAACGCACTCGCGCAAGGCTCCCCCCTTTTGGTTGCCGCCATTGGGGCCCGCGCAACCAATGGTTACCCCAGTCCGCGACGCCTCTAAGCGGAACCGCCTCGTGCGCGGGCGCCGCCCGCAACCATCAGGGGGTCAGCCGTTGAAGCCGTGTGAGCGGGTGACGCCCGGGATCTCCCACTCGAAGTCCGGCTCCGGGCCGCCCGGGGGTGGGTCGACGACGATCCTCCGCGCACGCACCGGTCCGAACTCGGGAACGGGTGGCTGCGCGGCCGGCTCGTCCGCGGGCGGTGGGGCCTCCGCGTCGATACCAAGGACCAGGCTCATGTCCAGTTCCGCGGTCTCCTGTTCCAGCAGCGACGGCTCGGGGGCCCCCGGCGGGGGCTCCGCCGGGGGCCCTCCGGAGGAGGCGAACCGGGCGCCGGCGGGTCCGACGAGAGGGTCGCCGGAGGATTCGACCGGTGCGCCACCAGAGGACGCGAGGAACGCTCCGCCCGAGGCCTCGACCAGCGACCCGTCCGTGGGCTCGAGGAGCTGCCCGCCGATGACGTCCGGACCGGAGGGAGCCGATCCCTGGTGGTCGAACAGGATCGGCCCCTGGGCCCAGTCGGGGGTGTGTCCCGGGACGACCGGCTCGAGCGCCTCCTGCTCGGCGAGGGCGATCTGGCGAGGATCCCCGCCGTGGCGGCGCTGCAGCTCGAGGTGTTCGCGGATGGCCTCTTCGAGGAACCCCATGAACCTGGGCGAAACCTTAGCGACGCGTCGGACGGTCCCTCGGATCGCAGCCCCGCGGGCCCGCGGCGGCGCCGTGCACTCGGCCGTGCGGCGCCCGCGGGCCCAAGGCGACGGCCACTACACTCTTGCCACCCGGTCCCCTCGGCAGCAAGCCGGGACCCACGGGGCTATAGCTCAGCTGGGAGAGCGCCTGGATCGCACCCAGGAGGTCGGGGGTTCGAGTCCCCCTAGCTCCACTCGTGAAGTCCTCGTTGGGGCCCGCGCCCCGGGGTCGTCAGGCCGAGCGGTGAGCGGTGGGCTGAGCGGCTGTGGACCAGCGCTCGAAGAAGCTCTCCGCTTCCGACGCTTCCAGAGGGCGGGCGAACAGGTAGCCCTGGCCGCTGTCGCAGTTCTCTGCGCGCAGCAGCGCCAGCTCGTCCTCCTCCTCGATCCCCTCGGCGGTCGTCTCGATGCCCAGGAGCTTGCCGAGCTGGACGAGCGTGTGGATGAGCGTCTTGCCCTCCTTGTTGGCTTTCAGGCCCGCGATGAACGAGCGGTCGATCTTGAGCGCATCCACCGGGAAGCGCTTGAGGGTGGGCGAGCGAGGAATAGCCCGTCCCGAAGTCGTCGATGGCGATCCGCACGCCGAGCGCCTTGATCGCTTCGAGGCGCTCCGCCGTGTGCTCGACATGGCGCATCAGCTTCGTCTCGGTGACCTCGAGGGTGAGCGCATCCGGCTGCAGCCCGCTGTCGGAGAGGGCTTCCGAGACGTCGGTGACGATCTGGTCGTCGTCGAGCTGACGCCCCGAGATGTTGACAGCGATCTCGATGCCGTGACCGGCGGCGCGCCACTGCGCGGCCTGATGGGAGGCCTCTTTGATGACCCATCGGCCAACCTCTCGGATCAGTCCCATCTCCTCGAGCAGAGGGATGAAGTCGTCCGGCTGCACAACCCCCCGAGTGGGGTGGTCCCAGCGCAGGAGCGCCTCGACGCCGGTCGGTTGCATGTCGCGCAGGTCCAGCGTGGGCTGGTAGACGAGACGGAACTGGTCGTTGGGCAGCGCCTCGTTGAGGTCGAGCTCCAGTTCCACGCGGGTCTTCATCGCGTCCTGCATCCAGTTTCTGAAGCGGCCATGGACACCTTCCCGCGCCGGCGGAAACCGCAGACGGCAGGAGATCGCCCGCCCTTGGCGTAGTTAGCTCCAACCATGGCGCGCTACTCAAGGCTCGTGTTCGCCTCCACGGTGGCCGTAGCCGCGGCCGTGGCGCTTGCCGTGGCAACGCTCGTGGTTCCGTCGGGCGCGCTCGCCGAAGCCCCGCCCGCACCTCCGAAGCCCGCGAACGACACGCTGGCGAACGCCACGGCCGTGAAGAGCTTCCCCTCCACCTTCGAAGGCACGACCGTGGGCGCAACCCTCGAACCGGGGGAAAGCGAATCGAACTGCGGGGGCGCGACGACGAACTCCGTTTGGTACAGCCTGCGCCTGCCGGCGGCCCACCGCATCGGCGTCAACCTGACCGCCGCGGGCGAGCTCGACGCCGTGGTCGATGTGTACCACGCGGTGCGCTCGGCGCGCAACTCGGTGGTGTGTGAAAAGACCGACACCACGGGCAAGGCGTCGGTCTCGTTCGTGGCATCGAAGAACGGCCTCTACTACATCAGGGTGGCTGCGCTGCAGAACTCGCAGCTGGCCGGGTTCACGCTCGAAGTGTTCATGCCGACTCCTGCGGTGCGCCCTCCGGGCCACCCCCTCCCCGCGTCCGGGATCAACGGACAGGTGGATCGCACACAGAACGTGAACGCCGCCTACTCGGTGATCCTGAGCGCCGGCGTCAGCTACCTGATCAACCTCTCCAACGAGACGCGGGGCGCGTGCGTGAGCGGCGCGCTGTTCGCACCTGGCACGACGAGCTTCGGAGAAGAAAGCGAAGAAGAAGGTGAAGAAGGAGGCGGATCGGCCTCCGCCCTGCTGCACATCAACTGCGGCGGCTACCGGCTGTTCACCCCCCGGGCGGGACAGGGCGGTCGCTACAGCTTCGAGATCACGCCCCGCCTGTCCCGCAAGGGAGTCCAGAAGTTCAGGTTGCAGATAGCGCCCGCGGGTCCCGCCGAGACTGCTCCGGGGCTGCTGCTCGGGAACTACGTCCACGCCCACGGACACCTCAGCGGCAACGGCGTCTCGGTGCTGCGCCTGTACCGGCTGGAAGTCACCAGCCACTCCAACCTGAACCTCAAGCTGATCGCGCCGGAATCGGCCGAATTCAACCTCCAGCTGCGCGACCAGCGCGGCCGGGTGCTCGAATGCCAGTGTGAATCATCCGGCTCGGCAAGCCTCCAGCGCCAGCTCCAGCCGGGCGTGTACTACGCCGTCGTGTCCGAGCGCAACAACACGTCCGGCAACTTCACCCTCGAGCGCCAGTCCCGCACGATCACCGCCACCACGATCTCCTTCTCGGATACGAAAGCGGCTCCCGGGCAGGGTCTCGGGATCGACGTCCAGGTCACCCCGGCCGAGTCCGGACGGGTGACAGTCGAAATCGAACGCTTCGACCCCGTGTTCGGGTGGCAGTTCTTCCAGCGGGTCCAGGCGTTCGCGAGCGGCGGGCTGGCGACGGTCCCGTTCACCCCTCCGGCCCCCGGACGGTGGCGGGCCAAGGCCTTCTACCGGGGTTCGCGCGTGGCGAGCCCGAGCTCCGTCGGAGCCACCTACCTGCTCGTCTCCTAGCCGGCCCCTGCCCCGGCCTCAGATCCAGTTGCGGCGCTTGAACGTCGTGTAGAGCCCGAGGCATATCACCACCATCAGGGTCAGCGCGAACGGGTAGCCGAGGTACCAGTGCAGCTCGGGCATGTTGCGGAAGTTCATGCCGTAGATCGTTCCCACCAGGGTGGGGGCGAACAGGATCGCCGCCCAGGCGGAGATCTTCTTGACCTCCTCGTTCTGGGCGTTGGAGGCCTCGTTCAAGGTCTTGGTCTCGAGCGTGAGGTTGACGTTGAGGATGTTCTGGAGCAGCTCCCGGAAGCTGCCCGTCTGCTCCTCCACCCGCACCGCGTGGTCCTGCACGTCGCGCAGGTAGCTGCGCTCGTCGTCGTCGATCCCCGGCTCGGTCAGCAGGCGATCGAGCATCGGCCCCAACGGCTTGGTCGCGCGTTGGAAGTGGATCACCTCGCGGGACAGCTCGTAGATCCGCCGCGACACCGTCGGGCTGCCGTCGAACACGTCGTCCTCGATCTCGTCGAGGTCGTTCTCGACGCCGGCGACGACGGGTCCGTAGTCGTCGACCACCTTGTCCATGATGGCGTGGAGGATGGCCACCGGCCCCCGCCGCAGGAGGTCGGGACGTTTCTCGAGCTTGCGGCGCACTTCGCCGAGGTCGGGGGTCTCGCTGTGTCGGACGGTAATCACGAACCGGGGGCCGGCGAAGACGTGGATCTCGCCGAACTCGACGGTCTCCGAGCTGTCCAGGTAGCGCGCGGGCCGCAGCACACAGAACAGGACGTCGCCGTAGCGCTCGAGCTTGGCGCGCTGGTGTGCGTGCACAGCGTCCTCCACGGCGAGCTCGTGGAGCCCGAACTCCCGTGCGACTTCGGCGAACTCCTCGGCGCTCGGGCGGTACAGGCCGATCCACGCGATCCCACCGCCCTCGCGACAGACCGCGCTCAGCTCCTCGAGGTCCTTCGGCTCCGCCACGCGCCGGCCGTCCCGGTAGATGGCGCGGTCGACGATCACACGCCGAAACTACCCGGCGCGATGGCGGAAACCGCAATCCGGCCCAGGCGCGTCGGCCACCCGAGGGGGAGCAGCCCAGGCGCCCGGCGCATCCGGCACCCCGCTCGCCGTAACCGTCTCAGCCGGGAGGAATCGTGCCCGGCCCGGTCTGGGAGCATTCGAGCCGCGCCGGCGTGTCGCCGGGTTCGGGAAGCGGCGGCAGCTCGGGGGCGGCGGCCTTCCGTGAACAGGCGGTGAAGACGAGCCACTCCACCCCCGGGGCCGCGGCGCGTCGAGGGGGGCACCAGCGGCGCGTGGCGCGATCATGACCGGCGTGGCGAACATCTGGTTCTCGATCTGCGCCGGCATCGGATCGCTCGTGATCGCGATCCTCGCCGCCACCAAAGGAGTGGTCCCGGTGGCCGTGATCTGGGGACTGCTCGCGGGTGCCTTTGCCGTCCGCGCGGAGCTCGGCCGCCGCAGCCGCCCGTAGGCGGGGTTGCGGGTCGGAGGTGATGCCCGGCGACGGCATGACGATGATCGTCGTCACGCACGAGCTCGGCTTCGCCCGGGGAGTCGCCGACAGCGTGGTGTTCATGGACGCCGGCGCGGTCGTCGAGTCCGGGCCTCCCGGAGATGTCCTGGACAGCCCCCGTCACGAGCGCACACGGGCGTTCCTGTCGAAGGTCCTCTAGGAACGGCCACCCCGCCCGCCGAGGTGGCAGTCCGGGCGCCGGGGGCCGTGTGCTCCCCTCAGCCGAGGTGACGGTCCAGGCGCTCCAGCGCCCGCGGGAGGTTGGCGCGGCCGAACCCGAAACGGACGTGGCGGGGCTCTTCGTACACCGAGCCGGGCAGCACGAGCACGCCCGAGCTCTCGGCCGTGTGCTCGCACCAGCGTTCCACGTCCGGCTCCCCCGACACCCGTGCGAAGCCGATCGGGCCGGCGATGGGACGCACCCACTCGAACATCTCCGAGCGCCGGGCGATGAAGTCGTCGAACAGGGGAAGGTTCCGCCCGATCAGCGCCCGACTGTGCTCGATCAGCCGTTCCTGGTGGCGCAGGGCGAGCGCCACCATTAGTTCGCTCGGCGCGCTCGAGCAGATCGACGTGTACAGCTTCAGGTCCCTGATGCGCTCGAGCAGCCCCGGGTCGCGGCAGGCGACCCACCCGATCCGCAGACCCGGCAAGCCGTGCGCCTTGGACACGGTCCCCAGCGAGATTCCCCGCTCGTAGGTGTCACACGCCGCCGGCAGGCGGTCTGCCGGATCGTGCTCGAGACCCCTGTAGACCTCGTCGCCGAACAGCACCGCCGAACGCTCGGCGGCGAGCTCCACCACACGCTCGTAGGTCTCGTGCGTCATCTGCGTGCCGGTCGGGTTGTGCGGGCTGTTGACGTAGATCAGCCGCGTGTCGGGCTCGAGCAGGCGTTCGAGCTCCTCGAGGTCGTGCGCCCAGCCGTCCTCGTGGCGCCGGCGCCACCGGCTCACACGCGCCCCCGTGCTGCGGGCGACCTCGATCGCCGAGCCGTAGCACGGCGTCTCCACAACCACGTGATCGCCGGGCTCGACCAGCGCGTGGTAGGCGAGGAAGATGCCCTCCTCGGCCGCGGCCAGCGTGAGCACGTCCTCCGCTGCGGCCCGCTCGTAGCAGCCCGCCACCGCCGCGCGCAGCTCCTGCGATCCGGGCACTTCGGTGTAGCCCAGGCCCATCGCCAGCAGGCGCTCGTGCGCGTCGGGCTCGAGCGCGAGCAGCTCCTGCACGGTCTGGGACTCGCAGTCGCTGCTCGACAGCATCAGCTCCGCGCGAAACTCCCAGCGCTCGTAGAAGCGCTCGATCGCAAACGGCCCGATCTGCACGGGTGCTCAGGGCGCGGGCGCCTGCTCCCCGAACAGCTGGCTGGCGATCGTCGCCTGGTCGAAGTACACCCGCTCGCACACGATGCGGTCTGTGTCCGCGCCGAACTCGAAGATCGCACACATGCGGCAGCGGAACGTTCTGCCGGTCCCCGCCACGCCGCGGAGCTCCCCCTCGTGCGTACCCAGGAGGTCGAACTCGGCGATCACCGCACCGTCGTCGGTCATGTGCAGCACCGTGTTCTCGTTGCGCTGGTCGGGGAACACCGCACGCGATTTGGCGTAGTAGTCGGCCACCTCCTCGGCCCCGTCGAACACGTCCCCGGTCGGGATCAGCTCGTAGCGGGGGTGCTCGAAGGTCCCGAGCGTGACGTCGAACTCGTGGCGGTTCTCTGACTCCATGTGCTCTCTCACGATTGCCAGTCGCCGCTCGCGGAGGTCGTCGGTGATAGACATGCGACGAAACTACAGAAGGAGAGGGAGTGATGATCGTCGTCGTGGGAAGGGTGAGCACCGACACCTCGAAACGGGACCAGCTGCTGCAGGTCGCCCACAAGGTCGCCGCCGCCTCCCGCGAGGAGCCCGGCTGCAGCAGCTACCGCATCTTCGAGGACACCGAGCAGCCCAACGAGTTTGTGTTCGTCGAGGAATGGGACAGCGAGGACGCCCTCCAGGAGCACTTCCGCACCTCCCACATCGCCGAGTTCATGGGGGCGGTCCCCGGAGCGATCGTGGCTCCGCCCGACGTCCGCTTCCACCAGATCGCGAGCACCCGGGACCTCTCACAGGTCGGCGCGAGCTGAGCGCCGTGGTGCGCTCGGGTTGAGCTGCTGAGGAGCCCGCGTGGCGCCGAGGGTGGGCGTCCCCGCGGTTGATCCCCGCGCATTCCGGGTACAGAGTGCGCGGGATGCGGGCCGGCGACGGGCAGGACAGGGGCTTCACGCGGCGAGCGCTGCTCGGGACGGGCGCCGCGGCTGCCGCGGCGGCCGCGCTGCCCTCCGTCGCGCACGCACAGGAGACGGGCGCCTCCGACGCGACGCCGAGCTCCTCGGCCCCGAAGAAGGCGGACGTAGCGGTCGTCGGCGGCGGGCTGGCTGGCCTAACGGCCGCTCGCGCGATAGCCCACGCGGGCCACTCGGTGGTCGTGCTCGAGGCTCGCGAAAGGGTCGGCGGCCGGACGTGGAACCGGCCCATCAGCGGCGGCGCCTACGTCGACGCCGGGGCCGAGTTCGTCGGGCCCACGCAGAATCGCATCAAGGCGCTCGCGCAGGCGGTGGGAGTCGAGACGTTCCCCACCTACAACACCGGCTCGAACGTGTACTGGAAGGACGGCAAACGGGAAACGTACGCCGCCACCGGCCCCACCGGCGTCGCACCGCCGGACCCGGCCCTGCTGCCGGACCTCCTGCAGATCGTCCAGCGGCTCAACACGATGGCGCAGCAGATCGACGTTCAGGCCCCCTGGGAAGCCGAAGAAGCCGAAGAATGGGACAGCCAGACCTTCTACACGTGGATCAAGTCCAACGAGGTCAACCCCGAATTCCAGCGCCTGGTGGCGACCGCCGTGGAGGCGATCTTCGGGCAGGAGTCACGCGACCTGTCGCTGCTGTACGTGTTGTTCTACCTGGCCGCCTCCGGAGACGAATCACATCCGGGGACATTCGAACGGAACTTCCAGACCGCCGAAGGCGCACAGGAAGAACGCTTTGTCGGCGGCAGCCAGCAGATCTCGCTCAAGGTCGCGGCCGAACTCGGCGGCAGCGTGGTGCTGAACGCGCGCGTGCGCCAGATCGTCCAGGACACCAAGGGCGTGAAGGTGATGCTCGACAAGGGACACGTGTCCGCCAAGCAGGCGATTGTGGCGATACCTCCTCCGTTGACCGCGCGCATCGACTACGAACCGCTGCTGCCCGTGCTGCGCGATCAGCTCACCCAGCGGGCGCCGATGGGCTCCTACGCCAAGGTCGACGTCGTCTACGAACAGCCCTTCTGGCGCGAAGAAGGCCTCACCGGGCAGGCCGTGAGCCTCACCGGGCCGGTGCGGGTCACGTTCGACAGCACCCCAGTCGAGGGCAGCCCCGGCGTGCTGCTCGGCTTCATCGGCGGCCACGACGCCCGTATCTGGTACGGCCTGTCGGCCGAACAGCGCCGCCAGGCGGTGCTCGAAAACTTCGCCGACTACTTCGGGGAAAAGGCCCGCAGCCCGCTCCAGTACGTGGAGAACGCGTGGGCGGAGGAACGCTTCAGCCGCGGCGACCCCGTCGCCGGGCTCGGCCCCGGCACGCTGCTCGACTTCGGCGCCGCCCTGCGGGAGCCGAGCGGTCGAATCCACTGGGCCGGAACCGAGACCTCCGACTACTGGGTCGGCTACATGGACGGTGCGGTGCGCTCGGGCGAACGCGCGGCCGCCGAGGTGCTGGCCGAACTCCCGTAGCCGCGGACCTCAGGCGAGGTACTCGCGGCGCAGCCACGCGACCGTGGCCTCGAGGCCGGCCGCGTAGCCGATGCGCGGCTCCCAGCCGAGGGTCTCACGCGCCCTGCGGCTGCTGAAGCTCTGATCGCGCCCCAGCACCTGCACCGCCTGACGGGAAAGGAGCGGGCGCACCGTCACGCCCGTGGCACGCCGCAGCAGCCGGTAGCCGTGCTCCAGCGAGGTGCCCACCCCGTTCGCCGCCCAGTACGGGACGCTCCAGCGCACCCTGGAGAAGCCGAGCCCCTCGGCGAGGCCATCGGTGAACTGCCTCCAGGTCACGCCCAGGTCGTCGCTGACGTTGAACGCCTGGCCCCGCGCCTGTCCATTCTCGAGCGCCAGCAGGGCCGCGTCGAGGAGGTTCTCGACGAAGCACAACCCGGCGTCGGAGCGACCGCCGTCGATCAGCAGCATGCTGCGGTCGCGGATCGCCCGCGCAATCCCCCCGACGACGTCACACGAACCGGGCCCGTACACCGTCGCGGGCCGCAGGATCACGGCGTCGAAGCCGCCTCCGGCTTCCATGCGGCGGACCTCGTGCTCGGCGCGTAGCTTCGTCTGGGCGTACCAGTTGCTGAACCGCTGCGCCGCGAAGGACTCGTCGATCGCTCCCGTGCCGGGGTGACCGTACACGTCGGTGGTGCTGAAGTGGACGAAGCGGCGCACCGACGCCCCGGCTGACGCCTCGAGCAGATTCCGGGTGCCGGTCACGTTCGTGCGCGTGATCTCCCGGGTCGTGGCCCAGTCGGACACGAGGGCGCCACAGTGGAACACGAGCTCGCAGCCGTCCACCGCGCGCGAGAGCGAGCGGCCGCTCGCGAGGTCGCCCACCGCCAACTCCACATCCAGCTCCTCCAGCGACGTTGTGTCGCTGTACTTGCGCACCAGGCACCGCACCGCCCGCCCTTCGGCGGACAGTCGCCGCGCGAGACGTCCCCCGATGAAACCGGTTGCTCCCGTGATCAGCACACGTTCGCCGCCCCCGGGGCTCGAGGGGCGGGGGCGTGCGGTCACCGCCGGCGACTCGAGGGCCGGCGCCGCAACCGCCACCTCCGGCGACTCGAGGGCCCCCGCCGCGACCGCCACCTCCGGCGACTCCTGTCCGCGCCGGCGCAGTGTCGCCTTCGCGATGTCGCGCACCACCACCCAGTTCTTCCCGGCCGACCCTTCGCAGTCCGCCAGCACCGCGTCGAACGCGCCGAGGAAGCTCTGTGCCTCGGCCTCGGACAGCGTCAGGGGAGGCAGCAGCTTGACGACGTCGTTTTTCCCGGCGGCCATGGTGATCACGCCGTGGTCGCGGTGCAGCGGGATCACGATCAGCTGCGGGTAGAGGCCCTCGGCTGCGACCCGCACCAGCCGCCAGCTGAGCCGCGCCACGCTCCCGCGGGGGGCTCCCAGTTCGATCCCGATCATCAGCCCCCTGGCGCGGATCTCCCTGACGATCTGGTGGCGTGCCTGCAGCTCTGCCAGGCCGTCGCGAAGCAGTCCGCCCACGTGGGCGGCGTGCTCGACCAGGTCGTCGCGTTCGATCACCCGTACGGTGGCGAGGCCCGCGGCCATCGACAGGCGGTTGCGCCCGAACGTCGACTGGTGCACGTATGAGCGCTCGAGCGTGCCCACCGCCCGCTGGTAGATGTCCCTCGTGGTGGCCATCGCGGCCACCGGCATGTAGCCACCGCTGAGGGCCTTGCCGACGAGCACGAAGTCTGGCTCGAGTCCCCACTCCTCCAGGGCGAACCACCGGCCCGTGCGACCGAGGCCCGTCTGTATCTCGTCGAGCACGAACATCGTGCCGTAGCGGCGGCACAGCTCCTGCGCGCCACGCAGGTACCCGGGCGGCGGCGGCGCCACCGTACGTCCCTGGACCGGCTCCACCACGAAGGCGGCCACGTCCCTTCGGCGCAGCCGGGACTCGAGCCCGTCGAGGTCGCCGAACGGGACCAGCTCGCAGCCCGCCAGCAGCGGGCCGAAGCCCTCCTTGAAGAACTCGTCCCCGACCAGCGACAGCGGCCCCAGCGTGACCCCGTGGAAGCCGCTCTCGCAGGAGACGAACCGCCCCCGGCCAGTGGCCGCGCGGGCGAACTTCATCGCCGCGTCGACGGCCTCGGCGCCCGTGCTGGCGAAGAAGAACGCGTCTATCCCGTGCGGGAGGCGTGCCGCGAGCGCCTCGGCGAGCATCCCCGCGAGCACCGAGTAGTGGATCTGCACGCCGTCCAGCAGGTCCTCCCCGAGCGCGGCCTGCAGCACCGAGCGAACGTCGGGGTGGTTGTGCCCGAGGCTCGCGAACCCCTCGCCGGTGTGGAGGTCCAGATAGGCCCGCCCGCGGGCGTCGTAAAGGTAGGAGCCCCGGGCCGAGACGTACGGCTCGTCGAAGCCGATGATCCGCAGCACGTCGACGAGCGAAGGATCGAGATGCCGGGCCGCAAGCCCCAGGGCCTCGCCGCTGCGCGCCCGGGCGTCGTCGAGGATCCCGAGCGGGTCGAGCGGCTCGGAGGCTCCGCGGTTGGCGCCGGGCACCGGCGGAGTCCTACAGCTTCTCGTCCGCGGATGGAAGCTCGGGGCCGCGCCCCGAGCCCCGAGGGCGCGGCCCCGAGCCCTAAGCCCTAGGGACCGTCGCCGTCCTCGTCGCTGTCGCGGCGACGACGCGAGAGAGCGCGCACCAGCGCAATGTCGCCCGCCACCAGGCCCACGAGCACCACCGTCAGGATGATCGCGATCTCCATGTCCCGTCCCTGTCAGGTCCCGGTGTGCTCCTGCACCGAGCTCGCCAGCGGGTCGGCTCCGTCGGTCGCCGCCAGCGGGTCGGCTCCGTCGGTCGCCGCCAGCGGCCCGGCTCCGTCGGTCGCCGCCAGCGGCCCGGCTCCGTCGGTCGCCGCCAGCGGCCCGGCTCCGTCGGTCGCCGCCAGCGGGTCGAGGTGACGGCGCAGCGCCAGGTAGGCGATCGCTCCGCCGATCAGCGGCACGAGCAGCGAGACCGCCTGATACACGACCACGGCCGCCACCGCGGAGTCGTGGTGTATTCCGTACAGGATCAGCATCCCCGCGATTCCGCCGACGGCTCCCACGCCCGCCGGGATGAACGGCAGCGAGCCTCCGAACGCACCGATGATGTAGGCCATCACGACGATCCCGAGCGCCGGGAATGGATGCGCGTGGACGCCCAGGAAGGCCGTCCACAGCACCAGCAGGTCGAAGAGCAGGAAGGCGACGGCACCGAGCGCGCTCTTCAGCCGCACGCCGTGGAACAGGAACCGATCGACGTCCGAGACGGCTTCTGCGGCCGTGCCCAGCGCCTTGCTGCGCTTCGCGTGGACACCCCGCTCGCGATCGGATCGAGCCTGTAGGCGCCGGGCGAGCAGCAGCGCTCCCACCAGGCCCACTCCCGCCAGCAGCGCCGGCGCGAGCGTGAGTTCGAGCGCCCCGGAGCCACTGAGGATGCCAGCCGCCAGCGCGAGCCCCACGATCAGCAACGCGAGCGCGTCGACGGCGGTGTTGAGCAGGCTCAGGCTGAGCTCGCGCTCGGCGATGCGCCACTTCGGGATCCCGAATCGGCTGAGCAGCCACCCCCCCACCCCGAGCGTCCCGAAGGAGCCCGCCGGGACAAGCGTCCCGCCCCCGAGCTGGGCCCACGCGACGCGGGTGGCCATGCGGTTCGTGCCCGACTCCTGTGCGAGCCGATCCTCAGGATCGATCACGGCATGCCACGAGAGGACGTACCCCGTCTCGGAGCCGATCTCCAGCGCGAGCGCCGCCAGCAGCCACAGCATGCTGACGTGGGCGAGGCGATGGACCGCTCCTTCGAGTCCCGGCAGAAGCTTCAGCACGAGCACCGCGATCACCACGTACACGGCGAGCCTGGTCGCGAGCGTCTTGAGGTTGCGCCCGGCGACGGCGTGGATGACCCGGTGGTGGTGGGAGCCCGTGGTGGCGTTCAACGCACACAGTGTTGCTCGTCGAGACCGTCGCCGGACGGCCACGAGTCGGTCGTCGTGCGCCCGCTCAGAGAGCCCGCAGTCCTGTGCCCTGTCTGCGATCGAGATCGAACAGCGGCTGCGCGCCGGTGGGCGGCCTGTCGCCCGCGCCAGCATCTACCGCATCCTCGACGAGCTCGACCGCCTGCACCTGGTGCCGCGCGTGCAGGCCGGGCACGACATGGCGCGCTACGAGCCCCTCCGCGGAGCTGAGCCGGCGCCTGCCGATGCAGGTCGACGATCACGAAATCGTGCTGCGGGGCGCCTGCGAGGCATGCAACCAGGCCTGAGCAGCGCCCCGGCCGAGGCGCGCCGCCACGACCGGCGCCAAGAGGCCCACGCGCGACGCCGGGAGGAGTACAGTCGCCCCAACAGCACGAAGGGAGCGCCCTGATGACCCGTAAGCCGACCATCGCAACCGTCGCGTGCCTCACCTCCGCCGCGATCCTCCTCGGGGGCGCTCCGCTCGCACAGGCACAGCCCCGCGCGCGGCACGGCAGGCTGAAGGTCAAGCCCCGTGACGTGATGGTCAACACGTCGGTCACCGTGACGGGGAGGGGATTCACACCGAGGTCGCAGATCACGCTGACCGAGTGCGGCCGCACCTTCTGGATCGAGCCCGAAGACCCGTGCAACACGGGAAACCCCGTCACCGTCGAGGCGTCGGCCCGGGGCAGCTTCACCACCTCGATGCGGGCGGAAGTGTGCCCGGAAGGGAAACCGGGAAGGGCGATCACCGAACGCAGGTGTTACATCGGCGTGGAGGTCTTCGGCGAAGACACCGTGACCCTTCTCCCCTCCGTGAAGCTGATCGTCACCTACCCCTGACGGGAGGCGGCGAACGCGCGCCGGGCTGCAGCACCCAACGCGGCGCCATGGGCCGCCGGAGCGAATGTGACCAACATCACCCCACGACGCGGGGCAAAGTGATTTGCTTGATCCACCGAGGGCCCCGTGTCGGGGGCCCCATCCATGCGGAAGGAGAGTCCGGTGAGCACGACCGGTATAGACGAGGCCAAGCTCGAAGCATTCATGGGCCAGGCAGTGACGGATATGGGGGCGATCATCAGCGCCCCGCTGATGGTGATTGGAGAGAAGCTCGGCCTCTACCGGGCGATGGCTCATGCCGGCCCGCTGACGTCGGCCGAAGTGGCCGAACGGTCGGGCGCGGCCGAGCGATACGTGCGCGAGTGGCTGGGCAACCAGGCCGCCGGCGGCTACGTCATCTATGACCCGGAGACCGATCGCTACACGCTGCCCGACGAGCACGCGCTGGCGCTGGCCGACGAAGACAGTCCCTTCTACATCCTCGGTGTGTACGACTCGGTCGCATCCCTGTACGCGGATGAAGAGAAGCTGTTGGATGCCTTCAAGAGCGGCGACGGGATGGGCTGGCACGAGCACGACCACCGGCTGTTCCGCGGCACCGAGCGCTTCTTCCGGCCCGGCTACCGCGCCCACCTCGTGGCCGAGTGGATCCCCGCGCTGGACGGCGTCCAGGAGAAGCTCGAGAAGGGCGCCAAGGTCGCCGACGTCGGCTGCGGCCACGGCGCCTCGACGATCATCATGGCCGAAGCCTTCCCGAACTCCGAGTTCTTCGGGTTCGACTACCACGCGGCCTCGATCGAACGTGCCCACGAGGCGGCCAAGGAAGCCGGCGTGGACGGGCGCATCACATTCGCGGTCGACGCCGCCAAGGAGTTCCCCGGCCGTGGCTATGACCTCGTGTGCGTGTTCGACTGCCTGCACGACATGGGCGACCCGGTGGGTGCCTCCAGGCACGTGCGCCAGGCGCTCGCGGACGACGGCACCTGGATGATCGTGGAGCCGTTCGCCGGCGACAGCGTCGAGGAGAACCTCAACCCGGTGGGGCGTATCTTCTACGGCGCTTCCACGGTGATCTGCACGCCGGCGTCGCTGGACCAGGAGGTGGGCCTCGCGCTCGGAGCACAGGCGGGCCAGGCACGGCTCACGGAGGTGCTCGGCGAGGGCGGCTTCACGCGCGTGCGGCGCGCGACCGAGACGCCCTTCAACCTGGTCCTCGAGGCGAGGCCCTAGGGTGTCGGGCATGAGCACCCAGACAACGCCCAACGAGCAGCTCCCGGCCAACGCCGAGGCGACGGCGGCCTGGGACGGACCGCTGTTCGAGCGCTTCGTGGAGTTCCGCGAGGTCGTCACCACCGGCCTCGGAGCACACGGGGACGCGGCGATCGCCGTCCTCGATCCCCGGCCCGGGGAGCGCGTGCTGGACATCGGCTGCGGCTTCGGGGACGCCACCCAGCAGCTCGCCCGGCTCGTCGGGCCGGACGGCGAGGCGGTCGGCGTGGACGTGTCCCCGCGCTTCATCGAGGCCGCCTCCCGCGAGGCCGCCGAGGCCGAGGCCGGCAATGCGCGGTTCCAGGTCCTCGACGTGGAAGTCGACGAGCTCGGAGGTCCGTACGACCTCGCCTTCTCGCGCTTCGGGACGATGTTCTTCGCGGGCCCCGTGCGCGCGCTGGGCAACATCCGCTCGGCGCTGAAGCCGGGGGGACGCCTCGTGATGGTGGTGTGGCGCAGGAGGATCGACAACGACTGGATGTACCGCGGCCAGACGATCGTGGAAGGGATCGTCAGCCGGCCCGAGGATTACGACGAGCCGACCTGCGGGCCCGGCCCGTTCTCGATGGCCGACGCCGACACCACCACCGAGATCCTCATGCACGCGGGCTTCCGCGACATCGCCCTGAGGCGGTGCGACATCCCGATCAAGGTCGGCAGCGACGTCGGCGAAGCAATCGACATCCTGATGGCGATCGGCCCGGCCGGCGAGATCCTGCGCCTGCAGGGTGACCGAGCCGCCCACCTGCACGACCAGGTGCGCGGCGCGCTCGAAGCCGGTCTGCGCGAGTTCGAAGGACCCGACGGCCTGGTCGCGCCGGCCTCCACCTGGATCGTGTCGGCGACGGCCCCCTCGGGCTAGCCACCGGCAGCCGGCCGACGCGCGCAGCTCGTTCAACCCGTCGGACACGCTCTTCACCGGCGCGTAGCCGAGCTCCCCGCGGGCCTTGTCGATCCTGATCGTGCACTCCTGCGAGGAGACCCAGTAGGCGAGGCGCGTGATGGGCGGGCGGCCGGGCAGGGGCAGGTGCCGCCAGGACGCCTCTCCGGCCGTCGCGATCGCGCCGGCCAGCGCGGCGGGGAGGGTGCGCGTGGGCGCGGCCACCCCCTGGGTGTCGAGCAGCTGCGTGACGAACTCGCGGAACACCACCGGATCGCCGTCGGTGACGAAGTACGCCTCGCCGGGGCGCCCACGGCTCACCCCCAGCAACAGCCCCTCGACAGTGTTGTCGACGTGCGTGATCGAGGTCAGGTGGCCCCCTCCGCCGATCCACGCGAAGCGACCGGCCCGGACGAGCTCGACGATCGAGGGGAGCAGGGTCGTGTCGCCCCTGCCCCACACGAAGCGGGGACGCACGACGACGGTCTCGAAGCCGTCGCGGCTGGCGGCACGCACGGCCTGCTCGGCGCGCGCCTTGGTGGCGCTGTACAGAGCCGGCGAGTCCGGGCGCAGGGGCGCCGTCTCGTCGATCTCCACCAGGGGGCGGCCGGCCATCAACGCGGCCTCGGTGCCGACGTGCACGAAGCGCCGCACACCCGCGTCCGCGCAGGCCCGCAGGGCGTTCTCGGTGCCGCGCACGTTGCCGCGCTCGAACTCCTCGGGGTCACCCCAGTCGCCGAGCATCGCCGCCGCGTGAACGGCGATCTCACACCCCTCGGCCCCGGCCCGCATCGCGGCCTCGTCCGCGAGCTCGCCGGGCACCGCTTCGGCTCCCTTCTCGGCGACCGCGCGCGCAGCAGCGTCCGAGCGTGCGAGCGCACGGACCGTTGCGCCTTCGGCGCACAGCCGTTCGATCAGGCGCCCGCCGATGAAGCCGGAACCCCCGGTGACGAAGTAGCTGCTCATCCCGGGGGCCCAGCGTAGTGGCTTGCGGGCGCGGCGGCGAACCGGCCGCAGCCGGTTCAGCTCGCGGCGATCCCCTCGCCGCCGGCGCCTTCCGGCACGACCAGCGAGCCGATGCTCGCGAGCGAGCCGTCCGGCTGAACCTCGAACTCGTCGAGTGTGCCCGCGGCGCCTCCCTGGACGTATAGGAAGCGTCCACTTGAGGCGGAATCCACCGTCCCGCCGTGGGTGCCCGTGCTCCCGAGCCTGGTCAGCGTCCCGTCGGGCTGCTCGGAGAAGCCGGTTACGGACGCGCTGCCCGCATTGGAGGCATAGAAGTAGCCGTCGGCGGCCGTCACCCAGCACGTGGCCACCTGTTCGGCGCCAGCGGCCGACAGCTCGGTGAGGCGGTTGTTCAGCGCCCACGCGAAGCTCGCCAGCGCGTTCGGACCCGCCTCGCTGATCACGAGGCGGCCCTGCGGGTCGAACGTGAAGCCGAACGGCACGGCGCCCGCCAGCGGCGTCGTCACCGGCTGTGGGGCGAGCGTGGCGGCGGTGAACACCTCGATCGACTGGCCGGCTGCCTTGGTGGTGATCACGAGGCGGGTGCCATTGCGGGCGAAGGCAATCTCGGCCGGGGTGTGGGTGAACTGTTCGCCGCTGCCCGGGGCGGCCTGCGGCAGCGACAGCGAGCGGCGGGCGCCGGGGATCGGGTAGAGCCCTCCGGGCGCGAGCACGAAGCCCCGGATCGAGCCGCCCTGGCCGGCGTTGAGCACGTACACGTAGGCTCCGTTGACGGCAACGCTCACCGGGAACGCACCGCCCGACGGGAGCACCTGGCGCAGCCGCAGGACGTCGCCCGAGACCGAGAACACCGATAGCGTGTTGCTGCCGGGGTTGACCGCGAACAGCAGGTGATGGGCGCCGTCGAGCGCAAGCGCCCCCTGCGATGCGGTGTGGTCGACGACCGAACCTTCCAGGCGACCGCCGAGTCCTTCCGTTTCGTACACCCCGACCTGCGCGAGCGTCCCGTCTTCGGCGCGGGCGTAGGCGATCACCTGGTTGCCCGCGAGACGGTCGTTCATCACGAACACGGCATGCCCATCGGCGAGCGCGGCGCGGCCTCGACCGTGCGCCAGCGCCGGGGCGGCGACTGCGATCGACAGGCAGGCACAGGTCAGGCCGGTGAGACAGATCCTTGCGGTGCGGCGGTGCATGTTCCCTCCTTGAGTTCGGGGGTCGGGCGCCATGCAGTCCCGCGGGCCCGCCGTCCGTTACACGGCCACGTTTGCGCCCGTGCGGCTGCCGCAGCGGGCCCTTCCGGGCCCAATCCAGCCGCGGCGCCGCACGGGCACGCCTCGCCGGGGGGAGTGTCGGCGAGTCGTATGGGCTAGGACGCCCCCGGCGGCGATTCCTTCCCCTGCGACAATCACCTCCGGATGACCAGGCTGGGGCCGACCCTCGCGCTGCTCGCGGCGGCGGGCCTGATGGCCGCGTGCGGGAAGGCCGAACCCTCGACCTCGACGGGCAAGCGCCCATCCGGCACCTCGAGCACCGCCCGGGCGCACGCGCTGGCGCTCGCCCGCGCGGTCAACCTGACGGCAGCCGACGTCCCCGGCTTCGTCGCGCACACGAAGGCCAAGGACCACGAATCGCCAGGCGAAAGGGAACTCAAAGCAAAGCTCCAGGCGTGCGTGCACACCGTCTCGGACACGCCCGTCGCGGAAGTGGGCTCGCAGCAGTTCCAGCGCGAAGCCGGGCTCGTGACCGCGAGCGTGCAGTCGGAAGTGACCGTCGCCTCGAGCACCTCCGTCGCCGCCAGGGAACTCGCGCTCGCGCGCAGCAAGCGCACGCGCGACTGCGTATCGCGCTACGTCGGGCTGCTCGTGCGGGCCCAGCGCCACCCGGGGGCGAGCTTCGGCGCGGTGTCGCTGGTGCAGCGCATACCGCCCGCCCCGGGCGCCGACGGCAGCTTCGCGTGGCGCATCTCGGTGCCGATCACGGTCCACGGGGTCACGCTCGCGATCTACTTCGACATCTTCGGCTTCGTGTCGGGAGCCAACGAGGTCACGCTGTTCGTCAGCGGCGTGCCGATCCCGCCCCCGGCGCAGGTCGAGGCGCACCTGTTCTCGGTGCTACTGGAACGGACGCGGGCGGCCGAGCGGGGGCGCACCCCGAGCCCGCCGCCGGTCAACCCACACGTCTCGACGAGCTAGCTCACAGCTGCTCGGTGCGCGCCGGCAGTCCCAGCAGCACCCGCCCCATCAGCTCCCACGTCGGCGGGCTGACCTGGAAATGGGCGGTGGCGGTGTTGGCGTCGCGGAAGCGGCGCTGCAGGGGCGAGCTCTCGTAGATCGCGGTGCCGCCGCCGAGGTCGTACATGGCGCTCGCCACCTCGGCGGAGGTGCGCACGGCGTGGGTGGCCGCCAGGCGCAGGCCGAGCCGCAGCTCGGTCTCCACGCGTCCCTCGCCGGCGGCGGCCCAGGCCGCCTCGATCGCCTCGTAGTAGAAGGACCGGGCGGCTTCCAGGCTCGCCTCGGCCTGGGCGACGGCGCCCTGCGTGGCGGGTCGTTCGGCCAGCGTCCGCGTCTGCCCCAGCCCGACCTTCCCGGCCGCCAGCTCCATCAGCTCGTCCACGGCGCCGCGAGCGTTGCCGAGCGCGGCCGCGGCAATCGACAGGGCGAAGTAGCCGAACTGGGGGAACCGGTACAGGCGTTCGTCGAGGCGCGGCTGGGAGCCCAGGAGCGAGAGCACGCGCCGCGCGGGCACAAACAGCTCCGCCGCGACGGCGTCGTTGCTGGCCGTCGCCCGCAGCCCGCTCGTGTGCCACGTGTCGAGGACCTCGAGCTCGGCCGTGGGCATCGCCACCACCCGCAGCTCGGGCGCGTCCTGGGCGCCGTTCTCGAGCACGCAGCCGGCGAACAGCCAGTCGGAGTGGGAGATGCCGCTGCAGAACGCCCACCGCCCGCTCACCCGCAGGCCGCCGTCGACCGGTGTCGCGCGGCCTCGCGGGGCCCATACCCCGGCGGCGACGTCCGCGGCGCTCCCCAGCACCTCGGCGGCGCCCTCCTCGGGCATCCAGCCGGCGAGCAGGCTCGAGGTGCAGGCGATCGACACGCACCACCCGGCCGACGCGTCACCGCGGGCTAGCTGCTCGGCGCAGGCGAGCGTCACCGCCGGCGGAGCCTGCAACGCCCCGAGCGCTGCGGGGGCGCCGGCGCGCAGCAGGCCGGCGTCGCGCAGGCCCTGCACGAGCTGCGGTGAGAGGCGGCGCGCACGCTCGTTGTCGGCGGCCTGCTCGCGGGCCAGCGAGGTCAGGCGCTCGCACTCGGCGGCGAGCTCGGCGGGCACCGGCACGTAAGGCACGCACGTGCTCCTATCACGTTCGGCGATTCTCTGGTGTGATGCCGGGATGACCGCAGAGCTAGAGGTACTGCAGACGCCGCAGCAGCTCACCGCCGAGTGGCTAGCCGCGGCACTCGGCAGCGGACCGATCGAGTCGCTCGCGCTGACGGGGATCGGCACCGGCCAGATGAGCGAGAGCACGCGGGTGGATATCGAGTACACGGGCGAGCCGGCGGGCCCGGCGAGCGTGGTGCTGAAGACGGCGTCCACCGACGAGACCAGCCGCGCGACGGGTGTGGGGCTCGGCATCTACGACCGCGAGGTCCGCTTCTACCGCGAGCTCGCGCCGCGGATCGGAGGGCCGCTGGCGGACTGCCACTTCGCCGCGATAGCCGGGGACGGCTCCTTCACGATCGTGCTCGAGGACCTCGCCCCGGCGACCCAGGGCGACCAGATCGCGGGCTGCGGAGTCGAGCAGGCGCGCCTGGCGATGCGCTCGCTCGCGCAGCTGCACGCGCCCGTGTTCGCCGACCCGCAGCTCGGGGCCACGCCGTGGCTGAACCAGGGAACTGTGCTCACGCAGGCGCTCGTTACGCAGCTGCTGGAGGGCTTCGTCGAGCGCCACGGCGGGCGCGTCAGCGACGCGCACCTCGAGGTGTGCCGGCGTTTCGTGGCGAGCATGGACGGCTGGACCCAGGAGCTGCGACCGCCGCTCGGGCTCGTGCACGGCGACTACCGGCTCGACAACATGCTTTTCGGCGAGCCCGATGCGCCGCGGGCGTTCGCCGTGGTCGACTGGCAGACGGTCGGCTGGGGCCAGGCGATGACCGACGCGTCGTACTTCATCGGCGGCTCTTTGACGCTCGAGGACCGGCGTGCACACGAGCGGGAGCTGCTGCGCGACTACCACGAGGCGCTGCAAGAGCACGGGGTGCGGGGGTTCAGCTGGGAGGAGTGCTGGGAGGGCTATCGCCGCCAGGCCTTCCTGGGGGTGCTGATGACGGTCGCCCCGGCGATGATCGTGCAGCGCACCGAGCGGGGCGACGAGATGTTCCTCGTGACGCTGGCCCGCTACGCCCAGCAGGTGCTCGACCTCGACGCGATCGAGCTACTGCCCGAGCCCGGCAGCGGCCGCCCGCCGGCGCTGCGCCCCGATCCCCGGGACGAGGCCCCACACACGGCCGGCTCGGAGGAGCTGTGGAACGAGAGCTGGTACTTCGACGCCGTGTCCGCCGACGGGCGCCTCGGCGCGTACACGCGCATCGGCCTGTACCCCAACCTCGGGGTGTCGTGGATCACGGCGTTCGTGTGCGGACCGGATCGCGCGACGCTGGCGCTGGTGGACTTCGCCGCGCCGCTGCCTCACGGCGAGCAGCTGTCGCTGCGCTCCGAGCAACTGCGCGCGGAGCACATCTGCATCGAGCCGCTGGAGAGCTTCGAGGTGCGCCTGGAGGGGACCGCGGAGAGCTTCCGGGACCCGGCGGCGATCCTACGGGGCGAGCACGGGACCCCCACCGAGCTGGCGCTGGCTCTGCGGTGGGACACGGCCGGCGAGCCGTACGCGTACCGCGCGACGACCCGCTATGAGATCCCGTGCCGGGTCAGCGGGACGGTGCGATGGGGAGACGAGACGATCGAGCTGTCGGGCGTGGGGCAGCGCGACCACTCGTGGGGCGTGCGGGACTGGTGGGCGGCCGAGTGGATGTGGTCGGCGGTCCATCTGCAGGACGGCACCCACCTGCACGGCGTCGAGTTCCGCCTGCCCGGGGCTCCGCCCATCGGGGTCGGCTACCGCCAGCCGCCGGGGGGCGGCGTCGAGGAGCTCAACCTGGTCCGCGCCCGCGAGGACATCGCGCGTGACGGGCTGATCGAGCGCGGTTGGATCGACTTCGACGAGCTCGAGGTCGAGGTGCTTCCGATCGGCTGGGGGCCGCTGCTGCTGACCGCGCCGGACGGGCGCACGTCGCAGTTCCCCCGCGCGATGTGCGACGTGCGGACCGCGGACGGGCGCACGGGCGTCGCATGGGTCGAGTGGAACCGCAACGCCTCGCTCGAGCCCTAGATCCAGCCGAGGGCCACTCCGAAGATCAGGCCGAGCGCGAGGTCGAGGGCCGCGAGCGAGCCGACGATCGCCAGCTGGCGCGAGCGGCTCGGCGCGTCGTAGACGACGAACGCGGCGACGTAGAAGGTGAGGTAGCCGAACACGACGATCACCGGGAAGCTGGCGGCGTTCCACCACCAGTAGTGCCAGTGGAAGACACCGAGCTGCCACAGCAGCAGCTCGACCCCCACCGACACCAGCGACAGCGCGATCGCCACCGCCCATCGGTTGGGGATGCCCGCGAAGCGCACCCGCGGGTCGGCGGGCAGCAGCTTCACGTAGACGATCCCGTTGATCGCGAAGAACAGGGAGATCTCGACCGTGAGCCCGATCAGGATCACGAAGCTGCTGGCCCCGGTGACCGTCCACAGCGCGGCATCCCCGTTCACGTGCAGCACCAGCGCGTTGACGATCTCGTTGAGCCAGTCCATCAGCCAGAACGCCAGCCCGGCGAGGATCGCGCTCCAGTCGCGACGCTGGACCTCGACCGAATACACGTACACGACCAGCGCGAGCAGCGTCACGGTCGACCACTGGAAGTGGCCCGGAGCCCGCAGCAGGGCTTCCGCCTGTCGCGTGAACGGCTCGACCGCCGGCGTCAAGGGCTCGACCTCCGCGGCGCGGCGGCGGGAGCGCCCGGCCTACGTGGGAACGGTCGCGGGCTGCGGCTGCTCGACGCCGTCGAGCAGCCGCCAGTTGCCGCGCAGGGCGCCCTCGGCGCAGGCGAGCATGCGCTCGGCCTCGGACTCCTGGCGGGGGGTCTGCGCCCACAGCTGCTCGATCAGCTCACGCGCCTGGTGTGCGTGCTCGACGTCGCGCTCGGCGTGGACCCTGAAGTACTCGGTCGCCGGCGAGTCCGAGCGATAGCCGTAGTGCTCGACCAGCCCCTCGAGCTTGGTCGTGGAGATCTGCGGCTGCGTGCCCTCGATCACGTACAGGACCGACAGGTGCTCGAGCAGCGTGCGGCCCGCCGTCCAGGTGGTCACGCAGCGCGCGCTGAGCGGCGCCGGCATGCGTGCGCCGGTGCAACCGACCGAGGCGGCGAAGCGCTGCCACAGGCCGATGTGGGCGTCCTCCTCGTCCGCGTGGGAGTCGAGATCCGCGCACCACGGAGCCGGTGCCTGGAGCGCCGCCGACCGCGAGACCTGTGCGAGCGCGTGGACCGCGTGGCCGTACTCGCCCGCGTAGAACGAGAGCTCCCCCGGCGCCAGCTCGCCGGCGCTCCAACGAACGTAGAAGGGGTGCTCGAGGACGTTGTTGTCACGGCACAGCTCGTCGAGCCTGGAGATCAGGTACATCGTGGTGCTCCTTTCCGCCGAACGCGCACAACGTATGCGCGCCGACGGACGTCCCCATCGCACCGTCGACCTCACGACCCGCAGCACGGCCGCGTTATGCAGCAACGAGGGTCGCCCGGCCCGCGCCCGGCCCCGCCGGGCAGCCCACCGAAAGGAGCCCAATGTCCGACCTATCCAGCGCCGCCGCCGATTTCCTGGCTCTGCACCACCGCGAGCGACCGCTGTTGCTGGCCAACGCGTGGGACCCCGGCTCGGCCCGCCTGTTCGCGTCGCTGGGGTTCGAGGCGCTGGCGACGACCAGCAGCGGCTACGCAGCCAGCCTCGGTCGCCTGGACTACGGTGTGGGTCGCGACGAGGCGATCGCGCACGCCGCAGCGCTCGCCTCGGCCGGCGGCCTGCCCCTGTCCGCGGACCTCGAGAACGGCTTCGCGGATGACCCCGAGGGCGTCGCCGAGACGGTCGCGCTGGCCCGCCGGGCGGGACTCGCCGGGTGCTCGGTGGAGGATTGGTGTCCCTCCGAGAAGCGCATCTATGACCTCGAGCACGCTGTCGAGCGGGTGGCGGCGGCGGCGGCCGCGGCCCACGACGGCAACGGCAACGGCAACGGCAACGGCAGCGGCGGGATTGTGCTGACCGCGCGGGCGGAGAACTTCCTGCGCGGGCGAACCGACCTCGATGACACGATCAAGCGCCTGCGCTGCTACGAGCAGGCCGGCGCCGACGTCCTGTACGCGCCCGCCGTGGACGGCGCCGAGCAGATCGCGGCGCTCGTGGCGGCGCTCGAGCGGCCGGTCAACGTGCTCGCCCGGGAAACCGTCCCGCCCGTGGACGAGCTGGCGGCGATCGGCGTGGCGCGGATCTCCGTGGGCGGATCGTTCGCGTTCGCGGCGCTCGCCGCAGCCGGTGAGGCCGCCCGCGAGCTGCTCGACGGCGGCACCTACGGCTTCACGGCCAGGGCACTCGAGGGAGGGCGCCTGGCACGGGAGGCCTTCAGCGAAACCTAGACGAGCCCGTCGCGGACGGCTCGCACCGCGGCCTGAACGCGCGTGTTCACTCCCAGGGTGCTGAAGATATTGGTGACGTGCTGCTTCACGGTGTGGCGACTGATCGACAGGGCCTTGCCGATTGCCGAGTTGTCGGCTCCCTCCACCATCAACCTGAGGACTTCCCGCTCACGACCGCTCAGGGTCGGCTGATCCTCGGCGTCGCTGCTCGGGATGACAACGTGAGCGACCAGAGTATGCGCGGCGCTCGCCGATAGCACGGCATTCCCCGCCGCCGTCTGGCGTATCGCTCCGACGAGCTGATCGGCGGGGGTGTCCTTGAGCAGATAGCTGTCGGCTCCTCCCGTCAGGGCCTCGAGCAGGTCGCGGCCATCGGCGGAGGCCGTGAGCACCGCCACGGGCACGGTCGGGTCGGTTGCGGCGATCCGCTGGAGCGTCTCGCCGACGGCGCCGCCCGACATCTCGGGGTCGATGACGACGACGTCGGGCTGCAACGAGGCGATCAGGGCACAGGTGTGGGCGTCGTCGGAGGCCTCTCCGACGACCACCGCGCCATCGGCCTCCAGCGTCGCTCGAAGTCCTTCACGAGAGAAGTGGTGGTGATCGCCAAGAACAACGCGCAGTGGCGGCGCTGAGCTCATCCCGTTGAACTCGTGAGCCGTCGACCCTGCCCGTTTCGGGCCACATCGCATCGTCCGCGAGGTGTCACAGCTAACCCGTCCAGAAACGACTAACGCCCATATCGCGGCCGTGAGTTTACGTCGAGTGCACGGCCAACACAACCGGCTTCTTGGGGGCTCTCGATGCCATCGCGCCTTATCCGCAGTGCCATCATCGCCGTTGTCTTTGCGTCGCTCTCCGTACTCGTAGCTACATCGGCTGTGGCGGCCGACACCGTGCATCCTGCGAGTGCCATTGCAGCTCGCGCGCGGCACGACGGAGTCCCGCACCACCGCCATCGACACCGCCACCGTCTCGCCACGGGCCGTCAGCGCACCGGGCGCGTCTCGGCGCAAGTCAAAGACACGACCGCGAGTCCCGCGGCAGTTCTGCTGCTGGGCGAAGAAAACCTCAGAGCCAACGCGAGCAGCGTGCCTTACGCAGAGGCGGAAGCATTCCGCTTCACGGCGCGCACCTCGGGCACGACGTCGACGCTACACGTCTTTGTGACGAAGGGAAGCACCGCTTCCAGAGTGGTGGCAGGTCTCTACTCGACGACGGGCGCGCGACCCGGGACGCTGCTGACCTGGGGCAGTGTCAGCTCGCCGGCGGGTGGGGCTTGGAACGCGGTGCCGCTGACCTCCAAACCGCTCAGCACGGGAGTGACGTACTGGATCGCCTTGCTCGGTGTCGGGGGCACGCTCCGTATCCGGGAGGGTCATGACGGTGGCTGCATGTCCGTCACCAGTCGCTTCCGTGCAGTCACACTCGGTGTGTGGAGCACCTCGAATGTCGGTGCGAATTGTCCGATCTCGGCCTACGTGACCGGCGTCCCTACGACCCTGGGCGGTCCGATCGCCGAATCCCCACCCATCGCGGAACCGCCACCGCCGGCGGAACCGCCACCGCCGGCCGAACCGACGCCGCCCACCGAACCGAAACCCACCGAAGAACCTCAGCCGCCCTCCGAAACACCTCCGCCGCCGCCTGTGCCGGTGAATACGGGTTTGCCGGTGATCTCGGGCTCGCCGGTGGAAGGGGAAAGGCTGAATGGGTCCAGTGGCTCGTGGTCGAACAGCCCGACGTCGTTCGCATACCAGTGGCAGCGCTGCAACTCCGCCGGCGGCGGATGCGCGGCGATCACCGCAGCGACCAGCTCCAGCTACACGCTCACCGCGAGTGATGTCTCGCACACGCTGCGCGTCGCTGTGACCGCGAAGAACGAAAGTGGCTCGGCAACCGCGACCTCCGCTCAAACCTCGCTGGTCGCCGCCGCCCCACTGCCGGCGCCCGTCAATACCGCCCTGCCGGTGATCTCGGGTTCGTCGGTGGAAGGGGAAAAACTGAAAGCGTCCAGTGGCTCGTGGTCGAACAGCCCGACGTCGTTCGCATACCAGTGGCAGCGCTGCAACGCCGCCGGCGGCGGATGCGCGGCGATCACCGCAGCGAGCAGCTCCAGCTACACGCTCACCGCGTCTGATGTCTCGCACACGCTGCGCGTCGCGGTGACGGCGAAGAACGAAGCCGGCTCGGCGACCGCCACCAGCGCGCAGAGCGCGCTCGTGACAGCCAACAGCAGCGGCGGCTCAGAAAGCCTGTTCATCAGCCCCACGGGCAAGGACACGAACGCCTGCAGCGAAGCGCAGCCGTGCCTGAGCATGGGGCACGCCTATGAACGGGCGGGCGCGGGACAGACCGTGCAGATGCTCGCGGGCAGCTACCCCAGCCAGACCATCACGGGCTCCGAAAAAGGATCCGCGCACGTGGTGTTCGCCCCCGCGGCGGGCGCCAACGTACAAGTCACCGGGCCGATCTACGTGTTCGGCTCGCACCTCACGATCCAGGCGATCACCGTCCAGGACGTGATCGTCGGCAACTACGACCAGACACCCGGGCGCCCGAACCCGACCGACGTCTCGCTGCTGAACCTCACGGGCCGCAACTTCGAGATCGACTCCGCGACGCACGTCACCGTCGAAGGCGGATCGTGGGGACCAGCAAGCGCCTGCGGCGGCCCCTACGGAGGCAACAACAACAGCATCCGCCAGACGCTCCCGGCCCTCGCCCCCGAAAACATCGTGATCAACAACACCGTGATCCACGACGTACAGTCCTACAACCTCACCGAATGCCACATCGAGGGGCTCGCCATCTTCGCCGGCAAGCAGGTGACCGTCAGCAACAGCACCTTCTACGGCAACTCCGTCTACGACATCTTCATCCAAGCCAACAGCGGCGGCCACCCCAACAACATCACACTCTCCGGCAACTGG
>DATJXX010000013.1:0-90312 GCA_035499875.1 Solirubrobacteraceae bacterium
CGTCCCCCGCGGCTCGGGCTCCTCCACGTAGCGCAGCCGGATCCCCAGCCCCGCGCCGTCACCCAGCACGCTGCGCACCCGCTCGGCCATGAACCCGCACGAGAGGATCACTTCGTCGACGCCGTGGCCGCGCAGCCACTCGAGCATGAACGAGATGAAGGGGCGGTCGACGAGCGGGACGATCGGCTTGGGCACGTTGGAGGTGAGCGGGCGCAGGCGCGTGCCTTCGCCGCCGGCGAGGATCACCGCCTGGATCCGATCACCGCCTTCCGACGCCCTCGTACTCGAGCCCGGCGGCCCGCACCTGACCCGGGTCCAGCGCGTTGCGCCCGTCGATCACGAGGTTGCCGGCCATCGCCCCGGCGACCTGGGCCCAGTCGAGCTCCACGAGCTCCCGCCACTCGGTCACGAGCACGGCCGCATCGGCGCCCTGCAGCGCCTCCAGCGGGGAGGCGGCGTAGGTGATCCCGCTCATCAGCTCACGGGCCTGGTCCTCAGCCACGGGGTCGTACGCGCTGACGCTGGCCCCGTCCGCCAGCAGCCGCGCGGTGAGCACCAGCGAGGAGGCCTCGCGCATGTCGTCGGTGTCGGGCTTGAAGGCGAGCCCGAGCAGCGCCACACGGCGCCCCGCGAGCGGGCCGAGGTGGCGCTGGAGCTTGCCTATCACGCGCCGCTTCTGCAGTTCGTTGACCTCGATCACGGAGGTAAGCAGCTGGAAGTGGTAGCCGGAGTTACCGGCGAGCTGCTTGAGAGCGTCCACGTCCTTGGGGAAGCAGCTGCCCCCGAAGCCGATGCCGGCCTGCAGGAACTTGGCCCCGATGCGCTCGTCCAGCCCCATCCCGCGGGCCACCTCGACGACGTCGGCGCCGGTCTCCTCGCACACGTTGGCGATCTCGTTGATGAACGAGATCTTGGTGGCGAGGAAGGCGTTGGAGGCGAGCTTGACCATCTCCGCGCTGGCGACGTCGGTGCGCACCACGGGCGCCTGCAGGGGCGCGTACAGCTCGGCCACCGCGTCGCCGGCCCAGCCGCCCTCGTCGCCGATCACGACGCGGTCCGGGTGCATGAAGTCCCCCACCGCCGAGCCCTCCTTCAGGAACTCGGGGCAGGACACGTAGGAGAGCACCTGCTTGCCCTGCTCGGCGAAGGCGCGGCGCAGCGAGGCCCCGGTGCCGGCGGGGACGGTGGACTTCATCACCAGCGCACGGTCCTCGGCCGCGGGGATCGCGTCGACGACGGCGTGCACGGCGGACAGGTCGGCGTCGCCGGAGTACGTCGGCGGGGTGCCGACCGCCACGAACAGGAGGCGGGCGTTCGCGAGCGCGGGGCCGAGGTCGGTGTCGAAGTGCATCCGCTCGCGGTTGCGGGCCAGCAGCTCCTGCAGCCCCGACTCGTAGATCGGGGTCTCCCCTGCCCGCAGCCGGCGTACCTTCTCGGCGTCGATGTCCACGCACCACACCTCGCTGCCCAGCTCGGCGAAGCCGGCGGCGGTGACGAGCCCCACATAACCGGTGCCGATCACCCCGATCGGCTCGCGATCGCGCCGCTCCGCGTCGCTCATCGGGGCGCGGCGGTGAGCCTGAAGACGGGGTGCTTGGGCGCCGCGGCGACGAGCTCGGGCTCGGGGGAGTCGGGGCCGACGCCGTCGAAGAACACACCCACCTCGAACTTCCAGCGCTTCAGGTAGGCGCGCAGGATGTCGGGCTTGTCCGCGTCCGGCACCTCGACGGCGGTGAAGCTCTCGCTGTGACGGCGGGACAGCAGGCGGCCCTCGCCGCTGGCGCGCAGGTTGCGCACCCACTGGGTGTCGCCGCGGGGCGCCACCAGGTAGCGCTGCCCGTCCAGATCGAGCGGGTTGACGGGGGTGCGGCGCGGCTCACCGGAGGTGCGCCCGCGGACCTCGAGCACGCGCGAGCCGGCGATCGGCAGGCCCCGCCGGGTCAGCAGCCCGACGAGCGGGTTGAAGACACGCCGCGTGAACCAGCCCGGACGCTTGCTCTGGAAATGGGCTGTCGCCGGATTCGATCCGTCCATCGACAAGACGCTATCGCGCCGCCCCGAGGGCTAGCCGGCGACGACGGCCAGGAAGGCCTCGCAGCGGCGGATCTCGCGGAGCGCCCGGTCGCGTTCTTCGCTGCCCTCCTCGCTGCCCTCGGCGGTGGTGCGGGCCTGGGAGAGCTTCTCCTCGAGCAGGCCACGGTCGAGCTGGTCGGGACGCAACGCTTCCTCGACGAGCACCAGGGCGCGATTGCCGGCGAACTGGAGATAGCCCTCGGCCTGCGCGTAGCGCACGATCTCGGTGTCCGAGCGGTACAGCCTCAGCTCGGTCGGCTCGAGGATGGCCAGCAGCGGCTCGTGGCGGGCGAGGATCCCGATCGAGCCGACGGTGGTGACCGTCGAGAGCATCTCGACCTCCTCGGAGAACACCTCGCCCTCGGGGGTGAGGACTTCGACGGGGAATTTGGTCCTGGCCATCGCCCGGCCCCTACTCCTTGCCGGCCGCCGCGACTACCTCGTCGATCGTGCCCCTCAGGAAGAACGCGCTCTCGGGGACTTCGTCGTACTTGCCTTCGATGATTTCCTGGAAGCCTTTGATCGTGTCCTCGATTTTCACGTAGGCGCCGGGGGTGCCGGTGAACTCTTCGGCCACGAAGAACGGCTGCGAGAGGAAGCGCTCGATGCGCCGGGCCCGCTGCACGGTGAGGCGGTCCTCGTCGGAGAGCTCGTCGATCCCGAGGATCGCGATGATGTCCTGGAGCTCCTTGTAGCGCTGGAGGATCTCCTTGACCTGGTTGGCCACGCGGAAGTGGTCCTCGCCGAGGATCTCGGCCTTGAGGATCGTGGAGGTCGATTCCAGCGGGTCGACAGCCGGGTAGATGCCTTTTTCGGAGATCGCCCGCGACAGCACCGTGGTTGCGTTGAGGTGGGCGAACACCGACGCCGGGGCGGGGTCGGTGATGTCGTCGGCGGGCACGTAGATCGCCTGCACCGAGGTGACCGAGCCCTCGCGGGTGGAGGTGATGCGCTCCTGGAGCTGGCCCATCTCCGTCTCCAGCGTGGGCTGGTAGCCCACCTGCGAGGGCATCCGCCCGAGCAGCGCCGAGACCTCGGAGCCGGCCTGGACGAAGCGGAAGATGTTGTCGATGAACAGCAGCACGTCCTGGCCCTGATCGCGGAAGTATTCGGCCATCGTGAGGCCCGAGAGGGCGACCCGCATACGGGCTCCGGGGGGCTCGTTCATCTGCCCGAAGACGAGCATCGTCTTGTCGAGCACGCCCGACTCCTTCATCTCCAGCCACAGGTCGTTGCCCTCGCGGGAGCGCTCGCCGACGCCGCAGAAGGCGGACAGGCCGCCGTGTTCCTTGGCGAGGTTGTGGATGAGCTCCTGGATCAGCACCGTCTTGCCCACGCCGGCGCCGCCGAACAGCCCGACCTTGCCGCCCTTGGCGTAGGGGGCGAGCAGGTCGACGACCTTGATCCCGGTCTCGAACATCTCGGTGGTCGGGGACAGGTCCTCGACGCGGGGGGCCTCCTGGTGGATGCCGCGGCGCTCGACGCCGGCGGGGAGGTCCGCGCCGAGGTCGATCGGTTCGCCGAGCAGGTTGAAGATCCGCCCCAGCGTGGCCTCACCCACCGGCACCGTGATCGGGGCTCCGGTGTCGAGGACCTCGAGGCCGCGGGAGAGGCCGTCGGTGGTGTCCATCGCGACCGCGCGCACGCGGTCGTCGCCGAGGTGCTGCTGGACCTCGCACACGAGCAGATCGCCGCCGGCCTCGGAGCTGATCCCTGGCGCCTCCTCCTCGGCGGCGGCAGCCGGGCGCTCGATCGTGATCGCGTGGTTGATCTCCGGCAGCCGGTCTTCGAACACGGCCTCGATCACGACGCCCTGGATCTCCTCGATGCGCCCCACGTTGCGCTTCCCGCCCCCGCCGTTGGCGGCGGCGCTCGTCGATCCGGTCGGCTCGGTGGCAGTGCTCGCGTCCATCAGTCTCTCTCTCGTTTCTGGGGTGTCGGGTGTGTAGGTGGTGTGCTCGGGTGAAGGTGGTGTTGTCCGGTGGAGGTGGTGCGGTCGGTGAGGCGTGCGTGCGCCGTTGCGGCTAGCCGGTCAGGCCCTCGGCGCCGGCTACGACCTCCATGATCTCCTGGGTGATCTCCGCCTGGCGCGCGCGGTTCATCTGGAGGGTGTATTCGGTGATGATGTCCCCGGCGTTCTCGGAGGCGTTGCGCATGGCCGTCATCTGCGCGCCGAAGAAGCCCGCCGTGGACTCCACCAGCGCGCGGTAGATGGACAGCTCGACGTAGTCCGGCACGAGCCGTTTGAGGATCTTGTCGGGGTCGGGCTCGTACTCGGTGGAGGCCGGCTTGGGGGCCTCGATAGCCTGCCCCTCGCGCCCGGCGGCAACGGCCGGCGCGGCCTGGGGCTCCTCGTCGTCGGGCTCGCCGCCGGTGATCGTCGCCTGCGAGAGCGGCAGCAGCCTTTCCTGGGTGACGCGCTGTGAGAGCGGGGATATGTAGCTGTTGTAAATGATCTCCACGCGGTCGAGGCGGCCCTCCACGTAGGCCGGGATCAGGTCGTCGGAGATCGAACGGGCGTCGGCGTGGGCGGGGCGGTCGGCGAAGCCCTCGTAGCCACCCGTGATCTCGTAGCCGCGAAAGCTGACCGAGGACACTCCGCGTCGGCCGGCCACGTACCAGCTGACCGTGCGGCCGGAGTCGGTCAATTCGCGCTCGAGGCGCACTCCGGCGCGGATCACCTGCGAGTTGAAGGCCCCCGCCAGGCCGCGGTCGCCGGTCACCAGCAGGATGCCCACGTGCTGGTCGCTCTCGTGCTCGGTCAGCAGCGGCACGCTCGCCCCGGCGGCGCCCGCCGCCTGGGCCGCTTTGCGCGTCATCCGCCGCAGCGCGTCGGCGTAGGGGCGCAGCGCCTGGATCCGCTGTTCGGCGCGGCGCAGGCGCGCGGCCGCGACCATCTCCATCGCCCGCGTGATCTTCTGGATGTTCTTGACCGAGGCGATCTTGTTCTTGACGTCTCGCTGTGATGCTGGCATGGCTGTCCTGGGATCGGCGGGACGGAGCCGCTGCTAGGCGACCGCGGTCGCCTCCTCGAGGGGCTGTCCCTCCTCGTCGAGGTCGTAGCCGAAGTCGGACGCGAAGGACTCGACCGCGTCGTGGACTTCCTTCTGGGTCTCCTCCGACCAGTCGCCCGCGGCGATCTTCTTGCGGGCGTCCGCGAGCACGGCGTGGGTGCGTTCGGTCAGCTCGGTCAGGAACTCGCTCACGCGCTCGACGTTGATGCGGTCGAGGAAGCCGTTGGTGGCGGCGTAGATCTGGATCACCTGATCCTCCACCGGCAGCGGCGCGCGCTCGCTCTGGTTGAGCGTCTGCACGAGGCGTTCCCCGCGCGCCAGCGTGCGCTGGGTGTCGGCGTCGAGGTCCGAGCCGAACTGGGCGAAGGCCTCGAGGTCGCGGTACTGGGAGAGCTCGAGCTTGATGCGCCCTGCGACTTTCTTCATCGGCGTGATCTGGGCGTTGCCGCCCACGCGCGAGACGGAGATGCCGACGTTGATCGCGGGCCGCACGCCCGAGTTGAAGAGGCCCGACTCGAGGAAGATCTGTCCGTCGGTGATCGAGATGACGTTGGTGGGGATGTAGGCGGACACGTCCCCCGCCTGCGTCTCGATCACGGGCAGAGCGGTCAGCGAGCCGCCTTTGAGCTCCTCGTTGAGCTTGACGGCGCGCTCCAGCAGTCGCGAGTGCAGATAGAACACGTCGCCGGGGTAGGCCTCACGCCCGGGCGGGCGGCGCAGCAGCAGAGACATCTGGCGGTAGGCGTAGGCGTGCTTGGTGAGGTCGTCGTAGATGCACAGCGCGTCGCGGCCGTTGTAGAGGAAGTGCTCGCCCATCGCGCAGCCCGCGTAGGGGGCCATGAACTTGATCGGGGCGGCCTCCTCGGCGCCGGCGGCGACGATGATGGTTTTGTCGAGCGCGTTGTTTTCGTCGAGCGTCTGGGCGAGCGCCACGACCGAGGACATGCGCTGGCCGATCGCCACGTAGATGGAGATCAGGTCGGAGTCCTTGTTGTTGATGATCGTGTCGATCGCGATCGCGGTCTTGCCCGTCTGGCGGTCGCCGATGATCAGCTCGCGCTGGCCGCGGCCGATCGGGATCATCGCGTCGATCGCCTTCAGGCCGGTCTGCATGGGCTGCTTGACGGGCTGGCGCTGGACCACGCCGGGCGCCTTGAACTCGGCGGGGCGGGTCTGGGTGACGTTGACCGGCCCCTTGCCGTCGAGCGGGCGCCCCAGCGGGTCGACGATCCGCCCCAGCAGCTCGTCGCCGACGGGGACCTCGAGCAGCTCGCCCGTGCGCCGCACGGTGTCGCCCTCGGAGATGTGTTCCCACTCGCCGAACAGCACCGCGCCGACGTTGTCGGACTCGAGGTTCAGGGCCAGGCCCGTGACCGAGTGGGGCAGCTCGAGCATCTCGAAGGACATGCAGTTCTCCAGCCCGTGCAGGCGGGCGATGCCGTCGGCGACCGACAGCACCGTGCCGACCTCGGTCAGCTCGGCGCGTCCGCTGTCGAGCCCCTCGATGCGGCTCTTCAGAATGCTGGTGATCTCGTCCGGGTTGATCTGCATGTGGTCTCCTAGGAAGCTCCCTGGGCAACCTGCCGTCGCAGCTGCTCCAGGCGATTTCTGATTGAGGCGTCGAGGATCGAGTTGCCGACCCTCAGGATGATCCCGCCGAGGATTTCCGGGTCCACGCGTGCGGCCAGCGTGACCTTGCGCCCGGTGCGCTCGCCGATCGTGCGCCCGAGCTCCTCGGTGGTCTGCTGGTCGAGCGCGATCGCGCTGGTGATCTCGACGGGGAGCATGCGGTTCTCCTCCTCCCACAGCCGCTCGTACTCGGCGCGGATGCGGAAGATGACCGGCATGCGGTGGTTCTCGATCAGCAGCGAGAGGAAGTTCAGGAACGCCGGGTCGGCGTCGGCCAGCACGCGTTCCAGGCCCTCCTGCTTCTCCTTGGTGGCGAAGTAGGGCGAGAAGAAGAACACCGCCAGTTCACGGTTGTCCGAGAGCGCGTCGGCGAACTGCGAGAGCTGCTCGCGCAGGACGTCGAGCTTGCTCTGTTCGAGGGCCACCTCGAACAGCGCGCGGGCGTAGACGCGGGCCAGCTCCTCCATCAGTTGTTGTGGGCCCCCGAGGACAGTCCGGAGAGGTCGATTTCGGCGAGCGCCTCCTCCACCAGGCGGCGCTGGTCCTGGCCGCTGAGCACCTTGCGGGTGACCTTCTCGGTGGCCATCACCGTCAGGTCGGCCACCTCGCGGCGCAGGTCGTCGAGCGCCCGCTTGGTCGCCACTTCGATGTCGCGTTCCCCCCGCTGCGTGGCGTCCGCGATGATCTCCTGGCCGCGGTCCTTGGCCTCGTGCTCGTGCGTCTCGGCTGCCTGGCGGGCGCGCTGCACGATCTCCTCCGCCTGGGTGCGAGCCTCCTTCAGGCGCTCGCGGTATTCCTCGAGGATCTTGTCCGCCTCGGCGCGCGTGTGTTCGGCCGCGTCGAGGTCGCCTTCGACCTTCTTCGCCCGCTGGTCGAGCGCTTCCCCGATCCGCGGGAACACGGTCTTGCGCAGGACGTAGAACGAGATCCCGAAGACCACGATCGTCCAGATCATGATCCCCACGTTGGGGGTGATCAGGAAGGAGCCGTTGGCGATCGGGGTGATGGCAGCGGTGAGCATCTCGGCCTACAGGAAGAACGCGATGAAGCCGCCGACGAGACCGTAGAAGAAGACCGCCTCGGTCAGCGCGAAACCGAGCCACTGGTCGCGCTCGATGTCCGCGCGCAGCTCGGGCTGGCGTGTCTTGGACTGGATCGAGGCGTTGAACACCGATCCGATGCCGGCCCCGGCGCCGGCGGCCCCGCCGCCCGCACCGACGCCGAGCGCGATTGCGCGGCCCGCGGACTTGCCGTATTCGAGGGGTTCTCCGGTCGCTGCGATTAGCTCATGAAACATTGTGGAGCTCCTTTCGTGCTCTCAGTGGGATTCGACCGCTCCGCCGATGTAGATGGCGGTCAAGATGGCAAAGATGAACGCTTGCAGGCCGGCGATCAGGACGGCCTCGAAGAGGTAGATCAGGATCCCGAACGGCAGCAGGACCCAGGACACCAGCTGAAGGCCGACGAGCACGCCGAGCGTGCCGCCCATGAACGCGATCAGCAGGTGGCCCGCAAGCAGGTTGGCCCACAGTCGGACGGTGAGCGAGATCAGGCGCAGGAAGATCGAGAGGATCTCGATCGGGAAGATCAGCAGCACGATCGGTCCTTTGACGCCGCCCGGCATCAGGCTTTTCAGGTACCCGATGGGCCCGAAGTGTTTGACGCCCTCGTTGATGAACAGCACGAACACCCCCAGCGACAGCACCAGCGGGAAGGCGACGTTCGTGTCGGCCGCGTAGATCTGCAGCGACGGGATGTGCGCGCCGAACAGGTTGAACTTCTCGGTCGAGTCGACCGGCAGCGGGATGTAGCCGATCAGGTTCGAGACGAGGATGAAGACGAAGATCGTCGCGATCAGAGGGAAGTACTTGGCTTCCATCTGCGGGGTGAAGTTTTCGCGGGTCATGTTGCGGGTGAAGTCGTAGAACCACTCGACCCCGACCTGCAGCCGGCCCGGACGCTGGCGCAGGCGTTTGGCGACGTAGGTCATCAGCCAGATCGTGATCCCGGCGGCCAGCAGCAGGTACAGGACCCCCTTGTTGATCGCGATCGGGCCGATCTTGAACCAGGTGTCGAGCTTGAACTCGTCCACCGGCGAGAAGACGCTGTTGGCGACCTCGGGAGCCTTGTGCGCGGTGACGCCGAACAGGATCACGAACAGCACGATCCCGCCGACCCACAGGCCGAGCACGGCGTAGCCGATCTTGCGGGCGCTGCTCATCCCCTGTTTCTCGGCGGGCGGCGTTCCGGTGCCGGGCGGCGGTGCGGGCGCGCCCGGTGCGATCGGCGGGGCTCCGGCGACGGCGCTCATCAGGAGGGGCCTCCCTCGCGGCCCCTGGAGACACGCACGCCGAAGGCGATCGAGTAGGCGATGAGGATCACGAGCGCCGCCGCGAGGCCGTCCTGGCGGCTGCCGACGGCGCCCGCCACGACGATCCCGCCGACGAGCAGCCAGATGCGGGCGAACGCGTCGATGAAGTTCAGCCCGAGCCGCGAGCCCGGCTCGGCGGCCCTGACGATGACCCTGCGGTCGGCGGCGGCGAGCAGTCGCTGCAGCAGCCACGTGCCCGCCCCCACCAGCACGCCGAACACGGGCGCGCCCAGGGCGAGCGCCAGGATCACGCCGGGGACGAGCACGACCAGGTCGAGGTTGGCGAATACGCGCCGCCCGATCCCGTTTGCGGGCACGCGGGCGTGATCGTCCTGGATATGGCTAATTTGCATGGGTCGAGCCACCCTACAGAGACGAGGGTCCAGGCGCCCCCCGAAGGGGGTCCGTCGAAGGTGCTCCCTCGAGTACCTCTCGGGCGGCGGGGCCAGTCTAGCTCGTCGGCGACTTCGTAACAACTTTGTGACAACGGGCACGGGCCCCGGGAACGGCCTCGCGCCTTGGCTTCGGGACCGCGGCGGGCGCCGCTACCCGCCGGGCGCAGGAAGCGCCGGCGACCGCCGGCGGCGGCGGTCCCGGGCGCCTTCCGCGAGGCGCACGATCGCCACCGAGGCGGCGAACGTGAGCAGCCCGGCGAGCACGTCGAGCACGAAGTGGTTGCCGGTCGAGATCACGGCAAAGGTCGTCAGGAACGGGTACACGCTCGCCAGCACCCGCGCCCACACACGTCGTGTGGCCTGCCACACGGCCAGCGTGCACCAGGCGGCCCAGGCGAGGTGCAGCGAGGGCAGCGCGGCCAGCTCGTTGGCGTGCGAGGCGAGCCCGCTGTGGCCGTGCCACGAGCCGAGCGCCCCGCTGGAGGCGACCACGTCGGTGAAGCCCCCGAGCATCCGTGGAGGGGCCACGGGGAAGCGCCAGAACACGACGAACGCGAGCACGTTGCACAGCAGCAGGATGTTGCGCAGGGGGCGGTAGATGTCGGCCCGCGCCCACCACAGCCACCCGAGCAGCGCGAACGTGACGACGAAGTGGGCGTTGTCGTAGTAGTCGGACACGACCAGCCCCAGCGTGTGGTGGGCGGCCAGCCAGTGGTCGAGCGAGCGCTCGGGGTCGATCCCGAGCCACTGCTCGACGTTCAGCACCCCGCGGCCGTGGGCGAGAGCCGTCTGCACACGCAGCGGTGCGAGGTTGGTGGTGGCGTCGTACACCCACGCGAGCCACACGATCAGCAGCGCCTCGACCCACCAGCGCGGGCGCGTGGCGGCCGTCGCCGGAACGGCCCGCGTGGTGCTGGCGACGGCCACGCCGGCGGAGACCGCGGGAGCGGCGGGCTGGAGCCTGGCAGCGGGCAAGCCGCGATTTTACCGTCGCTTCACCACGTCAAGCCGGGCACCGGGCCCGCAGCCGTCCGCGGCACCACGGCCGCACGGCGCTGGTCCGGCCGGATCAGGCCGGCGCGGAGTCGAGCCCGTCGCGTTGCAGCCGCTCGAGCACGAGCGGCAGTGCCGCCGCCGTCCGCCTCCACGATCCCGTGGCCGAGTAGTCGTCGGCGTCGTGCAGCAGCAGCACGTCGCCGGGACAGGTGGCGCGGGAGACGCGCTCGGCTATGCGGGCCGGGGTGGTGCTCGCCTGCCAGTCCTGGCCCCAGCGGCGCCACAGCAGCGTCCGCCACCCGCGCCGGCGCGCGGCGGCGAGGGCGGTGGCGTTGAGCACCCCGTACGGCGGCCGGTACAGGGACACGCCGCGCCCGCCCGCCGCCGCGATCGCGTCCTCGGCGCGGGCGAGGTCCTCGCGGACCTGCCACGGGGTCAGCCGCAGCAGGTTGCGGTGGCGGTCGCAGTGCAGGCCGAGCTCGTGTCCGGCCGCGAGCAGCTCGCCGACCAGCGAGGGGGCGCGGCGGACCTGCTCGCCGACCAGGAAGAAGGTCGCGCGCACGCTGTGGCGGGCGAGCACCTCGAGCACCGCGGGGGTGCCCTCGGGGTGGGGCCCGTCGTCGAAGGTCAGGTGGAAGCCGCAACCGCTGCGGGTGCGGTCCTCGACGCCCAGGGCGGCCCTCAGCCACGGCAGCACGGGGCGGCCGTCGTCGTGCGAGAGACCCGCGAGCGCCGGCAGGGCGTAGGCGGCGAGCGCCCCCGCGGCCAGCGCGCCCGTGATCGGTGCTGCCCGGCTGCGATGATCGATCTCGTTCATGCTGGATGTGACGCTCGGGATCGCGGCAGCGATCGGGTCTTCGATCTTCTACAGCCTAGGGATCGCCTTCCAGGCGTCCGACGCGAAGGAGGCCCCGCGGGAGCAGTACCTGCGCGCGGCCCTGCTGCTCGGCCTGCTGCGCCGGGCCCGCTGGCTGCTGGGCACGGGGCTGACGGTGCTGGGCTGGCCGCTGCAGGTGCTGGCGCTGTCGCTGGCGCCGCTGGTGGTCGTCCAGCCGGCGCTCGCGGTGGGGCTGATCGTGCTGCTGCTGCTCGCCGAACGGATGCTGGGGGAGCACGCGGGCCGCTATGAGTACCTCGCGATCGGGGCGATCGTCGTCGGCGTGATCTGCGTCGCGCTGTGCGCCCCGCCGGTGTCCCACACGCACACCTCCGAGCAGTCGACGATCACGCTCGTGCTCGTGGTGCTCGGGCTGGCGAGCCTGATCCCCTACGCGCTGCGCCTGTTCGGGCGCACCGTTGCGGAGCTGACGATGTGCTCCGCAGGCCTCGCGTTCGCGTGGAGCGGGATCGCCACCAAGCTCGCCTCCGACGACCTCTACACGGGGCATACCGTCACCGCGGGCCTGTGGGCGCTGTCGACGCTGGCGGCCTCGATCGTGGGGCTGCTGAGCGAGATGAGCGCGCTGCAGTCGCGCCCGGCGATACAGGTCGCCCCGGTGGTGTTCGTGACTCAGACGGTGGTGCCGGTGGTGCTGGCGCCGCTGCTGCTCGGGGAGCGCTTCTCGGCCACCCCGCTCGGGGGTGTGCCGCTGGCGCTCTCGCTGGCGCTGCTGATCGGTGGCGCGGCGATGCTCGTGCGCTCACCGTTGCTGCTCGCGCTGACGGCCGGCGACCGCTCGAGCGAGCCCAGCGGCTCGGGCGTGAGCCCGTCGGCTGCGAGCGTCGAGGCGATCCGTTCCAGACCGGCAAGGGACGCGGCCGAGCCGTCGACTTCGACCACCACCACGTCACCGGCCCGCAGCTGACGGCGGTGGAGCGTCGCGGTGGCGGGGAGGCGCAGCGCCCCCTTCACCGGCGTCGCGCCGGCCGTGCGGGCCAGCACCAGCTGGCCCACCGACAGGCCGCCCCGGGGGCGCAGGTAGAAGAAGCGGCCGTGCAGGCCGAGTGCACGCGCCTGCGAGCCGAGCGCGCCACGCGTGCGGATCCAGCGCAGGACCTTGGCGGAGGGCACTTCCGGGAGCAGTTCGTCGCCGAACGCCCGCACCGAGGAGATCCGCCACTCGCTCGGCACGCTGGCGCCGTCGGCCAGGCTGACGTGCACGCCGCCCGCCGCCAGGCGCGCGGCGATCGCCGGCTGCTGCCCGGCCGGGGCGTGCACGACCAGCCCGACCACCGGTTCATCTGTGCTCACGCGTGCCAGTTCGTGGACGGCGAGCACCTTCGCCGCCACCGAGGTGACCTCGTCGGTGGACATCACCCAAGAGCCGACCAGGAACAGGAACCCGAGCCAGGTGGCCAGCGCCACCGCCCGCAGCTGCCAGCGGGGGATCGGCCGCACGCGCCGTGGGACCTCCAGGACCGCGTCCACCGGCGAGGCGGCCGGGGGTCGGGTCGCGGTCGCCTTGGCGCCGTTGCCCGTCTCGGAGCGGGCGAAGCTCGCGCACACGTGCTCGCGCAGCTCGTCGCGGTCGTTGGCCAGCAGCAGCAGGTCGAGCGCCGCCATCGCACGCGTGTTGATGCGGGCGTGGCCGACCGGCAGCCCGTAGGAGACGACAGGCGTGCCGGCGGCCATCGCCTCCAGGCAGGTGACCCCGCCGGTGGAGTGGACGAGCACGTCGGCCGCCGCCAGCACGTCGGGCATGCGGTCCGTGAAGCCGTATACGTGGACGCGCTCGTCGCCCGCGAAGTCGCGCCGCAGGCGCTCGGCGAGCTGGCGGTTGCGCCCCGCGAGACACACGATCGCGCTGACCTCGGGCACGCGCGTGAACTCCCGCACGGCGCCCGCCACGTCGCCCACCCCCCAGCCGCCGCCCGACACGACCACCACGCGGCCCTCCTCGGGCAGCGCCAGGCTGCGACGTGCCTCGGCGGGGGAGCGCGGCTGCAGGAACTCGGCCGAGATCAGTGGGCTGACGAGCTGCACGCTGCCCTGCCCGGCGATCCGCTCCACCGACGGCACCGACTCGTCGTACATCACCAGGTGCATGTCGATCCCCGGCTGGGCCCAGAAGAACAGTCCCGTGAGGTCGGTGATCGTCGCCACCGTCGGACACGCCACGGCGCCGGTGCGGCGCAGGCGCGCGAGCACCACCGTCACGGCGGGGTAGGTCGAGACCACGACGTCGGGTTCGTGCGCAGCGATCGTGCGCGTCAGCGCGCGCGATCCGAAGCGGCACAGCAGCCAGCGTGCGAGCGCGCGCACGGGCGCGACGTGCTCGAGCAGCCAGTAGACGATCGTGTAGGTCCAGGGCACGAACCGCAGCTGCACGCGGTAGCCGTCCTCTACCACGGGGCGCACGAACGGGCCCATCGCGCCGAGGCCGTCGATCACCGTGACCTCGGCGGGGTGGGGTGAGCGCGCGATCTGCTCGGCCAGCGCACGGGCCGCGGCGGCGTGGCCCTCCCCCACGTCGGCGGACAGGATCAGCACACGCTCGCGCCGCCGGGACCGGGGCGAGCTCGGTGAGCGCTTGTCGGTACGACTGAGCATGAATGGCGTGGACACCCTGCGGCGCGAAGGCGTTGGGTGACGACCCGGGGGCCACGCAGCACCCCCACAGGGGGCCTGGCTGGTTGAACGGAACCTTAGCGGGGGCGCAGGACCATGCCGTGCCGGGTAGGGGGCAGAATGGACAGACCTTGCAGGCGGCCACACCGATATCGCCGACGGGTGTCGCGGAGCGTGGCGGGCGCCGGCCCGGCTCGGCCCCGGCGGTGCGCGCGCCGAGCGGCGCACGGGCGCTGGGGGCGCTCGGGCTGCTCGGGATCCTCGCGAGCGTGCTGCTGCTGTGCGCGGGCGCCGCCAGCGCCCCCACGCAGTACGTGCCCTCGCGCGCCGGCGGGTGGCCCTCCTGGCTGGCGGGGCCGCTGGCGGGCCTGTCCTCGCCGCTGGGCAGCCACGGCTTCCAGAACCTGACCCTGCTGATGTGCGCCGCCTACGGGCTGGTGCTGGTGTGTGCATGGGCGGTGCCGCCGCGCGCGCTGGTGGGCGCGATCGTGGCCGCGCACGTGATCCTGCTGCTCGGCCCGCCGCTGATCTCCCAGGATGTGTTCGGGTACCTCGGCTACGCGCGGCTGGGCGCCCTGCACGGGCTCGACCCGTACACGCACGTGCCCGCGGAAGCGCCCGCGGATGCGGTGTTCCCGTTCGTGGGGTGGCCCTTCAAGCACTCGCCCTACGGCCCGCTGTTCACACTCGGCAGCTATGCGCTGGCGCCGCTGGGCCTTGCCGGGGGCGTGTGGGCGCTGAAGGCGATCGCGGCGATCTCCAGCCTGGCAGCGGTCGCGCTCGTCGGCTACGGCGCGAATGTGCTCGGGCGCCCGTGGAAGTGGGCGGTGGCGTTCGTGGGGCTGAACCCCGTGCTGCTGGAGCTGGCGGTGGGCGGGGCCCACAACGACACGCTGGTGATGGCCGCGCTGGCAGCGGCCGTGGCGCTCGCCGCCCGCGGGCAGGCACGGGCACGGGCTCCCGCCCCCGCCGCGAGCGACGACGCCGGCAGGCGGCCGGGCGCGGAAACCACCGGGCTGCGCGAGGGCGCCGTCGCAGTGGTCGCGGGCATGGGCGTGAAGATCACGGCCGGGGTGGTGCTGCCGTTCGTGGTGCTGGCCCCGGGGCGCTGGCGCGAGCGCCGGGGCGTGCTGGCGGGGGCCGTGGTGGCGCTGGCGGCGCTCGTGGTGCTCGGGCTGATCGGCTTCGGCTCGCACACACTCGGCTTCCTCGATGCCGTCGGCGAGCAGCAGCAACTGGTGGCGAGCCACAGCATCCCGGCCGAGACGGCCCGCCTGGTCGGCCTCTCCGGGACGCCGTCGTGGTGGCGGCACCTGTATCTGGCGGGCTTCGTGGTGGTGCTGGCGGTGACGCTGTGGCGCACCGCCCGCGGGGCGGACTGGCGCGTGATGGCAGGGTGGGCGATGCTGGCGCTGCTGGTGTCGACCGCGTGGCTGCTGCCGTGGTACGCGATCTGGCTGCTGCCGCTAGCGGCCCTCTGCGGGGACAGGCGGCTGTGTGCCGCCACGCTGCTGTTCTGTGCCTACGCGCTCCTGATCCACCTTCCGCTCGCTGATCCGCTGCTGAGCCCCGCCGCGCACCGGACCGTCGAACACGTCCACCTGCGGGTTCCCGGCGTTCGTCACCGCCTCGAACTCGCCGGTTTCGAAGTCCTTCACAACGTCAAGCTGGATCTGCGCTGGTGAGGCGTCGGGGCGCAGCCGCCGCAGGCGGATCGCGTCCAGGCGCCTGAACTTGAGGATCTCCAGCACGTACACGAGGTACACGCTGGCGGCCGCCACGACCAGCCCGATGGCGAGGATCACGAGCGTCCAGCCGGTGCTGAAGTGGCCCTTGTGGTCGCTGTAGGGGACGAACCGCAACGCCAGCGCCAGACCGGCGAGCATCAGCGTCCACGCGTACAGGTAGGCGATCGTGCGGCGGCTGGAGAAGCCGATGCGGGCCATGCGATGGTGGAAGTGCTCGCTGTCGGGCCGGTACACCGGCTGGTGGTACTTCAGGCGCTTGAGCACCACGAAGGTGGTATCCATGAACGGCACCGCCAGCAGGATCAGGGGCAGCACGAGGGACACGACGGCGGCGGTCTTGACGGCCGCCTCAACCGCGATCACGCCCATCAGCAGCCCGAGCAGGTTGGCGCCGCAGTCACCCATGAAGCTCTTCGCGGGCGGGAAGTTGTAGATCAGGAAACCAAGGGCCGCGCCGGCCGTGAGCGCCGCCAGCACGCCCGGCTGGGGCCGGCCCAGGTCGAAGGCGATCACCGCCATCGTGGCGGCGATGATCGCGCACACCCCCGCCGCCAGGCCGTCGACGCCGTCGGAGAAGTTGACCACGTTCATCATCACCACCAGGCCGAGCACCGTCAGCAGCGGGCCTCCGTCGGTGATGCCGGCGTTGGGCAGCGAGATGTGCCCGAAGAACGGCAGCACCACCGCCTTCACGCCCACGCCGAAGTGCACCACCACGACCGCCGCCAGGATCTGGCCGAGGAGCTTCAGGGCAGGATGCAGCTCGTAGCGGTCGTCGAGCGCGCCGACGACCGTGATGATCGCGGCGCCCAGCAGCACGCCGCTCCACAGGTGGGGTTCGTTGGCGTAGCCGCTCGGCAGGAACACGAGCGCCGCCGCCAGCACCCCGCCGAAGATCGCCAGGCCGCCGAGCAGCGGCGTGGGGCGGTCGGACAGACCACGCTCGCGGGGTTCGTCGATCATGCCCATGCGGCGCGCGAGACGCATCGTCAAGGGCGTGAGAAACGCCGTCACGGCCGCAGCCACCAGCAGCGCGTAGAGCGCGTCGAGCTCAGTCGGGTGGGCCATCGCTCGCCCTAAGCATCGCAGGCCCCGCAGCGGTGCGGGGCGATCGGGCGCTCACGCGCGTACGGGCGCTCCCAGGAACTCGTACAGCGGATAGCGCTCGACCAGAGCCTGCACGCGCGCGGCGAGCTCCTGCTCGCGCGCCTCGTGCTCGGGCCCGAGGGCCGTCGCGAGGATCCGCCCGATCTCGTCGAAGTCTTCGACTCCCAGTCCGCGGGTGACGAGCGCAGGTGTGCCGATGCGCAGGCCGGAGGCTTCCATCGGCGGCCGCGGGTCGAACGGCACCGCGTTGCGGTTGACGGTGATGCCGATCGACGCGAGGCGATCCTCGGCCTCGCGTCCGCTCAGCGGCGGCGCGCTGTCGCGCAGGTCCACCAGCACCAGGTGCACGTCGGTGCCGCCCGTCAGCACGCGCACCCCGGCGCCGGCCTGCAACAGCTCGCGGCCCAGCGCCTGCGCCCCGGCGATGGTGCGCTGCTGGCGCTCGGCGAAGCTCTCGGAGGCGGCGATCCTGAAGGCGACCGCCTTGGCGGCGATCACGTGCTCGAGGGGTCCGCCCTGCTGACCGGGGAACACAGCCGAGTCGATCTTCTTCGCGTGCTCCTCGGTGCACAGGATCACGCCTGCGCGGGGGCCGCCGAGGGTCTTGTGGGTGGTCGTCGTGACGACGTCCGCCCACTGCACGGGGTTGGGGTGCAGACCGGCGGCGACCAGCCCGGCGAAGTGAGCCATGTCGACCATCAGCACGGCGCCGACCTCGTCGGCGATCTCCCGGAAGCGCGCGAAGTCGAGCCGGCGGGGATAGGCGGACCAACCCGCCAGCAGCAGCTTCGGCCTCGCCTCGCGGGCGATGCGGGCGACCTCGTCCATGTCGATCAGGCTGGTCTCGCGGTCGACCTCATAGGCGACGACCTCGTACAGGCGCCCCGAGACGTTGAGCCGCATGCCGTGGGTGAGGTGGCCGCCATGGGCGAGCGAGAGGCCCATGATCGTGTCGCCCGGCTGCAGGAAGGCGTGGTACACAGCCGCATTGGCCTGGGAGCCCGAGTGCGGCTGCACGTTCGCGTGCTCGGCCCCGAACAGGGCCCTGGCGCGGTCGATCGCGAGCTGCTCGGAGACGTCGACCCACTCGCAGCCGCCGTAGTAGCGGCGACCGGGATAACCCTCCGCGTACTTGTTCGTGAGCACCGACCCCTGGCATTCGAGGACCGCGCGCGGCACGAAGTTCTCCGAGGCGATCATCTCGAGCGTGCCCTGCTCGCGCTCGAGCTCGCCCCGCAGCGCGACGGCGACCTCCGGATCCACCTCCTCGAGGGGACGGTTGAAGTAGCCGGGGCTCAGATCGGTCATCGGCGCTCTCCTCAGGCAGGCGGTTGACTCGTCGGGTGCCCAGGCGCGCGGCTCACTCGCTGACCGCTCCCCGGTGGTCGTTTCCACCTTCACAAACGCCAGTCGCGGCAGCTGTCAAGCAGGCTATCAGGGCGCCTCACCGGCCCGCGGGCGTGACCGGACGGGGGTGCCCGGCCAGCGGTGCCGCCGTCAAGCCGCCAGCGGGGCGAGCAGCTGCTGCACGGATTCCCGCGGGAGCGCGCCTTCGCGGAGCACGTGCCAGCGGCGCTCCTCGTCGAAGTCACGCAGGTCGACGACCGTCGAGGGCCGGCCCGGGAGCTCGCCCCCGTCCAGCACGAGGTCGGCGCCCTCGAGCAGGCTCTGAGGGATCTCCTGCAGGCTGCGCGCGTCGGGCTCTCCCGAGAGGTTCGCGCTGGACTGCATCACCGGGCGATCGACGTCGGCCAGCGCCGTGAGGTTGTCCGGCAACCGGGGGACGCGCAGGCCGAGCGTGGAGGGGTCGTTGCGGCACGCGGCCGCGAACTGCCCGGTGCGGTTGGCGAGCAGAAGCGTAAGGGGCCCCGGCAGCAGCACCTCGAGCGCCAGGCGCTCGGGCTCGGTGAGGCCGTCGAGCTGGTCCAGGGCACACGAGCGCTCGAAGAACATGACCGCGCAGGAGCGCGCCGCGGGGCGGCCCTTGAGCAGGTACAGGCGCCGGGCGGCGTCGTGGTTGTCGGGGTCGCAGCACACCCCGTAGACCGTGTCGGACGGGAACACGGCCACGCCTCCGGCGGCCACGCACTCCCGCAGGCGCAGTGCGTCCTCGCGCGTGAGGGTGGGGCTCATGCGGGCGTCCGCTCCCCGACGACGACGCGCTCGATTCCGGCGAGGTCGCGCACGCCGTGCACCTGCCCGAAGCCGGCGCTGCGCAGCAGCGAGGCGACCGCGGCGGCCTGCCCGGCGCCCACCTCGAGAGCGGCGAAGCGCACCTGCGCGCGCCCGGCCAGCTGAGCCGTCAGCCTGCGGATCGCGTTCAGCCCGTCCGCGCCGGCGAACAGAGCGTCGTGTGGCTCGTGGCGCAAGATCTCGGGAGCGAGGCTAGCGCGTTCGGGGTCCGCGATGTAGGGAAGGTTGGCGAGCATCGCCTGATAGCGGTCCTCGAGCCCGTCGAGCAGGTCCGCGTGGTGCCAGCGGACTACCAGTCCCAGGCGCCTGGAGTTCTCCTCGGCGAGGCCCAGGGCGGCGCGGTTGAGGTCGCTGCCGTGCAGCTCGAGGTCGGGGCGCTCGTGGGCCAGCGCCAGCGCGACGGCACCGCAGCCGGTGCCCACGTCCAGGACACGCCAGCCGGGCGGCAGCTCCAGCGCGCACTCGACGAGGTGCTCGGTCTCCGGGCGGGGAATCAGCGCGCGGCGGTCGACGGCCAGCTCGAGCTCGCGAAATCCGCGCCGGCTGAGGATGTAGGCGACCGGCTCGCGGCTCCCGGCGCGGCGGCGCAGCGCGCCCGCGAAACCCTCCAGCACGCCGGGCTCGAGCTCCAGCTCGGGTTCGCTGTGCAGCCGCCCCCGGGCCACGCCGAGCGTGTCCGCGAGCAGCAGCTCGGCATCCAGACGGGGGGACTCGCAGCCCGCCTGGGCGAGCTCGGCGGTGGCGGAGCGCAGCGCGGCGGTGGCGTTCATGCGGCGGTCTGCGCCTGCAGGCGCCGTCGCTTCTCGTCGGACTGCAGCGCCTCGGTGAAAGCCTCGAGGTCTCCTTCGAGTACCTGGTCGAGGTTGTGCGTCGTGAGCTTGATGCGGTGGTCGGTGACGCGGCGCTCGCCGAAGTTGTAGGTGCGGATCTTCTCGGCGCGGTCGCCGGTCCCCACCTGCGAGCGACGGTCGGCGGCGAGCTCGGCCTGCTGTTCGGCCAGCGCCCGCTCGTACAGGCGCGCACGCAGCACCCGCATCGCGCGCTCGCGGTTCTGGAGCTGGGACTTCTCGTCCTGCATCGAGACCACGATCCCGCTGGGCTTGTGCGTGATCCGCACGGCGGAGTCGGTCGTGTTGACCGACTGCCCGCCCGGGCCGGAGGAGCGGTACACGTCGATCTGGAGGTCGGCGGGGTTGATCTCGACGTCCACCTCTTCGGCCTCGGGAAGCACCGCCACGGTCGCAGTGGAGGTGTGGATGCGCCCCTGGGACTCGGTCTCGGGGACGCGCTGCACGCGGTGGGTGCCGCCCTCGAACTTGAACACCGAGTAGGCGCCGTCGCCCTTGACGGCGAAGGTGTACTTGCCGTCACCCACGTCCAGCGGCTCGACCTGGAAGCCGCGGCGCTCGGCGTAACGGGTGAGCATCCGGTACAGGTCACCCGCCCACAGCCCGGCCTCCTCTCCCCCTGCGCCCCCCTGGATTTCGACGATCACGTTCTTGTCGTCGCTGGGGTCGCGTTCGACCATCGCCATGCGGATCTGCTCTTCGAGCTCCTCGGCCCGCTCACGGGACTCGTGCAGTTCCCGGCGGGTGTCGGCGTCGTCGCCGTCCTGGGCGAGCAGCTCCTCGGCCACGGCCGCGTCGTCTGTGGCAGCGCGCCACTGCCTGGCGAGCTCGGCCGCCGCCTGCAGCTGCCGGTAGGCGCGGCCCACCTCCGCGTAGCGCTCCCGGTCGGCGATCACCTCCGGGTCGCTCATCTGTTCTTCGAGCTCTTTGAAGCTCGTCTCGATCTGGCTGACGAGTTCCTCTACCAACGGCTAGGCCACGACCTCGACGCCGACCAGGTCATCGGCCGTCAGCTCGCCCGGCTTCTCAACGGCGAGCACCGCCTGCAGGGCGGCGATGGCCACGTCGAGCTGGCTGTGGTCGGGCTCGCGCGTGGTCAGCAGCTGCAGCTTCAGCCCGGGCCACATCACGGCCCGCACCCAGCGGCGGCTGCGGTGGCGCCCGGCGTACTTGATCAGCTCGAAGGAGATCCCGGCGATCAGCGGGACCCCGATGATGCGCGTCAGCACCAGCCAGTACCACGCCGGCAGGCCGATCGGGGCGAACACGAAGATCGCCACGATCATCACCACCAGCAGGAAGCTCGTGCCGCAGCGGGGGTGCAGCCGCGAGAAGCGCTGGGCGTTGGCCGCGGTCAGCGGCATCCCCGCCTCGAAGCAGGAGATGGTCTTGTGCTCGGCCCCGTGGTACTCGAACACCCGGCGGAGGTCTTTGACCCGCGAGAGCATGAACATGTAGCCGAGGAACAGCGCGGTGCGGATGCACCCCTCGACCAGCCAGAACAGGAACGACGACCCGAGCTCGCCCTTGATCAGGCTGGTGATCCCGACTGGCACGACGAAGAACAGCGCGATCGCCAGCACGAGTGCGACCACGATCGTCCCCAGCCACACCGCGCGGGGGATCTGTTCTTCGGCCTTCGTGCCGGCCTCGGCGTGCACGACCTCGCCGGCGACGATATCCGCGGCGAGCGCATCGTCGGCGGCCGCGCCGTTGGCCGAGGCGCCGTTGGCCGAAGCGCCATTGGACGAGGCACCGTTCACGCTCGCTTGGTCGCCGTCGACCGCCGGCGTCGGGCCGTCTGCCTGGGCCTCGTCGGCGCCGGGGGCGTGCGGCTGCTCCACGAGCTGTGCGTTGGCGGAGATCTCGAGCGCCTTGAAGCCGATCGCCAGCGAGCTGCCGAGGGCGACGACGCCGCGGATGATCGGCAGCCGCAGGACCCGGTGGCGGCGCATGGCGGACTCGAGCGGGAAGGACTTCACCTCGATCTCACCCTCCCCGAGGTGGGTTCCGGGCGCAGCACCCGCAAGGGGCTTGCGCACGCCCACGGCCCAGTTGGAGACGCCGCGCATCATGACGCCCTCCATCACGGCCTGGCCGCCGAGCGGCGCGTCGCGCTGCGCGGTCAGCTCGCCGCTTTGCTCGCGCGCCGCGGCAACAGTGGACATCGGCCTACTGCGCGGACCTGGCCTGGGTGGAGTGCAGGCGACCCTTGGCGACGCGGCGCTGGAAGCGCTCGACGCGACCCCCGGTGTCCATCAGCTTCTGCCGGCCCGTGTAGAACGGATGGCAGGCGGAGCACACCTCGACGTGCAGCTCGTCCTGGGTGGCACGCGTGATGAACTCGTTGCCGCAGGTGCAGCGCACGTGGGCGGTGACGTACTGGGGGTGGATCTCAGCCTTCACAACCACCTCAGTTTAGCGTGGCCCCGGGCGCCGGTGAGGGGGCCGCAACTACCGTCTCTTCGCATGGCCTGGTGCGCTGTTCGGCATAGCCGATCTGGTGGCCGGCCGGGTTCAGCCAGCGGAAGCGCACCGCGCCCCGGTAGGAGGCCGGGGCGGCGAGGTTGGTGACCTGCTTGAGGTAGTGGAACGACTTCACGCCGGGGGCGGAGGTGCGCCACACGCCCAGGCCGGGCGCCGTCACCCGCCGCCAGGCTTCTTCTCCGGAGCCCCGCTCCAGCAGGTCGATGCGCATCTCCATGCGCGCGGCGCCGGCCACGAGAGTCATTTCGCCAAAGAAGGTGGCGGCACGCTCTTCCTGGTCGGCCGAGTTGACGCACTGCTCGAGGGTCGCCGACTGATGGGAGGGCGAGCTGCGGTGGACGGTCAGCGGGTCGTGTTCGACCGGCGCGGCGCCAGCCGCGGCGGCGCCCGCCGGCGGGGCGCCAGCCGCGATCGCACCCGCCGGCACGGCGCCCGCCCGCATCGCGCCGGCGGGGACGGCGCTTGCGGCGAGCAGCGCGCAGGGCAGCACGAGCATGGCGACGGGGCGCAGGCGATTCATCTCAGAGCGCTAAACACGCCTGCACGCGCGGGGTTTCGCCGCGCGTGCGGCGGTAGGACGATCAGGTGACCTGGTAGAGGGGGCCGTCGCCGCCCTCGGGTGTCGTCAGGCGCCCGCCCTTGGCGGTGATCGCCCCGCACTGGACGCAGTTCGTGTAGTTGACGATCACGTCCACCTCGCCCTTGTCGGGTGCCTCCTCGGGGATCTCGTACACGCCGGCCGGACACATCCACCGCCATGTTTCGGCGACCTCGCGCGGGACCCTTTTCTGGACGCGGATGTGGTTGGGGGCGTCGTCGCGGGTGGCGTTGCCCGTGATGAACACCGAGGAGAGCTTGTCGAAGGTGTACTTGCCGTCCGGCTTGGGGTAGCGCTCCTTGGTGTTGCCCACGAACACCGGCTCGGCGTCGTCGCGGTGCCACGCCTGCCTGCCCGGCGGCACCTTCCCCTTGGACATGATCGACGGGCCCGCGAGCAGGCTGCCGACGAGGAAGCCCTTCTGGAAGGCCTGGCGCGTGTTGCGGACCTGGTAGAGCTCGGTCCCGATCGTCGAGCGCTCGACTGCGTCCTCGTAGTCGGAGAAGTTGCTGCTCCCGCGCCTGAGCGCCGCGTAGATCGACTCCGCCGCCAGGATCCCTGACCTGATGCAGTGATGGACGCCCTTCAGCGCCGCCGTGTCGACCATCCCTCCGGCGTCGCCGACGAGCACCGCACCGGGCATCGAGAGGGCCGGCATCGACCAGTACCCGCCGCCGGGAAGCGCCTTTGCTCCCCACGCGACGCGCTCGCCGCCCTCGAGGATGTCCTTTACCAATGGATGCATCTTGAAGGTCTGCAGCAGGTCGTGGGCCGACGTGGTCGCGTCGCGGTAGTTGAGGTCCACGACGAAGCCGATCGAGACGAGGTCCTCGCCGGTCTTCTCGTCCTTCATCGGGTAGATCCACGTGCCCCCGAGCTGTCCGTACTTGGCCGCGACCTTCAGCGGCCACGGCTGCACGAACGTGTGGATCACGCGGTCGAGCGGCTTCTTGACCTTCCACACCTCCTTGACGCCGAGCTCCCAGACCTGCGGCTCGCGACCGTCGGCGAGGTCGAACTCCTGGATTGCGGCACCCGTCAGGTGCCCCCAGCAGCCCTCGGCGAGCACGGTCGCACGAGCCTTGATGTCGGTGCCGGGCTCGAAGTTGCCGAGCGGCTGGCCGTCCTTGCCACGCCCCTTGTCGCCGGAGCGCACGCCGACGACGGCGCCGTCCTCGACGATCAGCTGTGTCGCGGAGGTCTCGGTCAGCACGTAGGCCCCGGCCTCTTCGGCCTGCCGCTGCTGGTAGCGGGCCAGCGCCGAAACCGAGATCACCTCGTTGCCGTGGTTCTTGAAGTTCGGCACCGCGGGGATCGGCACCGGGAGCTTGGTCTTGGGGCCGGTGAGCATGTAGACCGACTCCTTCTTCACCTCGCCGAAGGCGAAGCCCTCCTCGCGCCACTGCTCGCGGCTCATGTCCGGGAACAGCTCGAGCAGCGGCTGCGGGCGCATCACCGCGCCCGAGAGGTTGTGCCCGCCGCAGGTCTTGGCCTTCTCCACCACGGCCACCGGCACTTCCCCGAGCCGCTCCGTCATCTCGGGGTCGTCGCCGAGCAGCTGCAGCAGGCGGTTGGCGCACGCCAGCCCGGCGGTGCCTCCGCCGACGATCGCCACGCCCACCTCGATCAGCTCGTCCTCCGGGTCGAGCCCCCGCTTGACGAACTCCTTGCGGGAGTCCACCGGGGGCGGGAAGGCCGCGGGCGAGACCCGGCCGTTGGAGGAGCCGTCGTGGGCCATCCGTCAGCTGCCTTTCTTGGCCTTCACGGCGTCGGTCAGCTTGGGCAGGATCTTGTTCAGGTCGCCCACCACGCCGAGGTCGGAGAATTCGAAGATCGGCGCGTTCGCGTCCTTGTTGATCGCGACGATGTTCTCCGAGCCCTGCATCCCCACCTTGTGCTGGATCGCCCCGGAGATACCGGCCGCGAGGTACAGCTTGGGGGCCACCGTCTTGCCCGTCTGCCCGATCTGGGCGGCGTAGGGATACCAGCCCGCGTCCACGACCGCGCGAGTGGCCGCCACGGCGGCATTGGAGCCGAAGGCGGCCGCCAGGTCCTCGGCCAGTTTGAAGCCCTCCGCCTTGCCGAGCCCGCGTCCGCCGGCGATCAGGATGTCGGCTCCCTCGATGTCCACGTCCGCCCCGCGCTGTTCGCCGCGGATCAGCATCTTCGCCTTGGTGGACTGGGGGCTGAGCTCGAAGCTGAGATCCTCCACGGCGGCGTCGGCGTCGCCGGACTCGCGTACCTCGAATGCGTTCAGACGTCCGATCACGATCCCGACCGGCGAGCGGTACTCGATTTCGGAGATGGCCGAGTCGCCCAGGATCGGGCGCTCGGCGATCAGCTTCCCGCCCTCGGCGCGCACGGCCGTGACCTCCATCACCACCCCGGCGCCGAGGCGGGCTGCCAAACCGGCCCCGATCTCGAAGCCGAGCAGGCCGCCTCCGAACAGCGCGTACGAGTAGCCGCCGTCGGTGATGGCCGTGGCCATCGCGTCGACGAGCGGCTGGGCGAGCCCTTCGGGCCCCTCGGCCAAGAGCACCTTCTTGGCGCCGTAGCGGCCGAGCGTGGCGGCAAGGTCGCGGGGAACGCTCTCGCCGAGCATGATCGCGTGGGCCTCGCCACCGATTTCGCCGGCCAGCTTCGCGCCCTCGGAGACCGCCCCGAGTGAGTTCTTGTTGATCGCGCCTTCGTAGTGGAGCGCGTATACGAGGATGTTCGCCATTAGCTTGGGGTCTCCTTAGATGAGCTTGCGCTCGTCGAGCCAGGCGAGGATCTTTTCGACGGTCTCGCCGGTGTCCTCGTCCTCGATGATCTCTCCGGCCGCCTTGGCCGGTGGGGCCTTGGCGGCGGTCCAGTGGGCGGCCGAGTTGTCGCCCCCGACTTTGCCCGCGTCGATGCCCGCGTCGGCAGCCGCCAGCGCCTGCAGCGGCTTCTTCTTGGCGCCCATGATCGCCTTCAGCGACGGGTAGCGAGGCTCGTTGATCGCGTCCCCGACCGAGATCACGGCCGGCATCTCGACCTGCACCGTGTCGTAGCCGTACTCGGCCTGGCGCTCGCAGCGAAGGCCGCCGTCGGCGACGTCCATCTTGATCACCTGGGTCAGCGAGGGCATGCCGAGGTGGTCGGCGACGACGGCCCCGATCGTGTAGCACTCGCCGTCGTCGGACTGCTGACCGAGCAGCACCAGGTCGGGGCTCTCCTGCTCGAGCGTCTTCGCGAGCGCGTATCCCGTGGCGGCCACGTCCGAGCCGGCGAGCACGGGGTCACTGAGATGGATGGAGCGGTCGGCGCCGAGCGAGACAGCCTTGTGGAGCGCCCGCACGGCGCTCTCGGGCCCCATCGTCACCGCCACGATCTCCTCCACGGGTGCGGCTCCGCCCTCGCGGATCTGCATCGCCGCCTCGATCGCGTGGGTGTCGTAGGGGTTCAGGTTCTTCTCGCCGCTGCGGTCCATCCGGCCCGTGCCGGGGTCCAGGCGCTTTTCTACCGCCGCGTCGGGAACCTCCTTCACCAGGACACAAATCTTCATGTTCTGCAGGGCTCCTTGAATTGGTTGGGTGGGATCCTACCGTTCGAGATTGACTGACGAGTCAATCAGCCGGTGCGGGCGCCGGCGGCCTCGCGGATGAAGTCCACGATCGACTGCGTCGAGGCCCCCGGGGTGAAGACCTCCGCGACGCCGAGCTCCTTCAGCTCGGGGATGTCCTGCGCCGGGATCGTCCCCCCGACGGTGACGATCACGTCGTCCACCCCCTGCTCGCGCAGCAGCTCCACCACGCGCGGAACGAGCGTCATGTGGGCGCCCGAGAGGATCGACAGCCCGACCGCGTCGGCGTCCTCCTGGATCACCGTCTCCACGATCTGCTCCGGGGTCTGGTGCAGGCCGGTGTAGATCACCTCCATGCCCGCGTCACGCAGGGCACGGGCGATGATCTTGGCGCCGCGGTCGTGGCCGTCGAGGCCGGGCTTGGCGACGACCACGCGGATCTTGCCCTGCGTCGGTGTGGAGTTGGAGGCCATGGGTCGGTGCCGGTCGCGCAGGCGCGCGCTCACACGATGGGCGCCGCGCGGTGAGCAGCGTAGCGGCACCCAGGCGGGCGGGCAACCGCGCCGGCGGGGCTCCGGGGCTGCCCGTCAGCGGCGGCGGTCGAGCACCACCCGCCCCACCGAGGCCACTGCGGTGGCGACACCGACCACGGCGAGCATCTTCAGGCGCCGGCCGAGACGGTCGAGCTCGACCACCTCCCACCCCTCCTGCAGGGCGATCCGGCGCAGCGCCGCATCGGGGTTGACGACCACCGCGTGCCCCACCGCGCGCAGCATCGGCAGGTCGGACTCGGAGTCGGAGTAGGCGTAGGAGCGCTCGAGCGCGATGTGCTCGAGCGCGGACACCTCCCGCATCGCCAGGACCTTGCCCTCGCGGTAGTTGAACGGCCCCGCGGGGCGGCCCGTGTAACGGCCGTCGATCACCTCCGAGCGCGAGCCGAGGCCGCCGTCGAAGGCGAGCACGTGGGCGAGCAGGTCGGCCATCTCCTGGGAGGCGGCGGTGAGGATGTACACCGGCATGCCGTCGTCCTGGTGGGCGTAGGCGCGTTCGAGCATCTCCGGGTACAAACGCGGCAGCACCCCGGCGAGCACGCGCGGGGACAGGCGCTCGAGGTCGCGCACGCGCACGCCGGCGATCATCTCGCCGACCCTCTTGCGGACGTCGTCGGCGCGGTCGTCGGTGGACCCGAGCAGCCGGAAGCGGACGTTCTCGTACACGTCCTTGGCCAGGCGCGAGCGCGAGATCATGCCCGTCTCGTACGCCGCCCGGGCGAAGAAGATCCCCGAGGACCCGGCCATCAGCGTCTTGTCGAGGTCGAAGAAGGCCGCCCCCCGGGGGGCCTCCCTCGAGGAACCGCCCGGCTCGCCCGGCGGGTGGGGCACTAGACCCGCAGGATCAGCGCGTCGCCCTGTCCGCCGCCGGAGCAGATCGCCGCGCAGCCCAGCCCGCCGCCGCGGCGGCGCAGCTCGAGCAGCAGGCTGCCGAGGATGCGCGCGCCCGAGGCGCCGATCGGGTGTCCGAGCGCGACCGCCCCGCCGTTCACGTTGACCTTGTCCTCGTCGATGCCGAGCATCCGGATCGAGTTCAGCGTCACCGACGCGAACGCCTCGTTGATCTCCCACAGGTCGATGTCACCGGGCTGCAGGCCCGCCTTCTCGAGCGCCTTGCGGGCGGCGGTGGCGGGGGTGGTCGCAAGGTAGGCGAAGTCGTTTGCGCTCTGCGCGTGCGCGACGATCTCCCCGAGCGGCTGCTTGCCGTTGGCGGCGGCCCACTCGTCGGAGGCGAGCACCAGCGCGCCCGCGCCGTCGTTGACACCGGGGGAGTTGCCGGCGGTGTGCGAGCCCTCCTTGCCGATCAGGCCGGGGAGCGCAGCGAGTGCCTCCAGCGAGGTTTCGCGGCGGGGACCCTCGTCGACCTCGACGACCGTCGGGTTGTCCGGCTTCTTGCGGTTGGGGATCGTGACCGCCACGATCTCCTCGGACATGCGCCCGTCGTCGATGGCCTTCAGCGCCAGTTCGTGCGAGCGCAGCGCCCAGCGGTCGAGGTCGGCGCGGGTCATCTCCAGCTCGTCGCCCACCTCGGTGGCCTCGACGAACATCTGCTTGCCCGAGAACGGGTTGGTGAGGCCGTCGTGGACCATCGCGTCGAGGATCTTTGCGTCGCCCATGCGGTAGCCGAAGCGGCCCTGGGACATCAGGTAGGGGGCCTTCGACATCGACTCCATGCCGCCGCCCACCCCGACCTCGACTTCGCCCGTGCGGATCGCCTGGTCGAGCAGCACGCTCGCCCTCAGCCCCGACGCGCAGACCTTGTTGATCGTCTCCGAGGAGACCTCCTTGGGGATGCCGGCCTGGATCTGCGCCTGGCGGGAGGGGATCTGGCCCTGGCCCGCCTGCAGCACCTGCCCGACGATCACGTGGTCGACCTGCTCGGGCTCCACCTCGGCGCGCTCCAGCGCCGCGGAGATCGCCAGCCCGCCGAGCTCGGGGGCCGGCAGCGTCGCGAGCCCACCGCCCATCTTTCCGATCGGGGTGCGGGCCGCGCCGAGGATCACGGTGTTGGGCATGAAAGCTTGGGCCTCCTGGAAGTAGTCGCCTGCGCCGGCTGCCGAGATGGTAGTGGACGCCTGTGGCCGCGCCGGCGGCGGACGGGCGCGGCTGTGCCGCTCGCGCACGGCGGTGGTGGACCGGTGCGGGCGCCACACGGATATCGTCCCGGCCACCGATGCGCGTGAGCACGAGCGCCACCCTGCCGCCCCCCGGCGACGCCGACACCGTCGCTGTCGGGATCTTCGAGGGCGGGCAGGGGCCCGGCGACGTCCCCGCCGAGGTGGGAGAGCTGATCGGCTCGCACGAGGCGCGCAGGACGCTGGGGGCGCTGGCGCTGGCGCACGCCGACGGGCGCCGCTGGCTCGTCGTGGGCCTCGGCCCCGCAGATCGATTCGACGCCGAGCGGGCCCGCGTGGCGGCCGCCGCCGCCGGAGGCCGAGCGCGCGAGATCTCCACGCGGGTGTTGTGCTGGATACTGCCCGCGGGGACCGACGCCGCGATCGCCGCCGGTCTGGCGGAGGGCGCCGTGCTGGCCGACTACCGCTTCGACCAGGCCAAGGGTGCCGGCAATTCGGACGACGACGACGCGGACAGGCCGCCGAAGCAGCTCGAGGGGCTGGTGGTGGTCGGCGAGCAGGCGGAGGTCGACCACACCGTGGCGCAGGCGGCGGTGGTGGCCGAGGCCGCCAACCGCGCGCGCGACCTGCAGAACCGTCCCGCCAACGACCTCACCCCCTCCGCGCTCGCGCAGCACGCCACCGCGATGGCGCAGGAGCTCGCCCACCTCAGTGTGGAGGTCGAGGGCCGCGGCGGGATCCTCGAGCGCGGCATGGGTGCCTTCGCCGCGGTCGCCCAGGGCTCCTATGAGGAGCCCGCCCTGATCACGGTGCGCTACCGCGGACCGGGCGCCGGCGGGCCGGTCCTGGGGCTCGTCGGCAAGGGCGTCACCTTCGACAGCGGCGGGATCTCGCTGAAGCCCTCGGCCAAGATGTCGGAGATGAAGTTCGACATGTCCGGCGCGGCCAGCGTGCTGGAGGCCGTGGGCGCGATCGCCCGCCTGGAGCTGCCGCTGGACGTGATCGGCGTGGTGGGCGCGACCGAGAACCTTCCGAGCGGCCGCTCGGTCAAGCCGGGCGACATCGTCACGGCCGCCAACGGGGTCACGATCGAGGTCAACAACACCGACGCCGAGGGCCGCCTCGTGCTGGCCGACTGCCTGTGGTACGCGATCGAGCAGGGCGCCGAGCGCGTCGTCGACGTCGCGACCCTCACGGGCGCGGTGATCGTGGCGCTCGGCTCCACCTATGCGGGCCTCATGAGCAACGACGAGGAGCTCGCCGGGCGGATCACCGAGGCCGGAGAGCGCAGCGGCGAGATCGTGTGGCGACTGCCCCTGCACGAGGAGTACGACGAGCTCATCAAGGGCACCTACGGCGACCTCAACAACGCACCCGAGGCGCGCAAGGCTGGGACCATCGTGGGGGGCTCGTTCCTGCGCAGGTTCGTCGGCGAGGTGCCGTGGGCGCACCTCGACATCGCCGGCACGGCCTGGGAGCTGGGGCGTCCCTACGTCGGCAAGGGCGCCTCCGGCTACGGCGTGCGCCTGCTCGTCGAGCTGGCCCGCTCCTACTGCCACTGATCCCACGATGGACTTCGAGCTGTCCCCAGAACACGAGCTGATCCGCCGCACCGTGCGCGACTTCGCCGAAGGCGAGGTCGCACCGGTGGCGGAGGAGCTCGACCGCACGAAGTCCTTCCCGTACGAGATCGTGCGCCAGCTGGGGGCGCTGAACCTGATGGGGATCCCGTTCCCGGCCGAGTACGGCGGCGGCGGGGGCGACACGCTCGCCTACGTGCTGGCGGTGGAGGAGCTGACGCGGGTCGACTCCTCGGTGGCGATCACGCTGTGCGCCCACACCTCGCTCGGCACCCAGCCGGTGTACCTGTTCGGGAGCGAGTCCCAGAAACAGGACTGGCTGCCGCGGCTGTGCTCGGGGGAGGTGCTCGGCGCCTTCGGGCTGACCGAGCCCGAGGCCGGCTCGGACGCCGGCAACACCCGCACGCGCGCGACCCTGCGGGACGGCGAATGGGTGATCGACGGAGCCAAGCAGTTCATCACCAACGCCGGCACCGACATCTCCGGGATGGTGTGCATCACGGCCGTTACCGGGCAGGACGGGGCCGCCGCCAAGGAGATCTCCAACATCATCGTGCCGAACGGAACCCCCGGCTACGAGCAGGGAGAGCCATATCGCAAGATGGGCTGGAACGCGTCGGACACGCGCCCGCTGACGTTCAGCGAGTGCCGCGTTCCCGAGGAGAACCTGCTGGGCCCCCGCGGAGCGGGCTTCAAGCAGTTCCTGCGGATCCTCGACATCGGCCGCATCGGCGTTGCCGCGATGGGGGTGGGCCTCGCCCAGGGGGCGCTCGACCAGGCTCTCGCCTACGCGCAGGAGCGCCGTGCCTTCGGCCAGCCGATCTCGAAGTTCCAGGCGATCCAGGCCAAGCTCGCGGACATGTCGACGGAGATCGAGGCCGCCCGGCTGCTCGTATACAAGGCCGCCCGCGAGAAGGACGGGGGGCGCAGCTTCAGCCTCACCGCCGCCCAGGCCAAGCTCAAGACGGGACGCCTGGCGGTGCGCTGCAGCGAGGAGGCCGTGCAGATCCACGGCGGCTACGGCTACATCGAGGAGTACCCGGTGTGCCGCTTCTACCGCGACGCCAAGATCCTCACCATCGGCGAGGGCACCGACGAGGTCCAGCAGATGGTGATCGCGCGGGCGCTCGGGGCTTAGGCTAGGCCTCGTACTCCCACTCGAGCAGGGCCGCCGCCGCGCTGGCCGGGTCCAGGCGCCGCTGGAGCACCTCGTCGAGCAGCGCCTGGAAGCGGGGGTCGCCGCTGATCTCGTCCTCCAGGCGCCGGCGCATGCGCGCGGCGGCGATCGCCAGCACCTCGCTGCGCAGGTGGCGACCGCGGCGGCGCTCCAGCTCGCCGGCCGCACGCAGGTGCTGGCGGTGCTCATCGAGCTTCGTCGCGAGCTCCTCCACGCCGCGCCCGTGGGTCGCTTCGGCCCTCACGATCGGGACCCTCCACGCCCCGGGCTCGGCGCCGTCGAGGTTGGCCAGCGAGAGCACGCTGCGGATCTCGCGGATCATCGTGTCGGTCAGCGGGTGGTCGGCCTTGTTGACGACGATCACGTCGGGGATCTCCATCACGCCGGCCTTCAGCGCCTGGATCGAGTCACCCGAGCCGGGCATCAGCACCAGCACGATCGTGTCGGCGTGGTCGATGATGTCGATCTCCGCCTGGCCCACCCCCACCGTCTCGACGTAGACGTCCTGGCGCCCGGCCGCATCGAGCAGCAGGGCGGCCTGGAGCGCCGCCTCGGACAGCCCACCGAGCGCGCCGCGGTTGGCCATCGAGCGGATGAACACGCCGGGGTCCAGGAAGTGCTCGGAGAGGCGGATGCGATCGCCCAGCAGCGCCCCCTGGGTGAACGGCGAGGACGGGTCGATCGAGAGCACCCCGACCGTCCTGCCGGCGCGGCGGCGCAGCGCGGTGAGGGCTCCGATGAGCGTCGACTTGCCGACCCCCGGGGGTCCGGTGAAGCCGACCACCGCCGCCTCGCCCGTGTGCGGGTAGACCTCGCGCACGAGCTTCCACCCCTCGGGCCGGTCGTCCTCCACGAGCGAGATCGCGCGGGCGAGCGCGCGGCGGTCGCCGTCGAGCAGCCGCTGGGCGAGCGTGGGGTCCTCCATCGAGCGGGCAATCATCGCAGGGGCACCCGGGGGCGACGGTGGCTCTACGATTCGCCGCCGATGGCGCAGCTCGCAGACGTGGGGACCCCCGCGGGGCAACAGCATCACGCCACCGCCGCGCGGCTGGCGCCCGCCCCCCTGCACGGCGGGCCCCTGACGGTGCTGCGCTTCATGCGCCGCAACGGGATGCTCAGGCCGGGCTACGCGGTGCTGCTCGCGCGCCTGGCATACCTGAAGCTGCGCTTCGGCCGCCGCCTGCAGACGGACGGGATCTGCTTCGTGTGCCCGCGCGTGAAGCTCGAGATCGGGCGCAACGCGACGCTGCGCATCGGGCGCTGGGCGTGGGTCGGGCACGGCTGCAAGATCCGCGTCCACGAGGGTGAGGTCGAGATCGGGGCCAAGACCGTGATCGGCCAGGAGTGCACGATCTCCGCCTTCCAGCACGTGACCATCGGGCGCGAGTGCATCGTCGCCGACCGCGTGATGCTGATCGACTTCGATCACGGTGTCACCGAGGTCGAGCGCCCGATCCGCCTGCAGGGCATCTACAAGCGCGACGTGCGCGTGTCGCACAACGTGTGGATCGGCTACGGCGCGTGCGTGCTGCGCGGCGTCAACGTGGGCGAGAACGCCGTGATCGGGACCAGCGCCGTGCTGACCGCCGACGTGCCCGCCAACGCCGTCGTCGCGGGCGTGCCGGCGCGTGTGATCCGCATGCGCGAGACCCCCCGCACGCTGCGCTGGGAGTGAGCGTGGCCACGACCGCCAACCCCGTCTCCTACGACCGCGCGCGGGCCGCCGAGAGCGACCTGTGGGGGGAGGTGCGCGCCGTGCTCGACGCCGGTGCCGTACGCGTCTGCGACGTGGGCGGAGGGGCACGGCCGCTGCTGCACCTGCCCCAGGTCGAGCGCTACGGGCTGCAGTACGTCGTCACCGACGTCTCCGCCGAGCAGCTCGAGCGAGCCCACGACGGCTACGTGCTCGAGCAGGCGGACATCCTCGACGCGGCGGCCGTCGAGCGGCTGGTGCACACCCACGGCCCGTTCGACGCGGTCTTCACCCGCTGGACCGCCGAGCACGTGCCCGACGGCGAGCGCTTCCACCGCCACGTGTTCGAGTTGCTGCGACCGGGGGGCACGGCCGTGCACCTGTTCCCCACGCTGTACGCGCTGCCGTTCCTGGTCAACCGGATCCTGCCCCCGTCGCTGTCGATGGGGGTGCTGTTCCGCGCCTGCCCCGAGCGCCATGCGAAGTTCCGCCCCTACTACTCCTGGTGCCGGGGACCCACGCACCGGCAGCTCGCGCGACTGCGCTCGATCGGCTTCGAGGTCCAGCGCTACACCGGCTACTTCGGACACGCCTTCTACCGCCACATCAAGCCGCTGGCTGCCGCCGAGCGCGCCTTCACGGGCGTGATGGTCGACCACCCCCTGCCGGCGCTCACGGCCTTCGCGCTGGTGGTCCTGCGCCGCCCGCCCGACTCGCCGGCGTCAGGGTCCGAACAGGTCGCAGGCGCGGGCGTCGGGGGCGATGTTGCGCAGGGCGGCATCGACGGCGGCCCCCTCGTCGCCTGACAGCGCACGGCCCAGCTGGCGCCGGTGGCCGGCGAAGCGCTCGCGGGCATAGCTGACGGCGAGCTCGCGCGCGATCAGGAACGCCCAGTCGCTGGACTGCAGCGCCAGCAGCTCGCGCAGCGCCGAGGCCGGCGCCTGCGGGCCGGCCGTGAGCAGCTCGAGCTCCGCCTCGCGGGCCCCGAAGGCGAGCTCGGCGACCGCCGGCGAGGACCACGTCGACAGGTCCCCTCCGCGACCCCAGCTGGTGGGGCGCCACTCGTCCGCGAGGGCGGCGGGCAGCGCGCGCGGCTCCTGCAGCGCGGAGGCGTCGTCGAGCCGCACCAGCTCCAGCCCCTGAACGGCCGCCTGCTCGACCACGGCCGCCAGCCACGCCACCCCCTCGTACCACCAGTGCCCGAGCAGCTCGGTGTCGAGCGCGCACACCACCAGGCCCCCGCCCGGCAGCGCGCCGTGGGCCCCGCCGGCGGCCTCCCGCAGGCGCACCCGCACGCGCCCGACGAAGTCGGCCGCGTCGCTGCGCGCGCGCTCCATGGCGGCGTCGTGGTCGTAGGCCCCGCCGGCGTTGTTCCAGGGGTTGTGATGGAAGGTGGTGAGGCGGTGGTAGTCGCGGTAGTCCCCGCCCGCGGGATAGCCCTGCTCGCTCCACACGAGTGAGATCGTCGCCCGGTCGATCGGCACCAGCACCACCCCGTGCTCGCCGGCGAGCGGCCGCAGGTGCTCCCACGATCCCTCTCCGAGGGCGTCGGTGAGCTCGACGCACACGGTCCGCACGCCCTCCTCGCCGAGCGTCGACTCGAGCGACTGCACGTGGGCGCACTCCGGCAGCCAGAAGCCGCCTCGCCAGTCGCCGAAGCGGCGCCGGTGTGAGGCGATCCCGCTGCGGACCTGTGCGCGCACGCCGGCGTCGGTGGCCAGCAGCGGCAGGATCGCGTGGGTCGCCGACGAGGTCCAGGCGGCATGCCTGCCGAACGCTCCCAGCAGGTCCCCGGAGCGCTCCTGCAGGCGCTGCAGCGCCCCGCTGTAGTCGAGCCACGCCCGCTCCAGCTCGGCCGCCAGCTGCTCGTGGCCCCCCTCCCGCAGCCCGGCCGCATCGCGCTCGTGGGTGCCGCGCCGGACCTCCTCCACGAAGGTGCGGAAGCGGCCCGCGATCCCCGGCGCCTCGAGCTGGTCGCACAGCACCGGCGTCAGCGACAGCGTGACCGGCGCGCCCGCGTCGAGCAGCTCGAGCAGCGGCAGGTAGGACCCCACGAACGCCTCCCACAACCACTCCTCCCCGAACGGCCAGGTGCCGAAGCCCTCGACGTAGGGCATGTGCGTATGCAGCACGATCGCGAGCGCGCCCTGCTCGCGGGCGCGCGCGCTCACGGCCGGCACACCGCTAGGAAGTCCAGCGCCCGCTCGAGGTCTGCTCGCCCCGCCTCGCGCAGCACGAAGTCGCGCGCGCTGATGGCCGGAGTGAAGCGCCCGTAGAAGCGCTCGGTCACGCCGAGGGCGGCGTGCACGCGGTCCCATCCGCAGCGCAGCGCGAGCTCGTGGGCGCGCAGCTTACGGGCGTGGAACAGGCCGTACAGCTCCACCTGCGAGTAGCTCGCACGGCATAGCTGCTCGAACTCGGCGCGGCGGTACTCGTGCACGTGCCACGGGTTGTCCGAGCGGCTGGCACCCTTCGGCGCGAGCGTGCGCACGTTGGGGGTCGACACGTACACGGTGCCGGAGGGTGCGACCAGGGAGCGGAAGTGGGCGAGCGTCGCGCCGGGGTCGTCGAGGTGCTCGACCGTCTGCAGGAACACGACGGCGTCGGCGGGCTCGGCGTACGTTTCCACCAGCGCCCGCTCGAAGCGCACGTTGGCCGCCGTGTAGCGCAGGCGGGCGTGCTCGTGGGCCTGCGGGTTGGCATCGACGCCCGTCACGGCGGCGGCGCTGCGGGCGAGCACGGCCACGCCGTAGCCCTCTCCACAGGCCATGTCGATCACCCCCGCGCCGGCGACGCGCCTTGCGATCCATTCGTAAACGGCCAGGTGGCGGCGGAACCAGTAGTTCTCGGCGGGCACGTCCGGGAGCGTGCGCTCGCCGGTCAGCTCGAGCGGGGGAACCCCCTCGGGCTGGTCGCGCTGGGCGTGGGCGTCCGGCGAGCCCGCGGCGGAGCGCTCACGAGCCTCGGGCTCGGTGCGAGGCGCTGGCACGGCGGGCGAGTATAAGGTGCTGGCCGTGCCGCCCGCCGCCAGCGCCGAGGAGATCCGCGACGCGAACACGCGTTACCACGATGCGGCCGCCCACCACTACGACGCCAAGTGGGGAATCGACTTCGGCGAGGTCGGTCAGGACCAGGTCCGCGGCAAGCTCCGCAAGGCACTCGGCGCGGGACACGCGCGCTACCGCGACTCGCTCGAGATCGGCGCCGGGACCGGGTACTTCACGCTCAACCTGATGCTCGGCGGCGTGATCGAGAACGCCACCTGCAGCGACATCTCGGCGGGAATGCTGGGCACGCTGTCGGAGAACGCGCAGCGGCTCGGGCTCGAGGTCGCCACGCGGCCCGCCGACGCCGAGCAATTGCCGTTCCCGGACGACAGCTTCGACCTCGTGTTCGGCCACGCGGTCCTGCACCACATCCCGGACCTCCCGCGCGCGTTCACGGAGTTCGCGCGCGTGCTGCGCCCCGGCGGCACGCTCGTGTTCGCGGGCGAGCCCTCGCGCCACGGCGACCGCCTCGCCGGTGTGCCGAAGGCGCTCGGGCGGCGCCTCGCGCCGGTGTGGCGCCGCGCGCTGCGCGCCGCGCCGGCGGCCCCGCCGCCGCCGGAGACTTCGGGGGAGTCGCTCGAGCCGGTCGTGGACGTGCACGCGTTCGCCCCCGGGGAGCTGTCGCGGCTGGCACGCGACGCCGGCCTCGAACACACGAGGGTGTGCGGAGAGGAGCTGCTGGCGAACTGGTTCGGCTGGGTCAACCGCACGCTCGAGCACAGCGCCGACCCCGAGGAGGTGCCGTGGGCGTGGCGGCTGTACGCCTACCACGGCTACCTGATCCTGCAGGAGGTGGACCGCCGGCTGCTCGAGTCGCTGCTGCCGGCGAGCGCCTTCTACAACCTCATGCTGTCCGCCCGCAAGCCGCAGCGCTGAGCGGGACCTGCACCTAGAATCGGGCCGATGCCGTCGCGGCCGGCCCGCAACTTCCCGCTGTTCCCGCTGGGCATCGTCGCGCTGCCGAGCGAGAGCATCCCGCTGCACATCTTCGAGGAGCGCTACCGCCTGATGATCGGGCGCTGCCTGGAGGCCGGGCCCGACTCCCCCGAGCGCGAGTTCGGGATCGTGTGGCTCTCCGACGAGGAGCTCAAGTTCGTCGGCTGCGCCTGCGAGGTCGAGCAGGTGCTCGAGCGGATGGAGGACGGGAGCATGGACATCCTGGCGCGCGGCACCCGCCCCTTCCGGCTGCTCAGCCGCCAGGACGACCTCCCCTACCCGGCCGGCGAGGTCGACTTCCTGGAGGAGGTCGCAGAGGAGCCCGACGACGAGGCCGGGACGGCCGCCCGCGAGCTCTACCGCGACCTAGTCGCGCAGGCCACCGACCGCGAGCTGAGCGAGTCGGAGCTGCTCGAGCTCGACGCCTACGGGATGGCGGCGACCGTGGAGTTCGGCGTGGAGGCCAAGCAGGAGCTGCTGGAGCTGCGCTCCGAGAACGCCCGCCTGAGGCTGCTGGCGATGCTGCTGTCGGCGGCGATCGAGCGACTGGAATCGCTGGAGCGCGCGCAGGCGCGGGCCCTCTCGAACGGCAAGGTTCGCTTCGCCTGAGGCGGGCGGGCCCGCGGCCGCGCGGCGGGCCCGCGGGCGGCGGCCTTGCCGGCGCGCCCTATTCGGGCAGCCCGCACACCTGCTGGGAGGTGCCCAGCACGAACAGCGCGAGTTCGTGCAGGACCTTCGGCTGGCCCGCGGAGTTGTCGGCGAACCGGACGGTGCCGTTTTCGTCGCGCACGCTGTAGCTGAACACCGAGCCCGGCCGCGCCGCCAGCGACGTGTGGTGCGAGGCGAGCTTCTGCAGGTCTTCCTGGATGCCGCGGGCCCTGACGAGCTGTGCGTCGTCGAGCTTGCCCTCGTGCTCACCGTTGCAGCGGACGTTGCCCTCTTCGTCGACGAGCAGCACCAGGTGCGCGTGGGGCGTCGAGCCGGTGCGCGTGATGAGGAACAGATCGGCGGGCTGCACGCCCCCGCAGCCGCCCAGCGCCAGCCCCGTGGCGAGCGCGATGGCTGCCGCCGGCCCCGCCCGGGCGCGGCCCATCAGGCCTCGACCGCGACGCCGCCGCGACGCGGATCTCCGGCGCCCTCGAGAGCGCCGTCGCGGCTAAGCACGGCCTGCACGCCCCCGAAGAACAGGTTGCGCGAGCCGAAACGGACGACCTGGAGGTCTGTGGGCAGCCGCGCGAGCTCCACGCCGGGCTCGGCGAACAGCACGTCGTTCTCGAAGTGCACACGCGGCGCGCGCACCGCCTCGGCGGCACCGAGCCCGAGATCGACCACGCCGATGATCGTCTGCAGCAGCGCCGAGCGGATGCGGTTGGAGCCGGCGCTGCCGAGCACCAGCTCGACCTCGCCGTCGTGCATCACGACCGTGGGGGCCATCATGCTGGGCATCCGCTGGCGGGGACGGTGGCGGTGGAAGCCGAGCGGGTTGAGGTCCTCCTCGCCCATCACGTTGTTCAGGTGCAGGCCCGTGCCGGGCACGATCACGCCCGAGCCCTCGCCGTTGGTGCAGGTCGCGCTGCACGCGCAGCCTTGGGCGTCGAGTGCTGAGATGTGGGTGGTGGAACCGAGTCGCTGGGCGAGGAAGCGCTCGGAGAAGCCCTCTTGCTGGAGGCCCTCCAGGAACCCCGGGGTGCGCTCGGCCTGGGCGGCCGCCATCGCGTCGACCACGTCGGGCAGGCCCGGCGGGCTCGGGCGCCGGTCGAGCAGGCCCAGCGAGTAGGCGATCAGCGTGCCCCCGGCAGAGGGCGCGGGATTGGTGAGGATCTCGCGGTCGCGGTAGGGGACGCGCAGCGGCCCTCGGGGCAGCGCCCGGTAGGCCTCCAGGTCCTCGCGCGAGAGCAGCCCCCCGCGCTCGCCCAGCCACCCTGCGACGGCGTCGGCGACCGCGCCGCGGTAGAAGGGATCCGGGCCCTCTGCGGCCAGCAGCTCCAGGGCATCGGCGAGGTCGGGGTTGCGCAGCACCTGGCCCTCGCGCAGGACCCGCCCCTGCGGGGCCCACAGGGCGGCACACTCGGGGGTCGAGGTCAGCAGCCCCGCGAGGATCGAGGCCACGTAGGCCTGGCCGGCGTTGAGCGCAACCCCGTCGCGGGCGAGCTCGGCGGCAGGTCCTACGAGTCGCTCGAGCGGCATCGTCCCCCAGCGGCTGGCCGCCTCGCACACGCCGGCGGGCGCCCCGTATACGCCACACGAGGCGGGTCCGACGTGGAACACCTGGTCGGCGTCGCCGAATGACACGTCGATCGGCAGCAGCTCCGCGTACACCTGTCCCTGGGGCCCCTCCCACGGAGCCGCGGGCGCCGCCACGAAGAAGTCCAACAGCCCCACAGGCGCGTCACCACCGGCCACGAGCAGATGACCCCCCGCCCCGAGACCCGTCAGCAGCGGCTCGGCCACGAACGAGGTGAGCATCGCGGCGACGACCGCGTCGACCGCGTTGCCGCCTTCGCGCAGCACGCGCGCCCCGGCATCGGCGGTGAGCGGGTGCCCGGCGGCGATAACCCCGCGCTCAGCCTCGCCCATCTGCCGTCGGGGCCGCGCCTACACGTTCGGAATGAACTCCGGGACCTCGAGCTCGTCCACCGACAGACCACCGCGGCGCGTAGCGCGGGGTGGGCCGGCGGGGGCGGCGCGGGCGACCTTCAGCTCGCCCGACTCCGGCTCGGTGAGGCGCGCCGACGTGCGCCGGCGGCCGCTCTCGGAGAACCCGGTGGCGACGACCGTGACCCACACCTGGTCGTCGAGCTTCTCGTCGACCATCGCCCCGAAGATGATGTTGGCCTCGGGATGCGCGGCCTGGGACACCGCTTTGGCGGCCTCGTTGACCTCCCACAGCGACAGGCTCTTGCCGCCCGTGATCGACAGCAGGATCGAGCGCGCGCCGTCGACCGAGGTTTCCAGCAGCGGCGAGGAGATCGCATGGTCGGCGGCCTCGGTGGCGCGGTTCTCGCCGATGCCCATGCCGATCCCCAGCAGCGCGTTGCCGGCCCCGCTCATGATCGTGCGGACGTCGGCGAAGTCGAGGTTGATCAGCCCTGGCAGCGTGACCAGGTCGGAGATTCCCTGTACGCCCTGGCGCAGGACGTCGTCGGCCACGCGGAAGGCCTCGACCATCGCCGTCTGGCGGTCGAGCACTCCCAGCAGGCGGTCGTTGGGCACGACGATCAGCGTGTCGACCTCCTCGGCCAGCGCGCGCACGCCGCGCTCGGCCTGCTCGCTGCGGCGGATGCCCTCGAACTGGAACGGCTTGGTCACGATCGCGACCGTCAGCGCGCCGACTTCCCTGGAGATGCGAGCCAGGATCGGGGCGGCGCCGGTGCCCGTGCCGCCGCCCGCGCCGGCGGCGATGAAGATCATGTCCGAGCCCTTGAGCATCGACTTGACGCGGTCGTAGTCCTCCATCGCGGCCTGACGCCCGACGTCGGCGTCGGAGCCCGACCCGAGCCCGCGTGTGAGCTCGGCGCCGATGTGCACGGTCAGGTCGGCGGTGGACTGCTGCAGTGACTGTAGGTCGGTGTTGACGGCGAGGAACTCGATCCCGTCCACCTGGGCCTCGACCATGCGGTTGACCGCGTTCACGCCGGCGCCGCCGACGCCCACCACGCGGATCACCGGCTGGCCCGCCTGCATGCTCCCGAGCTCCGCCTGCCGTTCGGAGTTGAACGCCTCGCGCAGCCGCTCCTGGGGGGTGGGCACGCTCAGCCCTGCGCCGGGCGCGTAGGCGCTCTGGGCGGCGACCGTCTGGGGTGCGGAGCCCAGCGACGGGTGGGGGGCGCCGCCGGGCCGCGGAGCGGCCGCCGGCGGCGGTGATGCGCTGCGGCCGGGGCGCTCCTGCCCCTCGTCCGCGCCCGTGCGGGTGTCGGTGTCGGCGCGCAGGCGCACGTCCGGCTCGCTCGGCGCGCGTACCTCGTCGAGCGGCTCGCCCGGCTGGCCCGGGGCGCCCTCGGCCTCTTCGGTTTTGCGGAACAGGGCCGCGAGCGGGCCTTCCCGCATGCTCGCGCGCTGCTTACCGTTGGGCATGGGCGAGGACCTCCTGCGCGAGCTGCCGGTAGGACTGGGCCGCCACGCCGTCGGGCTCGTACTTGAGGACCGACATGCCCTTCACCGGTGCCTCCGCGAAACGGACCGTCTTGCGGATGCGCGAGGCGAACACTCGATCGCCGAAGTTTTCTTCGAGAATCTCGATCGCCTCCTTGGCGTGGATGGTCCGGGAGTCGACCAACGTCGGAAGGATACCCTCGATGTCCACGCCCGGGTTGAGATTCTCGCGGATCATCGCGAGCGTGTTCTGGAGCTGGATCAGCCCGCGCATCGACAGATACTCGCATTGCACGGGGACGATCACCTTGTCGGCCGCGGTGAGGGCGTTGATCGTCAGCAGCCCGAGACTCGGGGGGGTGTCGATGCAGATGAACTCGTAGTCGTCGAGGATCGGTTCGAAGGCCTTCTGCAGGGCGCGCTCGCGGCCGATCATGGTGGACATCGCGATCTCCGCGCCGGCGAGGTCGATCGACGCGCACGCCACGTCGATCTCGCGCTTGCGGATCACCTCCCGGATCGAGACCTTGTGCACGAGCACGTCGTACATCGACAGCTCGAGCGTGTCGGGGTCGATCCCCTGCGACATCGTGAGGTTGCCCTGCGGGTCCATGTCCACGCACAGGACACGGTTTCCCTCCTCCGCGAACGCGGCTGCGAGGTTGAGTGTCGTCGTCGTCTTGGCCACCCCGCCCTTCTGGTTGGCGAACGCGATGACCTTGGCCTTACCTTCCACGGGGGCTCCCGGTGTTCGAGTGATCTGCAGTAGCCGTCCGCTGGGTATTCGCACCGCGGAGGCCTATTCCTGCACGGTCACTACCCTCTAGCGCGATGGCCATAGCCCGCAGCTCCAGGTCCGCCGGACTGGCGGCGCGGCTGGCCGGCAAGCGCGTGCTGGTGTGTGTGGGCGCCGGAGGTGTCGGCAAGACGACGACCTCGGCCGCGCTCGCGCTCGGCCTCGCCAGGGAGGGACGCAAGGTCGCGGTCGTGACGATCGACCCGGCCAAACGCCTCGCCTCGGCCCTCGGCCTGCAGCGCCTCTCAAGCGAGCCGAGCCGGATCGACGCGGCGGCGCTGCGGGAGGCCGGCGTCCACGGCAAGGGTCAGCTGTGGGCGATGATGCTCGACACCAAGCGCACCTTCGACGATGTGGTGACGCGCCTCGCAAGCGACGAGGGCGCGCGCGAGGAGATCCTCGCCAACCCGATCTACCGCGAGCTGTCGACCGCGGTCGCTGGCTCGCAGGAGCTGAGCGCGGTCGCCAAGCTGTACGAGCTCTACGAGGAACACGACTTCGAGGTGATCGTGCTCGACACCCCGCCGTCGCGCAACGCGCTCGACTTCCTGGAGGCGCCGGGGAGGCTGCTGGGGTTCTTCGAAGGGCGGGCGCTGCAGGTGTTCCTCGCCCCCAGCGGGCTCACCGCGCGGCTGTTCGGGCGCGGGACCGCGCTCGTGTTCTCGATCTTCGCCCGCGTCACGGGCGTGAACATGCTCAACGAGCTGTCGCGCTTCTTCCGCACCATGTCGAGCGTGATCGACGGCTTCGGCCAGCGCACGCGCGACGTCGAGGCGCTGCTGAGGGCCCCTCAGACCTCATTCGTGATCGTCACCTCGCCCGAGCCCGACCCGGTCTCCGAGGCGATGTTCCTGGCTCGCCGTCTGCGCGACGCGCGCATGTCGGCCGACGGCCTCGTGGTCAACCGCACGCACCTGGATGGACTCGGCGGTCACGCGCCGGACGAGGTCGCCGAGCTGCTCAGCGGCGAGCTCGGAGCTCAGCTGGCCGAGCGCCTGGCGGCCAACCTGGCCGACTTCGACGTGCTCGCGCGCCGGGACCGCGACTCGATCGCACACCTCTCCTCCGAGCTCGAGGGGGCAGCGCTCGTGGTGGTGCCTCAGCTAGATGAAGACGTCCAGGATCTCCTCGGACTCGGCCGCGTTGCCGAATATCTCCTCGAGTGACAGGGGCGTGTAGCCGTCGGGCTGATCGTCGTCCCCACCCGCCGCGCCGGCCGGATCCTCGGCGGCGGGCCCGGGGCCGCCGAGCGGCAGCTCTGGCTGCTCGGAGCGCGCCTGCTCGGCCTCCGCGATGATGCCGTCGGCCAGCTCTCCGAGGCGTTCGGGCAGGTGGCCGCAGATGACGTCGCGCAGGAGGGCGCGCAGGTGCTCGGCGACCTCGAGCGCGAGCTCCTCCGCGTGGCCGCCCGGATAGGTCCCTGCGATGCGCAGGGAGCGCTCGAGGGCGATCGCCTGGCCGATGCGCCCGGCGAGCTCCGGCACGTCGTCATGGGCGGCGCAGAGGACGGCCAGGCGCTTCGCGAGGAGCCCGGGCGGGGAGTCCTCGTCCTCGAGCAGCGCGCTCAGCGCCAGCAGGTTGTCGCTCAGGGCCTCGACCGCGTTCGGCCGTTCACAACCGAGCTCGAAGCGCCGCAAGGCCCATTCGAGCCTGCCGCCGTCGAAGGCCCGGCGCGAGACGAGGCTGCAGAACGCTCGCAGCTCGTCCTCCTGGTCGGGGGTCAGCAGCAGGGTGCCGCCCCGCGGCGTGCCACCGGCCAGCGGGAGCGCCCGCCAGGCGCCGCCGCCGGTGCTCACCCAGCCCAGCGAGTCGAGTCCGATGCGCCCGTCGCCGAACAGGCGCAGGGCACGCAGCAACTCGGCCAGGACCCCGCGCGCGGCGTGGACCGCGCGGCGCGGGTCCTCCCCGTCACACGCGAGCAGCACGAACACGGGCTCGCCTGCCTCGCCCGCGAAGCTCGCCCCCATGTCCGGCAGCGGGCCGGGAAGCGCCTCCTCGCGCACGATCTCGAGGCCGTCCGCCAGCGCCAGCTGCGGCGAGGCGATCGCCAGGCCGCGCAGCCGCGCCAGCACGGTGACCTCGCTGCGGATCGAGCCCGCCGACGCCTGCAGCGAGGCCAGCGCCGCCTGCACGCGCTCGGGCGACAGCTGGAACTCGCCGCCTTCGCCGAAGGCATCCTCCATCAGCGCCAGCAGACCGTCGCGCAGGCGCCCGCGCGGGCCCGCCGAGCCGGGCTCGACGCCGTGGTCGAGCAGGAAGCGCTCGAGCCCGTCGAAGTCCGCGAGGGCGATCTCCGCCGGCCGGTGGGTGGGCAGCCGCTCGAGGCTGTCGGCGCGTTCGCGCAGGAACTCCCCGACGAGCGGTCGGTAGCAGTAGAGGGCGGGCCTGCGGGCCCCGGGGCGCCCGCCCCGGCGCTCGAGCTCGAACGGCACCTCCGCTCCCTCGGCCACCTCCGCCTGCAGGTAGGCCGCCGCCGCCTCTAGATGGGCGCTGAGGGCGGCCTGCAGGGAGGTGGAGCTCATGCTCATCGCTGATTCGGCCCCCGTCCGGCCGCTCCTGCCCTCACCGGCCCCCGCAGTCCGCCTTGCAGACGAACGTCCGTGATCGGCGTCCCGCCTGCCCACGCGCAGTCGGGGGGTCCGCCCGATGCTCGCGCGACCCTGCATCGCCGGCCGGTGCCGGCGCCCGGCGCTACGCCACGGCCAGGGCGTCGGAGGGCGCGGGGCGCTCGGCGCACTCCGCTCCCAGCCACGATTCCCCGTAGGCACGCATGTCGTCGATGATCGGCAGCAGCGCGCGGCCCTTCTCGGTCAGCGCGTACTCCACGCGCGGGGGCACCTCGGGGAATGTGTGGCGCTCGACGACGCCCTCCTCCTCGAGGGCGCGCAGCCGCAGCGAGAGGGTGCGGGGGCTGATGCCCGAGAGCGAACGTTCGAGCTCGCAGAAACGCGAGTGCCCCTCCGCCAGGTCCCGGACGAGCAGCAGCGTCCACTTGCCGCACACGATCTGCGCGGTCATGCACACGGGACACGTCTCATCAAGCGCCATACGCCTTTACTTTACCAAGTGAAGTGACGGCGGCGGATGTCGCCGGTGCCGTCGGCGTGACGCTCAGACGGTGGTGGCGGGCGGGCTGGCGGCCTCGTCGCGCTGGCTTTCGGCCGCGGCGACGTCGTCCATGGTGGTGCCGCGGCGGCCGTCGGCCTGCATCAGCAGCTTGAAGTCGTGCGGGCTGGAGGCGACTTTGTAGGCGTCCTCGAAGGTCACGCGGCCGGCCTTCACGTGGCCGAACAGAGCCTGGTCGAAGGTCTGCATGCCGTAGTAGCCGCCGGAGGAGATCACCTCGACCAGCTTCCCGGTCTGGTCCGGGTCCATGATCATGTCCCTCACGCGCCCGGTCATGCGCAGGATCTCGCACACCGCGACCCTGCCGCCGTCCGCGCCGGGGACGAGCCGCTGGGAGATGACGCCCTTGATCGTGCCCGCGATCATGCCGCGGGCCTGCTGGTGCTGGTGGGGCGGGAAGAAGTCGAGCAGGCGGTTGATCGACTCGGTCGCGTCGACGGTGTGGATCGTGGAGAGCACGAGGTGGCCCGTCTCGGCCGCCGACAGGGCAGTGTGGACGGTCTCCTCGTCTCGCATCTCCCCCACGAGGATCACGTCGGGGTCCTGGCGCAGCACCCGGCGCAGGGCGCGCTTGAAGGAGGCCGTGTCCATGCCCACTTCACGCTGGTTGATCGCGGAGCGCTTGTCCTCGTGGACGAACTCGATCGGGTCCTCGATCGTCACGATGTGCTTGCTCATCGTGTGGTTCATGTGGTCGATCATCGCCGCCAGCGTGGTCGACTTGCCGGAGCCGGTGGTGCCCGTAAGCAGGATGATCCCGCGCTCCTCTTCGGCGAGTTCGGTGATCACCGGCGGCAGCGACAGCTCCTTGATCGTGAGGATCTTGTGCGGGATCGCACGACACACCAGGGAGATCAGCCCGCGCTGGCGGAAGGCGTTGATGCGGAAGCGGGCGACGCCCTCGAGTTCGAACGAGAAGTCGACCTCGTTGTCCTGGGCGAACTCGTCGAGCTTGGCCTCGTTGAAGAGGATCGACTTGAGCGCGCGCTCGGTGTCCTCCGCGGACAGCTCGTCCGGGAGGGAACCGTCGCCGGCGAGCTCCCCGTGGATACGGAACAGCGGTACGGCGCCGACCTTCAGGTGCAGGTCGGAGCCCTCTTTGGCGACGAGCTCACGCAGGGCCGCCTCGACGTCGAACATATTCCGCTGATCGGCATCGGCCCGCAGGCTCTTGAGTGCCTGCAACGGCGCTGGACATCGAGGAAGCCGTCCACGGCTGTAACCGGCGCTCTGCGAGACGATGATCGGGAGGTCCGCCGCGCGGGGCCGCGGGCGCGCCTCAGGCGACCTCGCGGGCGCGCCTCAGGCGACGTCGCGGAGCTTCTGGGCCTCGGCGAGGCTCTGAAGCTTCTTCAGCGACTGGTTCTCGATCTGGCGGATCCGCTCGCGCGTCACGTTGAACGTGCGGCCCACCTCGTCGAGGGTGCGGGGGTGCTCCCCGCCGAGCCCGTAGCGGAGCTCCAGCACGCGCCGTTCGCGGTAGGAGAGGTTCTCGAGCGCCTCCCTCAGCGCCTCCTTCGTGAGGATCTCGGCCGCGCGCTCGTACGGGGACTCGGCGCGCTCGTCGGCGATGAACTGCCCGAACTCCGACTCCTCCTCGTCGCCGACCGGCTTCTCCAGCGAGACGGGTGCCTGGGCGGAGCGCTTGATCGAGTCGACCTCCTCGGGGTCGATCCCGGTCACCTCGGCGATCTCGTCGGCGGTCGGCTCACGGCCGAGCTCGGTGACGAGCTTGCGCTCGGCGCGCCCGATCTTGTTGAGCTTCTCCACGACGTGCACCGGGATGCGGATGGTGCGGGCCTTGTCGGCGAGCGCCCTCGCGATCGCCTGGCGGATCCACCAGGTCGCGTAGGTCGAGAACTTGAAGCCCTTGCGGTAGTCGAACTTCTCCGCGGCACGGACCAGGCCGAGCGTCCCCTCCTGGATGAGGTCGAGGAACGGAAGGCCCTGGTTGCGGTAGTTCTTGGCGATCGACACCACCAGTCGCAGGTTCGACTCGACCATCTTCTGCTTCGCGTCGAGGTCCCCGCGCTCGATCCGCTTGGCCAGGTCCACCTCCTCCTGGGCCGTGAGCAACCGCACCTTGCCGATGTCCTTCAGGAACAGCTGCAGGGAGTCGGTCGTCATGTCCGGCTTCAGGTCCAGCGCGGTTTTGGCTTTGCGCCGTCCTCGCCGGTCGGGCGCCCGCTCGACCTGCGCCGAGGCGGCTATCGCCGGGTCGATGTCCTCGACGAGCTCGATCTCGGCCCGCTCGAGGAAGCCGTGCAGCTCTTCGACGTCGGACTCGTCGAGATCCAGCTCCGACATCGCTTTGGAGATCTCTGCATATGAGAGGACGCCCACCTGCTGGCCCTTGGCCAACAGCCCCTTCACCTCGTCCAGTTCCTGGAGGTCGACCACAGACATTCGGCTTTCGATCTCTTCGCTCATGAACAGGTTCGCGGTCGTTTCCCCAGCATCTCTTCAGTGTCTCGGTACTTCACGTCTCACACCGCCCGCTGCGCCGACCGCACCTGCGCACGGATCGTTCCCTTCAAGCGCCCAATGCTAACGCGTCTGCCCCGGCAGCCGCGACCATGGGGTGGCGGTTGCACCCCTGCGGGCCCGTCCCATGCGGCTTTCGGCTTTAAGCAATCATGTCCCCGTGCCCACCCCCGAGGACGTCCGCGTGCCGAGCGCCGAGAGCAACGGACGAGGCACCAACGAGGCGGTCGAGGAGGGCGTCCTCTCCAACCTCCCGCGCACCCGGCCCCAGCGCACGACCCGGCGCCGCCTCGCCTCGCGCGAGGGAAAAGGCGCCGGCGGATCGGCCTCCAACGGCACCGCCGAGGGGGCGGACGCCTCCGGCGCCACGGCGAAGGCATCTGGGGGCACGGCGAAGGCATCCGACGGCACGGCGAAGGCGTCGGGCTCCGGCGCGAAGACCTCGGGCGGGACAGCGAAGGCGAAGCGCGGCACCGCGAACACGAAGGCAAAGGCGTCAAGCGGCGCGAGCGCGAAGGCGGGGGAGGCCGGGACGGCGAGCCCCAAGCCGAAACGGACGGCACGGGCCACGAGCTCCGGCAGGCCACGCAGAACGAGCAAGCCACCCAGCCAGGCCGCGCCCGGCCCCTCTGCAGCGGAGCACGCCGCAGGCTCGGGGGCCGCGTCGCAACGGGCCGCAGCGCAATCGTCCGCGCCGAAGCGCGATCCCCGGCAGCAGCCGGCGAGCGCGCCACGCCAGGGTTTCGAGAGCGAACCATCGCGTGCCACCGGCCCCGTCCAGCCTCCGGGTGGCGCCGAGCTGGTGGCCGGCGCGGCCGAGATCGTCAGCGAGATCGCGCGGGCGGGCGTGTCGGCCGGCGAGCGGGTCCTCAAGGACCTCTTCTCGCGGCTTCCCCACTAGAGATCCGGGCCGCAGGCCCCGGGTTGCGCCGCGGCCTTGGCCGTGGGCTGATATATACTCGCGCCACGCCGAGCCGTCGCGCAGCATGTGCGGCGGGCGGGGGACCCATTGCGGGTCGCGAAGTGCGATCCGCTGGGGCGAATCGGTCCGCGTGGACCGTAGCGCCGCACACATGTGCCGCGCGAGCCCGTCAGCTCACCCCGTAGGCGCCGGAGAAATCGCCCCGTGAGGTATCGGACCGCACTCATCCTGTCAATCGCGCTTGCGTGCAGCGCGCCGTGTCTCGTGGTCGCAGCCGCGGGGGCGGCCACCGGCGGAACGGCGGCCGGGACGGCCCACTCGAAGGTCCACCCGAGCGGCATCGCGACCTGGTTCGGACCCGGCTTCTACGGCAAGAGGACGGCCTGCGGCCAGACCCTGACGCCGGCCGTAATCGGCGTCGCCAACCGCACCCTTCCGTGCGGGACGCTGGTGAAGGTCAGCTACGCCGGGCACGCACTGGTGGTGCCGGTGCTCGACCGCGGCCCCTACAGCCACATCGGCGCCGACTGGGACCTCACCGCCGGAGCGGCCACCGCGCTGGGCATCTCCGAGACCGTCCGCATCGGCACCCGCGTCGTCGGCGCCACGAGCAACCTTCCCACGCTCGGCGAGCCGCCGGCCGCGGCCGCGGCGCCCCTGGCGGGCGGCGCACTCGCCGCCTAGGTCCCTCCGCCCCGGCCCCACCGGCGTCCGGGCGCCCCCGCCGCCTGGGTCCCCCCGGCGCCCAGGCGCGCGAAGACCGCGCTCCACGGGCGCTGGAGGATCGAAGTGATCCTCGAGGAACCGCGGGCGGAGGTCGCCGAGCCACCACGTTTGAGGGCTACGACGTCCGACTCGATCAGGCGGTTGGCGTGGAACGCCAGTCCGGTCCGCAGGGCATCCAGGTCAGGGAGCTCGGGGGCTGACCCACCGCGCCGGAGGACCTGGCGGAGCACCGATTCCGGTTCGGCGACGAAGTCCTCGTAACGGACGAAGACCCGCCGCTCCGGGGGCTGGTTGCCGAAGACGCGCAGCGACAACGCGTACGTGAGCCAGAGCTCCGCGTTGGTCTTGAGGACGTTCGCCGCACGCCGGGCAAGGCCGCGGGAGCGAAGCAGCCGATTGGTCGACGCGACGACCGCCTGCGGATCGCGCACGAGGAAGACGAGGTACAGCTCGATGCCGTCGGTGCGCTGCAGTTCGCGGGCCCGCAGCGGGAAGTGCGACGTGTCGATCACGTGGGACGCCCCGGCGGTGGAGGCGATGGCGCCCATCAGCGCTCCGGTCACGCCGCGGAAGCGCGCACCCAGCTGCCGCCGCCGGCGGACACCGCTCGGGTCGAGCGCGGCGGAGGAGCGCTCGAGCTGGCGGTGGGCCTCGTTCCCGTAGAGCTCGCGCGCCTGCGGCACGAGCTCGCGCACGCGTGCCCAGAAGCGTGTCCGCTCGAGACCCCCGAGAACCGGCACCCCCGACCTCAAGAGGTATTTGTCGAGCTCGCCCGCGAAGAACATGCCCTCGCAGTTGCCCAGCGCCACGCCCAGGATCGTGCTCCCGCTGTGACCGGCGCCCATGATGTAGATGACCTTGGGTGACGCCCGGGCAGGCGTCGGTGACAGGTCCGGGTCAGGGGCGCCCGGATGCGCGCCGGTCGAGCTGCTCACATCACCGGAGCTTGCGGGCGCGCACCGCGATGCTGGATGCCGCCCTGCCGCATTCGAAGTCGGAGTCCCGGATGTAGATCGCCCAGCAGAGACGCACGAGGGGCTGGGCGAGGGCGGTTCTGCGGCGCAGGGCCTCCGCGAGCCACAGGGCGATGTGGGCGAACGGGTCGATCAGGCCGTAGTAGCGAACCTCCTCGATCTCGAAGCCGGCCTCTTTGAGCATCACGTCGAGGTCTCCCTTGGAGAAGTGCTGGTGGCGCTCCGCGTCGCCGGAATAGTTGCCGCCCAGGTGGGCGTCGCTGTAGCGGCGGGCGTACAGCTCGCGGCCCTTCAGCGCCCGGAAGGCAAGCCGGTGCAGGCGGGGCGCATGGAACTTGAAGTTCTCGGGGTCGGCGAACGAGAACAGGCCCTTGTGCGGTGTGGTGAGGACCAGCACACCGTCGTCGGCGAGCACCCGGCGGATCTCCGCGAGGGCCGCCCGGCGCGCTGTCTCGTCCATGTGCTCCATCACGTCGCAGCTCGAGACGGCCGCCAGCTGGCCGTCCAGGAGCGGCAGGCGCGGGGCGTCCTCGGAGATCAGAAATGCATGGAGCCCGGGTGTGCTCCCGGCCTTGTCGATCGCCTCCGGGCTGATGTCGCAGACGTGGACGGGTATGCCCAGCTCCCCTGCGATCGTCGAGGCGAACCGTGCGCTTCCGCAGCCGTAGTCGAGTAGTTCACTCGGCTTGCCCAACAGCTCGAGCGCGGCGCGACTGCGGCCATGTTGAGCAGTGTCGGAGATGTCCACTGTCGCCGCAATCGGAGCAGCTTAACGCCGGCCGAAGCTCGTCACGGCCTGTTCCAGAGCCGCCGCGACGTGCTCGCACACGATGTCGGGCGCGAACAGCCTCTCGGCCTCCGCGTGGGCGGCCTCACGGGTCTCGGCGGGCGACTCGGCGAGCCTCCCGATCAGCTCCTCGGTGGCCGCGAACATCCCCTCCACGTCGCCCGGCGCCACCGCGGCCAGGACCGAGCGGCTGACACCCTCGGCGGCCCCCACCTCCGTCGTGGCCACCACCGTCACCCCGGCGGCGAGCGCCTCGGCAACGGTCAGGCCGAACGGCTCGTACTTGCTCGCCTGCAACAGGACGTCGCTGCGGGACAGCTCCCCGGGCACCTCGTCGGGAGGCATCGAGCCGAGGAACTCGGCGTTCTCCGGGAGCTCGGCGAGCAGCGGGATGTAGTTGGACCACAGGCTCGCGCGGCCGATGATCCGGATCCGCGCCTGCACGCCACGCTCGAGCAGCAGCTCGGCGAGCGCGATCACGTCCTCGAGACCCTTCCGCACCGCGATCCGCCCGAGCACGAGGATCGCCGGCGGCTGCCCCAGCGGCCTGTTGAGATCGACGTCCGAGAACCTCGTCAGGCGCACCGGGTTGGGCACCACGACGGTGCGCTCGGGTGCCACGCCGTAATCGGCGATCAGGTAGCCACGGAAGACCCTGCTGATGCAGATGACGAGATTCGCGCGGCGGATCCAGAAGCGCTGGACGAACGATCGCAGCCACATCACGCTCCCCGCGATCACCAGCGTGTGAGCCGGCTCCGAGCGCCTGGCGAGCTTGCGCTCGGCGATCATCGATCGCAGCTCTCCCCTGGTGTGCACCTCCGGGTGGATCACCAGCGGAACGTGGCGCCTGACGCCGGCGGGCAGCGCCAGGGTCTCGATGTGCCCGAACTGGTACACGACGTCGAACGGGTCGGCCCGGTGCCGGCGCGCGACCTCCCGGCGCAGGCGCAGGGAGGCCAGGCCGCGGGCGATCAAGCCGCTGACGAACATCGTGATCCGCGTGCGGTTGTACCAGCCGCCCCACCGCCAGTTGGTGCCGCTCCAGAAGAAGGTGAGGTTCTCCTGGTCGGCCACCTTGGGCGGCAGCTCGTGCTCCCAGCCTCCGAACAGCGCCTCCACCCTGTGACCCTGCGCCGCCAGGCCATGCAGGAGGTCGGTCGCGACGCCGGGCACGCCCCCCGTTTCTTTCGGCCGCGGGCCAGCTCCCAGCCATGCTATGTGCAGCGATCGCCCCGGCATGGCCCGAGGCCAGCCTATCCGAGGCGTGCGGCTCAGCCGGACGGTCGAGCGGCGCGGGCGGCGTGCAGGTCGATGTCGGCGTGGGCGGCCAGCGCCGCGGCCCGGCGGCCGTCCTGCGGGCAGACTGCCACCCCGAGGAGGACCTCGAGCGTGCGGCCCCTGTGGGTGAGGGCGCCCGCCACCGCCCTGGAGATGCGATCGGCGAGGGCGTGCGCCGCGAGCCGATCCGCCCCGGGTGCGAGCAGCCAGCAACGTCCGGGACGCTGCGGCGTGAGCGAGCCCGCCCACGGCGTGGTCGCACGGTCGAAGCCCCCCGCTGCGGCAGCGCCGCCCGCCTGCAGCCCCGTGGCCAGCGCCTGCTCGAGCGAGGCGCCCAAGGCGGCCAGCTCGGCCGGGGACGTCTCGAGTCGCAGGCGCTCGATGTCGCGCAGCTCGACGAGCAGCACGGCGAACGGCAGCCCGTCCGCCTCGTAGGTCTCGAGCTGCCGGGCGATGGCATCGATCCATGCCATCCCGTTGTGCTCGACGCGTTCGTCGCGGATCTCGATCGCGGGGGCCCCGCCGGCGACGGCACGTCCGGGCGGGCCCCCGCCGCGCGCGGCCCCCACGACGGTTGCCGGCGCGGGAACGCCCTCGAGCTCATCCACGATCCGCGCCTCGCCCGCCGGCGAGGTGGAGGTCTGATCCACCGCCGGGCGCGGCGCCCCTGCGCCGGGCGGGGCCTGCCCGGGAGACGGCGGCATCTCCAGGCCCCGGCCGAGCGCGGCGGCCAGCACGGTCGCGCACACGTGGGCGATCCGTTCGCACAGGTCCGCGCTCTGCCGCGCGGTCGGGTCGTCGAGCTCACCCGCCAGCGTCCCGCAGAGGATCCCCCGCAGCAGCTCCAGCGCCTGCACCGCCCCGGCGGCGTCGCGGGTGCCCGTCAGCTCACCCAGGCGGGCCGCCGGCCCCGCCGGGGACTCGGTTGCGGCTCCCGCGCCGGCACGCAGGCGCGCGAGCTCGTCGTCCGAGCGGACAGCGGCGATCATCTGCCCACACAGCTGCGGGGCGGCGCCGGCGAGCTCCTGGAGCGGCAGCACGCCGATCTCCTCCAGCGGGCGGGAGCGGATCAGCGCCAGCACCCAGGCGCCGGCGAGCCGCTCGGTGTGCGCCAGCGCCGCCTCGAGCGGCAGCTCCCCGAGCGCGCGGGGCGCCGGTGGGGGATCCCAGCCGCGGCGATCGGGCACGGGTTGTTGAATAGCAGCACGACAAGACGCACGCACCGGAAGGACGGATGCGAGACTGCGGGCCGAGATGCTGGGCGTCTGGATCGCGGTCGCGCTCGTGCTGTTGGCCGCGGCCATCGCGGTGGCCTGGCGGGCGAGCACCCGGACGCGGCTGCCGCACCGTGCCGAGATCTTCGGGCTCGAGAGCGACACCTCGGTGGACCCCGAGACGGAGGCCACGACGTCGGTCCAGCGTGCGGACCTGCTGATCGACCGGGACGCGCTCGCGGAGATCTGGACGCCGGTGCATCTGGAGCGCCTCGCGCGCACCTACTGGCGTTTCCTCACGCGCGTCACGCTCGGTCTGATCCGCGTCCGCTACACAGAGGGCGAGCGCTCGGTGGTGCTCGTCGCCCCGCCGCTGCGGCTGCTCGTGTTCAAGGCCCCCGAATACGAGATGGACGCCTCACACGGGCTCGTGCGATGGCGCATCTCGCGGGGGCTGCTGGTCTCCAAGCGCGGCCGCGACCCGCGGGGCTACCTGCAGATCGAGGTCCGCAGGCCACCCGAGGACGACGGCGACACCACCCGCACGCGCCTGCACGTGGAGGTGGCGGTCGCCAACTTCTACCCGTCGATCGCGTCGGGGCTGGGCCGCACGATCTACAACGTCACGCAGTCGCGGATCCACGTCATCGTCACGAACGGGTTCCTGCGCTCGCTCACACGGCTCGACCTCGCCGAGTCGCGTGTCGGCCGGCTGCGCGGTCAGTGAGTCAGCTCGGCGCCGATCGCCCGCAGCTTGGCACGATCGTGGGTGGCGCGGATGCGCCTGATCGTGCCGGAGCGGGAGCGTGTGACGAGCGATTCGGTCGTCGCCCCGCCCGCGCTGGGATAGCGCACGCCCTGGAGCACGTCGCCGTCGGTCACTCCGGTGGCCGAGAAGAACACGTCGTCGCCGCTGACGAGGTCGTCGCGGTTGAGCACCCGCTCGAGGTCGTAGCCCGCCTCGCGCGCGGCGTGCCGCTCGGCGTCGTCGCGGGGCCACAGCCGCCCCAGCAGCTGGCCTCCGAGACACTTCACCGCCGCGGCGGAGATGACACCCTCGGGGGTGCCCCCGATGCCCCACAGCAGGTCCACGGGTGAACGCTCGGTGACCGCCAGCAGCGCAGCCGACACGTCCCCGTGTGAAATCAGCCGCACGCGGGCCCCGGCCCCGCGGATCGCGGCGATGCCGTCCTCGTGCCGGGGACGGTCGAGGACCACCACCATCACGTCGGCGATAGGGCAGTCCCGGCGGGCGGCGATCAGGCCCACCGTCTCCCCCAGCGGCCGGTCGAGGTCGAGGAGGTCGGCGATGTCGGGGGCTCCGGCCATCTTTTCCATGTACACGCAGGGACCCGGGTCGAACATCGTGCCGCGGCTGGAGAGGGCGATCACCGCCAGGGCGCTAGGCATGCCCTGCGCCGCCAGGGTCGTCCCCTCGAGAGGGTCGACCGCGATGTCGACCTGCGGCGGCGAGCCGTCCCCGATCTGCTCGCCGTTGTAGAGCATCGGCGCCTCGTCCTTCTCCCCCTCCCCGATCACGACCACGCCGTCCATCCGCACCGAGTGCAGCATGTGGCGCATGCCGTCCACGGCGGCCTGGTCGGCGGCCTCCTTGTCGCCCGCGCCCACGAGCGGCGCCGCGGCCAGGGCGGCGGCCTCGGTCACGCGCACGAGCTCGAGCGCGAGGTTGCGGTCGGGGAGCTGGCGGGTGACGGTCGAGCTGGTGCGCCCGTCGGCCTCTGCCGACGAGCCGGGCCGGTCGGTCTGCTCGGACATCTCTGGCGACAGCTTGTACCACACGCCCGGCGGACGGCTACGATCGAGCCGTGAGCGAGGCGCCGCAGGCCGTGACGGCGAGCATCCCGGGTCCGCTGCGTCCGGCCGTCGAGCAAAGCGTCGCGCTGCTGCTGCAGCAGCAGATCCCCGACCGCCTGCGCGAGGGCGACCCCACCATCTGGGGTCCCCCTGGAACCCCCGAGGTGGCCGACCGCCTCGGCTGGCTGACGATCGCGGAGCGCATGCTGGGGCTGCGCAACGAGTACGCGGAGTTCGCCGCCGAGGTCGCTGCCGACGGCATCGAAGACGTGGTGCTGCTCGGGATGGGAGGCTCCTCGCTGGCCCCCGAGGTTCTGCGCAGGACCTTTCAGTCCCGCCCCGACAGACCCCGCCTGCACGTGCTCGATTCCACCGACGCAGGCGCGATCGGCGCCGTCCAGGACGCGATCGACCCGGCCCGCACGCTGTTCCTGGTGTCCTCCAAGTCGGGGGGCACGATCGAGCCCAACTCCCTGTTCGCGCACTTCCACGCGATCGTCGCCGACGGGGCCAACTTCGCGGCCGTGACCGACCCCGGCACGAGCCTGCAGGAGCTCGCCCGGCGCGACGGCTTCCGCGGGGTGTTCGCGGGGGACCCCGACATCGGCGGTCGCTACAGCGCGCTGTCGCCCTTCGGCCTCGTCCCCGCAACACTCACCGGGATCGACACCACCCCGCTGCTCGACGGCGCCCCGGCGGCCTGGGACACGGCAACCGAGACCGGCGACTGGGACGAACCGGACGCGGCCGCGGCGGGCGCCGCCTGCTGGCTCGGCGCCGCCCTCGGCGCGCTGGCGGCCGGCGGGCGGGACAAGCTCACGTTCGTGATCGCGCAGACGCTGCCGGGGCTGGGCCTGTGGCTGGAGCAGCTCGTGGCCGAGTCCACCGGCAAGCAGGGGCGCGGCATCCTGCCCGTCGCCGAAGAGCCCCCGGCTGAGCCGTCCGAATACGGCGAGGACAGGGTGTTCGCGCACCTCACCGACGCGTCCAACCCCGAGCCGGCGGTGCAGGACCGGATGGAAGCCCTGGCGCTGGACGGACACCCCGTGCTGACGATCCCCACGTGCGGGCCCAACGATCTGGGCCGCGTGTTCCTGCTGGCTGAGCTGGCGGTCGCGGTGGCCGGGTGGCGACTCGAGATCAACCCCTTCGACCAGCCCAACGTGCAGCAGGCCAAGGACGCCACGAACACCGTGCTCGAGGGCTACGCCGCCAGCGGCGAGCTGCCCGAGGTCGACGACGCCTCCCGGGAGGAGGTGCGCTCGCTGCTGCTCGGGGCCGCGCCCCCGGAATACGTGGCGCTGATGGCGTACCTGCGCCCTACGCCGGAGTTCGACATCGCCGCCGCCGGACTGCGGGAGGTCGTACGCCGCGCGGGTCGCGCCACCACCACCTTCGGATACGGGCCCCGTTTCCTGCACTCGACCGGCCAGTTCCACAAGGGGGGCCCGCCCGTCGGGCGCTTCCTGCAGATCCTCCACGACGAGGACCGCGAGATGGATATCCCCGGCGCTCCCTACTCATTCACGACACTGAAGAACGCACAGGCGACCGGCGACCTGCAGACCCTTCGCTCGCTCGGGCGCCCGGCACTGCGGGTGCGGCTGACCGGCGATGACCCCGCGGGCGCGCTGCGCTCGCTGACCGCGACGATCAGGGAGGGAACGTGACGCAGATCGGCTTTGTGGGGCTCGGCAAGATGGGCGGGAACATGGTCCATCGCATACGCCGCGACTCAGAACACGAGGTGGTGGCGTTCGACTTCGACCAGAAGGCGGTGGCCCAGGCCACGCGCAGCGGCGCGAGCGGGGCGCGCTCGCTGAAAGAGCTCGTCAAGAAGCTCCAGGCGCCGCGGATGGTGTGGATCATGGTGCCGGCGGGCGACCCCACCCAGGAGACCGTCAACAAGCTCTCGCGGCTGCTCGAGCGGGGCGACACGATCATCGACGGGGGCAACTCCCGCTGGACCGACGACAAGCGCCGCGCCGCCGAGCTCAAACGCAGCGGCATCGACTACGTCGACGTGGGCGTGTCGGGCGGCGTATGGGGTCTGGAAGTGGGCTACTGCATGATGGTCGGGGGCACCACGCGAGCCGTCAGGCGCCTGTCGCCGATCCTCGACGTGCTCGCCCCGCCCACCAACGAGCAGAGCCGCGCCGCGATCGGCGACCGCGGCTGGCTGCACTTCGGCCCCACCGGTGCTGGGCACTACGTGAAGATGGTCCACAACGGCGTCGAGTACGGGCTGATGCAGGCCTACGCCGAGGGCTTCGACGTGTTCGACAAGTGCGAGTACGAGCTCGACAAGTCGAAGATCGCCCACCTCTGGGGACAGGGGTCGGTCGTGCGCTCGTGGCTGCTGGAACTCGCCGCGCGGGCCTTCGAAGAGGACGGCAACGAGCTCGCGACGATCGAGGGTTACACCGCGGACTCGGGCGAGGGGCGCTGGACGATTCAGGACGCCACCGCCCACGACGTCCCCACGCCGGTGATCACGGCGTCGCTGTATGCGCGGCTGCGCTCGCGCGGCAACGGCGACTTCGCCGACCGCGTGCTGGCGGCGCTGCGCAACCAGTTCGGAGGTCACGCCGTCAAGAGCGCGAGGCGCTGACGTGGCGGTCGCGGCCCAGGGCACGGCTCGCTTCGAAGAGGACAACCCGCTGACCGCGGGCCTCGAGCGCCTGCCCGTCGCCCCCGCCTCGCTGGTGATCTTCGGAGCGACCGGCGACCTGGCGCGCCGCAAACTTCTGCCGGCGCTATACAACCTCGCCCACGAGGGGGTGCTACCGGGCCACTTCCACGTGGTCGGGGTCGCACGGCGCGAGCGCGCCGACGAGGACTTCGCGGAGGAGTGCGGAGAGGCGATCAAGCGTTTCTCCCGCCGCCGCCCGGACCCCGACGTGCTCGACTCGCTGCTCGCGAACATCCGTTACGTTGCGGGCAAGTTCGACGACGCTTCGGTGTACCAGCGGATCGGAGAGCTCCTCGACGGCTTCGAAGACGAAGCCCGGGAACCTCTGAACCGGCTCTTCTACCTGTCCACCTCGCCGGACTTCTTCCCTGTGATCGTCAAGGAGCTCGGGGCGTCCAAGCTCGCGGCCCACGACCACGTGGCCGTGCGCGTGGTAATCGAGAAGCCGTTCGGCACCTCGCTGCACGAGGCGCAGGAGCTCAACGAGACGGTGCTGTCGATCTTCGACGAGTCGCAGGTGTTCCGCATCGACCACTACCTCGGCAAGGAGACCGTCCAGAACATGCTGGCGTTCCGCTTCGCCAACGGCATGTTCGAGCCGCTGTGGAACCGCAACTACATCGACAACGTGCAGATCACCGCCGCCGAGGACCTCGGCATCGGCTCGCGAGCCGAGTACTACGACCACGCCGGGGCGCTGCGCGACCTGATCCAGAACCACATGCTGCAGCTACTGTGCCACGTCGCGATGGAGCCCCCGGTCAGCTTCACGGCCGAAGACGTCCGCAACGAGAAGGTCAAGGTGCTGCACGCGATCCCGCCGCCCTCAGCGCAGCAGGTGCCGGAGATCGCCGTCAGGGCCCAGTACGCGGCCGGCCACTCCGGCGGCGAGGACGTTCCCGGCTATCTGGAAGAGGAGGGCGTGCCGCCGGACTCCCACACCGAGACCTACGCCGTTCTGCGCCTTGAAGTCGACAACTGGCGCTGGGCGGGGGTTCCCTTCTACCTGCGGACCGGCAAGCGCCTGGCCCGCAAGATCACCGAGATCGCCGTGACGCTCAAGCCCGTCCCGCACCTCGCGTTCAGCCAGGACGGTTCGCTCGGCGTGCGCCCCAACCAGCTGGTGCTGACGCTCCAGCCCAACGAGGGCGTCTCGCTCAGCCTCGGGGCCAAGATCCCGGGCACGCGCATGATCATCCGCCCGGTGAACATGGAGTTCCAGTACGGCTCCTCGTTCCTGTCACAGTCGCCGGAGGCCTACGAGCGCCTGATCGCCGACGTGATGCGCGGCGACGCGACCCTCTTCACCCGTAACGACGAGGTCGAGGCCCAGTGGCGCATATGCGACCCGATCGTGTCCGCGTGGGCCGCCTCCAACGAGGAGCTGCCGAAATATCCCGCCGGCTCGCAGGGCCCCGAGGAGGCCGCCTCCCTGCTGCTCGGGGACGATCACTGGCGCGCGATCTGATGGCCCCGCCGCGGAGAGCGGGGCGCGATCTGATGGCCGGCCGCACAGAGCGGGACGCGATCTGATGGCCCCGCCGGCAGACCCCGGCGCGATCTGATGGCCAGCGCCGACGCGGTCTGGAGCGCGGAGGGGACCACCCCCGACGCGATCGAAGCGGCGCTGCGGGACCTGCTGGTGGAGGTCCACGCCCACAACGACCAGGTCGTGCCGGCGAGGGTCCTGAACATGATCACCTTCGTGGACCGCGAGTGGGCGGGTGAGATCGCCAACCGCCTGCGCGGCGTGGGCCGCTACCACGCCTCGCGCATGCTGGTGCTGTCCTACGAGCCCCGCCGCCGCCAACTCGACGCCCGCGTGACGATCTCCACCGACAGCTCCACAACGCCCGGGGAGCTCTCACTGCTGCGTGAGACCGTGGTCGTGCAGGTGGGCGACGTCCACCTCGACGACCTGCTCACGATCGCCGACCCGCTGGTGGTCACCGACCTGCCGACGCTGCTGTGGTCACCCCACGGCCATCACGAGGTCGTCTCCGAGCTGCTGCCCCTGTCGCAGGCGATCCTGCTCGACTCGGTCGAGGAGCCCACCCCCGCAGAGGCACTGGAGTGGGCCGGCCAACTCGGGGAGCAGGCCTACGTGGTCGACCTCGCATGGCTGCGCAGCACACCCTGGCGGGAGCGCGTGGCCGCAATCTTCGACCCTCCCTCCCGCCGGCGGGAACTGCGCACGATCACCTCCCTCACAGTGCGCCACCATCCGGCCTCCACCGCCGCCGCGCTGCTGCTGACGGGCTGGCTGGCCTCCCGCCTGGGGTGGCGCGAAGCGACCCTGCTCGCGCACGGGCCGTCGCTGCGCGGAAAGGCCCACGCCAACCGCCAGGACGTCTCCTTGCACCTGGAGGCCGCGCCCGAGCTGATGGTGCCGGGACTCGAGAGCGTCTCGCTGGAGACCGCCGCCGGGCGCTCGCTGCGGCTGTCGCGGGGGCCGGGGGGCCTGCGTGCCCACGCCCGCGAGGCCCACCACAAGAGCGTCGAGTGGACGCTCCCGGGGGCATCCCGGGGCGAGAGCGGTGTGCTCGGCGAGGGCATCCGCCAGGCGCTGCTGCGCGATCCCACCTACGTGTCCGCCCTCGACGCCGCGCTGGCCATGGCCGGCTGAGCGGCATGGCGGACCATCCCCGAACACGATGACCCGCCTGACGAGCTGCCCCGACGCAGCGTCCGTTGCCGAGCGGGCAGCAGCCCACGTGCGCCTGGCGATCGAGCATGCCCGCACCGAGCGCGGGGTCGCCCACGTGGCGCTCAGCGGAGGCGGCACGCCGGAAGACACCTACCGCCTGCTCGGCGAGGACCCCCGGGCGCTGGCGGCGACCGAGTGGTGGTTCGCCGACGAGCGCTGCGTGCCCCCCGAGGACGCCGAGAGCAACTTCCGGATGGCGGCCGAGACGCTGCTGGAGCCCGCCGGGATCGCGCCCGCGCTGATCCATCGCATGCGCGGCGAGCTGGGGCCTGCCGCCGGCGCACAGCAGTACGAAGGCGAGCTGCGCGAGCACCTCCGGCCGGGTCCCGGCGAGCTCGTGACGATCGACCTGGCCGTACTGGGGATCGGCCCCGACGGGCACGTCGCCTCGCTGTTCCCCGGCGCGGCCACGCTCCAGGAGGACCACGCGCTGTGCCTGGGCGTGGAGGACTCGCCGAAGCCGCCCCCCGAGCGGATCACGCTGAGCATGCCGGTGCTGCGGGCCGCCCGCAGCTGCCTGCTGGTGGCGACCGGCGCCTCCAAGGCCGATGCCCTGGCGGCGATGCTCGGAGACCCCACCGCGAGCGTGCCCGCGAGCCTGCTGCGCAGGGAGCGCCTGACGGTGATCACCGACGACGCGGCCGCGCCGCCGCCTCCCAACCGCGGGTGAGCGCCCCGCCGCCTGCCGCGGCCTCGGGCCCTGCGGGCGATGAGGCGCCGTTGGCGGCGGTGCTCGTGCGCCACGCAGAGACGGAATGGAGCCTCTCGGGCCGCCACACGGGTCGCACCGACATCCCGCTCACCGCGGCCGGTCGCGAGGCGGCGCGCAGCATCGCCCCCCGGCTGTCGGCGTGGAGCTTCGGGCTGGTGCTCGTGAGCCCCTCGCGGCGCGCGCGCGAAACGTGCGAGCTGTGCGGGCTCGGCGACCGGGCCCGCGTGGACGAGGACCTTCTGGAGTGGGACTACGGTGACTACGAGGGGCTCACCAGCAGGCAGATCCACGAACTGCGCCCGGACTGGGTCCTGTGGCGCGACGGCTGCCCCGGCGGGGAGCTACCCGAGCAGGTGGGGGCCCGCGCCGACCGCGTGATCGCCTCGCTGTCGCAGGGACCGGCTCCGGCCGTCATCTTCTCCCACGGGCACCTGCTGAGGGTCCTGGGAGCCCGCTGGATCTCCCTCCCCGCGGGCGAGGGCGGGCGCCTGGCGCTCTCCACCGCGGCCCTCTCCACGCTCGGCCACGAGCGTGCCACGGCGGTGATCTCGCGCTGGAACGACACCGGCGCCGCGTCCGCCACCCCCTGAAGGCGCGAGTTTCTCACTAGAGTGGGGCGCCAGCGAGTCATGGCAGTCCACACGCCGACCGCCCACCCGATCGCCGGCGACGCGCAGCTGATGCTCGCCGCGATGCGACGGGCGCGCGCGCAGACGCTGGCCCTGGTGGGCGGCTGCAGCGAGGAGCAGCTCGAACGGGTGCACTCGCCGATCATGAGCCCGCTGGTGTGGGACCTCGCCCACATCGCCGCCTACGAGGATCTGTGGATCGCTCACCGCCACGGTGGCGGGGAGCTGCTGCGCCCCGAGCTCGCCGGCACCTACGACGCGTTCGAGACCCCGCGCGCCGCGCGGGCGGAGGCCGAGCTGCTCGACCCCGCCGGGGCGCGGGACTACATGCAGGACGTGCGCGAGCGCACCGTCGAGGTGCTGGAACGGGTGGGCACCGGCGACGGCGTGATCTGCGAGATGGTCCTGCGGCACGAGCTCCAGCACTGCGAGACGATGCGCCAGACGATGGCGATCGCGGGCCTGCTCCCGGACGGGGAGCCGCCAGCGGGCGTGCCCGCCGAGGCCCCGGGTTGGACTGCGGTGCCGGCCGGCAGCTTCATGATGGGCGCCGCCGAGGAGGGCTTCTCCTACGACAACGAGCGCCCCCGCCACGAGGTCTTCGTGGGGGCCTTCACGGTCGCGCGGGTGCCCGTGAGCAACGCCAGCTGGATGCACTTCAGCGAGGGCGGCGGCTACGTGCGGCGCGAGTGGTGGTCCGACGAGGGATGGGCCTGGAAGGAGGAGTTCGACATCACCCATCATCCTTCCGTGGCCGACGGCGCGCCGCAGGCACCCGTCTGCCACGTCTCCTGGTTCGAGGCCGAGGCCTTCGCGCGCGCCCACGAGGCGCGCCTGCCGACAGAGGCCGAGTGGGAGAGGGCCGCGACCTCGACCCAGGGGACGGAGCAGCTGCTCGGTGGGCGGGGTCAAGTGTGGGAGTGGACGGCGTCCACGTTCGGGCCGTATCCGGGGTTCCGCGCCCACCCGTACCGGGAGTATTCGGAGGTCTTCTTCGGACGCGATTACCGCGTCCTGCGTGGCGGCTCGTGGGCCACCCACCCCCGCGTGGCGAGCACCACCTTCCGCAATTGGGACCTACCACTGCGCCGCCAGATCTTCTCCGGCGTGCGCCTGGCGAGGGAGGGATGATGGAGCCAAGACACCCGGCGGCGCTCGTGGAGGAGCCGATCCGGATCGACCGCCACCTCGACGGCGCCGACGAGCGAACGCTCGCGGAGGACGTGCTCGACGGGCTCACCCGCCCCTTCAAGGAGCTGCCCCCGAAGCACTTCTACGACGCCCGCGGAGCCGAGCTGTTCGACCGCATCTGCGAGCTCCCCGAGTACTACCCCACGCGCGCCGAGCGGGCGATCCTGGTGGAGCGCGCGGTTGAGCTCGCCGAGCTGACCGGCGCCCACGAGCTGGTGGAGCTCGGATCGGGCACCGCCTCCAAGACACGTGTGCTGCTGGACGCGCTGCAGGCGGCGGGCACGCTCGAGCGGTACATCCCCGTGGACGTCACCGAGAGTGTGGTCCACAGCTGCGCCGAAAGCCTCGTGGAGGAGTACCCCGGGCTGCGCGTCCACGGCGTGATCGGCGACTTCGAGCGCCACCTGCGCCACGTCCCTCCGTCCGCCGGACCGCGGATCGTGGCGTTCCTCGGCGGCACGATCGGCAACTTCCCACCGGGCTCCCGCCGGCGGGTCCTGCGCGAGATCGCCCGCCTGCTCGGGGACGGCGACCACCTGCTGCTCGGCACCGACCTGGTCAAGGACGCGCGCACGCTGGAGGCCGCCTACGACGATTCCCAGGGGGTCACGGCCGAGTTCAACCGCAACGTGCTGCATGTGCTCAACCGCGAGCTGCAGGCCGAGTTCGACCCTGCCGACTTCGAGCACGTGGCGCTGTTCGACCGCGAACAGGAGTGGATCGAGATGCGCCTGCGTGCCCGCCGCGAGCTCACCTCCCACGTGCACGCCCTCAACATGACCGTCCACTTCGACGAGGGCGAGGAGCTGCGCACCGAGATCAGCGCGAAGTTCACGCCCGAGCGCATCGAAGACGACCTCGCGGCGGCCGGGCTGGAGGTGGCCGGCTGGTTCACCGACCCCGAGGAGCGTTTCGCGCTGACGCTGTCGCGGCCCCGCGCGGGGGTCGCCCGGACGCTCTGAGCCGCCCCCGGAGCGACTAGGCGGCGACCGCCGTCCGCGGCCGGGCGAGCGTGTGGGCGTTGCGCCCACCCTCCTCCCCGGGGACGTCGGCGTCGAGGTTCACGGTCTCGTACGCGAGGCTGCTCATCAGCCCCACGTACTCGGCGTAAAGGTCGTGGACCTCGCACAGCAGCACCGGGTGGTGCTCGGCGAGCGTGCGGCGCATGCCCTCGATGACCTCGAGCTCCGCCCCCTCGACGTCGATCTTGACGACGTCGGGCGCGGGGTGGCCGCCGCCGGCCAGGAACTCGTCGATCGACGTGACCGGCACCTCGATCGACTCGCGAGCGCCAGTCGGGACATTCACCGTGGCCAGGCGGGAGAAGGCCGACACGTCGGAGATGATCAGGCTGGCGTTGCCCGTGCTGCGGGCGATCGCGGTCTCGTGGACCTCGACCCAGTCGATGCCGTTGAGCGCGACGTTTTCCCGGATCGCGGCGGCGTTCGCGGGCACCGGCTCGAACGCCAGCACCCGACCGCTCGGCCCGACCAGCCGCGCCGCGATCAGGGTCATGAAGCCCACGTTCGCGCCGATGTCGAAGAAGGTGGCGCCGGGTCGCAGCTCGCTGGTCAGCGCGCTCTGCAGGCGCGGCTCGGCCGTTCCCGTGGCAAACGCGACGGCGGACCCGTGGAGATTGATGCGCATCCCCCGCGCGGGCCCCGAGAGGATCGTCACCGGCCGCCATCGCAAGCTGTTCGAGACGCGCGTCCAGCCGGCCCGGACGAAGCGGTTGCGGTGCTGCATGGCTGCGATCCGCCGCGGCAGGCGGCGTTCGTTCAGCCACGACACGACCGCCAGGAATGCGTTGGTCAGCGCGCGGCGCATGGCAGGGGACGATACTGCCCGCGCGCGGCGGGGCGTCCAGGACATGTAGGCTGCCGCCCTCATGCGCATCGAGGACAGCAACGCGATCGTCGTAGGGGGCGCCTCGGGACTCGGCGAGGCGACCGTGCGCGCGCTGCACGAGCGCGGCGCGAAGGTCACGATCGCCGACGTCAACGCCGAGAAGGGTGGGCACCTGGCCTCCGAGCTGGGCTCGCCGTTCGTCGCCTGCGACGTGCGCGAGGAGTCCCAGGTGCAGGCCGCGGTGGAGGCCGCCGCCGCGCAGGGGCCACTGCGGATCGCGGTGTGCTGCGCCGGCACCGGCTGGGCCCAGAAGGTCGCCTCGTCGAAGGGCCCCCACCCGCTGCTGCCGTTCGAGACGATCATCTCGATCAACCTGATCGGGACCTTCAACGTGCTGCGCTTCGCCGCCACGGCCATGATCGAGACCGACCCGCTCGAGGACGGCGAGCGGGGCGTGTGCGTCAACACGGCGTCGATCGCCGCCTTCGACGGGCAGGTCGGCCAAATCGCCTACTCGGCCTCCAAGGGGGGCGTCGTCGGGATGACGCTGCCCGCGGCGCGCGACCTGTCCCAGTACGGGGTCCGCGTCAACACGATCGCCCCGGGGCTATTCGACACGCCCCTGCTCGGTGCCCTGCCCGAGGAGGCGCGCCAGAAACTGGGCGCCGGGGTGCCCTACCCGCAGCGCCTCGGAGCCCCCGCGGAGTACGCCGCGCTGGCCTGCCACATCGTCGAGAACGTGATGCTCAACGGCGAGACGATCCGGCTGGACGGCGCGCTGCGGATGCCGCCGCGCTGACCTCCCCGCGCTGAGGTTGGCGCCCCGGCCGCGCTGAGCCGGCCGCCACGCTGACGTTGCCGCCGCGCTGACGTTGCCGCCGCGCTGAGCGAGCCGATCCGCGACCGCGCGGGCGCGGTCGATTGCCAGAGCCGGGCGCCGGCCCCTAGAGCCGTTCGACGAGCATCGCCATGCCCATCCCGCCGGCGACGCACATCGACTCGATCCCGAAGGTCCCGCCGGTGGTGTCGAGGTCGTTCAGGAGGGTCGTCATGATGCGCGCCCCGGTCATCCCGAACGGGTGTCCGAGGGCGATCGCGCCGCCGAAGGGGTTGAGCTTCTCGTCGGGGATGCCGAGCTCCTCTTTGCAGGGGACGATCTGCGCGGCGAACGCCTCGTTGATCTCGACGACGTCGATGTCGTCGATCGTCTTGCCGGTCTCGGCGAGCAGCTTCTGGATCGCCGGGATCGGCCCGAGGCCCATGATCTCCGGGCGGATGGCGGCGACCGAGGAGGCGACGATCCTGGCCCGCGGCTTGAAGCCTCCCGCTTCGGCCTTGTCTTCGGACATGATCAGCAGCGCCGCCGCGCCGTCGTTGAGCGGGCAGGCGTTGCCGGCGGTGACGGTCCCATCGGGCCTGAAGGCCGGCTTCAGCTGGGAGAGACCCTCCAGCGTCGTCCCCGGCCGGGGCCCGTCGTCGCGCGTGACGACCGTCTCGGGCACGTCGACCTCGTTGCCCTCCTTGTCGGTCTCGCGGTGGGCCGGCACCGTCACCGGCACGATCTCCTTGTCGAAGTGACCGTTGGCCACGGCCTCGACGGCGCGCGACTGGCTGATCACGGCCCATTCGTCCTGGGACTCGCGGCTGACCTTGCAGCGGTCCGCGACGTTCTCGGCCGTCAGGCCCATCGGGATGTAGACGTTGTAGGCGGAGCCCTCGGAGCCGTCCACGGCGTGGTTGAACTCGAACGGGGCGCCTCCGCCCGCGCGTGAGACGGCCTCCACGCCGGCGGCAACGTAGGTGTCGCCTTCGCCGGCCCTGATCGCGTGCAGGGCCATCCTCGTGGTCTGCAGCGAGGAGGCGCAGAAACGGTTCACGGTGCACGCGGGAACGTGGTGGTCGATCCCCGACAACAGCCCCGCAACGCGGCCGACGTTGTTGCCCTGCTCCCCCTCACAGAAGCCACAGCCCATCATGATGTCGGCGATCGAGCCGGGCTCCAGGCCGGGATTGCGCTCGATCAGCGCCTTCAGCGGAATCGCCGCCAGGTCGTCGGCGCGGACGCTCTTGAGCGAGCCCTTGACCGCTCGCCCGATGGGCGTGCGGATGGCGTCGACGATCACTGCTTCAGGCATCTGGGGAGCTCTCCTTTGCTGGGGGCACGCCCGCGGGTGCGGTCGGTGCTTGCGGGGCGAGCTTAGTCGATCGAGTCGTAGCCCCACTCGCCCACGAGGTCGCGGCCGAGGTACTCGCTCACGGCGATGACCTCGGGCTTGAAGCGCCGGCGCAGCTCGAGCATCAGCTCGGGGGAGGCTGGCTCGCGCTCGCGGTAGACGGCCGCCCGCCAGCGCGCGCGCACCCGCTCGGGGCGCAGCAGGTCCGGCAGCAGCCTGTCGGCGGCGCGCGCCAGCTGCCCGGCCCCCGCGGGGTTGTTGCGAGCCTTGCGCATCGCCACCGTGGCCCGGTGGCCGAGTCCTGAGCGGACCTCCCGCACGGGCGGGGTCTGCACGCTCGGCAGCGGCGCGTCGTCGGCGACCTCGAGGAAGCGCAGCACCGCGCTCAGCGTCCCCTCGTTGTCGGCGTGGAACTGCTCGTAGGTGAGCACCATCAGCCGCTCGGCTGCGAAGTGCTCGTGGAAGCGGCGCAGCTGCGCGGCGTAGCGGACGTGCTCGGAGTACATCAGCGACGAGGGGTTGTGGCAGCCCCGCGGGATGTGCCTGCCTTGGCGGCGCTCCGGCTCGAGCGCCAGCGCGGCGGCGAGGTCTCGCTCGCGCTCGACGTTGCTGGAGACCATCTGCAGGTGGAAGGACCGCAGGAAGCTCGCCGGCTCGCGCAGCAGGGCGATCATCCGTGCCCCCGGGGCGACCTCCGCGATCGCGCCCGCTGCCGTCTTCGAGCGCAGGTACTGGGGCGAGGCGTCGCCGAGGCGCTGGCCGGGGAGCGCGCCGGCGAACAGCGCGAGGTACTCCTCGAGCGTCTGCGGCCGCCCGGCTGGACGCCGGCGGGGGTTCGCCGAGCGCAGATCGGCGGCGAAGTAGCGTGGCTCCTTGACCGCCGGGAAGTAGATCTCGGGGTGGGCCCCGAGCATCAGATACAGCGCGGTGGTCCCGCACTTCTGGTGGCCGAGGATGAAGAAGTCGGGCACCCGCAGCGTCGTCGCGGCGGCCTCCCCGCTCGCCGGCGAGCCGGCCCGCAGGCCGTGGCCGTCCGCGATCACAGGTCCAGGCGGCTGACGCCGAGCTCGTCGAAGCCCACGTGGTGGGCGAGCTCGTGGCGCACAGTGCGCGTGACCTGGTCGCGCAGCAGCTCGGGATCGTGCCCGAAGTCCCGCCGCAGCGTGTCGCGGAAGATCACGATGCGGTCGTGGTGGTGGTCGCGGGTTGCGCCGTCGCCTTCGTAGAGGCCGTAGGCCCCCTGGCGGCGGCCCCCGTCGGAGATCACGACGGCGACGTGGGCGAGGGCGTTGCGCAGCAGGTCGGGGAGGTCGTCGAGGGCGTCGCGGACGAGCTCTTCGAAGTCGCCGTCGTCGAGCGGATCGAGCTCCATGAACTCGGTTTCCTCGGGGTCGACGGCGAGGCCTTCACGCGCGAGCAGCTCGGCGTTGCGGACGATTTCGTCGAACTCGGTCTCCGACTCGGGGTCCCGCCAGCCGGCCATCCTCACCGCCACGAACGCTACCGCCCCCATCAGCACCGCGGCCAGCAGCACACCCAGGGCGATGTCCTCGAGCGCCCTCACGACGCCGATCGAGCTGAAGCCCTGGCCGACGACGAGCACCACCAGCCCGAGCGACATGGCGATGATCGCGGCCACCCCCACGCGCCTGAAGGGGCTCGAGGGAGTTGGTGGCTTGGACGAGCGCATGTGCGGTTGACCGGCTATTTCAGGGTACGAGCGATCACGAGCCGCTGGATCTCGTTCGTGCCCTCGTAGATCTGGGTGATCTTGGCGTCGCGCATCATCCGCTCGACGGGGTACTCCTTGACGTAACCGTAGCCCCCGAGGACCTGCACGGCGTCAACGGTCACGGACATCGCCGTGTCCGAGCAGAACACCTTCGCCATCGAGGAGTACTTGGCCCGTTGCGGATGGCCCTGGTCGGCCATCGCGCACGCCTTGTACAGCAGCTCGCGGGCCGCCGCGGTGCGGGTTTCCATGTCCGCCAGCTTGAACTGGATGCCCTGGAACTCGTTGATCGGCTGCCCGAACTGGCGCCGCTCGCGCGCGTAGCCGACGGCGTAGTCGGTCGCCCCCTGGGCGATCCCGACGGCCTGGGCGGCCGCGCCGAGGCGGGTGCGCTCGAGCGTTCCGAGGGCAACCGACAGTCCCCTGCCGACCTCGCCGATCACGTTCTCCTCGGGGACACGGACGTCCTCGTAGATCGGCTGGCCCGTGGGCGAGGCGCGGATCCCGAGCTTGTGCTCGAGCTTGCCGACGCTGAAACCGGGGCGGTCGGCCTCCACCAGGAAGGCGGTCATCCGCCTGCTCTCGCGGTCGGTGACCGCGAAGGTGATGTAGAAGTCGGCGATCCCGAGGTTCGAGATCCAGTTCTTGGTCCCGTTGATGACCCACTCGGAGCCGTCCTTGACGGCCGTCGTCTTCATGCCGGCGGGATCGGAGCCGGCCTCGGGCTCGGACAGCGCGAACGCCGGCGACAGCTCCCCCGTGGCGCAGCGGGGCAGCCAGCGGTCCTTGAGCTCGTCGGAGCCGTACAGCTGCAGGGGCAGCGTGCCGAGCTCCTGCACCATCAGGATCAGCGCGCAGGAGGCGTCGACCTTGGCCAGCTCCTCGACGGCCATGTTGAGCATCAGCGTGCCCGTGCCCGTGCCCCCGTACTCGACCGGGAAGGGCAGCCCGAGCACGTCCTGCTCGGACAGCAGCTTGCGGATGTCCCACGGATATTCGGCCCGCTCGTCGATGTCGGCCGAGCGCGGCGCGATCCGCTCGCGCGCGAGCTGGCCGATCATCGCGCAGAAGTCGAGGTTCTCCTGGGGGATCGTGTAGAGGTCGCCCACCGCCTGCATGCCAGTCCACTGATCCTAGTGGCAAGCCCAGCCCGCCGCGCCCGGCGGAGACGGCACCGCGGCGCCCGCGGGGACGGCACCGCGGCGCCCGCGGGGACGGCACCGGCGCGCCCGCTAGCCTCGGGCCCACAGTGGGCGCCCCGGAGGACATCGAGCTGGAGCCCTCGGCCGTGGCAGAGCGGCTGGCGCATGACCCCGCCCTGCAGCTCGTGGACGTGCGCGAGCCCTACGAGCACGAGGCCGGGCACATCCCCGATTCCCGCCACATCGAGCTCACGGCGCTTACCTCGCAGGCGGGGACGCTCGAGCCGGGGCGGGCGTTGGTGTTCTACTGCCGCGTGGGGTCCCGCTCGGTGATGGCCGCCCAGGCCTTCCGGGCTTCGGGCTACGAGGCATACTCCATGGCCGGCGGGCTGCTGCGCTGGGCGCAGGAGGGCCGCGCGCTGGTCCCCGACGGGGGCCGGGTGGCCGACCACTAGACCGAGGAGGGCAGATGGAGGCGTCGAGCGACTACCCCGCCGTCAAGAGGGGCGACGGATGGGCGGCCTGCGACCTGGAGGACCTCGGCGACGGCCCAGGCTTCCGCAAGGTCCGCCGGGCGCTCGACGTCAACGCCTTCGGCGTCAACGCCCTGGTGCTGCCCGCCGGCGCCGAAACCGGGTTCCACTACCACGACACCCAGGAGGAGCTGTACTTCGTCCACCGGGGGGCGATCGAGATGGTCTTCGGAGACGGCTCCACGATCGCGCTCGGGGAGGGCGGCCTGGCGCGGGTCGACGCCGCCACCGCGCGCCAGATCCGCAACGTCGGCGACGAGGACGCCGTGTACCTGTGCGCCGGCGGCAAGGACGGCTACGTCGGTCGCGACGGGCGCATGCCGGAGGGTGAGCCGGAGCGCATGCGCGGCGCGGGACCGGCCGGGGCTTGAGGCGAACGTGCCCGGGGCGCAGCGGGGCGGGCTGCGCGTCCATTCGCGGCTGACGATCCCCTCCGAGGAGGTGACGGTTCGCACCAGCCGTTCCTCCGGCCCCGGCGGACAGCACGCGAACGTGACCGCCTCCCGGGTGGAAGCCGTGTTCGACGTGGACGCCTCGCGCGCGTTGAGCGACTCCCAGCGCGGACGCCTGCTGCGTCGCGCCGGGCCGCGGGTCACGGCCGTGGCCCAGGACGGCCGCTCGCAGGCCCGCAACCGCGAGCTCGCGCTGGAGCGCCTCGCCGCCCGCATCGCGGAGGCCCTGCACCAGCCGCGTGCGCGCCGCCCGACCAAGCCCACTGGCGCGGCACGGGAGCGCAGGCTGGCGGACAAGCGCCTCACCGCCGAGCGCAAGCTGGGCCGGCGCCCGCCCAGCGGCGAGGTCTAGCGGGCAGAGGCGACGCTAGTGCGTCGGGTCGGCCGCCTCGGCCGCCCCGGCATCGGAGGACGCCCCGGCTGCTGCGTTGCGCAACAGCCCTTCGAGTACATCGGTCGTCGCGCGCAGCGAGAAGTGCTCCTCGCAGGCCCGCCGGCCGCGCTCGGCGAGCTCGGCTCTCAGCGCCGGCTCCTCGCGCAGGCGGGTCAGGCGTGCCGCCAGCGCGGCGGCGTCGCCCTCCGCAAACACGAGCCCGCCTCCGGTCAGCTCGACCAGCCAGGGGATCTCCCCCGAGTCCGACCCGACCACCGGCACGCCCCGTGACAGCGCCTCGACGATCACCCGCCCGAACTGCTCCTTCCAGGTGGGCGTCGTGCGCGAGGGCAGCACGAGCACGTCCATGAGCGCATAGGCGTCCGCCATCTGCTCGTGCGCGACTCCGGTCAGCACGCGTACGCGCGAGCCGGGGATCTCCTGGCCCTCCAACTCTGCTCGCAGCTCACCGTCACCGACCAGCAGCAGCTCGACGGGCGCGGACATCGTGCGTACGGCTTCGAGCAGGTCGGGCAGCCCCTTGCTCGCGGTGAGCCTGCCCGCATAGCCGATCGTGAACGGTCGCCGCTCCGGCTCCGGCGACGGGGAGCTGCGCGGCGGCGGCAGCGACGACCAGGTGGGGATCGCGTGGGGTGTGAAGCGCACCTCGCCCCGCGCCCCCCAGGCGCGAGCGAGCTCCGCCGCGCTGTTGGAGCGCGTTGCCACGAACGCCGCGCGCGCGAGCACGCGTGTGCGCATCGCGCGCACCGGCGCCGGGAGCGGGCGGTCGATGTTCTCGGCGCATTGGACCCCGAAGGGCACTGCTCGGGCCCCGCAGGCGCGCCCCCACTGGCTCGCCGCCAGCGAGAACGACTCCTCCTCCAGAAACACCACATCGGGCCTCTCGCGGGCGATCAGCCGGCCGCAGCGTGCCAGGTAGAAGTGGCGCTGGGGACTTCCGGCCAGCGCCACGGGCAGGGGCCGGAGCGTCCCTTCGAGGCCCTCGATCGCGTGGGGGCGGACGGTTCCGCTCGCGAACGCGTGGCGCCATCGCGACGGCACCACCAGGCTCACCTCCCAGCCGCGGGCGGCGAGTTCGCGATAGGGCTCCTGGTTGACCCCCACCACCGCCGGGTGGCTCACCACCAGCAGCCTCAGTTCAACAGCTCCCTGACGGCGCGCTGGTGCAGGCGTCCCAGCGGGGTGCGTTCCGGATAGAAGTGGATCGCGTCCCACAGCAGGCCGCTGACGGGCGCCCACGCGATGATCAGGTACACGCCGAGCAGCAGGCTCACCCGGCGCAGCCAGATCGAGCTCGAGAGGGCTGCCATCGGCAGCACCCACAGCACGTACCACGGCAGCACCCAGCTGAGCGTGACCAGCAGCGCGACGCTCGCCCAGCCGGCGGCGGTGATCGTCGCGCGCCGCTTGTAGGCCAGCCAGCAGCAGCCCACGATCGCCGCGAGCAGCACCGCGACCAGCACCTTACGCAGGGCTTCGGTCTCGCCCCCGGCGCCGATCGCCAGCCCGATCAGGTTGGGCACGCTCTCGCCGGTCACGAGCGACCCCTGGGTGCTGAGGTCGGGAATGTGCAGGCCGAACGCGAGCAGGCTCGAGAACGCCACCACGGCGGCCGTGAACACCATCCCCAACAGCACCTGCACGAAGGCCCTCGGGGTCCGCAGCAGCCCCGCGAGCACGACCGGGATCAGCACGGCGCCCGAGGCCTTGATGCCGGCCGCCACCACGAAGGCGGCGCCGGCGCCGATCTGGGCGGCCGACAGCGGCAGCAGCCAGTGGCGGGCGGCGTCCGGCAGCCGGGCCAGACGCGGGAGCACGTCTGAGGGCCGCGACAGGCGTGGCAGGGTCTCTTCGGTCTCCTCGAAGGCCCGGCTCAGCAGCAGCAGGTAGAAGCCGACCATGATGCAGAGGATCATCAGGAAGTCGTTGTGGCCGGCCCCGAGCCCCCACACGAGCACGATCGGGTTGAGCCCGACCAGCACGATCGCGCCGACCGGCTCGCGGCCGAGCAGCTTGGCGCACTTCCAGACGAGCAGGATGATCGCCAGGCTGGCCGCCACCAGGATCCCCTTCAGGGTCCAGAAGGACGCCGCCACGCCCAGCGGCACGACCGCGAACGTCAGCAGCGTGAACAGCGGGCCGTACGGGCTGAGCAGCTCGTGCCAGTTGCTGAGCGCATAGCTGGGATCGCTGTGCGGCTCGAGCACGGGGATCGTGGTGTAGGGGTTGAGGTGGTGCACCACCTCCATGCGCCCGTAGTTGATGTAGTTGAACATGTCGGTGAGGGCCAGCGGCGGCGAGATCAGGAAGATCGCGTGGACGAGCAGGATCGCCGTCACCACCCATCCCACGGGGACCCGCGGAGAGCACCGCAGCACCCACACGTACGCGAGGAACATCACCACGATCGCGCCCGTGAACATGAAGCGCAGGGTGGTGCTGTTGCTCGTCAGCCCGGGCAGCAGACCGCCGAGTGGCCCGGACATCCAGCGCGGGTAGAAGCCGGTGTGGGTGGTGGGGGCCAGCAGGCTCGGCCGGTTGGCCGTGATCAGCACGATGAACAGGCTGAGCGCGACGATCGCGCCGAGCGCGACTCCCGCCACACGCACGTCGAGGCGCGTGCCCACGGCGCGGCCGCGGGCGCGACGACGGAGCGGGCCGAGCCTTGCCGAACGGGCGGGCGGCCCCGGCCGGCGCAGTTTGATGCTGGTCGCCTCGCCGCTCATCCGCTGGTGCGAGCCGGCGAAACCGGCCCGAAAAAGTCGAGGGCCCGCCGCGGCGAGCCCTCCCAGGTTCTGATCTGACTGACCTGCCGGCCTAGATCGGCTGGACGTTCACGGCCTTGGGGCCCTTCTCGCCCTGCTCCGGGTCATAGGAGACCTTTGAGCCCTCCTGCAGCGAGCGGTAACCCTCGCCGTTGATTCCGGTGTGATGTACGAACAGGTCCTTGTCGCCGTCGTCGGGGGTGATGAAACCGAACCCCTTGTCGTCGCTGAACCACTTGACGGTGCCGGTTGGCATTGTGCGGACTCCTCCACGGGTATGTGCGTGCTGCTACGCGGAGGATGCTGTTCGAGCTTCGACCTGCGAGCGCTTGCACTGCTTTGGCCGGACCTTTGAGGTCCGATTATTCGCCGTGACCGTAGCACGTCGCCACGCTGCGATGTTGTCGAAGTGTTGAGCGCGTGGACGCCGGCGCGCGGCGTCGCGCGGGCTGTACGGGCCTCTAGGCTGCTGTTGGATGTCAGCCGAGCAGCCCTCCGCAGAAGGCGCCCAGCCGGCCTCGGCGCCGGCCGGGGACGCTGCGCAGAGGCTCGAGCGCGTGTTCCCACCCGGACCGCCGGCCCCGATCGCCGAGCTGGTGCACTGGATGGGGCTCTGGGAGCGCCCGGGCGACGAGCGCCCGCGCCCGCACGTGATGCTCAACATGGTCAGTACGCTCGACGGCCGGGCGACGCTGGCGGGACATTCGGGTCCGATCAGCTCGCGCGCCGACCAGCAGCTGTTCCACGCCCTGCGCGCCGCCGTGGACGGCGTGATGGTTGGGGCGGGCACGATCCGGGCCGAGCGTTACGGACGCATGATCCGCGACGGCGCCGTGCGCGAGGAGCGCCTGGCCCGGGGCATGACCGAGGAGCCGCTGGCGTGCATCGTGTCCGGAAGGCTCGAGCTGCCCGACGACATCGGCCTGCTGCAGACCGAGGCCGCGCGGGTGGTGGTGGCGACGAGCTCGCAGGCGAGTCTGCCGCCGGTCGCCGCCGAGGTGTCCTACCTGCGTGGCTCACGCGAAGGTCAGCTCGACCTGTCCGTGGCACTGGCGGAGCTGCGCTCGCGGCACGACGTGCGCACGCTGCTGTGCGAGGGCGGCCCGCACCTGGCGCGCGAGCTGATGGGCGAGAGCCTCATCGACGAGCTGTTCCTGTCGCTCTCGCCGCTGCTCGCGGGCGGGGAGCCGATGGCCGGGGAGGCGCTCAGGATCCTCGCCGGAGCCGAGCTCGAGCCGCCCGCCCGCATGGAGCTGACCGGTGTGCTGCGCGAGAGCTCGTGGTTGTTCCTGCGCTACAGCGTCGCCGCGGACGATCGCGTCTGACGGGACACGATCTCGAGCAGCTCGCTGGCCAGCTCGCGGCCCTGTGCCGCCACCCGCGGCGTCGCCGAGATCTGCACCACGACCTCGTCCCCGTCGAGTTCCTCGAGCGTGATGCGGGGGGCGTCGCGCAGCGGCGTCTGCAGCTCGCGCTCGAGGATCTCCTGCAGGTCCCCGGGGGTCATGCCGGCGCGCAGGCGCGCCCGCAGGTCGACGCCCTCGGGCTCGCGCAGGGGCAGCACGGCCACGTTCAGGACCACGCTGTTGGGGACCATGACCGAGTCCTCGCCGGTCGCGAAGGTCGTGTACAGCAGGCCCAGCGAGCTGACGGTCCCCTCGAGCGTGCCCGCGAGCGGCCCGCCCTGCAGCCGCACCCGCTCGCCGACGCGGAATGGGCGGGCGCTGAGCAGCACGGTGCCGGCGAACAGGTTCCCGAGCGTCTGCTGCGCCGCGAGCCCCACGATCACGGCTGTGAACGCGCCCCCCAGGGCCAGCGAGTGGGCGTCGATGCCCGCCACCCGCAGCGCCACGATCACAGCCACGAGGATCGTCACGAGACGCACGAGGAAGCCGACGGTCCCGGCCGTCGCGGGGTCCAGCCGCCGGAACAGCGGCGGGCCCAGCACGCGACCGAGCGCGCGGGCGATCGCCCAGCCGAGGATCACGAGGGCGACCACCACGATCACCGTCACGATCGTTTCGAGCGGCGGTTCGAGAACCTTGTGGGCCGGATGGCCGTGGTGGGCCGCCTCGGTGGTGCCGAGCAGACTCACGCGGTTGTCGTAGAACACGACCACGGCCACGAACAGCGGCACGAGCAGCGCCACCTCGACACGTGCGCGTTTGACCGCGCGGCGGTCGAGCTGACGGATCAGGCCGACGTCCCGCCAGGCCTGGCTGCGGGTCTCGAACATCTTCTGGGGGGCTTTTGGCACGGGCACGTTGACTTCAATGATGCCCAGCCGCGCCGTCGGCGACCGGCGGGCGGACCGGGGCTGGGGCCGCGCGAGCCGCGGGCCGGGCTCAGGCGGGGGGTCTGTGGGCCGCGAGGATCACCGACACGGACCCAAGCCGAGGGTAGCGACGGCGCAGCGCCTGCGGCCACGCGCGACCCTTGCTGAACGAGATCACGTCGGCGCCCGCGTACGCCGGCGGCTGGACCTCGAGGCCCTCCTCCCCGAGGACGCGCGCGCTGACGTGCGGCAGCGCGGGCGAGAGATGGGGGTCGTAGCCCGGGCGGAAGCTCGTGAGCGTGCCCTTCGTGGCCAGCTCCAGGCGGTGGCGCAGGGTCGAGAGATTGGGGGTCGTGAGCACCAGCCAACCGTCCGGCGCGAGCACCCGGGCGGCAGCGCGGAGGGCGCTCCAGGGCGCCTCGAGGTGCTCGATCACCTCGATCAGCAGCACGCGGTCGGCCGCAGGCCCACCGGCGAGCTCCTCCGCCGGGCGCACCTCGAATGCGACGTCCCCGCGCAGGTCCTCGTCGAGCCAGTCCAGCGTGTCGATCCCCCGCAGGGCCGCGGGAGCCCACTCGTCGCGCACGCGCCGCAGCAGATCGCCGCGCCCGCACCCCACGTCCAGCCAGCGCAGGCCCTGCTGCGGGTGGGCGGCCGCGAGGGCGGCGTCGATGATCTCCTCGTGGGAGGAGCCGCCGGAGGCCAGCTGGCTGGCGCGGCTCTCGTCGGGGCTGTCCACCTCAGGTCGTGGTGTAGATGACCATCGCGCCGCCGAACACCAGGCCGTAGATGGCGAACGGGACCAGCGTCCGGGTTTTGAACCAGCGCACCAGGAAGGCGACCGTGAAGACCGCCGTGATGGCCGCGGTGATGGACGCCACCAGCGCCTGGCCGCGGATCCCGTTGCCGAGGTGCCCGAGCAGGTCAGGCAGCTTGAAGATCCCCGCCGCGAGGATGATCGGCGTGGCGAGCAGGAAGGCGAAGCGCGCGGAGTCGCTGTGGTCGAGCCCCCTTCCCAGGCCGGCTCCCATCGTGATCCCGTCACGGCTGATCCCGGCCACCAGCGCCGCCGACTGGGCGGTCCCGATCACGAACGCCTCCGGATATTCGAGCGTGTCGAGTTCGCGCCCGCCGTCGGGCTTGGCCCCCTCGCGGATCGCTAGTTCGCGCACCTCGGCTTTGCGCCTGAAGCGCTCCGCGAGCAGGAGCAGCAGGCCGTTGACCATCAGGAAGATCGCGGCGACCTCGGGCTTGGCGGTGAGCGTGCGCAGCTGGTGCTCGAAGATCAGCGCGATCACACCGGCGGGGATGCTCGCGATGATGATCAGCCACGCGAGGCGCTCGTTCGGCGTGCGCGCGCGGCGGGTGCGCAGCGTGTTGAAGAACGCCCCCACGATTTCGACCCACGCGTGGCGGTAGTAGAACAGCAGCCCCAGGGCGCTCCCGACGTGCAGCATGACCACGAACGCCAGCCAGAAGGACTCGTCCTGGGACTGCGCCTTGACCAGCTCGTTCCAGCCGAAGAGGGTCGGGAACAGGACGGTGTGGCCGAGGCTCGAGACGGGGAACAGCTCGGTGATGCCCTGCAGGACCCCGAGCACGACCGCCTGGAAGTAGGTCAGCGCCGAGCCCATCACCGCCGCGGCGAACGTCGTGGTCGCGGCGAACGTCATCGCCGCGCAGCTTATTGGCTGGCGCCCACGCCATCAGCAGGCAACCGAGCGGCGCTCGTGAGGATCTTCACAAGGAGTTCACGGGATCGTCGCGGGTTGGTCACAAAAGAACGCTCTTTGCGTTGAACCGTTTAGTCATGTCCCGCAGGACGGATCCGAAGGGGGTGATCGCGGTCTCGCTCCACGACGTCGAGCCCGCCACCTGGGAGCGCTGCGCGCTGATCCGGGATTGGCTCGACGACCACGGTGTCGACCGCGTCACGCTGCTGGTGATCCCCGCCCGCGACCTGCACCCGCTCGGCGAGCGCTCCCCCGGGATGAGCGCCTGGCTGCGCGAGCGGCGCGAGGCCGGCGACTCGATCGCGCAGCACGGCTTCCTCCACGATCGCCTGGGCGCCAGCCCCCCGGCCGGCCGCGGGCTGCGCGGTCTCGGCCGCCGCCGCAACGAGTTCTCCGGCCTGGACGAGCGCGAGGCCCGCCGTGCGGTCGACGCCGGCTGGCGCGTGCTCAAGCTCGCCGGCAGCGAGCCGGACGGCTTCGTCGCCCCCGGCTACACCTACACCCGGGAGCTGCTGCGCGTGCTGCCGCTGCGCTTTCGCTGGTGGGCGACGCTGCTGCACGTGCGGTCCTGTGCCGCCGGCCCGGCGCCGCTGGACTCGCTCGACAGCGGACTGGCACCGGCGTGGGGAGCGAGCTCCCGAGGCCGCCTCGGCGACGTCCTGGCGCCGTCGCTGATCCGTGCCGGCGGACGGCTCGCCGGGAACGCCCTGCGTGTGGACCTGCATCCCCGCACGCTGCAGCGCCCCCGTGAGATGCTCGCGCTCGAGTCGCTGCTCGCCCGCGAGAGCCCCAGGCGCAGGGCGGTGACGCTGGGGGAGGTGTCCTACCCGCGTGCGTTGAAGATCGAGGGCGCGAACGGCGTCACCGTCGAGAGGCCGGCGTAGCCGAGCCGCTTGACGCCCAGCGCGTCCTCGATCGTGGCCAGCAGCGAGAAGTGGTTGTAGGCTTCGACGCTGCTCGCGGGCCCTTTGATGAACGGGGACAGCAGCAGCGCGCCGACCGCCCCGCCGCCGCGCGGCTGACCACCGGGGCCGAGCCCGAGCGCTCCCATGTTGGGGAAACGCGGCTGGCCGCAGCACGAGCTTGAGTCTCCGAACGCGCCCTCTGGGGGAGCCTCGTCGGTCGTGATCACGAGCAGTCCGCTCTGCTTATAGGCGCTCGACGCAAGGATCTCGGGCACGACCCGCCGCAGGAAGGATTCAGCATCCGCGGGCCCCGCCGCCGCTCCGGGTGCGCAGGGGCTTGAAGCGGCGTTGTGGCAAAGGCCGGGGACGACATACGACAGGCTCGGGGTCTTTGCCGGCTTGGCGAGGTCGCTCTTGAGTTGGCCGATGCCGCCCTCGGCGCCGGCGCAGGCGCCGGAGGCGGTGAGCGCCTGAAAGTATGCGAACGGGTTGCGGTAGGTGGCGTATGGCCCCGATGCGGAGGGCGATGGGGCGCCTGCGCCCTGTTCGGCAGCGGCCGGGGGTGTGGTGGGGTCGGGCTGCCCGAGGGCCGGGTGGGCGCAGGAGGGCACGGAAGCAGACCCTTCCGCCATCCCTTCCAGGTAGGCGCGCCAGCGGAGATGGTGTACTTCCAGCTCGCCCGGGAGCGTGGGTGTGGAAGCCGGGTACACGCATCCCGTACCGAGCACCTGGCCGTCGGCGCCCGTGCTAGCCGGTTCGATCGGCGTGTACGAGGGACAGTCGGCGGCCGTCTCGGGCGTCGGTCCCTGTCCGCTGATGAGCGCGATCTCGTCGGGCAGCTCCTGGTGGGCGACTGCGTCGTAGCGCGAAAGCAGCGCGCCCTTGGGCTCGAGCTGACGGACGAGGTAGGGGGCCTTCGATTCCGGGCCGAACACGGCGGCGTACGGTTGATCGGACAGGACGACCACGAACACGTGCTTGATCGGCGGGAGCGTCTTGGGGGCCTCCTTGGGCGCGGGCTTGGGAGCCGGAGCATGCGCCGGCGCAGGCGGGGAGCCCGCGCTCGTGTGAACCGGGGCGACAGGTGCGGGGGCCGCCGGGGTGGGCGCTTCTTCGGCCGCGGGCGCGTGTTCCGGTTCGGGCACCGCGGCGCCGGGCGCCGGCGCTGCCGGGTGCGGCGCGACGATCACCTTCACGGGCGGCGTCGCGTCGGCCAGGGCGGCCTGCTGGACGGAGTTCCGTGCCGCCCTGCCGATCAGAACCCCGAAGCCGAGGAACACCAGCGCGAGCACTGCCATCACCTTGCGCGACGGCAGCCGTACGCCGTCGAGGGTGGGTCGCGGGAGACGGCTCACAGTCCGTTCTGGGACTGCTCCCCGAAGCGGCTCGGGAGTTCCTCCATCAGCCGCCCGCCGCACTGCCAGCAGAACTGCGCCCCGCGGCTGTGGGGTGCCGAGCACGACGGACAGCGCGCGCCGCTCAGGCTCTCGGGCGAGCTGAGCAGCCGCTCCACCTCCGCGAGCTCGGCGTCGCGCTCCTGCAGCACCGCCGCTCGGCGCACGAGCACGTCCACGCGAAAGTGGTCGCGGATCGCCATCTCGTATGTCAGGCCGCCGAGGTCCCAGTGCAGCTCCGCGACCTCTTGGGCGAGCGCCTCGCGCCTTCGCTCGAGCGCTAGGCGGGCGTCCATCGATTCGCGCAGGGGGCCCATTCGCCTAGCTCTCCAGGCCCGTCGCCGGGCTCATCCCGTTTCGACCACGTCGGGCAGGTTCTTTGAGGCTTCGACATAGCTCTTGCCCTTGCCCTTGAGATGCTTGAGCACGCTCGGCGGCGCCGGATGGCTCAGGCTCGAGTTGCCGTGCGAGGAGCCGCCGCCCGAGCCCCCGCCGGAGCCACCGCCGCCTTTCCCTCCCGAGCCACTCGAGACGTGGATGACCTTCGCGCCGGAGAACTTGCCGCGCAGATGCGCGAGCGCCTTGCCCGCCTGTCCGCTGGTGTGGAACACCCCCGAGTAGACGACATAGCTGCCGGACGGGAGGCTTGAGAATTCGCTCGAATCCAGCGCGCCGACGGCCGGCGCGCCCTTTGCGGTCGCAGCCGTCTTGGCCGCCTGGATGGCCGCCACCGTGCTGGTCGTGGGGAGCGTGCTGAGCTGCACCGTGTAGCCGGTGCGCGAGGCCGGCCAGTCGCTCGCGAACGTCGCTTCGGTGGCGCTACCAGCGGTGCCGGCTGCCGGAGCCACCTCGGTGATCACCTGCGCCCTCGCCGGCGCCTGCTTGGAGTTGCCGGCCCGCCCGATGAGCACGCCGACCCCCATCGCGAGCAACAGCACCCCCACGCCGGCCAGCACTCCCAGGAGGTTGCTCCGCGGAGCGCCCTTGGAATCCGATGCGGGTGGCGTTCCGGGCGGCGTCGCCGGTGTGCCGGGCGGCTGGTCCGGTGCCCCCTCGGAACGGCGCCCGAGCAGGAAGCCGCTGATCGGGGCGAGCCGTTCCCCGCACTCCAGGCAGTAGCGCTGGTCGGAGGCGATCGGGGCGTTGCACGAACTGCAGCGGGCGCCCGTGTCCGGCGCGGCCTCGGCCTCGCGTGCGATCGGTTCGGTGGACGGTTCGGTGGACAGGACGCGCGCCCTTGGTCGGTTGATGCAGGGCGCCCGCAGCTATCGGCGCCCGTGGCTCCTTGGATCCCTATGGTCCGACGCACGCCACTCGTCGGCGTGATCAAATTGTGAAGGACGATACATGGGCCCCCGCGGCGGAGCGCATCGTTGACAGCGGGGGCGTGTTCCATCAGGGTGCGGCACGTCGTGCCGAAGCTGAGAGCGCCCGCCCGAGGATGACCGCCACACCCAACCACCCCCATCGCCGTGATCGGCGCCGACGCCCGCGGCCGAGACTGGGCACCGGCGGTGCCGTGGTGGCGGGGATCGCGGCTGTGGCGCTCGCGTCGTGGCTGCCGTCCGCGCTGGCGGCCTCCACAGGTCCCCCCCAGGTCACGACCGGCGGCGTCAGCCACGTGCGTGGCACGACCGCCGAGCTCGAGGGGACCGTCTACCCCCACGGCCTGCCGACGACGTATTTCTTCCAGTTCGGCCCCACCACCAGCTACGGGTCACAGACCACGCCGGCGATCCTGCCCGCCTCCAACACGCGCGTGAAGGTCGGCCAGATCACCGGCGGGCTCCACCCCGGCTACCACTACCGCATCGTCGGCTACAACGGCGCGTCCGCCGGCCTGGCGAGGGTGGGCAAGGACAAGGTGTTCGGCTCGAAGTCGATCAAGCTGAAGTTCCACCTGCCGAAATCGCTGGAATCGATCCAGTATCGCCACGGATTCACGCTCAGCGGCACGGTGACCGGCAACGGCGCCGCCGGCGCCTCTGTCGTGCTGCAGGAGACGCCGTTTCCCTACCTCTCGGAATTCAGCACGGTGTCCGAACCCGTCGCCACGACCTCCGCGGGCGGGTTCAGCTTCCGTGTGTCCTCGTTGGACACGAGCGCCGAGTTCCGCATCATCACCACCGGACCCAAACCCCAGATCAGCGGCGTCGTCAAGCAGCAGGTGACGCCCGTGGTGACGCTGAGGGTGCATCACAGCTCCGCGCCCGGGCTGGTGCGCCTGTACGGCACGATCAGCCCCTCTGTGACCGGCGCCCACGTGCTGATCCAGCTCAGCAAAGCGGCCCGTCCCGGGAACACCGAAAAGAACTCCGAACGCACCAGCCGCTTCGTGACGCAGTTCAGCACGATCGCGAAGAAAGCCAGCCGTACGAGCTCGCGCTTCAGCGTCGTCGTGAAGGTGGTCCACAGCGGCCACTACCGCGCCTACGTCGCCCTGCGCGGCAAGGCCCTGCAGTCGGGCGGCAGCCCGGCCGTCACGCTGAAGGCCGCGCCGGGCAAGCACAGCAACCACTGAGCGCGCGGGCGGTCCGCGCGGGCGTCTACCGGGAGGCCGGCGGGATCAGGCCCCGCTCCGCCAGCAGCTCGATCACCCGGTCGACCTCTTCCTCGACCGATTCGGTGTGGCTGCAGAGCACGAGGTCCGGCTCGGCGGGGATCTCGTAGGGGGCGCCCACGCCGGTCATCCCGGCGAGTTCGCCGGACCGCGCCCGGGCGTAGAGGCCCTTCGGGTCGCGCTCCTGGCAGAGCTCCAGCGATGCGCTGAGGAACACTTCGAGGAAGCCGAGCTCGGCGTCTCCGTGCATGGCGGCGGCCGACTGCCGGTCGGCGGCGTACGGGCTCACGAGGCTGACGAGCGCGATCGTGCCGGACTCCGCGATCAGTTTCGCCACGTGGGAGGTGCGGCGCACGTTCTCGCGGCGCGCCTCCTCGTCGAAGCCGAGGTCGCCGTTGAGGCCGTGGCGGAGGTTGTCCCCGTCGAGTAGGAAGGCGGGCAGGCCGGCCGCGATCAACCGCTCCTCTACGGCCGAGGCAACCGTCGACTTGCCGGCGCCCGGGAGGCCGGTGAACCAGACGGTGGCGCCATTGTGGCCGAGCATCGTCCAGCGCCGCTGGCGGGTCATCCGGGAGCCCTGCCAGCGGACATTGGGACTGCGCTCCGTCTTGGTGGTGGCCGCCGGGCCTTCCACCTCGGTGTCGAGGATCACGCCTGCCGCGACCGTTTCGTTGGTCGCCTCGTCGATCACGATCAGGCTGCCCGTGAGCCGGTTGCGCCGGTAGGAGTCGAACACGAGCGGGGAGCTGAGGCGCAGGTGGACGCGTGCGAGGTCGTTGAGGTGCAGCGTCTCGGCGGTCTCGTCGCGGTGCAGGGTCTCGACGTCGATGCGGTAGCGAACCTCGACGCCGGCGAGCATCGCCGCGCTGGTCGTGTGCTTGACCGTGTAGCGGCGTTGCGGGCTCAGGGGCTCCTCCGACATCCAGCACAGCAGGCACTCGAAGCTGTTGGAGACCGTCGGCTGGTTCTGCTTGCGAACGATCGTGCTGCCGCGCGACACGTCGATGTCGTCGGCCAGCCGGATCGCCACCGACATCGCCGGGAACGCCTCCTGCACTGGGCCGTCGAAGGTGTCGATGCCCTCCACCGTCGAGTGCTGGCCGCTCGGCAGCACGACCACGTCGTCGCCCGGGCGGATCACGCCCCCGGCGACCTGGCCGGCGTAGGCCCGGTAGTCGATCCCGCTGCTCGCCGGCGGGCGTATCACCCACTGCACGGGGAAGCGCACGTCGATCAGGTTGCGGTCGGAGGCGATGTGCACGTGCTCGAGGTGGTACAGCAGCGGCGGGCCCTGGTACCAGGGCATCGCCTCGGAGCGCTCGACCACGTTGTCACCGAGCAGGGCGGAGATCGGGATGAACGTCACGTCCGGCATCTCCAGGCGCGCGGCGAAGCGGTCGAACTCCTCCACGATCGTGTCGAACACGCCCTCGTCGTAGTCGACCAGGTCCATCTTGTTGACGCACACCACGATGTGTGGGATCCCGAGCATCGAGCTGATGAAGGCGTGGCGCTTCGACTGCGCCACTACGCCCTTTCGTGCATCGACCAGCACGATCGCCAGGTCGGCCGTGGAGGCCCCCGTCACCATGTTGCGCGTGTACTGCTCGTGGCCGGGGGTGTCGGCGATGATGAACCTGCGCTGGGCCGTCGCGAAGTAGCGGTAGGCCACGTCGATGGTGATCCCCTGCTCACGCTCGGCGCGCAGGCCGTCGGTCAGGAGCGACAGGTCGAGGAAGTCGTGGCCCATCCGCTGGCTCGTCTGCTCGACGTGGGCCAGCTGGTCGGTGAGCACCTGTTTGCTGTCGTACAGCAGGCGACCGATGAGGGTGCTCTTGCCGTCGTCCACGGAGCCGGCGGTGGCGAACCGCAGCAGGTCGGCGGGACGCTCGGTGAGCCTGCGGAAGGCATCGCGAGCCCCCTCCGCGACGAGCGCGGCTCCGCGGCGCTCAGCCGCTGCGGGGCTCCCATTGCCGTTCGCGCCCGAGGTTCCGTTTGTGCCCGTCATCTCTCGCCCTCGCGGGTGGGGCCATTGTAGACCCCGGCGGAAACGTGTCCGCGGGCATGGACGGCGTGCGGCTGCTTGAGGTCGATGGTGTCAGGCATCCGTGCTTTGGTCTCGGCTGCAGGTGGTCGATGGCGCTCCGCGCAGAGCGCCGCGCTGCTCGGTCGGCGCGCCGGAGACCCCGAATCCCCCGCTGCACGCCCGCCCTCCTACAGTACGGCGCGCATCCGGATTTTGCAAGGACGAGCAACATGATGGAGACGACCAGCGACACCGCCCCGGCGCCGCAGCCCCACGCCGAGGGGCCGAGCGGACGCGACCCGCGCGTGCTGATGCTGGGGATGGGCTGGTTTCCCGCCACGCTGGGGGGCCTGAACCGCTACTACCGGGCCCTCTTCGAGCAGCTCCAGGGCGCGCGCGGCGTGGTGATCGGGCCGGCCGAGGACGCGCCCGCCCAGGTGTCCGTGATCGCCACCCCCCGGGCGGCGCTGCCGCGGCGGCTGCTCGGCTTCTGGCGGGCGGCGTCGGGCCGCCTCCCCGACGCCGAGCTGATCGACGCCCACTTCGCGCTGTACGCCGCCGCGCCGCTGCTGCTCGGCGGTGCGCGACGGATCCCCAAGGTGTTCCACTTCCAGGGCCCGTGGGCGGACGAGAACGTCGTCGCCGGCGACGACTCGCGTCTGCGCCACCGCCTGCGTGCGGGCCTCGAGCGGCGCGTGCACGCCCGCATCGACGCCCACGTGGTCCTGTCGTCGGCCTTCCGGCGGGTGCTCGTCGAGCGCTACCGCGTGCGGCCCTGGAACGTGCACGTGCTGGCGCCGGGGGTCGACCTCGAGCTGTTCTGCCCCGGCGACCGCGGGCGGGCACGGGCCGCTCTCGGGCTGGCACCGGAGGCGTTCGTGGCGGTATGCACGCGACGGCTGGTCCCGCGGATGGGACTCGACGTGCTGCTCGACGCCTGGGCCGAGCTGGCCCCGCGGCTCCCCGACGGCTCGACGCTGGTGGTGATCGGCGACGGACCGCTGCGCGAGCAGCTCGAGCAGCGCGCGGCCCGCACGCCGCTGGCCGGCCGCGTGCGGGTGCTGGGGCGAGTCAGCGATGCGGCCCTCGTCGATGCCTACCGGGCGGCCGACGTGGCGGTCGTGCCCACGGTCGCCCTGGAGGGTTACGGGCTGGTCGTGCTGGAGGCTGCCGCCTGCGGCACGCCGAGCGTCGTCAGCGACGTCGGCGGGCTGGCCGAGGCGGCGCTCGAGCTCGACCGCTCGCTGCTGGTCGCGCCCGGCGATGCGGGAGCGCTGGCGCTGCGCCTGCAGGAGGCGGCCGCCGGGCGGCTCCCGGGCCGCGACCGCACGCGCGCCTTCGCCGAGGACCACTCGTGGGCGGCGGTGGCCGACCGCCACCGCTCGCTGTACGGCTCGCTGCTCGCGCGCAGGCCCGACCCGCGGACCCGCGTCGTGTACCTGGACCACGTGGCGAGGCTGTCGGGCGGGGAGATCCAGCTCGGGCGCCTGCTGCCCCACCTGCGGGGGGTCAACGCGCACGTGATCCTGGGCGAGGACGGACCGCTCGCGGAGCGGCTCGTCAAGGAGGGGGTGTCGGTCGAGGTGATGCCGATCGCCCCCACCGCGCGCGACCTGCGCCGCGAGCAGGTGCGGCCGGGGGCGGACGCGCTCGGCAGCGTGTGGAGCACTGCCGCCTACACCCTGCGGCTGGCGCGGCGCCTGCGCGCGCTCTCGCCGGACCTGGTGCACACCAACTCCCTGAAGGCGGGCGTGTACGGGAGCGTGGCGGCACGCCTGGCGGGCGTTCCGGTCGTGTGGCACGTCCGGGACCGCGTGGCCGAGGACTACATCCCGCGGTCCGCGGTTCGCCTGGTGCGGGCCCAGGTGCGGCGCCTGGCCGACGCCGTGATCGCCAACTCCGACGCCACCCTGGCAACGCTCGACGGCTGTGCCCCCGGTGCCAGCTGGGTGATCCCCGCGTCTGTCGAACCGTCCCCCCTCCCACGCGATCCGCAGGCGGCCACGACCTTCGGGATGCTGGGCCGGATCGCCCCCTGGAAGGGCCAGGACCTGTTCCTGCGCGCGTTCGCGCAGGCGTTCCCGGACGGCGGCGAGACCGCGGTCCTGATCGGCTCGGCGATGTTCGGGGAGCAGGAGTACGAGCGCTCGCTGCACGAGCTGGCGCAGGCGCTGGGCCTGGGCGACCGTGTGCGCTTCCTCGGATTCCGGGAGGACGTGTGGCCCGAGCTCGCGCGCCTCGACGTGCTCGTGCACGCGTCCGCGATCCCGGAGCCGTTCGGGACGGTGGTGCTCGAGGGCATGGCCGCCGGGCTGGCGGTGATCGCTCCCGACCAGGGCGGTCCGGCAGCCGTGATCGAGGACGGTCGCACGGGACGCCTGTTCCGGATGGGCGACCAGCGGGGACTCGCCGCCGTGATGAGTGAGCTGGACGGGGACCCCGCCGCGCGCGAGCGCCTGGCCGGCGCCGCCCGCGAGGCGCTGGCCGCCTATCACCCGCAGGTCATCGCCCGCCGCATCGAAGACGTATACGAGGCGGTGCTGGCCGCGCGGGACCGGTAGGCGCCGGCCTGCGGCCGGGCGCGGGTTTCAAGCCCGCGCCCCCCGTTGCCGATGGGCCCGTGTGCACGCTCGCCGCGCAGGACGCCGCCGCCGCGCAGGACGCCTGCGCCGCGCAGCACGGCCCGGTCGCGAAAGACGCTCCCGCCGCGCAGGACGCCCCGGCCCCACACGAGCCCGAGCGGTAGCGGGGCTCGCGATCCTGCTGGCGTGCGCCGGCAGCGCGACCGCCAGCGCGGCCCACCGGCAGCGGGAACGGGCAATCCCCGTCGAACCCCCTGCCACCGAAGCTCCTGCCACCGAAGCTCCTGCCACCGAGCCCCCTGCCACCGAACCCCCTCCGGGGAGCCTCGCCCCCGACGAAGTCCCGCCGCCCGGCGGATGCTCGATCACGCTGAGCCCCGCTGCCCCCTCGGTCCGCAGCGGCGAAGCCGTGACGCTGAACGGGACGCTGTCGTGCAAGGACCCGGTGGCCGCCGCCCAGCAGAACGTGACGATCCTGCAGCACGCCGCCCGCACGCCCGGAGCCGAGCAGGCGGGGAGCGCCACCACGGACGCATCCGGCGATTTCAGCTTCACCACGTCCGCCGGGCTGGCCGGGGTCACGGGCTTCTGGGCCGAGGCGGCCGGCGCACGCAGTCCCCGCGTGCGTGTCGGCGTGTCGGCGGCGGTGACGCTGAGCGGTCCGGCCGCGGCCGGCTCGCAACTGCCGCTCGCCACACGCCGTGCCCGCGCCGCAGGAACGGCCGCACAACTCACCTTCCGAGGGACGGTCACGCCGCTGCTGCCCGGGGCGCGTGTGATCCTGCAACGCGAGAGCCGCCACCGGGAGGGAGTGTGGCGTCCGGTGGCGCGCAGCCGGGTGCAGGCCGACGGCAGCTACGTGCTGCTGCATGCCTTCTCGGTGGGCGGGACCGCGACGCTGCGCGTGGTGGTGCGAGCCCGCGGGCTGCGCGGCACGGTCTCCGAAGCGCTCACCTACGAGATCACCCGCCGGCGATAGACCGCGAGCGATCGCCCGCGAGCGACGCCAGGCGTGAGCGACCAACGCGAGCGATCAACCGCGAGCGGTCAGGACAGCTCGCTCAACCAGTCCTCTCCGCCGGCGGCGATCTCGCGGTACACGCGCTCGGATTCCCGTGCCAGGCGGGCGCCGGTGGTCCTTTCCCAGCGCCGCCAGCGCAGGCCGCTGTACAGGCGTACGAGCGGCTTGGCCAGCGCGAGTCGCGGCTCCGCCAGCGGCGCCGGGGCGAGCTCGCGGTGTGCGGGGCTGAGCTCGCCGACCCGGAACCCGGCGCCGTGGTGGTATACGACGCCGCCGTAGACGGCGAAGTGGAGGGGGTCGATGCCGTCGGGGTTGGAGCGCAGCACCTGCACCCAGGGGGTGTGCGACAGCTCGAGCTTGCGCAGCAGGTTGCCGCCGACGTCGCTCGTCGGCCTCCCGTGCGCGCCGACCCAGACGGGACCGGCGGTCCAGTCGCCGGGCAGCGAGCGCCATGTCCCCACCGTTGTGACGCAGAAGCAGGGATGGGGCTGGGGCTCCTCGGCGTTCTCGGCGCGGCGCACGGCGAGCAGGGGAGCCCGCCCGAGGGCGTCGTCTATCAGCGGCATCGGGTCGGCGACGGTGAAGGCGTCGCCGTCGAGGAACATCAGCAGGTCGTCGTCGGAAGCCTCGTGGGTGACCTCCATCGCGAGGTGGTTGAGCTTGGCCGCGTGGGTGCCTTTCTGCTCGAGCACGCGGTCGAAGTACTGGCCATACGAATCCTCGATGCCCTCCAGCGAGGTCCACACCTGGAACGGCGAGGCGATGTGCCGGCGCAGGTAGCGGTGCTGGATCTCGATCCACCGCGGCGAGCGGTAGTGCACCGTGACGATGTAGAGCACTTGGCTGTCGCCCGCCTATTCCGTGATGCCCGCCATCGGGGGCTCGGGCCTCATGCTAGCCACAGCTCCGGGACCCGATCCAGGATCGCGAGGAAGGCGCGGCGCTCCTCGCCGAGCGCGTGCCGCCGGATCTCCCGGCGGCCGCCCTCGAGCAGCGTGCCCGTCTCGCCCGTCCCGGCGCGAAGCAGCTCGAGTGCGGCCTCCAGCAGCCCCTCC
>DATJXX010000014.1:0-48225 GCA_035499875.1 Solirubrobacteraceae bacterium
CTCGACCAGATACCGCGCCTTGAACACGAGAAGACCCCCATGTCGGTGTCTCCCATGTCCTGACACATGTGTCGCCTATCTGCTGAAACCACACACCGCCCCCGCTATCCCGGCCGACCAGGGCGGAGGACTTCTAGAAGCCCTGCAAACCGGCCGACCGAGACCTCGAGGGCCGTCCGACCGGGCTGCCTTCGTCGTTGGGGGCTTGGTCGCAATTTGGTCTCAATTTCTCGGATGCGTTGAGGTTGTGCCGGATCCGCGAGGGCGATCCGGCATCGATCTTGTTTGCGATCGAGAAGCAGGGGGCCAAGCTGATCGAGACGAACATCGCGCTACGAGCTCGGCGGCCTGCACGGCATGTACCAAAGGGGTATGGCTAGCCGCCGCCCAGGGCCTGAGGTGCCCCCCCTCCCCCGGCGCCATGATCCACGTTATGTGTGTTGCGTTCGTTCTCTCCGGTGGGGCCAGCCTCGGGGCGTGCCAGGCGGGCATGCTGGAAGCGCTGTACGAGCGCGGGATCCGGCCCGACCTGCTCGCGGGCACGTCGATCGGGGCCATCAACGCCGCCTTCATCGCATCGCGTCCGCCGACGCCGGGGACGGCACGCGAGCTGCAACTTATCTGGCGAGGCCTCAACCGCGCACAGGTCTTTCCGGCCAACCCCCTTACCGCCGGGCTCGGCTTGCTCGGGATGCGCGACCACTCGGTGCCGGTCGGTTCGTTGCGGAAGCTGCTGCGTCGCCACGTTGAGAGCGAGCTGCTCGAGGAATTGCCGATCGCGCTCCACGTCGTCGCGGCCGACGTCCTAAGCGGGGAGGAGGTGCTGCTCTCGGAGGGTCCCGTCGTCGACGCGGTACTCGCCAGCGCCGCGATTCCCGGAGTGTTCCCATCCGTGCCGTGGCAGGCTCGCATCTTGATGGACGGCGGCGTTGTCAACAACACGCCGATCTCCCATGCGATCGCGCTGGGCGCCGAGCAGGTCATCGTGATGCCGGCGATCGGCACGAGACGGCTGACGCGAATGCCTCGCGGTGCTCTTGCCGCAGGTGTCGCCGCGCTGTCCCGCGCGATCGGCCAGCGCCTTGCGGACGATGTCGCGCGCTATGCCGATAGCGCCAAGCTAATCGTGATGCCCGCACCCGAGGTGAGCGGGATCATGCCGACTGACTTTGGACACGCAGAGGACCTCATCGCGGAAGGCCTGCGGCGATCCCGCGCGATGCTCTCGCGCCGACCAGGCCGCGCGCTGCGCCAACCGCGACGTACCAACCTGCGACTCGCCGCCTAGGCTCTCGTCGATGGCCAGCGACGCACGAGTTTGCTCGTCACAAGCGCCTCCCGCGCGCTTCACGCTTCCCCAGTTCGGCATCTTCCCTCAGGGCACCCACGCCCACCACTTTCTCGAGTTCGACCTGAAGCCCGGCGTCTCCCACGCGATGCGGTGGCGGCGTTCCGGCGGCTTCGCACCCGCGACGTGTCCGTCATAGGTGAGCTGCTCGAGCGTTGGCACGCTGCGACACGGTAGGCGCAAGTTAGGATGGCCGCGTCGTATGCGAGGCGACGATCTCGGGAACACGTCGGGGAGCCTGTCGGTGCGCCCGACGGGTTCGCGGACAGCTTCCGGACAGTTCATACATTCGGAATTCGGCTCTCCAGAGCCGCTCTGCCTGCCCCACGGTCACCGGGGCGTGGTGCGGTCCGCGACAGCGCCTCCAGCCGGCCCTCGTGCCGCCAACGTCCTCCAACACGATCGATCCCGCGCTGCGGCGCATCGAGCATCTGCGCAACCCCCACGACACCGCGCAGCCGCTTCAATATCGCCACCTCGTGCCGCAGCCGGCGCCAAGAGCAAAACAGACGAGTTACACGCGAGCGTTCCCACCCCGTCACCACACGAGAGATGGCGAGAGTGATCGCCGAGGTGCTGACCAGCGCCGACAACTCGCAGCGACCCCGCCGGGGGCTTCCTCGGGCACAGGGAGCCCGGCGTCGCGTAGCGCATTCTCTGTCCCCCTCGCCTTGCGGCGGCGGGGCCATATCAGTCAGTATGATCGGTGGCTGTAGGGTTGTGGGTCGATGAAGGAGGGGCCGTGAACCACCGCCTTGTCCTACTCGCTATCGGCGTCGTTGGTGCGCTCGGTGTCACCGCGTGCGGCAACAACAACTCGAGTTCCTCGAGCGCTTCGGGCAGTGTGTCGTCGTCGGCCAGCCGAGCGCCGATCAAGCTGATGACGATGGGCCCGGTTAGCGCGCCGCAGTTCTCGCTCCCGAGCATCCCGGTCGGCGCGCAGATCGCTGTCAACGAGATCAACAGCGCAGGTGGGGTCGACGGCCGAAAGCTGCAGCTGATCACCTGCAACGATCAGAACAACCCGGACACCGCGGCGCAGTGTGCCCGCGCGGCGATCAGCGACAAGGTGGCCGCGCTGGTTGGGGGCCTGGAGAATTACGACCGTCAGATCGAGCCGTTGCTACAGCAGGCCGGGATCCCATGGGTTGGGCTGGTAACTCCTGACGACTACACCAGCGGCAACCTCTTCCTGTTTGGAGGTGACGCTGTCGATGCCTTCGCGGCAATCGGCATGGCGCTGGCGAAGCAGGGATGCAAGCACATCGCGGTAATCGTCACTGTCGCCGCGGGAACGCAGAAGATCAATGCGGAGCAGATCGAGGCCGGGATTCGGGCTGGGGGTGCCAAGGTGGTAGGGACCTTCACCGTCCCGGCGACTGCCGTGGACTTTGCTCCCACAGTGGCCGCCGTGCGCTCGGCCGGCGCAGACTGCATCGCCTCCGGGGCCAGCCCGGCCCAAAACGGGCCGCTGCTCGCCGCTGTGAATGGCGGTCCGAAGCTCAAGATCGCGACGGCCTCCGGCGGAGCGCCGTCGACGCTTGTTGTGGCGCTCGGTAACGCCGCCAACGGCCTGTTGGCGACTGCTGGCATGCTGCCGCCCACCTCCACGCAGGGAGTCGTGCCGAAGTTGGTGCGGACGATGCGGGCCGAGTATCCAAAGGTTCCGTTCGATCAGTTCGCGGAGACGGGGTACGCCTCCGTCACCGTCGTGGCACATGCTGCAAAGGGTCTAGGGGATGTCACGTCATCCTCCCTGATGAGCGCGCTGCCGAAGGTGAAGGAATTCGACACCGGGCTTGGGCCCGTGTTGGACTTCTCGATCGCGCCGGTTGCGGCGTATCCGAGATTGTTCACCGTCAAGGACTACGTCTACGTGGCCAAGAGCGGTGATTATGTCCTGGCGCAGCCGGAACCGATCGACACGAGTCCCGCTTTGAAGCTGTTGGGCGGACAGTAGGCTGACGGTCGGGCGCCAAGCGAGGGGATCGTTCGGGGCGTGTGATGGCTGAGAACATCACGCTGCTGCTGCTAGGGCTGGGCGCGGGATCGCTGATCGCGCTGTCGGCGCTCGGTCTGGTGCTCATGTACCGCAGCAGCGGCGTGGTGAACTTCGCCACGGGCGGGATCGGGATGGCTTGCTCGTATGTGCTGTGGGACCTCACCCGCAACGCGGGCTGGTCGGCGCTGCCCGCGGGCGTGGTCGCCGTCGCATTCGGCGCGGCGCTGGGCGTCATCACCTATGTGCTGGTGATGGTGCTGCCGCGCGCCGGCTCGAACCTGACTCGGGTGATCGCGACGCTGGCCGTGCTGATCATTCTCGACTCCGTCGCCCAGCTGCGCTACGGCCCCAATCCGCTGTGGGTCGGTCAGTTCCTGACCAGCGGCTCGGTCAACTTTGGAGGCGGGATCGCGATCCCGACGAGCCGTCTGATCCTGCTGGGCACCGCGGTCAGTCTGACACTCTCGTTGACGGTGATCTACTCGCGCGCCACGTTCGGGATCGCCACGACCGCACTGTCCGAGCGGCCGCGGACGCTCGCCGCCCTCGGCTGGAGGACCGGCTGGATAGGGGCGATCAACTGGGGTGTGGGCGGCGCGCTGGCGGGGTTGGCGGGCGTCCTGCTGGCTCCGATCATCGGCGTATTCATCGGCAACGGGACCGCGCTGACCGTCGCGGTGCTAGCCGCCGCGCTGATAGGTGGCTTGCGCTCCTTCCCACTGACGCTCGCCGGCGGCATGGTGATCGGAATGCTGCAGTCGCTGTGCGGCGTTCACGACCTCGGCGTTCCTGGTCTCGCCGACGCCATTCCGTTCGTCGCGATCATCGGCGTTGTCGTCCTGCGAGGGCGTCGGTTGCCGTTGCGGAGCTTCGTCGGGGAGCGGCTGCCTCGCATCGGTTCCGGCGAGATCCGGATCGAATGGGTGGTTGCCGGCACTGCGGTGGTGGTGGCTCTCGTCGGATGGGTTCTCAACGACAACGGAGCCGCCGCTCTCACCACTTCGCTTCTCGCCGCGATCCCGTTGCTCTCGCTAACGGTGCTGCTCGGCTACGCAGGTCAGATGTCGCTGGCTCAGGTCACCCTGTCGGGGGTCGGGGGACTGATCGCTGCACGCTTGGCGGCGAACGTCGGATTGCCGTTCCCGGCGGTGCTGCTGCTAGCGATGCTCAGCACGGTTCCCGCGGGCCTCGTCGTGGGGCTGCCGTCCGCCCGGACGCGAGGTATCAGCGTTGCGGTAACGACGCTGGGTCTCGCGGTGGCGATCCAGGCGTTGATCTTCACCAACGAATCGATCTCCGGGGGGCAAGCCGGGATCGCGCTTCCGAACGCCGGGTCGTTCAGTGTCTTCGGCATGGACTTCGACGCGTTCCTGCACGTCGACCGCTTTGCGTATCTGGTCCTGGGCTTCGTACTGGTGCTGGCAGTGCTGGTGGCCAATCTCAGGCGCGGGGCCTCGGGGCGACGCATGATCGCGGTTCGCGGTAACGAGCGAGCCGCCGCGGGGCTGGGTGTCAACGTAGTCACGACGAAGCTGTGGGCGTTCGGGATCGCCGCCGCGATTACCGGCCTGGGAGGGGCGCTGGCCGTCTATAGCGCCCCGACGGCTATATTCACCGACGCCTCGGTTCTGGACAACTTGACCGCGGTCGGCTACAGCGTGGTCGGCGGCGCCGGTAGCGTGCTCGGCGCGTTGTTCGCGAGTACCCTCGAGCCGGCCGGAATCGGCAACGCGGCGCTCGACTCGATCTTCGGCGTCGGTCCGGTGACAATGGCGCTGATCGGCGCAGCGCTCTTGCTGTTCACGATCATCGCCGCACCGGACGGGATGGCCACGGCCACTGTGCAGGCGTTAAGCGGCCTCGGCCGTCGCCTCCCGACGCGACGCAGGCGCTCCGAGCGCCGGCAACAGGCGTACCTCGCGCGAGGCGTCGTCACGCCTGACCGCGTGCGGCCGGCGACGTTGTCGGTTGGGCGCCTCGAGGTTGCGTTCGGTGCCGTGCAAGCCGTCGACGGTGTCGACCTTCGCGTCGAACCGGGCGAGGTCGTCGGCGTGGTGGGCGCCAACGGCGCCGGGAAGACGACGCTCATCGACGCGATCACCGGGTTCATCCCCAGCAAGGGCACGGTCCAGCTCGGTGGACACGATCTCTCCACCGCGCCTGCGCACGGGAGAGCGCGCGCGGGGATCGGTCGCTCGTGGCAGAGCCTGGAGCTGATCGAGGACCTGTCTGTCCTCGACAACCTGCGCGCGGCGTCCGACTCGCGCAGGTGGTGGTCCTTCCTGCTCGACCTCGTGTGGCCAAGCCGCGACCAGCCGACCAGGGCGATGCTGCGAGCGCTCCGCGCGCTCGAACTAGACGACGTGCTCGGGAAGATGCCAAGGGAGCTCAGCACCGGCAAGCGCAAACTGGTTGCGCTGGCGCGCGCGATCGCCGGCGAGCCGTCCGTCCTTCTGCTCGATGAGCCGTGTTCGGGTCTCGATCAGCGCGAGCGCCAAGAGGTGGGCAGGGTGATCAGGACGCTGGCTGAGGCCTGGGGGATGGGCGTGCTGCTGGTCGAGCACGACGTCCATTTGGTCAGGCGCGCGTCGGACCGGATCGTCGCCCTCGACTTCGGGAAGGTGATCGCCGAGGGTGCGCCCGATCGCGTGCTGTCGGATCCGGGCGTCATGGAGGCGTTCCTCGGGGATGTGAGCCAGTCGGGGCGCGGGAAGGTGCTGACGTGAGCTTGGTGCTCAAGCGGGGCGATGTCGTGCTCGAGACGCGAGGCGTGCATGCCGGCTATGGCGATGTGACGGTCGTCCGCGACCTGAACCTCAGCGTCGGTGCGGGCGAGGTCGTCGCGCTGCTTGGGCCCAACGGTGCGGGCAAGACGACCGCGCTCTTGACGATGGCCGGCGCACTGCGTCCGGTCTCCGGTGAGGTCCGCTTCCTCGGCACCCCCGACCGCTCGTCGCTGGCCACGCGAGCCCGGCGCGGGCTGGGTCTCATGACCGACGATCGCTCGATCTTCTTCGGCCTCACCGTCCGCGAGAACCTGAGATTGGCGCGCGGAAACGACGACGTTCTGTCTGTGTTTCCGGAGCTGAAGGGTCTGCTCGACCGGCCCGCGGGCCTGTTGTCGGGCGGTGAGCAGCAGATGCTCGGCCTGGCTGCCGTCCTGGCGAGAGAGCCCAGGCTGTTGCTCATCGATGAGCTGTCGTTCGGACTGGCACCGCTGGTCGTCCAACGCCTGATGCAGGCCGTACGTCGAGTGGCCGATCGGGGGGCCGCAGTGGTACTCGTCGAGCAGTTCGCCCGCCTCGCGCTCGATGCCGCCGACCGGGCGTACGTGCTCGTCAACGGCCGAGTGGTATGCGAAGGGACGACCGACGAGCTACGCGGCAACGTCGCCGAGGTCGAGAGCGTCTATCTCGGAATAGATTAGAGGTCTACGTCGAGATCGACCTGAGTGTGGTCCCGCCGGCAAGCGTCGCGCAGGCGGCCGTGCACGCCGCATGGTCGCCGAGGCGCTGCTCCAAGCTAGGGATTGGATCTTGTGGCGCCACGCCGACCGGACAAGGGCTCGAGCGGATAAGGCCAGGATGCCGCGGGGCGGGTGCTCAGGCGTCCCTGGGCCAGCGACGTGGCAAGCGACCGTCGTTCGCGACCGGTGGCTGCTGAGTCTTCCGCTGCGGCGGACCGCTTCAGCGCTGCTTTGAGCGCATGCGCCAGCAGCTCCAGCGTCGCGTGGGACGTCGAGAAGCTCATTCGTTATCCCGTCGTCGACGGGCTGACCTGCGGGTGCTGCTCGAGGACGCCGCGCTGCGCAGTCCGAGCGGCGCCGCGGGCGCAGGACATGAGCCACCGATCGCGCGCGGAGCGCCGCGTTTGAGGTGCTCGCGTTGGCTGGTGAACCGGCGTAGTATCGCGCTGTGCCGAGCTGTCTCCAGTACCGAATCCGGTCCGAGCGGTCGCGGTTGTCCCCCGCGTGCGGGGCGCGCTTCTCGACAGCTGCGGCGGCGGTCGAGCGGCGCAAGGTCATCACCGTGGTATCCGCCAACATCGAAGCGACCGACCGGAGGCAAGCGCCTCGGCCCCGAACCCGCCGAGCCCTCGTGTCGGTTCGTGACGATCCTCTGCGTGCCCGATATGGCAGGTCGCGGCTCGTCCTCCGGGTACTGGAGGGACTTGCCGACACGATTGCGGTTGGTCGCGGTGGGGAGGTGTCGGATGGGGGTAGGCTGGCTGCTGCCGGACGGAGATCCCCCGGCTCGGGCTGAAATAGTCCACGAGAGCGAACGCTCGCGTGTAACTCGTCTGTTTTTCTCTGGGCGCACTGTCATTTGCAAGGAGCCGCTGGGGCCTTACGCGCACCAGCGGCTGCGGCACGAGGTGGCAATGCTGAAGCGGCTGCGTGGTGTCGTGGGGGTTGCGCAGATGCTCGATACGCCGCAGTGCCCAGGATCGATCGTGTTGGAGGACGTTGGCGGCACGAGCCTGGCGATGGGGGCGAAGCCACTCGCGGTCGATGACCTAATCGGGCTTGGGGTGGGGCTGGCGCGGGCGGTGGCGGCGATGCACCGCCGGGGTGTGATGCACCGGGACATCACTCCGGCGAACATCGTGACCTCTCGCGAGGGTGCTCCGTTCCTTGTGGACTTCGCCTTGGCGACGTCATTCGCCGAGATTCGTCCTGAGTTCACGGACCACACCGAGATCGTGGGAACGTTGGCCTATCTGGCGCCGGAGCAGGCCGGTCGTACCGGCCGACCGGTGGATCAGCGTGCCGACCTGTACGCGCTGGGGGCGACGTTGTATGAGCTGGCGACGGGTGCGCCGCCGTTCGGGTCCCGGGACCCGTTGCGGCTTTCCCATGATCATCTAGCTCTGGCGCCGGTAGCGGCCGCTGAGGTGAACCCGGCTGTGCCGGGGCTGCTGTCGGAGATCATCCTGCACCTGCTCGAGAAGGAGCCGGACCACCGTTATCAGACGGCGGACGGCGTGATCTATGACCTAGAGCGATTGCGAGACGGGCAAATGCGTCCGGCGGCGGAGGCGCTGCGGGTCGGTGAGCACGATGTTCCGCTGCGGCTGTCGCCGGCGCGGCTGTCGGAACGTCACGCGGAGGTGGCGGCGCTGGAGGCGGCGTTCGAGGATGCGCTGGCGGGCCGATGTAGTGGGGTGCTCGTAGGCGGGGCTCCTGGTGTGGGGAAGACGGCGTTGGTCGATGAGCTGCGGGCGGTGGTGACCGGTGGTGACGGCTGGTTCGTGGCCGGCAAGTTCGACCAGTATCGGCGGGATCTTGAGTTCGACGCGGCCAATCAGGCGTTTCGCGCGTTGGGTCGGCTCTTGCTGGCCGAGCCGGAGGATGAGCTGGCCGATGTCCGCGGTCGGATCCTGGAAACAGTCGGCCCGAACGCGGGCCTGCTGACAGCTGCAGTGCCGGAGTTCGTGGCGCTGCTCGCCGTGCGCCCCGAGCCGGGGGATCCACTGACCGCTCAGGTACGGGCGCAGCGAGCGGCAGCGCAGGTTTTGCGGGTGGTCGCTTCGCCGAAGCGGCCGCTCGTGGTGTTTCTCGATGATCTGCAGTGGGCGGGGCGTGCGCCACTCGGCTTCGTCGACCTGCTGCTAAGCGAGGAGCCGATCAACGGCCTGCTGCTGGTGGGTGCCTACCGGGAAGGCGACGTGGACGCGGCGCATCCGCTGGCGGCGCCGCTGTCGCGATGGGCTGATGAGGCGGGAGTCCGGCACCTACGGGTGGTCAACCTGCCGGCATCTGGCTCCATCGCAATGGTGGGGGAGATGCTGCATGCGGAACCGGCGAGCGTGGCGGGTTTGGTAGAAGCGATCCACCCGCACACGTCCGGCAATCCGTACGAGACGGTGGAGTTGCTCAATGCTCTGCGCCGTGATGGCCTGTTGTCGGCGACGGCGGCCGGGTGGAGCTGGGAGGACGCGACCGTCCGTGCTCACCTGGGCCAGTCCGAGCTCGCCGGCCTGTCGCTGGCGCGTGTCGATGCCATGCCAGCGCAGTCGCGCCTGCTGGTTGAGGCGATGGCGTGTCTGGGCGGCCGAGCCGAGCTAGGCCTGCTGCAGGCTGCGACCGCCGAACCGGCGGACATGGTGGCCCAGGCTCTGTCACCCGCCCTCGACGAGGGCCTGCTGGTGATGGAGCCCGGGCTGCACGAGGCGGTGCGGTTTCGCCACGACCGGATTCGCGAGGTGGTCCTACGCGGGGTGGATCCACAACGGCGGCGCACGATGCAGCTGACGATGGCGCGGCGGCTGGCGGGGGTGCCGGAGCTGTTCGCGGTCGCTGCAGAGCAGTACCTCCAGGTGGTGGACGGCGTAGAGGACGCGGGGGAGCGCCGTGCGGTGGTGAGGCTATTGCGGCGCGCTGCCGACCAGGCCTCGTTGATCGGTGATTATGCGCTGGTCAACGCCCTGCTGGCGGCCACGCTGGGTCTGATCGACCCGGGTGAGACCGCCACGCGGATCGAGACGCACACCGGCCGCCACGCCGCCTTGTTCAGCATGGGGCGCCTGGAGGAGGCAGACGAGGAGTACCGTGCGATCCAGCGGCTGTCGATCGCTGCGTTGGACCGCGCGGACGCGACGGCGGTGCAGGTGCGCAGCCTCACGCACCGGAACTGGCTCAAGGAGGCGATCGGGCTGGGCCTTGAGTCGCTGCGTGAGCTCGGTATCAGCGTTCCCGCCGAAGATCGCCTCCAGGCGGAGCTCGACCACCAGTTCGGCTATCTGTACCGGTGGCTGGACCACACCGAAGCCGCCGATGATCTGGCTCGGCCCGACATCACCGAGCCCATGCTGCTCGCCGCGACCCGTCTGATCAACGCGATGGCGCCCGCGATCTACTTCGTTGCCGACGTCTCGATGTATGCATGGCTGAGCTTGGAGGCGGTGCGGATCTGGCTCGAGGACGGCCCGGGCCGCGCCCTGGTCGGGCCCGCCAGTGGTGCCGCCTGGGCCGCCGTGGTGCTGCGGGCCGACTACGCCACCGGATACCGGGCGCTGCGGCGAATCCTGACGCTGGGCGAAGCCCGTGGCTATGAGCCCGAGACCTCGCACGTGCGTTTTTTCTTCAGTGGCCAAAGTTGCTGGTTCGAGCCGATCGAAAACAGTCTCGATGAGGCTCGGCGGGCCCGGGAAGGGTTGATCGCGGGGGGCGACCTGGCCGACGCCGGCTACACGTATGGCGCGCCTATGTTCTACCTGCTGGACTGCGCAGCTTCGCTGGACAGCTTCGTCACCGAGGTGGAGGCGGGACTGGTCTTCTCGCGGCGTACTGGGAGCGAGGCGCCCGGCCTGTGGCTCGAGAGCTTTCGGTGGTTGGCTGGCACGCTGCGCGGAGAGAGCACAACCGTGGCCGGCGAGGGGGTGCCGATCGACAGATACGCCGCCAACCCGCTGGCGCTTCTCATCGCGCACATCAACCATGCGCTCGTCGCTGCGCTCTTCGGCGACCTGGTCGCCCAAGCGCAGCAGCCAGCCACCGCTGAGCAGCTTCGGGCCGCAGCTGGTCTGGGCGACTACCTGGCCACGGTGACCTACCTGCTGCGCGGGTTGGCCCTCGCCGGGCAGGCTCGCGCCGACGGCGGTGCCGAGCGTGGCGGGCCGCTGTCCGAGCTGGACGACGTGACAAGGTGGCTGGCCGCGCGTGCCGCAGACGCGCCGGAGAATTTCCTGCACCTGGTGCGGTTGCTCGAGGCGGAGCGGGCGTGGACGGTCGGCGACTTCCGCGGCGCCGCCATCGCGTTCGATGCCGCGCGGCGGGAAACTTCCCAGCGGCAGCGGCCGTGGCATCGGGCGCTGATCGCCGAGCGGGCGGGTCGCTTCTACCTGGCCCACGGCGTCGAGCACACCGGCTATGACCTTCTAGCCCGCGCCCGTGAGGAGTACCTCGCCTGGGGCGCGACGGCGAAGGTGGCGCGGCTGGACTGGGCCTACCCGACCCTTCGCCCGCGACCGGATGCGATGGCCGCTGCCCCCGGCAACCAGCCCGCCGATCTTCCGCAGGGTCGCTCCACCGTGACGACGGGAACGATCGACCTGCTCGGGATTCTGTCCGCGTCCCAGGCGGTGAGCTCCGAGACCAGCATTGACCGACTGCACGCTCGCGTGGTCCAGGTGCTCACCGAGATGACCGGGGCCACCGGAGTCCATGTGCTGCTTTGGGACGACGACGGGCAACACTGGCTGCTGCCCGCGCCGGACAGCGCCGGCGGCACTGCCCCGATCACCGAAGCCGGTCACGAGCATGCGGCGCCGATGTCCGTGCTGCGTTACGCCCAGCGGACAGGTGAGCCGCTGGTCGTGGGGGACGCTACCCGCGACGACCGCTTCGCGCGCGATCCGTACTTCACCGATGTCGACTGCTGCTCGCTGCTGGCCCTACCCATCCTCAGCCGCGGCATGCTGCGGGCGGTCTTGCTGCTCGAGAACCGCTTCATCCGGAGCGCTTTCACCACCGAGCGGCTCGATGCGGTCAAGCTGATCGCCGGCCAGCTCGCTGTCTCCCTCGACAACGCTCAGCTCTACGCCGAGTTCCGCCGGATCGCAGATGAGCAGGCCGCTTTGCGTCGGGTGGCGACGCTGGTCGCGTCGGGCGCGCCGCCGTCCACGGTCTTCGCCGCGGTGGCCGAGGAAGTCGGCCGCCTGCTTGCGGTCGACGGCGCGTTTGTGGTCCGCTACGAGCCGGACGAGACGGTAACGATCGTCGCCGCGAGCAACGCGACCGATAACGCAGTATCGGTGGGGTCGCGCCGTCCGGTGGTCCAGACGAGCCTGAGCTGGCTGGTGCGCGAGAGTGGGCGCCCGGCTCGGATCGATTACGCGGAGGACCCTGCGGCACTCGAAGACGGCATCAGCTCGTCCGTCGCGGCGCCGATCACTGTCGAGGGACGCCTCTGGGGCTACATCGAGGCCGCCACGACTCAACACCAACCGCCCCCGGAAGCCGAAGCGCGTCTTGCCGTCTTCACCGAGCTGGTCGCGACTGCAATCGCGAATTCAGAGAGCCGGGCAAAGCTTACGGCGTCGCGAGTGCGGATCGTCACAGCCGCGGACGAGCAGCGTGCGCGAGTGGTCAGAGACTTGCATGACGGCGCCCAGCAACGTCTAGTTCATGCCGTGATCACATTGAAGCTGGCGAAGAAGGCGCTGACGGAGTCCGATCCCGACGCCGGCGAGCTGCTGGACGACGCGCTGCAACAGGCCGAGGAGGCGAACCTCGAGCTGCGCGAACTCGCACACGGCATTCTTCCCGAGGCGCTCAGGCACGGCGGCCTGCAAGCGGGAGTTAGGGCGGTCGTCTCACGCATGTCGCTGCCGGTGACCGTGGACGTGTCCGGCGAGCGGTTTCCGGCGCGCATAGAGTCGACCGCATACTTCATCGTGAGCGAGGCGCTTACAAACGTGGCGAAGCACGCCAACGCAAATAGCGCTGAGGTCACGGCCAGGGTTGAGCGCGGGGTACTGCGAGTCGAAATCGTCGACGATGGGGTCGGCGGCGCCGACTCCACCCTGGGCACCGGCCTGGTCGGCCTCAAGGACCGCGTGGAGGCGCTCGGCGGCCGCATGCTCCTCGACAGCCCCCACGGTGCCGGAACCCGCCTCCGCATGGACCTTCCCCTCACCGCCACGAACAGCAGCGCCTTCCGCTGAGGCCGGCCCCGAAAGGCCAGCAGGGGTCCCGATGGGCTCGGCGGACCGGCCACTCGCTCGAGCCGACCGCGGGGCACCCGGTCAGCGAGATGCCTATGCGTCGGCGTCGGCCGCGCGATGCCGACAGCCGCGTGCCGTTGCTGCCGGTGCGCGACCGCACGTGGCGTGGCCTTATACCCAAGGTGCGGGCGTCGCACCGACGGAGGCGCTGATGGGCCGACCGGCCACGGGTCACGTCGTGCGGCCGACGGCCTCCCGACCCAGCCTTGGCTTGCGGTTCTGGGCGTACGGGAATCGTGAGTTTCTGACGCTCGGCCGTCCGCAGGACGGCTGGACGCTCGAAAGGGCAGAACGCGAGCTCGCAGTCGTGCTTAGAGACGTAGAGCTCGGGACCTGGCGGCGCCGGATGCCCGATCCTACCCCTACCGCCGCGACCGATCCGAGCTTTCACGTGTTCGCATCCGGATGGCTCGTGGCGAAGCGCGTCGAAGTTCGACCGAATACAGCGCGCAGCTACAGCAACGACCTCACCAACCACCTGTTGCCGTTCTTCAAAGACCATCAGGTTTCTCAGATCACGATCCAGGAGGTCGATCGTTATCGACAGGCAAAGGTCCGTGAGGCCTCGGAAATTACGGCGGCTCGCCAGGCCGGGAAGCCGAGGATGGTCGAGGTGGTCGATGTCGGACGGCGGCGGTACCGCCGCCCCGAGAGGGCGCTATCGGCGCGATCGATCAACATGCACATCTCCCTGCTCGCGCAGATCCTCGCCGTTGCCGTCGACCATGGGCACCTCGAGATCAATCCCGCCGTCGGGAGGCGCCGACGCCTAAAGGCCGAAAAGCCGCGGCCGGTGCATTTGGACAGCGCCGACCAGATTGCGGCTCTGCTCGAGGCCGCAGGCGAGATGGATCAAGCCGGACGGACGACAGGACGGCGGGCGGTCGTCGCCGTCCTCTTGCTGGGTGGTGGTCGGGCATCGGCGACTGGCGCCCTCCGCTGGCGGGACATCGACCTTGCGAACGGGCGGCTTCTGGTCGGACGCGACAAGACAAACGCCGGGGTACGCGAAGTGGACATGCTCCCCCTTCTGCGCGAGATCCTGACCGAGCACAAGGCGGCTAGCACGGCTACCGACCCTGACGATCCCGTCTTCGTGACATCTCGCGGGAAGCCGCGTGATCGCCACAACATCCGCCAGCGCGTGGTGCTACCTGCCGTTCGCCGGGCCGACAAGCTCCTTGTCGGGAGGGGAAGCGAGCCTCTGCCGCTCGGCATCAGCCCACACAAGCTGAGACACACCTTTGCATCGATCTTGGTGGCGATTGGAAGAGACCCCGCCGAGGTGATGCGGCAACTTGGCCACACCGATCCCGCGTTCACGCTGCGCGTGTACACACACACGATGCGGCGGAGCGACGGCGAGCGGGACCGACTACGATCCCTGGTCGAGGGTAAGGCTTGCTTTCTGGAAACGAAGGAGCCGAGACAAGCAGCCAAGGCGCACGGACAAGCAACGAGCGCCTAGCTGTCCGACCGGTCTACGCGCCGGTGTAGCAGCGGACCTGCGAGCCCGTTGGCACACCGTCAAGGCTGTAGTCCTGTCCGCGAGCCACGAGAAACGCGGGCGCGGCTTGCACGCCCGCTGCGAAGAGAGCGTCTCTCTCGCCGATCGCATCAATCACCTGGAAGTCCGCTACCCGGCTTTCGGCGGTGTTCAGCCCGCTGCGAGTTTCGGGTCTGATTGCCTTAGCGGCCATCAAGCAGCCAGACCACAGGCGGAGCGCGATAGATACACGGCCCCAGTCCTGATCGACCTCGGGCATCGCGGCGCGGCTCTTGGCGCCGATCAGTTCCAGGTGGATGCCGAACTCGCGCCACCGGTGGATCCCGTCGGCGTCGACGAGGAGAGGCTTGTCGACTACGTCTATGAAGGCCGCACGGTCATGGATGTCCTCCAGCGCCGCCGGGAGCGTGAGGGACCCATACTGCAGCGCTTCGCCGAGGCGGAGCGCTATGAGCATGTTCGGGTCGAACACGCTGAGCAGGCTATCCCTGTTTGAAACCTCAGATGTACTCACCGTGATCGTCGTCGGCGCTTGCGGCGGCGATCGCCGCACTGGAGCACGGTCAGTAGGAGCGACGCGGCGCTGCTCGCGATCGAGCACACGAGCTCGAGGTCGTCGAGGAGCACCGCTGCTCTAGGCGGCTAGGTCGATGTGGACAATCCGACGGCCGTCGGGAAGAACTCCGTCGGGGTAGGTGGCGGCGAGCCTTTCCGCGCGGACGCGGTCACGGACGCAATGCAGCGAGTGCAGCTTTGAGAAGAACGCGTCGTCTGCGCGGAGAGTCTCCTGGGCTTTCGCTTTGTGGTTGTAGATGGTGCTGGGGCTGACGTCTCGTCGGTGGGCAAGATCCGGCACGGTGATCTCCTTGTAGAAGACGCCATCAATCACCTCCCGCTGGGCCTTCGGCAGTCGTCCCACCGCAACGCGGCATGCCTCGCGGATCGGGTCGTGCTTGAAGAACTCGCCGACGACGTCGAAGACGTCGCGCATCCGCACGTTGGCGCGCCACGCGGGATATCCCTTGCGGTCGCTCATGCTTGGGGGTTCGATGTCGAAGCCCGCGAGCGCGTCTTGGATCGCGTCGGCCTCGGCGGCTGAGCCGGCGGCGGTCAGCGCCTGCGGGAGTTCCGCACGGAGCTTGTCAAGGGCGCGCTGGGCGATGGTCTCGCGTAGCCACGGGAAGAACTTGGCGGGCGGTTTGGAGGGGTAGCGGAAGACGGCTTCCAGTGCGGCCTCGCGGGTCACGTCGTAGATCTGCTCACGTTCGGCGTGCCGGATCATCCGCGCCTCCTCGCGGTTGGCCCAGGTCAGGTCCTGGGTGCGCGGCGACAGGCCGCTTTGGGCGGCCTGGAAGGCACCCCCGACACTTCGTCGCACGGGCTCGAAGACCAGCATCAGGAAGACCACGAGGTGCTCGTTATCGGCGGGCTCTCGACGGACGGTCGCGATCATCGGCTCGAGCCAGCGTTGCTTCTCTTCGGGGGACTTCATCGAGTCCATCCACTGCCAGGTTTCCAGCAGCTTGCTGATCGCGTGTCCGTGCGGAAGGCTTTCCAGCTCGGCGAGACGGCGGATGAGAGCCTCAGTCTGGGCGTCGTGAGGCTCGAAGGCCTTGCGCCGCGCGGGGACGAAGGACAGCTCGCGGCTGTAGATGACTTTGGGAGCGCCGCCGCCGTCGAGGGTCTCCTCGAACTCCTCTTCGCGTACGCGTCGCTGGCTTGACGCTAGATCGGGCCGGTAGCGGTTGTCGACAACTCGGTCAAAGTTGGGCATGGCTGTTTACTCCTCTGTTTATAGGACGTTCGCCGGATCTGAATCCGGGCCTCTGTCCTCACAGAACAGGGACGATCTCTACTGCACGGCGCCTGGGACCTCGGGGGCCCATGACAGGCAGACACGCTCGGCGACGCGGAGGCGGGACGACGCCGTCGACGCGTGGCGGCTACCGGGCTTGCGACGCTGTGCCGCTGCGGCTAACTGGCCCTTGATGCCGACGGTCTTGGCGAGCCTCGTCGCGCGCGTTGCGCGTGCGTCGGCTCATCGCATCCCGAAGGCGTTTAGGCACTGAATAGGCACAGAGCCACCGGGACGACCGCTGCCTAGGTGGAGTCGTCGGCCAATCACCGGCCGACGACTCCTTTATTTGCAGGCACTTCTCCAATCGGGGCGCCGAGATTTGAACTCGGGACCTCACCGACCCGAACGGTGCGCGCTACCAGGCTGCGCCACGCCCCGAAGAGCCCCCAGTATCACACACGTCCGGCCGCCCGAACCAGCCTTGCAGGCCACGGCACGAATGCTCCCGTGCGGCCCCGGCGCTAAGGTCGCCCGGTGCCCGCGGCCCTCACCGACCTGATCGCAGAGGCGGACCGGCTGCTGGAACCCGGGCACTTCGAGGACTACTGTGTCAACGGCCTGCAGGTCCCCGGCCCGGGGGCGGTCACGACGATCGCCAGCGGAGTCTCCGCCCACGTCGAGCTGTTCGAGCGGGCCGCACAGGAGCACGCCCAGCTGCTGCTCGTCCACCACGGCCTGTTCTGGGGGCCCGGGGTGAGGACGATCGACGCGGCGCTGAAGCGCCGGCTCGAGGTCCTGTTCGACGAGGACGTCGCGCTGGCCGCCTACCACCTCCCGCTCGACGCCCACCCCCAACTCGGCAACAACGCCCTGCTGGCCCGCGGGCTGGGGGCCACCGAGCTCGAGCCCTTCGCCCGCCACCGGGGAGCGACGATCGGGTTCGTGGCGAAGCTGCCCGACCGTGCGATCTCCGGGGAGCAGCTCGCCCATCAGGTACAGGAGCTGACGGGCCGTGAGCCGCTGTGGTTCGACTTCGGCCCGCCCCGCATCGAGCGCCTCGCGATCGTCTCCGGAGCGGGCGGAGACTTCATCCCCGAGGCGCTGGCCGCGGGGGCCCAGGGGCTGCTCACCGGAGAAGCCCCGGAGCGCTCGATGGCCGACGCCCGCGAGGCCGGTATCCACCTGTTCGCGGCCGGCCACTACGCCACCGAGACGTTCGGCGTGAAGGCGCTCGGAGAGCACCTCGCCGAGCGCTTCTCGCTGCAACACGTGTTCATCGACGTGCCGAATCCTCTGTAGCGCGCCGGACCGGCGGACCGGACAGCCTCTAACATGCCAAGACAAGCGGTTCTGCTTGTTTTTCGAGAGGAGAGGAGTCCCAATGGAGGCCACGGCCACCCGGTCCGCGACCGCGTCGCTGACGATCGCCGATCTGATCCCGAGCGCGGCCAAGCGGCATGGGGAGCGCGTGGCTGTCCGCTACAAGCGCGACGGCGACTGGCATGACCTGAACTACGTCCAGCTGGCCGAGATCGTCAACGAGGTCGGGCTCGGGCTGCTCGACCTCGGCATCCAGCCGGGAGACCGGGTGTGCATCCTCGCCAACACACGGCCCGACTGGTCCTACGCCGACATGGGCGCCACGAGCACGGGGGCGATCGTGGTGCCGATCTACCAGACCAACTCCGCCGAGGAGTGCCTGTGGGTGATCTCCGACTCCGAAGCCTGCGCGATCTTCGTCGAGAACGAGGAGCAGCTCGCCAAGCTCGTGGAGATCCGCGACCGCATCCCCAACATCCGCTCGGTCATCATCTTCGACCCGCCCGCCCAGGCCGCCTCCAACGGCACCGGCGCCCAGCCTCTTCCCCTCGACGCGGTCTCCCTGGAGCAGCTGCGCGAGCGCGGCCGCGGGCGCTCGGTCGAGGAGCTCGAAGCGCGCCGCGCGGCCGTCCGTCCCGACGACCCCTTCACCTTCATCTACACCTCCGGCACCACCGGCCCCCCGAAGGGGTGTGTGCTCACCCACGGCAACTACCGCTCGATGATCAAATCGGTTGAGGAAGGCGGCGGGGTCCAGAGCGACGAGGTCTGCTACCTGTACCTCCCCCTCGCCCACTCCTACGCGCTGCTGATCCAGCTGCTGACGTTCGACCTCGGCGGCACGCTCGCGTACTTCGGCGGCGACACCAAACAGATCGTCCCCGAGCTGCTCGAGGTCAAACCGAGCTACCTGCCCTCGGTGCCACGGGTGTTCGAGAAGATCTACACCCTCGCCCACGGCGCGATCGAGGCCAAACCGCCCGACGAGCGGGAGAAGGCGGAGGAGGCGATCAAGCTCGGCATGAAGGTCCGCACGATGATGCTCCGCGGCGAACAGGTGCCCGAGGCGGAGATGAAGGCCTTCGAAGCTGCGGACGAGGAGCTGTTCAAAAACGTGCGCGCCATCTTCGGCGGCAACGTGCGCCAGGCGACCAGCGGCGCCGCCCCGATCGCGCGCGAGATCCTCGAGTTCTTCTTCGCGTGCGGGGTCCCCGTGCTCGAGGGGTACGGCATGACCGAGACCTCCACGGCCGCCACCTTCTCCACGCCCGAGCACCACAAGTTCGGCACCGTCGGACGGGCCCTACCGGGGGTCGAAATCAAGATCGCCGACGACGGGGAGATCCTGATCAAAGGCGCCAACATCTTCCACGGCTACCACAACCGTGCCGACACGGGCTTCGGCGGGGTCGAGGACGGGTGGCTGCACACCGGCGACCTCGGCTCGCTCGACGAGGACGGCTACCTGTCGATCACCGGGCGCAAGAAGGACATCATCATCACCGCCGGGGGCAAGAACCTGACCCCTGCCAACATCGAGAACGAGCTCAAGCAGTCCCGCTGGATCTCCCAGGCCGTGATGCACGGCGACCAGCGCCCATACCCCGTGATCCTGATCACCCTCGACGAGGAAGAGATGCCGGGGTGGGCAAAGGAACACGGGCTGCCGGAGGACATCCCATCGCTCTCGCGCTCGCCCGAGGTGCACGCTCTGATCCAGCAGGAAGTCGACCGCGTCAACGCCAAATACGCTCAGGTCGAGCAGGTCAAGAAGTTCGCCATCCTCGACCACGACCTGTCCCAGCCCACGGGCGAGCTGACACCCACGCTGAAGGTCAAGCGCAACGTCGTCAACGACAAGTACGCCGAGATCTTCGACTCGCTGTACAGCAGCTGAGGGGCGCCAGCCCTCCAGCTGCGAGAATCCAGGACAGCGTGCGCACGGATCCAACCGAAAACGGAGGCCTGTTCGTAGGCCGGCGGCCGGGGACGGCCCCGATCCGCTTTCGCGCGCTTCCCAAACGGGGCAGCGAGAAACGCCAGCGCGTGGACGGCTCGCTGGCCACGGTCCTGCTCGTCGCGATGACGTTCCTGTGCCTGCTGTGCTGGGGGCCGATCCCGCTTGCGTGCCTGTGGCTGGGCTCGGAGATCCAGTACCTCACCGGCAGCGTCAGCCTCGGCATCCTGGCCGCGTTCGCGCTTCTGTTCGCGCTCCTGTTCGGGGTGCTGGTGCTGCTGAAGCGGCTCGACACGATGTGGGTGCTCCTGCGGCGCGCCGCCGGGCACGATCAGCGCACCGGGGCGCTGGGGAAGATCTTCGCCATCACGGCGGTCGTTTGCGCGCTGGCATTCCTGGCCTGGTTCCTGGTCATCCACGGGCCCGGCAACATCAACACCCGCGGGAGCTGAGACAGACGGGCACGGCCGGCACGGGCTCTCCGCAATCCCGGGGAGCCGGGAGCGGTCGCCCGGGGCGCTGCTAGAAAGGCGATGTCGTGGGGCTGCTCGACTACTACCGCCAGTTCGAAGGGATGTCCGAGGAGGAGGTCAACGCCGGGCTGCGCGAGCGCGCCGCCGAGCGCAAGCGCAACGCCCTGGCGAAGGTGCAGACGCTGGATCTGTCCCACACGACCTGGCCCGAGCTCCCCCACCCCCGCGTGGTGGGCGCGATCACCTACATCGCCCGCCGGGGCCTGTACCGCTACCCCCACCTCGGCGGCTCCGAGCTGCGCGTCGAGCTGGCCGAGCGCCACAAGGTCCCGGCCGAGCGCCTGATCCTCGGCAACGGCGCCGCCGAGCTGCTGAGCGCGGCCACCCGCGCCCTGATCGAGCCCGGCCAGCGGCTGTTGACGCCGTGGCCCTCCTATCCCCTTTATCCGCTGATGGCCAGGCGTGCCCACGGTCGCCCCGAGCGCGTGTCGGGCGGCGTCGACGAGCTGCTGGCGAGCGCCCGCGAGGGCGACGTGCGGGTGATCGCGCTGGCAAGCCCCAACGACCCCACCGGCGAGCTGCTGGCGACCGCCGAGCTGCGCCGGCTGCTGGAGGGGCTTCCCACGGGGGTGGGCGTACTGCTCGACGAGGCGCTCGTGGACTTCGCAGACGCCCAGCCGATCGACTCCTCGGTGGCGCTGCTCGAGGAGTTCCCCGCGCTGCTCGTGTTCCGCAGCTTCTCCAAGGCGTGGGGCCTCGCGGGCCTGCGCATCGGCTATGCGATCGGAGGGCCCGGCTCGGAGGAGCTGCTGGCCGAGCTAGACCCCGACCTCGGCGTCTCGGAGGTCTCCCAGGCGGGGGCGCTGGAGGCGATCCGCAGCACCACAGAGCTGATCGAAGCCCGCACCCGCACCGTCTGCGACCGCCGCCGGGAGCTGACCGCCGCCCTGCGCGGACGGGGCTTCGAGGTCTCCGACAGCCAGGCCAACTTCGTGTGGGTCTCCTATCCGGAGATCTCGGGCGCGGAGCTGGCGGCACGGCTGGGGATACGCGGGATCGTGGTGGCGGCCGGCGACGCGCTGGGCGAGCCGGGCCACGTGCGCATCACGCTGCCGGTGCTGGGCGCCGTCGGGCGCCTCGTGGACGCGCTCGCGGAATCTGTCGAGCAGACGGGCTAGGCGGCCGGCCGGCGAGAGTCGGCCCGGCGCAGAACTACAGCTAGCCGGCCGAGCCGGCCTGGCGCAGCAGCGCCGCGGTGGTGCCCTCGAGGATCCTGCGCCACGACCTGACCTCTTCGCCCTCCTCGTCGAAGTGCTCCACCACCTGGCGCAGGCGCTTGGGCGAGATCTCGAAGCCGTGACGCTCGGCGATCGCCTGATAGCGGTCGTATTCGCCGGCCAGCTGCTTGGTCACCGACTCGAACCCGTGGCGGGCGATCTCGACCCGTGAGGTGAAGCTCATCATCGAGGTCTGGAACATCAGCTCGTCGTCGGGTTCGGGCTCGATCAGGACGATGTCGACGCCCGGGTAGCGCTCCTCCCAGCCCTTGGCCAGTTCGTGCAGGCGCTGGTGGGCCACCAGCTTGAACACCTGGTAGCCGATCTGGGCGAACCCCATGTCGGAGATGCGTCGCGGGCGCGAGCCCCTCATCGTGCGGACGCTGCCCGTGAAGTCGTTCACGAACGGCACGATGGGGTTGATCACCACCACCAGCTTGGCCCCCGCCTGGATCGCGAGGTCGAGGTTGGTGGTGGACACGATCCCACCGTCGATCAGCTCGCGGTCGTTGACCTTCACCGGCGCGTACACCATCGGCAGGGCGCCGGACGCCCGCACGGCGGTGGAGATCGGCACGTCCTCGGAGGCGTTGACCCCCTTGACCCCGAACACGACCCGCTCGCAGGTGTCGAGGTCGGTGGCCGTCAGGTACAGCTCGCAGTCGAGCTCACCGAACTCGTCGGTGCGGCCGGGCTCGCTGAGGACGTTGTGCAGGTAGCCCTCGATGCCCGACCCGTTGTAGATGCCCGAGGGCAGCCCGTCGGCCAGGCCCACGAACACGTCCATCAGCGACACGCCACCGGGCTGGGAGAGCATCGAACGTGCAAGCTCGATTGCACGTACCGGCATCTTGACTCCCTTGCGCAGGTAGTCCATGAAGTTCGGCCGCAGCAGGTCCCCGAGGCTGATGTCCTTGAAGGGGAGCTTGCCCTGGCGGGTGACCACCTGCATCATCTCCTCTGGGGTCACGCCGTTGGCGCACAGGGCCGCGATGAACGAGCCCGCGGAGGTCCCCACATACACGTCGAAGTTGTTGACGGTGCTGTTGACGGCCAGCAAATCCAGGGCCCGCAGGGCACCGATCTCGTACACGCCGCCCGTGAAGCCGCCCCCGCCCAGCACCAGCGCGGTCTTGTCGCGGCGCCGCCGGCGGCGCCGCTCGGTGGACGCGGGGCGACCAACCCCGCGTGCTGCCAGCGGCTTCCCTGCCCTCGAGGGTCGGCGCTTGGCTGTCGGTTCCAGCTTGACAACCTTCCCCATGCCTGGACATTCTACGTGCGCGTGCAACTTTCCTGGGCGGTAAGGCTCACGCTTTTCCTGGGTATTGCGCTGACCCTGACCCTGGGATCGGCCTCCGCGGCGCCCGCCGCGGTCGGTGTGGCGGGCCTTCAGAGCGATCTGGCGGGCCAGCTGCGCCTCGCCGGTCCGGCCGACGGGGCCTACGTGTACGACCTCACCACCCACCAGGTCCTGTTCTCGGAGCGGGCCACGACCATGCGCGCTCCCGCCTCGGTGGAGAAGCTGTTCACGGCCGCGGGCGCGCTCGAGCGCCTGGGTCCCGAATACCGCCTCGCCACGACCGTGTTCGGGAGCGGCCACCTGGCACCAGGGGGGGTCTGGGAAGGGAGCCTCTACCTGCACGGCGGGGGCGACCCCACATTCGGGTCCAGCGCCTTCATCGCCCGCCACTACGGGGGCCTCGGGAGCTCCGTCTCAACGGTCGCGAAGCAGCTCAAGGCGGCCGGGATCGCCCGTGTGAGCGGCCAGGTGCTGGGCGACGAATCGATGTTCGACAGCCTGCGGGGAGAGCCCTCCAGCGACTACGCCCCCGACCCGTTCCTGGAAGGCTCGCTCAGCGCGCTGGCCTTCAACCGGGGCGAAACGGGCCGTGAACGCGGAGCCCATGCCCCCGCCGCCTACGCCGCCCGCCAGCTGCGGGTCGCCCTGCGTGCCGCCGGCGTGCACGTGAGCGGGTCCGGGGGGGCCGTGGCAGGGGTCCCCGCCGGGGCTCTGCAGCTGGCGTCGCTGCCCTCCCCCACGGTCGCCCAGCTGGTCGGACTGATGCTGCCGCCGTCGGACAACTTCTTCGCGGAGATGCTGGTGAAGGCGATGGGGGCGCGGCTGGCCGGCGCCGGCACCACCCCCGCCGGCGCCGGTGTGGTGTCGGCCACGGTGTCCTCGCAGCTGGGCATCCACCCCCGCATCTACGACGGCTCGGGGCTCTCGGAAGCCAACCGCACCTCCCCCTACCAGGTGGCCGACATGCTGGTCGAGCTGTACCCGACGGCGATCGGGGCGTTGCTGCGCTCGAAGATGGCGGTCGCGGGACGCACGGGCACGCTCGAAAAACGTATGCGCAGGACTGCCGCCGCCGGCCGCTGCGTGGGCAAGACCGGCACGCTCACAGGCGTCTCGAACCTCGTCGGCTACTGCCCCTCCAGCGACGGCCACATGCTCGCCTTCGCGATCTTCAACGACGGGGTCGGCGTGACCACGGCGCGGACGGTCCAGGACCACATCGCGATCACGCTGGCGAGCTCGGCTCCGTAGCGGGGCCGCCCAGCCCGCGCGTCGCACGGGCAGGACGACCGCGCGCCCTGACTAGGCCCCGTCGAGAAGCCCGACGAGGGCGGCTTCGTCGAGCACGGCCACGCCGAGGCGCTCGGCCTTCTCGAGCTTGGAGCCGGGGCTGTCGCCGGCGACGAGGTAGTCGGTCTTGCCCGACACCGACCCGGTCACCCGCCCCCCGGCGGCCATGATGCGCTCGGTCGCCTGCTCGCGGGAGAGAACCGGCAGCGTCCCGGTCAGCACCAGCGTCTTGCCCGCCAGCGGCCCCTCGGAGGGGGCCGGGCCCGTCTCGCTGAAGCACAGCCCCAGCTCTCTCAGTTCGGCGATAAGCGTGCGCATGCGCTCGTCCTGCAGCTGGGCGTGGATCGAGACCGCCATCTTCTCCCCCACCCCGGGCGTCTCGGCGATCTGCTCGGGGGTCGCCGCCATCAGCGTGTCGATGTCGCGCATCCGCTGCACGAGGTTGCGGGCCGTGACCTCCCCCACCTCCTCGATACCCAGCGCGAACAGCACACGCGCGAACGGACGCTGCTTGGAGGCCTCGATCGCGACCAGCTCCTTGCGGGCGGAGATCTCGCCGAAGCCCTCGAGCTCCAGCAGCTGCTCCTCGGTCAGGCGGTAGAAGTCGGCCGCCGTGTGCAGCAGGCCGCGTTCCTGCAGCAGCGCCACGTGCTTCTCGCCAAGACCCTCGATGTCCATCGCCCCGCGCGAGACGAAGTGCTTGAGCAGCTGCCACTGGCGGCCGGGACACACGGGGTTGGGGCAGTACGTGAAGACCCCATCGGGCGGCTTGATGGTGGGCGTGTCGCAGAACGGGCAGCGCGCAGGCGGGCCGGGAAGCGGCGGGCGGTCGGCGTGCTCCACCACGTGGGGGGCCGGGGACACGACCTGGGGGATCACGTCGCCGGCACGCACGACGATCACGTCCTCGCCCTCGCGCAGGTCCTTGCGCACCAGGTCCTCCTCGTTGTGGAGGGTGGCGAGCTTGATCGTGACGCCACCGACGGTGACCGGCGCGAGCACCGCATACGGGCGCAGGTCGCCGAACTTGCCGACGTTCCACATCACCCGCTCGAGCCTGGTGACGGCGGTCGTGGGCGGGAACTTCCACGCCACCGCCCAGCGCGGCTCGCGCCCCACGGTTCCCAGCCGCCGGTGCAGGGCGAGGTCGTCGACCTTCACCACGGCGCCGTCGATCTCGAAGTCGAGCTCTCCCCTGCGGCTCTCCCATTCGCGGCACTGGGCGATCACCTCGTCCTCGGTGTCGAGCGTGCGGATCCCCGGGTTCACGCGGAAGCCGTGCTCGGCCAGCCACCTCAACGCCTGCGAGTGGGTCTGGAAGCTGAGCCCCTCGGTGACGCCCACCTGGTAGCACCAGATCGACAGGGGACGCTGGGCGGCGTCGTGGGGGTCGAGCTGGCGGATGGTCCCGGCCGCCGAGTTGCGGGGGTTCATGAAGGTCGACTCGCCGGCTTCGGCGCGGCGCTCGTTGAGCGCGGTGAAGTCCTTCAGCGACATGTACACCTCGCCCCGCACCTCGAGCAGGGCGGGGGCGTCGCGCACGCGCAGCGGGATCGCCCCGATCGTGCGCAGGTTGTGGGTCACGTCCTCGCCGATCTCCCCGTTGCCGCGCGTGGCCCCCCGCTCGAGCACCCCGTCGCGGTACACGAGGCTGATCGCGAGGCCGTCGATCTTGGGCTCAACGACATAGCGGAACTCGCGCTGCTCGATCCCCTCCCGGGCGAGGTGGTTGCGCATCCGCTCGACCCACGCCCGCAGCTCCTCCTCGGAGCGGGCGTTGCCCAGCGACAGCATCGGCTCCAGGTGGCGGACCTTCTCCAGGCGCCCCACCGGCTCGCCCCCGACGCGCTGGGTGGGGGAGTCCGGCGTGGCCAGCCCGGGGTACTGTGCCTCGATCCCGCGAAGCTCGTCGAGCAGGCGGTCGTACTGGTCGTCGCCGATCTCGGGGTCGTCGAGAACGTAGTAGCGGTGGGCGTGATGCTCGAGCTGCTCGCGCAGCTCCTCGGCGCGCTTGCGAACCCGGTCCGGGGGCGTGGCCGTCCGCTCGGCGCCGGCGGCGCCGCTCACGGCATCGCTTCCCGCACCGCCGGGTCGAGCAGGGCCTGCAGGTCGAAGCCGGCGAGGGCCTCGATGCTGGCGCGGTCGGTGAGGTCGAAGTGGATCGGGGTGATCGCGATCCGTCCCGCCGCGACGGCGGCGAGGTCGGTGCCGGGGACGTCGTGGAAGCCCGGGTCCGATCCGTAGATCCAGTAGCGCCGGCCGTGCTCCTCCTCGCTCTCGAGCTTGAGCTCGTCGCGGTAGATGCGGGTGCCGAGGCTGGTCACCTCCACGCCCACCGGGGGCGCGGCCGGGACGTTGATGTTCAACAGGCTCCTGCGCGGCAGCGGCACGTCCTCGATCTGCTCGACGAGGCCGGCCACGAACGCGGCGGCCACCTCGAAGCCGAAGCCCCCGTCGAAGCGGTAGTCGAGTGCCCCGGCTCGGGACTGCTGGGAGACGGCGATCGCGGGGAGGCCCAGTACGACCCCCTCCAGCGCCGCCGCCACGGTGCCCGAGTAGGTGATGTCATCGCCGAGGTTGGCACCGTGGTTGATGCCGGAGATCACCAGGTCGGCCGCGAAGCCCTCCACCAGGCCGAGGCTCGCGAGGCGCACGCAGTCCACCGGTGTGCCGTCGGTGGCGTAGCCGCTGCTGCCGTCGACGAAGGGGACCTCCGCCACCCACAGGGGCCGGCGGGTGGTGATCGAGCGCGCCATCGCCGAGCGGTTGCCGTCGGGGGCGATCACCGCCAGGCGCACCCCCTCGACGCCGACGAGTGCCCGGCGCAGGGTCTGAAGGCCCTCCGCCTCGATCCCGTCGTCGTTGGTTAGCAACACGTTGAGCATCGCCCCCAGCATAGGCGCCGCCCCGGTTCCAGCTGTTGAACAGCCGGTGAAGGCGCGGCAGGAAGCCCGGGGGCAGGTGAAGGCACGGCACCGCGCCCGAGCCGTCGCGCGCCGTGGGCCGGCGCACGGGCGCCGGGGCCGGCCGCGATCAGTCGCCGTAGGAGACGCTTGCCAAGGCCAGCCCGTGGGCGGGGGCGGTGCGCCCGGCGGCGCTGCGGGGGGCGCCCTCGAGCAGGCCGGCGAACTGCTCGAACCGACGCCGTCCGGAGGCCACCTCGAGCATCGTCCCGACGAGCACGCGGTTCATGTGGCGCATGAAGGTGTCGGCCTCGATCCAGAACTCCAGCAGCTCCCCCTCCCCCACCCATTCGGCCCGGAACACGTCACGGACGAAGCGCACGTGCTCGGTGTCGGTGGGCGTGAAGGCGGTGAAGTCGTGTCGGCCGTGCAGGGCGGCGGCGCATTCGGCGAGCGCCCCGCGGTCGACCGCGGCGAACCACCAGTAGGCGCGGCGGCGCTCGAACACGCTGCGGTTGCGCCGGGCGAGCACCCGGTAGCAGTAGGTGCGGCTGCGGGCGTGGCGGCGGGCGTCGAAGTCGGGCGCGGCCGGCTCGCTGGCGAGCACGGCGATGTCGAGTGGGAGCAGTCCGTTGAGACGCAGGGGGTCCACGGCCTCGTGGGCGTAGCTGGCGACCTGGGCCCACGCATGCACGCCCCGGTCGGTGCGCCCGGCGACCGTCAGCCGCAGCGGCTCACCGGCGGCATCGCGTTCCCCCAGGACCGTCCGCAGGGCCCGCTCGAGCTCCTCCTGGACGGTCCGCTCGCCCGGCTGGCGGGCCCAGCCGCAGAAGTCGCTGCCGTCGTACTCGATCGTGAGCTTCGTGACCATCGCCAGGACGCCGCGGCGGCGCCCGGAGGCCTACACGAGCTCGATGAAGACCATCTCGGTCGCGTCGCTGCGGCGCGGGCCGAGCTTGAGGATGCGGGTGTAGCCGCCCGGGCGCTCGGCGTAGCGGGGGGCGAGCTCGGCGAACAGCTTGTGCACCGCGAACTTGTCCTGGGACAGCGTGGAGAGGGCCTGACGGCGGGCGTGCAGGTCGCCCCGCTTGGCGAGCGTGATCAGTTTCTCGATCTCCGGCTTGACGGCCTTGGCCTTCGCCTGGGTGGTTTCGATGCGCTCGTGCTCGATGATCTCCTTCGAGAGGTTCATCAGCAGCGCCTTGCGGTGGGCCGAGTCGCGGCTCAGCTTGTTGCGTGTCTTCTGGTGGCGCATGGCGGCGGTGGCGGCGAGGTCGTCCGTTTGTGCTGGTGGGTGGTGTCGGGTGGGACGGGGGAAACCGGCGGAGGCTCAGTCCTGACGCAACGCGAGGCCGCGGGAGTGGAGAGTTTCGATGACCTCGTCGATCGACTTTTTGCCGAAGTTCGGGATCGCGTTGAGCTCCGCCTCGGACTTGGAGATCAGGTCTCCGACGGTCTGGATGCCGGCCCGCTTGAGGCAGTTGTAGGAGCGCACGCCGAGCTCGAGCTCCTCGATCAGGATCCCGTACTCCTCGCCCTGCAGCGCCGGCGCGGCGCCGCCGGGGCCGACCGTCAGGCCGTGGCCGTCGAGCTGGCCGCCCGGGGTCGCACGCAGCTCCTGGATGCGGTCCGCGTCGGTGAAGATCGCCAGCTGGCTGATCAGCAGCTCGGCCGCCTCGCGCAGCGCCGCCTGGGGGTCGATCGAGCCGTCGGTCTCGATGTCGAGGGTGAGCTTGTCGAAGTCCGTCTTCTGCCCGACGCGGGCCTGCTCGACGGCGTAGGCCACACGGCGCACCGGCGAGAAGATCGAGTCGATCGGGATCACACCGATGGGCTGGTCGGCCGACTTGTTCTCCTCGGCGGGGCGGTAGCCGCGGCCGCGGCCGATCGTCATGTACAGCTCGAGCTTGGTTTTTTTCTCGAGCGTGGCGATGTGCAGGTCGGGGTTGAGGATCTCCACGCCGGCGGGGAGGTCGATGTCCTTGGCGGTGATCTCGCCCGGACCCGTGACGACCAGCGGGGCCTCCACCTCGCTCGCGTCGGAGTGCATGCGGCAGACGACGCCCTTCAGGTTCAGGACGATGTCGGTCACGTCCTCCTTGACGCCGGGGATCGTCGAGAACTCGTGGGCCACCCCCTCGATCCGCACGCTGGTGACGGCCGCGCCCGCGAGTGAGGACAGCAGTACGCGCCTGAGGGAGTTGCCGAACGTGTAGCCGAACCCGCGGTCGAGCGGCTCGATCGTGAACGTGCCGCGGTTCTGCTCCACCGACTCGCTTGTGATCCGGGGGATTTGGAAGTCGAGCATGAGAGTCCTAACGTCGTTTTGGTCTGCCGGCCTTTGTGGCCACGCCGCCGGCTGTTGTTGCGTGCGCCCGCCGCCGGTTTGGCCGCGGACCCTGGGTACCGCTACTTCGAGTACAGCTCGACGATGAGCTGCTCCTGCACCGGGGCGGCGACCTCGCGCCGCTCCGGCTTGCGCAGCACCTTGGCCGACAGCGACTCGTGGTCGGCCTGGAGCCACGCCGGTATCTGACCGGTGAGCTCGGTCGCGTCCCGGACCACCTGGGTGGCCGGGGTGTCCGCCTTGATGGCGATCACGTCGCCGGGGCGGACCTGGTAGCTGGGGATATCCACCCGGCGGCCGTTGACGGTCCAATGGCCGTGACGGATGAGCTGACGCGCCTGGCGGCGGGAGGCCGCGAAGCCGAGCCGCACGAGCACGTTGTCCAGACGGCACTCCAGCAGCGCGAGCAGGTTCTCACCGGTGATCCCGGGCTGGCGGGAGGCCTTCTCGTAGTAACCGTGGAACTGCTTCTCCAGCACGCCGTAGTAGCGGCGGGCCTTCTGCTTCTCGCGCAGCTGGACGCGGTACTCGCTCTGTTTGAGCCGGCCACGGCCGTGCTCACCGGGCGGGTAGGAGCGCCGCTCCACGCCGCACTTGTCGGTCAGGCAGCGCTCGCCCTTGAGGAACAGCTTCTGGCCCTCTCGGCGGCACTGCTTGCACTGGGGGCCGGTGTCGCGGGCCATGGCCTACACCCTCCGCCGCTTGCGGGGGCGGCAGCCGTTGTGGGCCTGCGGGGTTACGTCCTTGACGCCGGTCACCTCCAGGCCGGCGGCCTGCAGCGAGCGGATCGCGGTCTCGCGCCCGGAGCCGGGGCCCTTGACGTAGACCTCGACTTTCTGGAGCCCCTGCTCGAGGCCCTTGCGGGCGGCCGCGTCGGCGGTCACCTGGGCGGCGAAGGGGGTGGACTTGCGCGAGCCCTTGAAGCCGGCGCCGCCCGCCGACTCCCAGGCGATGACGTTGCCCGAGGTGTCGGTGAGGGACACGATCGTGTTGTTGAAGGACGTCTTGATGTGGGCCTGGCCGACCGGGATGTTCTTTTTCGGCTTGCGCCTTCCGCGCGCGCGTTTCGGTGCCGCGGGCATCTACTTCTTGCCGGCCTTCTTCTTGCCGGCCACCTGCATCCGCTTGGGACCCTTGCGGGTGCGGGCGTTGGTCTTGGTCTTCTGACCCCTCACGGGCAGGCCACGGCGGTGGCGCAGGCCACGGTAGGAGCCGATGTCCTGCAGGCGTTTGATGTCCTGGGAGCGCTCACGGCGAAGGTCGCCCTCGACGGTGAGCTGGTCGTCGATCACGTCGCGGAGTTTCGCGACCTCGTCCTCGGTGAGGTCACGGACGTAGGTGTCGGGGCTTACGCCCACCTCGGTGAGGACCTTGTTGGCGGTCGGGCGCCCGATCCCGTAGATGTAGGTGAGGCCGACCTCCGAGCGCTTGTTGAGCGGCAGGTTGACTCCAGCGATACGTGCCATCGCGCCCTCCTAGCCCTGGCGCTGCTTGTGGCGGGGGTTCTGGCAGATCACGAGCACCACCCCATGGCGGCGGATGATCTTGCATTTCTCGCACATCGGCTTGACCGACGGTCTGACCTTCATGATCCCTTTCGGCGTCTGAGTTCCGGCGGTACGGCTCTGGCTGCCGTTGCGGCAGCCGCTACCGAACCGAGGATGCGCCCTCCTCCGACGTCCACGCCTCGGACTCGGGCACGACCCAAGATGGTAGCAACCGGGACGCCCCCACGGGGTCCCGCTCAGCCCGCACCGGCGAGCTCTCCCGCCAACGGCTCGCCCGAGCGCTCCTGCGGCGGAAGATGCCAGGGGGTGAGCACGCGCGGGCCCTCGGCGGTGACGGCCACTGTGAACTCGAAGTGGGCCGCCAGGGAGCCGTCCTCGGTGAAGATCGCCCAGTTGTCGGAGGCGATCTGGACTCCGGGCCGCCCGGCCGTGGTCATCGGCTCGACGGCCAGCACCATGCCCTCCTCCAGCAGGGGTCCCCGACCCGCCTTGCCGAAGTTGGGGACCTGGGGGTCCTCGTGCATGTTGCGCCCCACGCCGTGGCCCACGAGCGAGCGCACGACCGACAGGCCCGCCCCCTCGACGACCTCCTGGATGGCGTGGGAGACGTCCCCCACGCGCTTGCCGGGCGCGCACTGGGCAGCGCCCGCGTACAGCGAGCGGGCGGTCGCCTCGAGCAGGCCGGTGGCGGCCTGGTCGACCTCGCCGACCGGGAACGTGCGGGCGGCGTCGGCCACCCAGCCGTCGAGCGTCACGCCGACGTCCACCGAGATGATGTCGCCGTTCTTGAGGCGGTCGGGCCCGGGGATCCCGTGGACGATCATCGCGTTGGGGGAGGCGCAGATCGAGGCGGGGAAGCCGCGGTAGCCCTTGAAGGTGGGGATCGCCCCCTGGGAGCGGATGAAGCGCTCGGCGATCTCGTCCAGCTCGGCGGTGCTGACGCCCGCGCGGATCGAGCTCTCGAGCAGGTCCAGGGTGGCCACCAGGATCAGCCCGGAGCGGGCCATCTTCTCGATCTCGGCAGGAGACTTGCGGATGATCACCGGACCGAGCTTAGTGGTTGTTCAGAGCTGCTCCTCCAGTCGCAAGGTGGCGACCGTGGCGCGCATGTGCGCGTGCACCTCGTCGGCATCGCGTGTCCCGTCGATGCGCCGCAGCAGCCCGGCGCGGTCGTAGAAGCCGACCAGGGGCTCGGTCTGGGCGTGGTACACCTCCAGGCGCCGGCGGATCGTCTCCTCCTTGTCGTCGTCACGCTGGACCAGGCGGGAGCCGTCCTGGTCGCACACGCCCTCGTGCTTGGGCGGATCGAACTCGACATGGTAGATGTGGCTCGGGTTCTTCACGCACACCCGCCTGCCGGCGAGGCGGCGCACGACCTCGTCGTCGGGCACCTCGATCAGCAGTGCCGCGGTGAGCTGGCGCTCGAGCTGCTTGAGGGCCTCCTCGAGGGCTTCGGCCTGCTGCTGGTTGCGGGGGAAGCCGTCCAACAGGAAGCCGTCGGCAGCGTCCCCCTCGCCCAGCCGCTGCACGATCATGCCGATGATCACCTCGTCGGGGACGAGCTCGCCGGCGTCCATGTAGGACTTCGCCCGCTGGCCGAGCTCGGTGCCCTCCGCCACCTGCGCGCGGAGCATGTCGCCGGTGGAGATGTGGGGCAGGCCGAAGTCTTCCACTAGCCGCTCGGCCTGGGTGCCCTTGCCCGCACCAGGGGGACCCAGCAGGATCAGGTTCAGGTCCGCCACGCGCATGGGAGAGTACCCCCCCGGTGGCGGCGGGGCCGTCCTGGCGATGGTGGCGGCGGGGCTGTCCTGGCGACGGTGGGCGGCGGGCACGGCGGCGCGGGCCGCGGCGCGCGCGGCCTACTTCAAGAAGCCCTCGTAACTTCGCATCATCAGCTGGGCCTCGAGCTGCTTCATCGTTTCCAGCGCCACGCCGATGACGATCAGGATCGAGGTCCCGCCGAAGTAGAAGTTCTGATGGGTGCGGGCGATCAGGATCGCCGGCAGGGCCGCCACGGCGGCCAGGAACAGGGCGCCGGGGAACGTCAGGCGCGCGAGGATGCGGTCGAGGAATTCGGCCGTGGGCCGCCCTGGGCGCACCCCCGGGATGAACCCGCCGTACTTCTTCAGGTTCTCGGCCTGGTCCACGGGGTTGAAGGTGACCGCCGTGTAGAAGTAGGTGAAGATGATGATCAGGATCGACTCGCCCAGCACGTAGTGCCACCCGTTGGGGGTGAAGAAGTCCGACACGTGCTGGCCCCAGCGGGTTTTCACGAGCTGGCCCACGGTCGGCGGGAACGCCATCAGGCTGGCGGCGAAGATCACCGGGATCACCCCGGCCATGTTCACGCGCAGGGGCAGGTAGGTCTGGCCGCCCTCGGACATGCGCCGCCCGATCACGCGCTTGGCGTACTGGACCGGGATCCGGCGCTGGCCTTCCTGGACGAACACGATGCCGGCGACCACGGCGAGGACGAGGAACGGCATCATCACCTTGAAGACCTGGTTGTTGGTCGTCCACCACGACTGGATCCCACTGGGCAGGCGCGCCACGATCGAGGCGAAGATCAGCAGCGAGATGCCGTTGCCGATCCCCCGCTGGGTGATGAGCTCGCCGATCCACATCAGCAGCACGCAGCCGGTGGTCAGGCAGATCACGATCAGGAAGATGTGGGGGGCGTCGAAGTTGCGAACCACCGATTCGCCCGCTTTCGCCTGCAGGGTGTGGAACAGGAACACGTAGCCGACGGACTGCGCGAAGGCCAGGCCGACCGTGAGGTAGCGCGTGTACTGGGTGATGCGCGCCTGGCCGACCTCGCCTTCCTTGGAGAGCTTCTCCAGCGAGGGCACCGCCACCTGCAGCAGCTGCAGGATGATCGAGGCGGTGATGTAGGGCATGATGCCCAGCGCGAAGATCGCCAGTTTGGAGAGGCCGCCCCCGGAGAAGAGGTTCAGCAGCCCGAGGATGTTCGAGCCCCCGAACTCCTTCTGGATGTTGTTGACGGCGCTGAGGTTGACGCCCGGGACCGGCACGTGGGAGCCGAAGCGGTAGATCAGCAGCATCGCCGCCGTGAAGCCGATCTTCTTCCGGATGTCGGCGACCTGGAAGGCGTTGAGGATGGTGGCGAGCATGGCCGTGCGTTCCCGTCCGGATGGATGTGCCGGGCGGAGTGCCCGATTCTAGAGGATGGGGCGGTAGGCCCGGAGGGGCTACTCGACGACCGTGCAGCTGCCCCCGGCGGCCTCGATGGCCTGCCGGGCGCCCGCGCTGAAGGCGTTCGCGTGCACGTTCAGGGACTTCTTCAGCTCGCCCTTCGCGAGGATCTTGACCGGGATCCCCTTGCGGGTCGCCAGGCCCCGCTCGCGCAGCAGCTCGAGGGTCACCTCGGTGCCGGCGTCGAAGCGCTCCTCCAGCGAGGACACGTTGACGGGCTGGGTGTGGGTGCGGAACGGCTCGAACGGCATCGACTTCTTCATGTGGGGGCCGCGCAGCTTTCGCATGCGCATGTGGATCGGCATCTGGCCACCCTCGAAGTTCGCACGGCTCTTGCTGCCCGAGCGGGCGCCGGCGCCCTTCTGGCCGCGCCCGGAGGTCTTGCCTTTGCCTGACCCTTCACCGCGGCCGACGCGCTTTCGGGGCCGGCGGCTGCCGGCTGCCGGGGCGAGGTTGTGCAGCCCGATCTGCTCGTCGCGCTCCTCGGCGGCGGGGCTCACGAGGGCTCCTTGACCTCGACGAGGTGACGGACGGCGTGCAGCATGCCCCGCGCCTGGGGTGTGTCGTTGACCTTCACGGTGTGGCCGATCCGCCGCAGGCCGAGCGAGCGCAGGGTGTCGACCTGTTTGGTGTTGGCGCCGTTGCGGGAGCGCCGCTGGGTTACCGTCAGGGAGGCCATCACGCCTCCTGGGTGCCCTGCGGCTGGGCCTCCACGGCCTGCTCGCCCGCCCCGTTGGCGCCCGCGGCGCCGGCTTCGGTGGCCTGCACGTCTGCCGCCTCGCCACCGACCGCGCCCTCCGCGCCGGCGACGTCGCCGCCGAGGCCGAGCACCTGGTTGATCGTCAGGCCGCGCAGGGCGCCGACCTCGTCGGGGGTGCGCAGGCCGCGCAGTCCGGCAACGGTGGCCTTCACGAGGTTGATCGGGTTCTGTGTGCCGAGGCTCTTGGAGAGGATGTCGTGGATGCCGGCGAGCTCCAGCACGGCACGCACGGCGCCGCCGGCGATCACGCCCGTACCGGGGGCGGCGGGCTTCAAGAGGACACGCCCGGATCCGAACACGCCGGTCGTCTGGTGGGTGATCGTGCTCCCGTGGCGGGGGACGCGGAAGAGGTCCTTCTTGGCGCGCTCGACGCCCTTCTGGATCGCCAGGGGAACCTCGTTGGCCTTGCCGTAGCCGACGCCCACGACGTCGCGTTCGTCGCCGACCACCACCAGAGCGGTGAAGGAGAAGCGCCGGCCACCCTTGACGACCTTGGCGACGCGGTTGATCTCCACGACCCGCTCCTGCAGGTCGAGGCCCGCCTGATCGACTGTTCTGTCTACTGCTGGGGACATGGGCAGAAGTGGGAGGGTAGCGTCCGTGGGCCGGCGGGCCGCCTAGACCTCGAGCCCCGCCTCCCGGATCGCTTCGGCGAAGGCGGCCACGTGGCCGTGGTACTGGTAGCCGCCGCGGTCGAACACGGCACGCGAGACGCCGGCCGCCTTGGCGCGCTCGGCTAGCAGCGTCCCGGCCCGGCGGGCGGAGTCGGCTTTGCCGAGCGTGCGCAGCTCGGGCTCGTACCAGTTGACGGCGGCCAGGGTGTGGCCGGCGACGTCGTCGACGAGCTGGGCGCAGATCCCGCGGTTGGAGCGGAACACCGATATCCGGGGGCGCTCGCCGCTGCCCGAGACCTTCGCCCGCACCCGTCGGCGCCGTGACAGGCGGCGGTTCTCCTTGGTCGTGACGCTCATGCCCGCTTGCCCACCTTGCGGGCCACGTACTCGCCCTCGTAGCGGATCCCCTTGCCCTTGTAGGGCTCGGGCGGGCGCTGCTTGCGGATGATCGCGGCGGTCTCGCCGACGAGCTGCTTGGAGATCCCCTTTACGACGATGCGGGTCGGCTGGGGGACTTCGAATTCGATGCCCTCGGGGGCCGGGATGGGAACCGGGTGGGAGTAGCCGACGGCGAGCTCGAGGTTCTTGCCCTTGAGCGCCGCGCGGTAGCCGACGCCCTGGATCTCGAGGCGCTTTTCGAAGCCCGACGTGACGCCCTGGACCATGTTCGCCACCAACGTCCGCGTGAGCCCGTGCAGCGCGCGGTGCTCGCCGCGGTCGGTGGGCCGGCGCACGAGCAGTTCCTCGCCCTCCTGGACGACCTCGATGTCGCGGTTCACGCGCTCGCTCAGTTCCCCTTTGGGACCGTTCACGCGGACCGCCTCCGGCTCGATCGAGACGGTGACCCCCGCGGGGACGGGGATCGGCTGTCGTCCGATTCTCGACATCGTCCGCCCGCTACCAGACCTGGGCCAGGACCTCGCCGCCGATGCCCGCCGCGCGGGCGTCGTGACCGGTCATCACGCCGCTGGAGGTGGAGATGATCGAGGTGCCCATCCCGCCGAGCACCTTCGGGATGTGCTTCGCGTCGACGTAGGTACGGCGCCCCGGACGGGACACCCGCCGCAGCCCCGAGATCGCCGAGCGGCGGTCCTCGGTGTACTTCAGGCGGATCTGGATCAGCTGGCCGGCCCCCCCCTCGGGCGCCGGGATCAGGGTCCAGGAGTCGATGTAGCCCTGCTCGTCCAGGATCCTCGCGAGCTCGCTCTTGAGTTTCGAGGCCGGCACCTCGACGGTCTCGTGGGCGGCACGGATCGCGTTGCGCACCCGCGTGAGGAAGTCGGCTATCGGATCGGTCATGGACATGGCTGGGTGAAGGCTCTCTAGGTGGTGGCGTCTACCACGAGGACTTGGTCATCCCGGGGATCTGGCCGTCGTGGGCCAGTTCGCGTAGGCAGATCCGGCAGACCCCGAACTTCTTGTACACCGCGCGCGGGCGTCCGCAACGGGTGCAGCGAGTATAGGCCTGGGTCTTGTACTTGGGTGGGCGCATCTGTTTGACGCGCTGCGAGGTCTTTGCCATCAGTCGCTGCTCTCCTGTTGTGTCGTCTCTTCCTCCTGTGCGGGCTCGCCGCCCAGCTCCCCCTCGGCGGGCTCCGCCTGTGCCTGAGGCTCGGCGTCGTCGGCCTGCGCCTCCTGCGGCTCGGCCGCGTCGGCGTCGGCCACCTCCGGCTCGGCCACCTCGGCCTGCGCCTCGGGCTCCTGCTCCTGTGGGTACTCGTCCGCGGACTCGGACTCCGCGGCCGGTGAGTCTGCGGCCGCCGGTGCGTCCTCGGCCGCGGGCGCCTCCTCAGCCGGGGGCGCCTCCTCTTCCGTCGCACGCTCGTCGGTTGCCGCAGCGTCCTCCCCCGCCGCAGGCTCCTCGGCCTCTGGCGCCTCGACCGGCGCTGCCGGCGCGGCCGCGCGCGGGGACCCGGAGGGGACGGCTTCGACGGTGCCCTCGACGTCGAGCGTGTCGAACCCGCGCGGGCGGCGGTCGGCGGAGAAGGGCAGCCCGAACGCGTGCAGCAGGGCGAACGCCTCGGGGTCGGTGGCCGCCGAGGTGGTGATCGTGATGTCCATGCCGCGGACCTGGTCGATCGCGTCGTAGTCGATTTCGGGGAAGATGATCTGCTCGCGGACGCCGAGCGAGTAGTTGCCGCGCCCGTCGAAGGAGCGGGGGTTCAGCCCGCGGAAGTCGCGGATGCGGGGGATCGCGATCGACACGAGCCGGTCGAGGAACTCGTAGCCGCGGTCCCCGCGGAGCGTGACGGCCACCCCCACCGGGTTGCCCTCGCGCAGTTTGAAGGCGGCGATCGATTTGCGGGCACGGCGCACATTCGGATGCTGCCCCGCGATCGTGGCGAGCTGCTCGGTGGCGGCACGGAGGACTTTCGAGTCAGTCTTGGCCATGCCCACGCCCATGTTGACCGTGATCTTCTGGAGCCTGGGCGCCTGCATCATCGAGGAGTAGCCGAAGCGATCGATGAGCGCCGGGCGGATCTCCTCCAGGTAACGGGTCTTGAGGCGGGCCGGAGGTGCGGTTTGGGTGGATGCCATCTGCCGACTACTCCAGCTCTGCCCCGGTGGCCTTCGCGACGCGCACGCGGCGTCCGTCCACGCGCTTGATGGCGACGCGGGTGGGGTTGCCTTTGGCGTCGAGCAGCATCACGTTGGACACGTGGATCGGCCCCTCGCGCTCGATCACCCCGCCGAGCCGCTGTTCGGTGTGGGCGCCGGCGACCTGGTGGGGTTTGGTGTGGCGCTTGACCATGTTCAGACCCTCTACGTACAGCCGGTTCCTGCGGGGCTCGACGCGCAGCACGCGACCGGTCTTGCCGCGGTCCTTGCCGCCGGTCACCTTGACCTGGTCGCCCGAGCGGATCTTCAACGTGCGGCGGGGTGCGCTCTCCTTGGAGGACGCCATCACAGGACCTCCGGCGCCAGCGACACGATCTTCATGAAGTTGCGCTCGCGCAGTTCGCGTGCGACGGGTCCGAACACGCGGGTGCCACGCGGGTTGTTCTGCTCGTCGATGATCACTGCGGCGTTCTCGTCGAAGGCGATGTAGGTCCCGTCCTCGCGGCCGATGGGCTTCTTCGTGCGCACCACCACGGCCGTCACGACCTCGCCCTTTTTGACGGCGCCCTGGGGGTTGGCCTGCTTGACGGTGGCGGTGATCACGTCGCCCACGAACGCGTACCTGCGACGGGAGCCGCCCTTCACGCGGATGCAGAGGATTTCGCGGGCGCCGGAGTTGTCGGCCACCCGCAGCCGGGTCTCGTTCTGGATCACCGCGCACGCTCCAGCACGTCCACGAGCGCCCACCGCTTGGTGCGCGACAGCGGCCTGCTCTCCACCACCCTCACCACGTCCCCCTCGTGAGCCTCGTTGTTCTCGTCGTGGGCGTGGACGGTGCTCGAGCTGCGCACGATCTTCTCGTAGCGGCGGTGACGCCGGGCGACGTCGATCCGCACCGTGATCGTCTTCTCGGCCTTGTCGGAGACGACCACGCCCTGGCGCATGCGGCGCGTGCCGCCGGACGGTGCGTGGACAGGCGGAAGGTCCTCGGGAGTAGCCGGGGCGGCGCTGCGGCGCTCGGCGGCTTTGGCGCGTTCCTGGACGCGGCGTGCACGCCGACGGGCGGCCTTCGTCTTGCGCAGCTCCACGCGCTCGGCCTGGCGCTCCTGGGGGGTGCGGGACGGCTTGGCCGTTCCACTGTGACGCGAGCGGGCGCGGCGACGGCGCTCCTTCGAGGACAGCTGCTCGGCCGGCTCGGCGGGCTCGGGAGCGGCTTCCGCCTCGGGCTGCTCGGCATCGCCGTCAGCGGCGGGCTCGGGAGCGGCCTCCGCCTCGGGGGCGGTCTCCGGCTCGGGAGTGGCCTCGGGCTGCTCAGCCTCGGGGGCAGCGCCGGGCGCGTCCTGGGGCTGCTCGGCCTCGGGGGTGTCCTGCTCGTCTGGTGTATCTGGTTCGTCAGCCATGTAGATCGGTTCTCGGTATCGGTTCTCTCATCGCGGGTCTGGCGGCTAGGCCTCCAGCTCACGCTCGCGGGTGATGGTCAGGGCGCGGGCCAGGTCGCGTTTGGCACGGCCGATGCCGGCGGTGTCGTCGAGTTCGCCGGTGGCGTTCGCGAAGCGCAGGCCGAAAAGCTCTTTGGAGAGCTCCGCGATGCGTTTGCGGAGTTCGTTGTCGTCGAGGTCGCGCAGCTCGCTCGTCTTCATCGCCGGTTCCTCAGTCCTCGCGCAGCACGAACTTGGTCTTGACGGGGAGCTTGTGTGCCGCCAGCCGGATGGCTTCCCGGGCCAGCGGCTCGGAGACCCCGGCGAGCTCGAACATCACGCGGCCGGGCTTGACAACCGCCACCCAGCCTTCGGGGGATCCCTTGCCGGAGCCCATGCGGGTCTCGGCCGGCTTCTTGGTGACGGGCTTGTCGGGGAACACGTTGATCCACACCTTGCCGCCACGCTTGATCTTGCGCGTCATCGCGACACGGGCGGCCTCGATCTGGCGGTTGGTGAGCCAGCCGCCCTCGAGCGCCTTCAGGCCGTACTCGCCGAACTGCACGTGCAGCTGGCCGCGGGACTTCCCCGCCCGGCGACCCCGGTGCTGCTTGCGGTGCTTTACGCGCTTGGGCGAGAGCATCAGCGCCCGCCACCTCCGCCGGGCGGTCCACCCCGGCCACGTCCGCCGCCACCGCCACCGCCCCCACGACCACCACGGCCGCCGCCACCGCCACCACGGCCGTTGCCGCCACGGCCGCCACGGCCGTCGCCCCGGCCCCGTCCGTCGCGACCGCCGCGGCCGTCGCGCTCGGAGCTCGGGGGTGCGGGGGCGCTCATGTCGGTGAGGTCGGCGCCGGTGTAGCCCTCGGGCATGATCTCGCCCTTGTTGACCCAGCACTTGACGCCGATGCGCCCGAAGGTGGTGCGGGCCTCGTAGAAGCCGTAGTCGATGTCGGCGCGCATCGTGTGCAGGGGCACACGTCCGTCGGCATAGCTTTCGGTGCGCGCCATCTCGGCGCCGCCCAGGCGGCCGGCGACCTGGATCTTCACGCCCTTGGCCCCGGAGCGCATGGCGCTGGTGAGGGCCCGCTTCATCGCCCGGCGGAAGGCCACGCGGTTCTGGAGCTGCTCGGCGATCGACTGGGCAACGAGCTTGGCGTCGAGCTCGGGACGCTTGATCTCGAGGATGTTGACCTTGATCTGCTTTTTGGTCATGCGGTGCAGGTCGCGGCGCAGAGCGTCCACTTCGGTGCCCGACTTGCCGATCACGATCCCCGGACGGGCCGTGTGGATGTTGACCTCGAGTTCGTTGGCATCCTTGCGGATCGTGATCTCCGACAGGCCGGCGTGGGCAAGCTTGTTGACGATGTGCTCGCGCACGCGGATGTCCTCGGCGAGGTACTCGGCGAAGTTGCGCTCGTTGAACCAGTTGGACTTCCAGTCGTGGATGTAGCCCACGCGCATCGCCTCTGGATGAACCTTCTGTCCCATCTTCCAATCAGTCTTTCTTTCGTTTCCTCGAGCTCGTGGCTGCGGGCTCCGGTCTGATGCTCAGCGCGATCGTGAGGTGGCTCGTGCGCTTCGCGATCGGGGTCGCCCGGCCCATCGCGCGGGGCCGGAAGCGCTTGATCGTGGGCCCTTCGTCGGCGTAGGCCTCCCCCACGAACAGGTCTTCCTCGAGCAGTTCGTGGTTGCTTTCGGCGTTGGCCACCGCCGACTCCAGCAGCTTGCTCCAATCGCGGGCGGCCTCGCGCGGGGTGAAGGCGAGGATAGCGCGGGCCTCCTGCACGCTCTTGCCCCGCAGGTGCCCGCACACCATGCGGGCCTTGCGGGCGGACGTACGCACGTACCGGGCGCGGGCACGGACCACGCGCCTGCGCGCCCTGGAGGGCGCTTTGCCGCGGCGGGGGGCCGCCGCAGGCTCTTTGGCCTTCTCGGCGCTCGGAGCGGGGGCTTTTGCGGCTTTGCCGCGGCGGGGTTTGGCCGCGGGCTCCTCCTCAGCGGGGGCGTCGGCCTCGGCCTGTTTGCGCCGGGGACGGCGTACGCCGCGTTTGCGCGGGGCCTTCTCGGCGGCTGGCTCGTCCTCGGCGGCGGGCGTCCCGTCGTCCTGGTCGCCCGCGTCGGCGCCGGCGGACGGCTGCTCCTCGGCGGCGGGCTCGTCCTCGGCGGGCTGCTCACCGGCAGCCTCCTCGGCGGCGTCGGCCGCGGGCGTGTCCCCGGCGGAGGCGGCCTCGGCGACGGGCTGCTGCTCGGCGGCGGCGTCGGGCTCGCGCTCCGGCTGCTCGTCCTCGGCGCTCATCGCACCCTTCCGGATCCGGCGTGGCCGCGGAACACGCGCGTGGGAGCGAACTCCCCGAGCTTGTGGCCGACCATCGCCTCGCTGATGTAGACGGGGACGTGCTTCTTGCCGTCGTGGACGGCGATCGTGTGGCCAACCATCTCCGGGAAGATGGTCGAAGCGCGTGACCACGTGCGCAGCATTTTTTTGTTGTTCTCGGCGTTGAGAGCCTCGATGCGGCGCATCAGCCGCTCTTCAACCCACGGTCCCTTCTTGCTCGAGCGGCTCATCGGTGGCTCCTGACGGGCTGGCGGGTCATCGTCCCTTGCCCTTGCCGCGGCGGCGACCGCGGACGATGTAGCGGTCGGAGGACTTGTTGCGCTTGCGGGTGCGGTAGCCCAGCGTCGGCACGCCCCAGGGTGTGACGGGGTGGCGGCCGGCCGTGGTCGATCCCTCGCCCCCGCCGTGGGGGTGGTCGACGGGGTTCATGGCGGTTCCCCGCGTCTGCGGGCGGACGCCCATGTGGCGCTTGCGGCCGGCCTTGCCCACCTTCACGTTCTGGTGCTCGGGGTTGCCGAGGGTACCGACGGTGGCACGGCACTCCGCCCGGACCATGCGCATCTCGCCCGAGGGGAGGCGCAGCGTGGCCATGCCGGCGTCCTTTGCCATCAGCTGCGCGGAGGCCCCCGCCGAGCGGGCCATCTGGCCGCCGCGGCCGGGCTGCAGCTCGATGTTGTGGACAACCGTGCCGACCGGCATGCGGGCCAGCTCCAGCGAGTTGCCGACGGCGATCTCGGCGTCCGGGCCGGAGCGCACCCGCATCCCCACGGTGAGGCGCTGGGGGGCGAGGATGTAGCGCTTCTCGCCGTCCAGGTAGTGCAGCAGGGCGATGTAGGCCGAGCGGTTGGGGTCGTACTCGATCGCGGCCACCTTCGCCTCGATCTCGTCCTTGCGGCGCTTGAAGTCGATCTTGCGGTACGCGCGCTTGGCGCCACCGCCGCGGTGGCGGGAGGTCTTGCGCCCGTGGGCGTTGCGCCCGCCGCTCTTGTTGAGACCTTCAGTGAGGCTCTTCTCGGGCTTGGAGCGGGTCACCTCGGCGAAGTCCGGGTAGGACACGAACCGCATTCCTGGGCTGGTGGGCTTGGGCTTTCGGATCGGCATCGGCTGGGACTCCTACTCGTCGAGGGCGGCCAGGCCCTGGAACACGGGGATGGTTTCGCCGGCGCGGACCTGGACGATCGCCTTCTTCCAGCGGCGGGTGCTGCCCCGGGGGGTGGTGCCGCGGCGCTTGGGCTTGCCCTTGACGCTCATCGTGCGCACGTCCACCACGTGGACGTCGAACAGGCTCTCGACGGCCTGACGGATGTGCGTCTTGTGGGCGTCGGCGTGGACGCGGAAGGTGTAGCGGTCGAGCGCCGCGAGCACGTAGCTCTTCTCCGAGACGACGGGGCGGATGATCACCTGGGTGGCGTCCATCAGGCCTCGTTGGCCTCCTCGCCGCGTCGGGGAGCCCCGGTGCGGGCGGCCAGCTGCTCCACGGCCGGCTGGGAGATGACCACGGTGGCGGCTCCGAGCAGGTCGCTCACGCCGACCGCCTGGGGCGTCAGTACCGCCACGCGGGCGAGGTTGCGGAACGACAGGGCGGCGTCCCCCTCGCCCTCGGTCAGCACGACCAGCGTGGGACGCTCGCGCCGCACTTTCGGCTCCCAGTCCTCCAGCAGCTCGGCGGCGCGGGCCGTGCGGGGCGCGGTGAAGGCCCCGTCGGCGAGGATCGCCAGCGAGCCCCGCTCGGCGTGCAGCGAGAGGGCGGCCCGCAGCGCCCGGCGCTGCTCCTTGCGGTTGACCTTGAAGGTGAAGGAGCGGGGCTGGGGGCCGAACACGGTGCCTCCCCCGGTCCACAGGGGCGAGCGGCTGGAGCCGGCGCGGGCGCGGCCGGTGCCCTTCTGGCGCCACGGCTTGGCGCCACCGCCGGACACGAGCGCGCGGTTCTTGGTGGCGGCGGTGCCGCGGCGGCGGGCGGCCTGCTCGGCGCGCACGCTCTGGTGCACGAGCCCGGCGGTGAAGCGCTCGCCGAAGGCATCCTCGGGGAGCTTGGCCTTGGCGGACGCGCTGCCGCCGATCACGGGCGCCTCAGCCATCGCTGCGGACCTCCACGACCGAGCCGGGCGGCCCGGGGACCGACCCCCGCACCAGCAGCAGGTTCTCACCGGCGTCCACCCGCACGACCTCGAGGCCGCGCTGGGTGACGCGCTTGTTGCCCATCTGACCGGGACCGCGGATCCCTTTCAGCACGCGCGAGGGCGTCGCCGAGGCACCGATCGAGCCGGGAGCGCGGACGTTGTGGGAGCCGTGCGTCTTGGGTCCGCGCTTGAAGTTGTGGCGCTTGATCGTGCCCTGGAAGCCCTTGCCCTTGGAGGTGCCGCGGATCTTCACGCGTTCGCCCGGGCTGAAGGACTCGACCGTGACCATCTCCCCGAGCTGGGCGGGGGCTTCCTCGCCGGGGGCCAGGCGGAACTCCGCGAGCGCCCTCATCGGCGGCGCGTCGACCTTGCGCAGGTGGCCGAGGCGGGCCTTGGTGAGGTGCTTCTCCTTGGTCGCCCCGAACGCGAGCTGGACAGCGTCGTATCCGTCGCGTTCGGACGTGCGCAGGGCCGTCACGGGGCACGGGCCGGCCTCGAGCACCGTCACCCGGGCGACGCTGCCGTCCTCGCCGAAGACCTGGGTCATTCCGAGCTTTCTGGCGAGGATCGAGGGCATGGCGTAGGGGGCTTGCGGGACGGAAGGGACTTCAGGTGGCCAGGCGGATCTCGATGTCCACACCCGCGGGCAGGTGATCGAGGCGCTGGAGCGAGTCCACCGTCTTGGGCGTCGGCTGGTGGATGTCGATCAGCCGCTTGTGGGTGCGGATCTCGAAGTGCTCGCGGGAGTCCTTGTCCTTGAACGGGGAGCGGATCACGCAGTACACGTTCTTCTCCGTGGGCAGGGGCACCGGCCCGGACACGCTCGCCCCGGTACGGGTCGCCGTCTCGACGATCTCCTTGGCGGCGGACTCGATCGCCGAGGTGTCGTACGCCTTCAGGCGGATGCGGATCTTGTTCTGGGTAGCTGCGGCCACTGGCTTTGTTCTCGTGTGTGTCGGGGTTGAAGTTGTGTCGGTGTCTGTGGTGTCTGCGCCGAGCGGGGGCTCTGGCCGAGCGCCGCCCGCCCGCTGGGCAACGGACAACCGGCGCCTGGTCGGCGCCGGAGCCCTGAAGGGCGGCGTCGCGGCCGCCCCATGCGGCGGGCTTTCGCGAACTGTCGTATCGGATTTTCAGTATGCGCGCCGGGCGGTGTCCGCCCGGGGCGCGGGTGCTACTCGACGATCTCGGTGACCACGCCAGAGCCGACCGTGCGACCGCCCTCTCGGATCGCGAACCGCAGGCCCTGGTCCATGGCGATCGGCTGGATCAGCTCGATCTCCATCTGCACGTTGTCTCCGGGCATCACCATCTCGACTCCATCCGGGAGCTTGGCGACGCCGGTCACGTCGGTGGTACGGAAGTAGAACTGCGGCCGGTAGCCGGTGAAGAACGGGGTGTGGCGTCCACCCTCCTCCTTCTTCAACACGTATACCTCCGCCTTGTACTTGGTGTGGGGTGTGATGGACCCGGGCTTGCAGAGGACCTGTCCGCGCTCGATCTCCTCGCGCTTGGTCCCACGCAGCAGGCACCCGACGTTGTCGCCGGCCTGGCCCTGGTCCAGGATCTTGCGGAACATCTCAACGCCCGTGACGACCGTGCTGGTGGAGTCCTGGATGCCCACGATTTCCACGGTGTCGCCGGTGTTCACCACGCCCTGCTCGATGCGCCCGGTCGCGACGGTGCCGCAGCCGGTGATCGAGAACACGTCCTCGATCGGCATCAGGAACGGCCGGTCGAGCTCCCTCACGGGCTCGGGGATGTAGGTGTCGAGCGCCGCCGCCAGCTCGAGGATCTTCTCCTTGGCGCCGTCGTCGCCTTCCAGCGCCTTCAGCGCCGAGCCGACGATGAAGGGGATGTCGTCGCCGGGGAAGTCGTATTCGCTGAGCAGCTCGCGGACCTCGACCTCGACCAGCTCCAGCAGCTCCTCGTCGTCGACCATGTCGGCCTTGTTGAGGAACACGACGATGTAGGGGACGCCCACCTGGCGGGCGAGCAGGATGTGCTCACGCGTCTGGGGCATCGGCCCGTCGGCGGCCGACACGACCAGGATCGCGCCGTCCATCTGGGCTGCGCCGGTGATCATGTTCTTGACGTAGTCGGCGTGGCCCGGGCAGTCGACGTGGGCGTAGTGGCGGTTCTCGGTCTGGTACTCGACGTGCGAGGTCGCGATCGTGATCCCGCGTTCCTTCTCCTCGGGGGCGTTGTCGATCTCCTCGAAGCTGCGGGCCTCGGCGCCGCCCTTCTCGGCCAGGACCGTGGTGATGGCAGCCGTCAGGGTCGTCTTGCCGTGATCGATATGCCCGATCGTGCCGACGTTGACGTGAGGCTTGTCGCGCTCGAACTTCTCCTTTGCCACTTTCTGTCTCGCTCCTGTATCGACTTGGACGTCCACCCCGAGAGGGCGAACCTCGGAAATCTATCTAAATACTGCCCTGCCTTGAATACTCGCTGGACGCCCCTACCGCCGGGGGCCGTCCGCGGCCGCGGCCTCTATGCCGGGACCGGCTCGCCGGTGCGCTGCTCGACGATCTTTTCGGCGATGTTGGGTGGGACCTCTTCGTAGGCCTCGAACTGCATCGTGTAGGTGGCCCGGCCCTGCGTTTCGGAGCGCAGGTCGGTGGCGTAGCCGAACATCTCGCTCAGGGGCACCCGCGCGTTCACCACGAGTGCGTTGCCGCGACGCTCCTGGCCCTCGACGCGCCCGCGGCGGCGACTGAGGTCGCCGATCACGTGGCCGAGGAAATCCTCGGGCGTGACCACCTCGACGCTGAAGATCGGCTCCAGCAGCACCGGTTTGGCACGTTTGGCCGCCTCCTTGAAGGCGTAGGAGCCCGCCACTTTGAAGGCGATCTCCGACGAGTCCACGTCGTGGTACTTGCCGTCGACGAGCGTCGCGCGCACGTCCACCATCGGGTAGCCGGCCTTGACGCCGTTCTCGAGTGCCTCCTCGATGCCCTTCTTGACGGCGGGGATGTACTCGGAGGGCACGGCGCCGCCCTTGATCTTGTTGACGAATTCAAAGCCCTCGCCGGGAGCCGGCTCGAGGTCGATGAAGACCACCCCGAACTGTCCCGAGCCGCCGGTCTGACGGACGAACCTGCCTTCGATCTTCTGCACGTGACCGCGCACGGTCTCGCGGTAGGAGACCTGGGGGCGCCCCACGTTGGCCTCGACCCCGAACTCGCGCTTCATGCGATCGACGAGCACCTCGAGGTGCAGCTCGCCCATGCCGGAGATCTCGGTCTGGCCGGTCTCCTCGTTGCTGCGGACCTGGAAGGTGGGGTCCTCCTCGGCCAAGCGGCCGAGGGCGACGGACATCTTCTCCTGGTCGACCTTCGTCTTGGGCTCGACCGCGACCTTGATCACGGGCTCCGGGAAGATGATGTTCTCGAGGTGGATCGGCGCGTCGGGGGCGGCGAGCGTGTCGCCGGTCATGACCTGCTTGATGCCCACGGCGGCGGCGATGTCGCCCGCGTGGACCTCCTCGACCTCCTCGCGGTCGTTGGCGTGCATCATCAGGATGCGCCCGACGCGCTCGGTGCGTCCGGTACCGACGTTGAGCACGCGCGAGCCAGACGCCAGCCGTCCCGAGTAGACCCGGAAGTAGGTGAGCTTGCCGACGTACGGGTCGGCGGCGATCTTGAATGCGAGCGCAGAGAAGGGCTCGGAGTCGTCGGCCTTGCGCACGACCTCGCGCTCGTTCTCCTCGCCCTTGATCAGTTCGGTGCCCACCACCGGCGGGACGTCCAGCGGAGAGGGCAGGTACTCGATGACCGCGTCGAGCAGCGGCTGCACGCCCTTGTTCTTGAACGAGGAGCCGCACAGCACCGGCGTCAGTTTCGTCGACAGCGTGGCCTTGCGGATGGCGGCCTTGAGGGTCTCCTCGGGGACCTCGGCCTCTTCGAGCAGCAGCTCGAGCAGCGTGTCGTCGTAGTGGGAGACCTCCTCCAGCAGGTGTTCGCGGCCCGCCGCCGCCGCTTCGGCGAGGCGCTCGGGGATCTCGATCTCTTCCTGTTCCTTACCCAGGTCGTCCTTGTAGACGATCGCTTTCATCGCGACCAGGTCGATGACGCCCTCGAAGTCTCCCTCCGCGCCGATCGGCAGCTGGACCGGCACCGGGTGTGCTCCCAGGCGGTCGATCATCGTCTGCACGCCCTGCTCGAAGTTGGCGCCGATGCGGTCCATCTTGTTGATGTAGGCGATACGCGGGACGTGGTACTTGTCGGCCTGGCGCCAGACGGTCTCCGACTGGGGCTCGACGCCGGCGACCGAGTCGAACAGCGCGATGGCGCCGTCGAGCACCCGCAGCGAGCGCTCCACCTCGACGGTGAAGTCGACGTGGCCGGGGGTGTCGATGATGTTGATGCGGTGGCCCTTCCACTGCGCGGTGGTGGCCGCCGAGGTGATCGTGATGCCCCGCTCCTGCTCCTGTTCCATCCAGTCC
>DATJXX010000015.1:0-27092 GCA_035499875.1 Solirubrobacteraceae bacterium
GCTTCCTCGCGACGGCGGTGCGCGAGGTGCTCGGAGACGGCTCGCGCTTCGGGGTGCGGCTGCGCTTCGTGGAGGAGCCGGAGCCGCTCGGCACGGGCGGCGCGCTCCGCTACGCGGGCGACCTCCTCGACGAGCGCTTCCTGATGCTCAACGGGGACGTCCTCACCGACATCGACCTGGGGTCCCAGATCGCCCAGCACGAGGCCAACGGCGCCCGTGCCACGCTCGCGCTGGTGGCGGTCGCGGACCCCAGCGCGTACGGGCTGGTGGTGCTCGACGAGGCCCGCGCGGTCACCGACTTCGTCGAGAAGCCTAGCTCCGGCAGGCTCCCCTCGAACCTGATCAGCGCGGGCGCATACGTGCTCGAGCGCGAGGTCCTCGAGCTCGTGGCCCCGGACCGCAAGGTCTCGATCGAGGGGGAGATCTGGCCTCTGCTGGTCGGCGCGGGCCTGTACGGCTTCCCCTCGGAGAGCTACTGGATGGACATCGGCACCCCGGGGCGCTACCTGCAGGGCACCTTCGACATCCTCGAGGGCAACGTCGAGTCGGGCGTGCGCGAGCACCTCGGCGAGGACTGGCTGGCGATCGACGAGGGCGCCAGCGTGCGCGGGCGAGCGATCCCCCCGGCGCTGATCGGCGCCGGCTGCGACGTCGCCGAGGGCGCCCGCGTGGGCAGCCTGGTGGTGCTCGGCCGCGACGTCTCGGTCGGCGCGGGCAGCTCGCTGGAGCGCGCCGTGGTGCTCGACGGGGCCCGCATCGGCGCCGGCTGCGAGCTGCGCGACTGCATCGTGTGCGCCGGGGCCGTCGTCGGCGACGGCACCGAGGTGACCGGCGGCGCGGTGCTCGGAGAAGGCGTCAGGATCGGGGCTGACAACGTGGTGACCCGCGGGGCGCGTATCTTCCCCGGGGTGGATCTGCCGGACGGGGCTATCGAGTTCTAGCCCGCCCGCGCCGATCCCCTCCTGACGGGGTCCACCCGAGCAGCACGGACGAGGAAGGCAACGATGGCAGCCATCAACAACGACGGCAACGCGAAAGCCCACCCCGGCGGCGGCTCCGACCTGACGCGCTCGACGATCGCCGCGGTCGATCCCTCCGACCAGCTCGGCGACGTGCTCGCGCTGCCGGAGCAGATGCGCGACGCGCTGTGGCGCGTCGAGTCGGCGATCATGGAGGAGCGCGACGCGCCCGCCGGGCTGGTCGTGGCGGGCATGGGCGGCTCGGCGATCGGGGGCGCCCTGGCTCGGGCGGCCCTCGGCGACCACGCCACCCGTCCGATCTTCGTGACCCGCGCCTACGGGCTGCCCACATGGACCACCCCCGACACCATGGTCCTGTGCACCAGCTACTCGGGCGACACCGAGGAGACGCTCGCCTGCTACGAGTCGGCCGGGCTGCTGGGGGCCAAGCGCACGGTCGCCACCGCCGGCGGCCGCCTGGCCGAGATGGCGCGCGCCGACAACGTCCCGGTGATCCCGCTCCCGGGAGGCCTGCAGCCGCGGGCCGCCGTCGCCTACATGACGGTCGCCGCGCTGGAGGTGGCCGCGCTGTGCGGCGTGGGCCCGCGCATGACCTCCGAGATCGACGTCGCCGCCTCACACACCGAGCAGCTGGTCGCCGAGTGGGGCCCGGACGCGCCCGAGGACTCGCTGGCGAAGGACCTCGCCCGCGGCCTGCACGGTACGACCCCGCTGATCACCGGCGCGGGCGTCACCACCCCGATCGCCTACCGCTGGAAGACCCAGATCAACGAGAACGCCAAGCAGCTGTGCTTCTGGAGCGAACTCCCCGAGATGGACCACAACGAGATCGCCGGCTGGGAGGGGGCCTCCTCGCAGGGGCGATTCTCGGCGGTGTTCCTCGACGACTCCGACGCGCATCCCCGCCTGAAGGAGCGGATGGCCCTCAGCGAGCGCGTGATCGCCCCCAACGCGACAGCCAGCTATCGCCTGGAGACGCGCGGCCAGACGGGCATCGAGCGGGTCGTGTCGCTCGTGCTGCTTGGCGACCTGGTGTCGATCTACCTCGCCGCGCTGCGCGGCGTGGACCCCGGTCCGGTGCCCGTGCTGGACGAGCTCAAGGCCGCGCTGGCCGACCGCTAGGACCGCGCTGGCCGCCCCCCGCTGGGCAGCGCGGACCGCCCGCTCGGCAGCGCTGGCCGACCGCTTGGCAGCGCTGGCCGACCGCTTGGCAGCGCTGGCCGATCGCTTGGCAGCGCTGGTCCACCGCCAGGCCTTGTGCTAGCGTCCCGAGCGGCCGAGGAGCGCTGCGACGGGCTGCGATCCGCCACGCTCGGTCGCCCACTCTGACGCAAGGGCGCTCTCCTAAGTTCACAGGAGGTTTCACCGTGTCAGCAACAGACACCACGTCCGCCCGCACCGCCGACTTCAAGGTCGCCGACCTCTCGCTCGCGGACTTCGGTCGCAAGGAGATCACGCTCGCCGAGCACGAGATGCCGGGGCTGATGGCGCTGCGGCGCGAGTACGCCGATGCCCAGCCGCTGAAGGGCGCCCGCATCACCGGATCCCTCCACATGACGGTCCAGACGGCGGTCCTGATCGAGACGCTGACGGCCCTCGGCGCCGAGGTGCGCTGGTGCAGCTGCAACATCTTCTCCACCCAGGACCACGCCGCCGCGGCGGTGGCGGTCGGACCCGACGGCAGCCCAGGGAACCACTGCGGGGTGCCCGTGTTCGCGTGGAAGGGCGAGACGCTCGAGGAGTACTGGTGGTGCACCGACCAGGCCCTGCGCTGGCCCGACCCGGACACCGGCGAGAAGGTGCTCGGGCCGAACATGATCCTCGACGACGGCGGTGACGCCACCCTGCTGGTTCACAAGGGCGGCGAGTACGAGCGCGCCGGCGCCGTCCCCGACCCCGCCGGCAGCGACTCGGAGGAGTTCGCGATCGTGCTCGCGCTGCTCGGGCGCTCGCTGGCGGAGGACCCCCAGCGCTGGACGCGGATCGGCGAGGGCATCATGGGGGTCACCGAGGAGACCACCACCGGCGTGCACCGGCTCTACCAGATGGTCGACCGCGGCGAACTGCTGTTCCCGGCGATCAACGTCAACGACTCGGTCACGAAGTCGAAGTTCGACAACCTCTACGGCTGCCGCCACTCGCTGGTGGACGGCATCAACCGCGCCACCGACGTGATGATCGGCGGCAAGGTCGCGGTCGTGTGCGGCTTCGGCGACGTCGGCAAGGGCTGCGTCGAGTCTCTGCGGGGCCAGGGCGCGCGCGTGCTGGTCACCGAGGTCGACCCGATCTGCGCCCTGCAGGCGGCGATGCAGGGGCTCGAGGTGGTGCGCCTGGAGGACGTGATCGACACGGCCGACATCTTCATCACCGCCACCGGCAACCGCGACATCATCCGCGCGGCCGACATGCAGCGCATGAAGCACCAGGCGATCGTCGGCAACATCGGCCACTTCGACAACGAGATCGACGTCGCGGGGCTGGCGCGGGTGGCGAACATCGAGCGAGTCAACATCAAGCCCCAGGTCGACAAGTGGGTGTTCCCCGACGGGCACGCGATCATCCTGCTGTCCGAGGGGCGCCTGCTGAACCTCGGCAACGCCACCGGTCACCCGAGCTTCGTGATGAGCAACTCGTTCAGCAACCAGGTGATCGCCCAGATCGAGCTGTTCACCAAGTACGACGAGTACGACAAGCGCGTGTACGTGCTGCCCAAGCACCTCGACGAGAAGGTCGCCCGGCTGCACCTCGACGCGGTCGGGGCCAGGCTCACGCGCCTCACCGAGGAGCAGGCCGCCTACATCGACGTCCCGGTCGACGGCCCCTTCAAGCCCGACCACTACCGCTACTAGCCGGCCCCCAGGGCGGCCTCCAGGAGCCTCTGCGGCCGATGCGAGCGATGGTCCTGGCGGCCGGCCTCGGCACACGCCTGCGCCCGCTGACCTACGAGATCACCAAGCCGATGGTGCCGGTGCTGGACCGGCCGGTGATGGAGCACATCCTCGATCTGCTCGACCGCCACGGCTTCCACGAGGTGATCGCCAACCTGCACTACTTCCCGGACACGATCCGCGAGTACTTCGGCAACCGCCTCGCCTACCGCCACGAGCCCGAGCTGCTCGGGACCGCCGGCGGGGTGCGGGGCTGCGCCGAGTTCTTCGGCGCGGAGGCGTTCCTCGTGATCAGCGGCGACGCGCTCACCGACATCGACCTGGGCGCGTTCGTGGCGCGCCACCGTGCCGCCGGAGGGATCGCCACGCTGGCCGTCAAGGAGGTCTCTGACACCCGCGAGTACGGGGTCGTGCTGCACGACCGCGACGGGCGCATCACCGGCTTCCAGGAGAAGCCCGCCCCCGAGGAGGCTCTCTCGAAGCTCGGGAACTGCGGCATCTACATCTTCGAGCCGGAGATCTTCGACTACTTCCCGGCCCGCGACTTGGTGGACTGGGCCCAGGACGTGTTCCCCACGCTGCTCGACAACGACGTCCCCTTCTTCGTGCACGAGATCCACGACTACTGGAACGACGTCGGCTCCCTGGAGGAGCTGCGCCAGGGGACCTTCGACGCGCTCGCGGGCGAGCTGCGCCTGCAGCTGGATGCGCAGGAGCTGCGCCCCGGCGTGCTGGCGGCTGGCGGCTCGCAGCTGCCACCCGACACCGAGCTCGAAGGCCAGGCCTGGATCGGCGCGGACGTGTCGATCGGGGCGGGCGTGCGCCTGCTCGGGCCGGTGGTGCTCGGCCGCGGCTCCACGGTGGGAGCCGGCTCCCAGCTGCGCTCGAGCATCCTGCTGCCGGGCACCGAGCTGCAGGCCGGAGCGATCGCGATCGACGCGATCCTCGGCCACCACGGGATCCTGCAGAGCCTGCGCGCCTAGGCCGGGCCCCGCGGCTCCCGCCGGCGGGCGGGGTACGGGCGCTCGCCGCTCGCGCGCCTAGGCCAGTTCGAGGCGTTCGCGGCGCTGCTCGGCGCGCTCGGACTCGGCCAGCGCCCTGAAGAACAGCACCACCAGCGCGATCCCCATCACCAGCGACTGCTCGACGGCCATGATCAGCCCGGCGATCGCCTGGTCTTCTCCGGCCCCGATGCCCCACACCCGGGGCTGGTCGGCGTAGAAGGGGTACAGCGTGTGGGGGGCGAACGCGAGGAACATGCCGAGTGCGCCCACGAACAGCTTCGTGGAGGCCATGTACGAGACCGGCCCCAGGCCCCCGAGGCGCATGCGGGCGCGGATCGGGGACAGCAGGTGCCACCAGTACAGGCAGCCCACGGTCAGGAAGCTGAGGTGCTCGAGCACGTGGATGCCCTGGTGACGCGCGGCCTCGTCGTAGGCGGCCGGGATGTGCCAGGCCCAGATCACGCCCACGTAGGCGACCACCGCGAAGGCCGGGTGGGCGAGCGGGCCGGCGCGTCGCTCGAGCGTCGAGACGGAGCGCGTCAGCGGTCGCAGGAGCACCTTCGTGAGCGCCACGATCGCGAGGATCGGGGCGATGTCGAGAAGCAGCATGTGCTGGACCATGTGCATGAAGAACAGCTGCTCGGCGAGGGAGTCGATCGGCGAGATCAGGGCCGCCAGCAGCACGACCATCGCGCCCACGGCGCACAGCAGCCGTCCCACGGGGGCCTCCACCGCGCGCCGTGGCCCGGCGGCGCGGCGGACGTTGCGCCAGCGCCACACGTACACGCCGAGGAAGATCGCGCAGCTCGCGATGATCCACGGGGTCGGCGACCAGGACAGGTCCGGCTGCATGCTCGCCGCGATTCTCGCACGCTCCGGGCCCCGTCCAGAGCCGTCCACGTGGTCCATTTACATTCGCCGGAGGCGGGCGTAGCATCGTCGCAAGAGGTCTTTCGATCGAAAGGAGTCAAGGTGCAGATCGAGATCAAGGGTCGCAACGTGCCCGTCACCGCCGAGCTGCGGTCCCACACGGAGCGCCGACTGGGCAAGGTCGCCCGCCAGGTCTCCGAGCTGGCGAGGCTCGAGATCGAGATCTTCAAGGAGCCCAACCCCCGCGTCGCGGACTGCCAGGTGGCCGAGGGGACGCTGTACCTCAAGGGGGTCACGCTGCGGGCACGCGACGCCTCGCCCGAGATGCTCCATTCGCTGAACCTGATGGTCGACGAGCTCGCCCGCCAGGTGAAGCGCCACCGCGACAAACTTCGCCACCGGCGCGAGGCCCACGCGACCGCCGTGCGGACCGAGCGCACGGCTGCCCAGGAAGGGCCGCTGCCCTCCACCTAGGCGCCCCGGCCGCCTCCGCCGGCCTGCGATCGGCCTCCCCGGCGGAAGCTATCCTTGGCCCATGCCTTCCCTGCTCGACCGCGCGCTGAACGTCGGCGAGGCCAAGAAGTTCAAGACGTACCAAAAGCGCGTGACGCTGATCAACGCGTTCGAGCCCGAGCTCGAACACGACAGCGACGCGGAACTGCGCGAGCGCATGGACGAGCTGCGCGAGCGCGCGGCCGGCGGCGAGGACCTCGACTCGCTGCTGCCGGAGTGCTTCGCGATCGTCCGCGAGACCGGCAAGCGGACCATGTCGATGCGCCACTTCGACGTCCAGCTGATCGGCGGGATGGCGCTCCACGAGGGTCATATCTCCGAGATGAAGACGGGCGAGGGCAAGACCCTGACGGCCACCCTGGCGGTGGTGCTGAACTCGCTGGCGGTGCACCCGCCGGACCCCTCGGACTCCGAGGCCGAGCCCCGCCGCAAGGGCGTCCACGTGGTCACCGTCAACGACTACCTTGCCCGTCGCGACGCCGAATGGATGGGGCCCATCTACGAGGCGCTCGGGGTCACCGTGGGGGTGCTGCAGAACATGCAGCCATACGAGGACAAGCAGGTCGCCTACGCGTGCGACGTCGTGTACGGCACCAACTCCGAGTTCGGCTTCGACTACCTGCGCGACAACATGGCCAAGGACCTCTCCGAAAAGGTCCAGCGGGGGCACGCCTTCGGCATCGTGGACGAGGTCGACAACATCCTGATCGACGAGGCCCGTACGCCGCTGATCATCTCCGGCGCGCCCGAACAGGCCGCAGACCTGTACGTGAAGTTCGCCCGCCTGGCTCCGCAGATGAAGCTCGGCAAGACCCCCGAAGGCATGGACCCGCGCATGAAGAAGCAGTTCCTCGCGGACTTCGACTACGAGGTGGACGAGAAGCACAAGACCGTCTCGATCACCGAGCAGGGGGTCGCCAAAGCCGAGCGCTTCATGGGCATCGACCACCTGTACCGCGCCGAGAACGGCCACCTCGTCAACCATCTGATCCAGTCGCTGCGCGCGGAGGCCCTCTACAAGCGCGACGTCGACTACGCGGTGATCGAAGGCGAGGTCAAGATCATCGACGAGTTCACCGGGCGCATCCTCGAGGGGCGCCGCTGGTCGGAGGGGCTCCACCAGGCGGTGGAGGCCAAGGAGCGGGTGGCGATCCAGGAGGAGAACCAGACGCTCGCCACGATCACCTACCAGAACTACTTCCGGTTGTACGACAAGCTCGCGGGCATGACCGGGACGGCCCTCACCGAGGCCACCGAGTTCATGAAGATCTACAAGCTCCCCGTGATCCAGGTCCCGACCAACAGGCCGATGGTCCGCGACGACCGCAACGACCAGGTCTACAAGACCAAGGAGGGCAAGTGGACGGCGGTCCTCAAAGAGATCCGCTCGCGCCACGAGAACGGCCAGCCGGTGCTGGTGGGGACGATCTCGGTCGAGGTCTCCGAGCTGCTCGGGGAACGCCTGGCGAAACTCGGGATCCCGCACACGGTGCTCAACGCCAAGCCCGAGCACGCCCAGCGCGAGGCCGAGATCGTGGCCGAGGCGGGGCAGCCGGGCGCCGTCACGATCGCCACCAACATGGCGGGCCGCGGCGTGGACATCAAGCTCGGCGGCAGCCCCGAGCACATGGCCGAACAGCAGCTCGCGCGTGAGGGCTTCGAATCCGACGACCCGATCGAACGCGAGAAGCGCATGCTGGAGGTGCTCCCCGGAGTCGAAGCCCAGCTCGAGAGCGCCCGCGAGCAGGTGATCGCCGCCGGCGGCCTGTTCATCTGCGGCACCGAGCGCCACGAGTCACGCCGCATCGACAACCAGCTGCGCGGCCGCTCCGGCCGCCAGGGCGACCCCGGCGAGTCGCGCTTCTTCCTGTCCGCCGAGGACGACCTCGTGCGGCTGTTCGCGGGCGACCGCATCTACAAGATCCTCGACCGCCTCGGCGGCACCGACGAGGAGGGCAACGAGGAACCGATCGAGGCCGGGATGCTCTCCAAACAGATCGAGAAAGCCCAGCGCAAGGTCGAGGAACAGCACTTCCTGGCCCGTAAACAGGTGCTCGAGTACGACGACGTCATGAACGAGCAGCGGCGCGTGATCTACGCCTACCGCGACGAGGTCCTCGAAGGCAAGAACCTCGGCGAGGAGGCGCGCACCGAAATCACCGCCGTGATCGAGCGCACCGTCGAGCAGTACACGCCGGGGGACTTCCTCGACGACTGGGACATCGACGGCCTGTTCACGGCGCTCGGCCAGCTGTTCCCGCTGGAGCTGAGCGGCGAGGAGCTCAGCGCCGAGAGCACCGACCGCACGGCCCTCACGGACCGCATCGTCGAGGAAGCGATGCGCCGCTACGACGCCCGCCTGGAGTCGCTCGGGGAGGAGCTGATGGGGGCGCTCGAGCGCTTCCTGCTCCTGCAGATCATCGACGAACGCTGGCGCGAGCACCTGTTCGACATGGACTACCTGCGCGAAGGGATCCACCTGCGCGGGTTCGCCCAGATCGACCCGCTGGTGGCCTACAAGAACGAGGCCTTCACGCTGTTCGGGGACCTGATGAACAGCGTGTGGACGGACTTCGCGCGCATGATCTTCAACGTCGAAGTGAACGTCGAAGACCAGAACGGGGGCGGCCCCGAAGCGCCGGCCTTCCAGGCCGCCGGCAACGCCACCCGCGGTGGGCGCGTGTCCTATTCCGGCGGCCACAGCGTCGCGGGAGCCGGCGCGATGGCCTCGGCGGCGGCCTCGGCGGGCGTCACCGGCGCCGTCTACGACGAACCCGACGAAACCATGCCGGTGGTCGAGCAGCGGGTGCTGGGGGACGACCAGCAGGTGGGCCGCAACGACCCCTGCTGGTGCGGGAGCGGCAAGAAGTTCAAGAAGTGCCACGGCGCCTGAGGCGCCCAGCGATGCACCTCCCACGGCACGCCCTCTAGGTCTCGGGCAGCCCCCAGGGCGCGTCGAGCGCCACCCGCCAGCCCCCGTCCTCGCGGGAGTACACCGCCAGCGAGGAGCTGCGCTGCTCGAAGGGCCGCCCGGCGCCGTCGGTGCCGGTCATCGTGAGGGTCCCGAGCGCGACCGCGACCGCTCCCGCGTGGAACACCCGCTCGACGGTGATCTCGAGCCGCGTGCCGGCCTCCACGAGCGCCCGCACGGCCCCTTCCACGGCGCCCTGGCCGTCGAGGATGCCCCCGTCGGGGCCCACGATCGTCGCGTGCTCGCTCCACAGCTCCATCGCGGCCCGGGTGTCGCCGGCGTTGACGGCCTCCGCGAACAGCAGCGGCAGGTCATCCGGGGAGGGCGCCGCCATCGCGGGAACATACCGGCAGCCTGGTGCTAGCGTGCTCGCCATGGCCACCGCCGCCCCGAGCGAGTCCACCCCCCAGCGGCTGGCTGCGATCCGCGAGCAGATGAAGCTGCTGGCGGACTATCTTTGACCCGGATGGGCTGAGCCGCCGGCTGGCGGAGCTCGAGTCCGAGATGGGCGGCGAGGGCTTCTGGGACGACTCCGAGCGGGCCGCCGCGGTGAGCGCCGAGCACGCCCGCGCGAGCCGTCGCCTGGAGGTCTTCAACGGGCTCGCCGGCGACGTGGAGGACCTCGAGGGGCTCGCCGAGATGGCCGCCGAAGACCCCACGCTGGCGGCCGAGGTCGACGAGCAGATCGCCTCGGTGGAGGCGCGCCTGGCCGAGCTCGAGGAGCAGCGCCTGTTCTCCGGCCGCTACGACGCCGGCGACGCGCTGGTGAGCGTCAACGCCGGGGCGGGGGGGACCGACGCCCAGGACTGGGCCGAGATGGTGCTGCGGATGCTGATGCGGTGGGCCGAGCGCCGCGGCTTCCAGGCGGAGCTCCTGGAGGTGAGCCCGGGCGAGGAAGCGGGCATCAAGTCCGCCACCTTCCGCGCCAGCGGCGAGAACGCGTACGGCCTGTTCGGCGCCGAGCGAGGCGTGCACCGGCTCGTGCGGCTGTCGCCGTTCGACTCCGCCCACCGCCGCCAGACGAGCTTCGCCGGCGTCGAGGTGGCGCCCGTCGTGGAGGACCGCGGCGAGGTGGAGATCGACGAGGACGACCTGCAGGTCGACACCTACCGCTCCTCCGGCGCGGGCGGCCAGCACGTCAACAAGACCGACTCGGCGGTGCGGATCACCCACGTGCCCACGGGGATCGTGGTCCAGTGCCAGAACGAGCGCTCGCAGTCCTCCAACCGCGCAACCGCGATGGCGATGCTCAGGGCCAAGCTGCTCGAGCGCCAGGAGCGCGAACGCCAGCAGGAGATCGCACGCGAGAAGGGCGAGGCCCAGGACGTCAACTTCGGCTCGCAGATCCGCTCCTACGTGCTGCACCCGTACACGATGGTCAAGGACCACCGCACCGGCGAGGAGGTCGGCGACGTGCAGCGCGTCCTCGACGGCGACCTCGACGGGTTCGTGCGCGCCCTGCTGCTGCAGCGGGCCGCCTCCGGGGAGTAGGGGTGGCGAACCTCGAAGCGGCGACGGGTGACCTCGCGGCGCTCGTGGCGGGCGCGCTGGAGGAGGACGTCGGCAGCGGCGATGTGACCACGCTCGCCACCGTCGCCGAGGGCGCCCGCGCCGAGGCGCTGATCACCCAGAAGCAGGCCGGGGCGATCTACGGCCTGCGCGCGGCCGAGCTCGCCTTCGAGCTGCTCGACCCCGACGTGGAGCTCGCCCGCGAGGTGCAGGAGGGGGTGTGGCGCGAGCCGGGTGGAGCCGTGCTGAGGGCGCGGGGGAGTGCCCGTGCGCTGCTCACCGGCGAGCGTACGGCGCTCAACTTCCTCGCCCACCTGTCGGGTGTCGCCACCGCCGCCGCGCGCGCGACCCGCGAGGTGCAGGGGACGGGGGCGAAGGTGCTCGACACCCGCAAGACCACCCCCGGGCTGCGCGCCCTGGAGAAGCAGGCGGTGAAGGCGGGCGGCGCCCACAACCACCGCGCCGGGCTGTACGACGCGATCCTCATCAAGGAGAACCACATCGCCGCGGCCGGCGGGATCGCGCCGGCGGTGGAGCGGGTGCGGGCGGCGTCGCCGCAGCTGGTGAACACGCTGGAGGTCGAGGTGCGCGACCCTGAGGAGATCGAGCAGGCGCTCGCCGCGGGCGCCCCGCGGCTGCTGCTGGACAACATGGACGAGCCCCGGCTGCGCGCCGCCGTGGCGCAGGTGGCGGGCCGCGCGGAGCTCGAGGCCAGCGGCGGCGTGACCCTCGCGACGCTCCGTTCGGTGGCCCTCACGGGGGTACAATGGATCTCACTGGGTGCGATAACGCACTCCCCTCCAGCCCTCGACCTCTCGATGCAGCTGACGGCACTGCCATGAACCTGCCGATGGCACCATCCCAGGCACCCGCCGCGGGGCTCTCCCCGGAGGAGATCCGCGAGCTGCAGGAGCAGGTGCGGGCGCTCGCCGCCGAGCGCGGCGCCGTGATCCTCGCCCACAACTACCAGCTCCCGGAGATCCAGGACGTGGCCGACTACGTGGGCGACTCGCTCGGCCTCTCACGCCGCGCCGCGGCCGCCGAGGGAGAGACGATCGTGTTCTGCGGCGTGCACTTCATGGCGGAGACCGCCTCGGTCCTGTGTCCGCAGAAGACGGTCCTGATCCCCGACCTCGACGCCGGCTGCTCGCTGGCGGACTCGATCGACGCCGAGCAGCTGGCCGCCTGGCGCGAGCGTTACCCGCAGGGGGTGGTGGTGATGTACGTCAACACCACCGCCGCCGTGAAGGCGCTTAGCGACTACTGCTGCACCTCCGCCAACGCGGTCGACGTGGTGCGCCACATCTACGACACGCACGGCCCCGACACCGAGATCCTGTTCGGTCCCGACATGTGGCTGGGGGCCTACGTCGAGAAGGTCCTCGGGCGGCCCATGCACGTGTGGGACGGGGAGTGCCACGTGCACGCCGGGATCCGCCCCGCCGACCTCGAAGCCACGCGCGCCAGCCACCCCGGTGCCGACCTGCTGGTGCACCCCGAGTGCGGGTGCTCCACCAGCGTGATGGAGTACGTGGCGGCCGGTGACGTGTCGGGCGAGGGCGTCCACATCCTCTCCACCGGCGGGATGCTCGAGCACGCCCACGCCACCGAACGCGGCGACACCGCCGGCGCGGGCGAGGGCACGCCGCGTGAGGCAGTGGTGGCGACCGAGGTGGGGATGCTCTACCCGCTGCAGATGGCGGCCCCGCAGGTGCGCTTCATCCCCGCCAACGCCGAGGCCTCCTGCCGTTTCATGAAGATGATCACGCTGCCGAAGCTCCGCGACTCGCTGGCGCACATGCGCTACGAGGTGCGTGTGCCCGACGACCTCGCCGAGCGGGCCCGCGTGCCGATCGACCGCATGGTCGCCATCGGCTAGCGGCCGCCTGCGGCCGCGACGCTCACGATCCGGCGGCCGTGACGCTCAGAGTCCGCCGGCCGTGACGCTCAGAGTTCGTGGGCCGTGACGCTCAGAACTCGTCGGCCGTGTGGGGGCCGACGCACGCCACGGCGAGATCCTCGCCGATGCCCTGGGCGATTTCGGCGACTTCGTCGAAGGTGACCGCGTCCAGCGCCGCGATCGCCGCGTCGGGGTCGGTGTCGTGGCCGAACACGATCTGCTGGGAGGCCGCGTGGCGGGCGACGGCACCCGAGTTCTCGAACGCCAGCACGAGCCTCCCGGCGGCGTAGGCGCGCGCCCGCACGACCTCCTCGCCGGTGGGCCCTTCGCTGCGCAGTTCGTCGACGATCTCGCGCATCCGCTGGTAGGCCTCCACGCACTTGTCCGACTCCAGGCCGGACCCCAGCTGCAGGATCGGCACGTCCGCGAACGCGTGGTTGACCGCGTACACCGAGTAGCACAGCCCCCGCTTCTCGCGGATCTCCTCGAACAGGCGCGAGCCCATCGAGCCGCCCAGCAGCGTCGAGTAGATCGCCAGCGCCGCCCGCTGGCGTTCGTCGGCGACGTCGACGTCGGGGCGGTAGATCATGCGCAGGTGCGACTGGTTGGTCTCGCGCGGCTCCACCAGGATCTCGGGCGCGAACTCTCCGGCCGGCAGGTAGGGGTCCGGTTCCGGCAGCGCCTCGAAGCGTCCGAGCGCCTCGTTGAGCTCCTCGACGGGCGGTAGGTGGTCGAGGTTGCCCGCCAGGAAGGCGCCCCCCGAGCCCGGCCCCCAGCGGCGGTCGCGGAAGGCGAGGATGCCATCGCGGGTGAAGCTGCGCAGGTTCTCCTCGGGGCCCAGCACGGTGCGCCCGAGCGGGTGCTCGCCGAAGGCGGCCCGGTCGATCAGGTACTCGGCGACGGTCGAGGGCTGGTCGTAGGCGCGGTTGATCTCCTGGATCACCACGCCCCGCTCGCGGTCGAGCTCGGCGGCGTCCAGGCGCGAGCGCCCGACGAAATCCGTGAGCAGGTCGATCGCCTGGGGGGCGCTCTCGGCGCGGACCGTGATGTGGAAGGCCACGAGGTCGTGGCTGGTGTAGGCGTTGAGCACGCCCCCGAGCCGCTCGGCGGTCTCGTTGACGTCCTTGTAGGTGGGGTACTTCTCTCCGCCCTTGAACACCAGGTGCTCGAGGAAGTGGGCCATGCCGTTCTCCTCGGGGCGCTCGTTGCGGGCGCCGGCGTCGAACGCCAGCAGCACGGTCAGCGCGCGTGTGCCCGGCAGCTCGATACGGTGCAGCGGCATCCCGTTCTGCGGGACGGTGCTCGTGCTGAGGGTGGCCATGCGCCTGCCACCCTAGAACACGCCGCTGCGCTTCACCCTGGTGGCGGACGCGGCCAGTCGCTCGACTACGCTGAAACCGCCTCCCGATGAGCTCGTCCTCGCGCACCCCCCGTCCGGCACGCTGGCTGCTGATCGCGCTCGTCGCGGTCGCGCTGGTGCTCGGCGGCATCTGGCTGGGGGGGCGCCCCGAAGACCTGCCCGGCTTCATGCGCTCGTTCGCCGGCTCCAGCTCCGACAAGGTCGTGATGCAGGAAGCGATCAAGAGGATCGGGCGCGACTACTACCGGCCCGTCACCGAACGGCAGCTGTCGAACTCCTCCGTCGCGGGGATGGTGGCCGGGTTGCACGACCGCTTCTCGCACTACCTGACGCCCCGCGAACTGCAGGAATTCGACCTGCCGCCGCACTTCGCGGGGATCGGGGTGGAAGTCGGCTCGCTGCACCGCGGCCTGACGATCGCGCGCGTGTTCGACAACTCCCCCGCCTCGCGCGCGGGCCTGAAGTCCGGGCAGACGATCGTGGCCGTCAACGGGCGCCCGCTGCAGGGGCTCTCGCGTGACCAGGCCGTGGCCCTGATCAAGGGCAACCCCGGCACCGACGTCGTGCTCGAGGTCGAAGGCAACCACGGCTCGCACTCCGCCAAGGCGCCCACCCACGACGTGAGGATCACGCGGGCACTCGTCTCCGAGCCGGTGGTCGCGTCGGCGACCGACACCTTCCACGGGAAGAAGCTCGGCGTGGTGGCGCTCGCCTCGTTCACGCCGGGGGCCCACGGGGAAGTCTCCAAAGCCGTCCAGCAGGTGCTCCGGGAAGGGGCCCAGGGGATCGTGCTCGACCTGCGCGGCAACGGCGGCGGGCTCGTCGAGGAGGCGCAGCTGATTGCGAGCAACTTCATCCCCCACGGGGTGATCGTCACCACCAGCGGACGCAACCAGCCGCGCCAGACGCTGACGGCGACCGGCGGGGCGATCAGCCCCAAGATCCCGATGGTCGTGCTGGTGGACTCCAACACCGCCTCGGCGGCGGAGATCGTGACGGCCGCGCTGCAGGATCACCGCCGCGCCACCGTCGTCGGCAGCCACACGTTCGGCAAGGGGGTCTTCCAGGAGGAGGAGAAACTCGCCAACGGCGGCGCGCTCGACATCACGGTCGGGGAGTACTTCACCCCCAACGGCCGCAACCTCGGCGGGGGAGGCGTCAAGCAGGGGGCCGGGGTGAAACCCGAAGTGCAGGTGAAGAGCGGCCTCGACGGCGCCGCGGGGCTGAAGATGGCGCTCGAAACGCTGGCGGCCAGAGCCAGGTGAGCGCCCGGCCCCGGCGGGGGGCCGCATCCCACGACGGCTCCGCACGTGACCGCCGCACGTACGTGGCGCTGCTCGAGCGGCGCGGGCGCTTCCTGACCGCTGAGCGCATGTTCCCCGGCGAGGCGCCGCCCGGGCCCGCCAGGCGGGGAGCCGCGACGGGCTCCGTGGTGGGCCCCGCGCGCGGCGCCGCCGCAGGTGCCCGCGCGGGCGACATCGTGCTCGTACGGGCCCGCGGGCGGGGGTCCGGACCGCAGGTGCTGCGCCGGATCGGCCGTCCCGACCGCGCCCGCGACGTGATCGAGGCGCTGATGGTGGACCGGGGACTGCGCCGCTCCTTCCCCGACGGCCTCGAGCGGGACGCGCGGGCGGCCGCGAAGGCGGCCGCGGGCGCCGCCCCGGCGGCGGGCGGCAAGCGGCGCGACCTGCGCTCGCTGGCGACGTTCACGATCGACCCCGCGAGCGCGCGCGACTTCGACGACGCGGTCTCCGCCGAGAGCCTGCCCGATGGCGGGCACAGGGTGTGGGTGCACATCGCGGATGTCAGCGCGCACGTCGCCGAGGGCAGCGCGCTGGACCGCGAGGCGTGCCGCAGGGCGACCAGCGTGTACGTCCCAGGGACGGTCGAGCCGATGCTCCCGCATGCCCTCTCCAGCGACGCCTGCTCGCTGATGCCCGGCGCGGAGCGCCTGGCGGTGACGGTGGAGCTCGAGCTGCAGGACGGGCGCGTGCGGGCCGCCTCCTTCTACCGCTCGCAGATCCGCTCCGACGCGCGCCTGGACTACGAGGGCGTCGAGCGCATCTTCGCCGGGGACGATCGCGCGGAGGACCCCTGGGCGCAGCCGCTGGCCGTGGCCCGGGCCGCGGCCGCCGACATCGGGCGGCTGCGGGAACGGGCGGGGGGGCTGAAGGTCGAATCCGAGGAGCCGCAGTTCAGCTTCGACGAGCAAGGGGAGCCCGTGGCGATCGAGTCGCGCGAACAGACGGAGTCCCACCGCCTGATCGAGAACCTGATGATCGCCGCCAACGAAGCGGTCGCCCGGCAGCTGGCTGCGGGCGCCACCCCGTGCCTGTACCGCGTGCACGAACGCCCAGAGCCTGAGCGGATCGTGCGGCTCGTGGAACAGCTGGCCTCGCTCGAAGTGCCCACGCCGCCGCTGCCCGACCCGATGTCGCCCTCGCAGGCGGCGGAGCTCGTGGGGGAGATCTCCCAGGCGGTGGACCGCCACACCCGCATGACCGGGCACGGGCGGATCGCGCTCGGCTCGCTGGTGCTGCGCTCGCTGAGACAGGCCTACTACTCGCCCCGCAACATCGGCCACGCCGGCCTGCGGTCGAGCACCTACTGCCATTTCACCTCGCCGATCCGCCGCTACCCCGACATCGTCTGCCACCGGGCGCTGCTCTCGACGCTCGGCGAGGACGAGCACGCGCCGCGGGCGGCAGACCTCGGGGAGCTCGGCGAGTGGACCTCCGAACGCGAGCGCGACGCGGCCACGATCGAGCGCGACGCCGACGACGTGGCGCGCTGCTTCCTGCTCGAGCGCCTGCTGCGCCGTGAGGGAGGCGACCGCACCTTCGCGGGGGAGGTCGTGGGGCTGATCTCGGCGGGGGCGTTCGTGGCGTTCTCCCCCGAGCAGGCGCCCGGGACCGAGCTGCCGTTCGAAGGGATGCTGCCGGTGCGCGTGCTGGCGGCCGCCGCCGCACGCCGCCCGGACGGACCGCCCGCCCCCGCCGCACGCCGCCGCGGCGGATCGCCCGCCGCCACGGCAGGCCGCCGGGAATGGTGGGAGCTCAACGAGGAGGGCACGATCCTGCGGGGCGAGCGCAGCGGCTCCGGGATCCGTCTCGGCCAGCCCGTGAGCGTGCGCGTGGAGCGCGTGGAGACGATCCGCGGCCGCGTGGATCTCAGCCCCGCGGGCTAGGCTCAGCCGATGGCGAAGGGGAAGGGCAAGCGGAAGATCGGAGCGGGCGACGTGGCGTCGAACCGCTACGCGAGCCACCGCTACCACCTCAGCGAGCGCCTGGAGGCCGGGATCGCGCTGGAGGGCACGGAGGTGAAGTCGCTGCGCACCTCCGGCGCCCAGTTGAAGGACGGCTACGCGGCGATCCGCGACGGCGAGCTGTGGCTGAACTCGGTCCACATCCCCCCGTACGGGCCGGCCTCCCGCGAGAACCACGACCCCGAGCGCCCGCGCAAGCTGCTCGTGCACCGCCGCGAGCTCGATCGGCTCGCCGCCGCCACCCAGGAGCGCGGGCTCACAATCGTCCCCACCAGGATCTACTTCTCCGGCTCCCACGCGAAGGTCGAGATCGCGCTGGCGCGCGGCAAGGACCTCTACGACAAACGCCAGACCATCCGCGAGCGCGAGACCAAGCGCGAGATGGAACGCGCCGTCAGGGAAGCCCGCCGCTAGAGCGAGCCCGGCGGCGCCGCAGCGGGCCGGCCGCGGGATCGGGTCCGCCGCTAGATCGAGCTGAAGCTGTGCGACCCGGTAGAGAGCACGTGCGCCTCGTGCATCCCCAGGGCCAGCAGCACGATCAGCCCCACGTACACGGCGCCCACGATCAGGCGGTGGCGTGGGGCTACGCGGTAGTAGGCGGCCTGCTCCAGCGAGCCGGCTTTGCGGAGCTTCCAGCGGCGGTAGGTCTCGAGGCCGCCGAACACGACGATGATCATCAGGATCGGGTTCGGCACCAGCAACACCATCGCCACCAGCACGCCGAAGCCGAGGAACCACATCCACGGCGACATCGCGGCCATCGCCCGGCCCCCGTCGAGCGGCACCACCGGCAGCAGGTTGAACAGGTTCAGGAAGAAACCCACGTAGGCCAGGGCCCGCAGCAGGTCGCTGTTGGTGGCCTCGCCGATCGCCAGGCAGACGGCGGCCCCGAGCGTCCCGAGCACGGGCCCGGCCAGCCCCACGCGGGCCTCCGCGAGCGCATTCTCGCCGAGCGAGCGGGCGCTGACGACCGCTCCCAGGAACGGCACAAACATCGGCGCGCTGGCCTTGATGCCCTCGCGGCGCAGCTGCACCACGTGGCCCATCTCGTGCACGAACAGGAGCACCACGAAGCCGACCGCGAAGGTCCAGCCCCACCACAGCGAGTAGGCGGCGACGGACACCAGGGCGGTGCCCGCGGTGGTCAGCACCTTGGCTTTGGGCGCCAGCAGGATCACGCCCTTGATGGCGGCGAAGAACTTCGCCACCGCGGCCACGATCGCGGCCGCCACGCTGCCGAGGCGCTTGCGGATCCCCGTGGCCGGTCCACGGCGGGGGGCTCCAAAGGCCCCCTCCGGCCGCTCGGCCTCGGCGGCGCCGAGCGCCCCGAGTGTCGGCGCCGGGGATGCCGCTGGTGGCATGGTCTGCACCGGGTGCACGACCGACGGAACGCTCGGGTAGGTCGGAACGCTGGGGTAGGTGGGGACGGTCAGATCCTGGTTGTCCACATCGACCATTTTCGCAGGCTCGGTAAGCGGTTCCTCAACGCCGCAGCGGCCGTTGCGGAATTCCCCGCCGAGGCCCTGTCGGACCGGGCTGGAGCAGTCGGGGGAGGGCTTTTCCCCGGAGAGTGCGGGAAGCACCTGTGCGACCCCCTTGACCGGATCGGGGGGCGTCCCTAGGTTGGCTGCCAGACGCGGAACCGGGCTTGAAAAGAGCGAGGCCAGAGGTGTGAGGCCGCGCCACCCAGCAGCCGGAGGGCCCAACAGCCCCGAGGCCTGGGTCCTCGCACAGGCTCGGGACCGCGTCTCTTTCGTGTGGGGATCCACCGCTGGCCGTTGCTCACCCCGCGGTACACTCGTTTCTACAAGAAAGCACCCTCGGGGACGACAGGCTTCGACGTGGCTGGTTCCGTGAGGGTGGTCGCGAGTCGAGGTCCCGGGCGGCCTCGTAAAACACCCGGGAAAACATAAGTGCGGACTCTCACGAGTACGCCCTCGCCGCTTAGTCGATAGCTAAGCCGTGAGGTCTCGGCCCTCACTCGCCTGTGGTGGGGAACCCCGGGATCAGATAGCAGGCTGACCCGCGGCGGTCCGCCTCCGCCAAAGCGGGGAAATCTCAGGAGGCTGGCCCTTCGCAACCCGGCCGGCGTGGCGAGCGAAGGGTGAGATCAGAGCGCCGGCTACGCTCGTAGACGCCATCCTTACGCGGTCACGGACGCGGGTTCGATTCCCGCCGTCTCCACTGACTGAAGAAGGGGCGAAGTTTGGCGAACTTCGCCCCTTTGCAGCGGTTTTCTAGTGGCTGCTGGTGCGAAACGGCGCGAACGCGAAGCCCCCAATTTGCGGGCCTTGAGGTGCCCAGCGTACGCAGAACGGTCGCAGTCTTGCGTACGCTGCGTACGTTGAGCAGCTTCGCCACACACGCGCCGCGGCTGCCCCGCCGCAGTGCGCTGCATGCCGGGGCACTGCCCGTGCCGCACTACGCCCGCGCGGGCCTCTCCATCGATTATAACCGCTTATAACAGTAATACTTATAACTTGCTATAAGTCTGTAGAACGATGGATCCGATCAGGAACCCATACACGCCGAACGCTGGCTCACGGCCCCCCGAGCTCGCCGGCCGGGGCGGCGAGCTCGAGCAGTTTAGGGTGCTCGTGGGTCGTCTGAAGCGCGGCGCCACCGAGCAGAGCATGATCATCCGCGGTCTGCGCGGAGTCGGCAAGACGGTGCTCCTGAACGCCTTCGAGGATCGCGCCGAGTCCGAGGGCTTTCAGACCTACTACCACGAGCTGACGCCCGACAGCAGCCTGGTCGGTGAGATCGCACGCGATGCGCAGAGCGCACTCGCTCGACTCAAGCTGAGCGCTCGAGCTATCAAAGGCGTGCGCTCCGCGCTCGAGCACCTCGGCACGATCACCCTGACCGGACCGGAAGGGATCGGCCTGGCCGTGGATCTCCGCAAGGCCGACGAGGGGACGATCACCGGCGACCTGTCCGAGCTGTTCTTGGCCCTCGGCAGTGCTGCGGCCAGCAAGGGCTCTGGTGTCGTATTTCTCCTCGACGAGGTGCAGTTCATCAAGGAGATCGAATATCGCTCCCTGATTAGTGCCCTGCACCGAGCGACTCAGAAGAACATGCCCATCACTGCAGCCGCCGCCGGACTGCCTCAGATCCCACGCTTGACCGGTGAGGCGCGCTCCTATGCGGAGCGGCTCTTCACGTTCCCGGTGATCGCGAACCTCTCATCGGCGGATGCGCGGGCTGCATTCGTGGAGCCAGCCCGCCGCGAGCAGGTCGACTATGAGCCAGAGGCCGTCGAGCTCGCTCTGACCTGGACGCGCGGCTACCCCTTCTACATCCAGCAGCTCGGCAAGCACGCATGGAACCTGGCAAAGGCGTCACCGATCACGGCAGGGGACGTGCAAGCCGCGATCCCGGTCGCGCAGCAGGCCCTCGACACCAGCATCTACGAGGTCCGAATCCAGCGCGCGACCCGCGAGGAGCGCCGCTACATGCGCGCGATGGCCGAGCTCGGCGAGGGCCCTTACCGCTCCGGCGAGGTAGCGGCCAAGCTCGCGCGCAGAACGAGCGAGGTGTCCATGACCCGCCAGCATCTGATCGACAAGGGGCTCGCCTACGCCACCGAGGACTACGGCCACGTCGACTTCACCGTCCCGCGTTTCGATGAGTTCATGCGCCGACACATGCCCTACCGGGCACCGAGTGCACCTCAGCGCAAGGCCAAAGTCTGAGCACCCTGCCTCGGGCATTCGCCGCTGAGGCTCGCGCGCTGCCGGATTCGCTCACGTCAGCCAGAGCGAAACTGCGATCGAGTCCTCGGCCACGACGTTGCGGCGCCGCACCCCGGGGGTCGTGCTCGCTAAGGCATGACTGCGATCTTCAATGTGAGGGGTCTCCAACCAGCGATCCGGGCACGACCCAGTTCGCGGCGCGACTTCCCAAACCGTTTAGAGATCCCACAGCCAAGCCACTCGCAAACACGGCATACTCATCTCCGACGTGCTGAATGGCGGCGGTGTGAGACGTTGAGAAGCGCGCGCACCGCAGCCCGCCGTATAAGGGGTCGATGATCCGATCATCTGCGTCGTAGGTGAGAAACCAGCCCGTCTCGTGACTCTTGAGGAGTCTTGCCAACCGCTCGTGATCCTCCCAGGCGAACGTATCAAGGTATAGATCGTCGCCATGCACCAGATACGGCGGATCCGCGTAGGCGAACACATTGTCACTGACTAACTGATCCTCTAAGAAGGCAATCCCGTCCACATCGCGAACGGTAACCCGGGAAGCGTACGGGGCGAGGCGTCGAATCCGCTTTGCGAGCATTTCCTTGTCGTAGCGTGCACCGATAGACCACCTCCCCGTTTGTTCGAGACCGCCGATCGGTCGCGCGTCAAGGATTCCTGACCGGTTGGTCCGGTTCAGGAAGAACGTGGCGAACCCTAAGTCCGCCGCCTCTGCGTCGTTCTTCTGGTAGATCGTGCGTTGTCGGTGCCATTCCTCGACGGTTGCTTCCGACGCGTCGAGACGCTCAAGCAAGGATGAAGCTTCGCCAAAGACGCACCTCCAGAACGCCGCGACGCCAGCGTTGAGGTCATTCAAGATGATCTCGTCTGCGTACTCGTCGAACAGAAGGCGGAGTCCGACGCCGGCGCCACCTGCGAACGGCTCGACGTAGAGCGTCGGGCGGTTTGGCTGTGCCGCCATCAGCTCGCCGACAAAGTGCGCAAGTTGACCCTTGCCACCGGGATAGCGAAGAGGGCTAAGGTATCGAGCTGCCTCGCTAGGCAAGATCGTCGTTCAGCGCTTGTAGGAACGGTTCGAGGTTGCTCGCTATGTTGCGGACCGTATTGCCATCGGCACTGAAGTAAGCGTTGTGAACGAAGCCGTGCAGTGTTCTGACGGCGTAGATGCTGTGCCCGTCAGCTAAGCCGGTTCGAACGCTCTGATAGTCGGGTGCCTTGTTACTCGGGTCGATCTTCTGAAGGCATTGGCGAACCCGCCCCTTGAGGTCCTTTGCGGCGGGGAGCTTCTTTGCTTCGGCGAACCCTTCGACAGTAAACTCGAGAATGACGCGCATCAAGATCGCGACGGTGTTCGGGCACTTGTCGACGTCGAGCTTGCGCAGCTCATCGAGAACAGCTTGTGTCTTGGTGGCGAGGTTCGCGAGACTGAGTTCCTTGAATGGCTTTGAGGGCCGCGTGGGCCGGGGTTTCGGTTTCGGCTTCGTTGGTTTGGCGGACCGCTTCGCAGTGAGGGGCTGCGGTTCGGGGAGCCGTGCCGCGGGCTCTGGTTTCGGTGTTTTGCGGAGATATTTGGTCCGTTGCTGCTTTGACTTGAGCTGACTCACTCCAACATCGCCAGCTAAGTCACCTAGAACATGCTCGAAGAACTCCTCAAGAGCCTCCGCTGGGAAATCGAACGTTAGACGGCCATTGGTGTCCGTCATACCTACGCGGTCGCGAAACGACGGATCAGCGACGAGTCGCCCGAGCGTTGTTAGGCGCTTCGCGGCGACTTCGGTGACTAGAGACTTGATGACCTCGTTCTTCGGGTAGCCCTCTTCGACGGTCTCTAGGAACGTGATCGCCTTCGCGGCCTGCGAGCCGGGGCGATGCGAGAAACGGTTCGCCGCTAGGGTGTTCCATCTGACTACTGCGGCTCCCCCTGCCTCGCCCCCGTGGCGCAGCTCCATCCAGTGAGTGGCGTCGTCTCGCGAGGTAACTATCGCACACTCGACCGTATCCGGCGCGTCTCCGCGCGCGGCGACGCGCTTCATCTGCGCAGCGATTGGCGTCCCTTCCGCGAGGTCCGGGTTTCCGATCATGCGGATGGCGGCGAGGCGCCGGTTTCCCTCTACGACTTTGTATCGGTCCTTCCCCTCCGGGATGACGAGCAGTAGGTCGATGGGGCTGATGCCGTTCTCAAGGATGTCGTTCGCGAGAACGACGAGCTTCTGCCGCTCGGCGGCGATCAGCGATTGGATCGCTTCCCTCTGCGACCTCACCGGCTCATGGCGCGGGTTCTCGGTGTCGAGAAGGAGCTGGCCAACTGGGATCAGGACGCCCGCCACCGCGCTTTTATACACCCCCGACCCGACCGCGTGGGTGAACCACGGTCACCAGGGAAGGTCAGCGTCGGTGTTGGGCGCCGGCGATTTGATGGCGGCACGCGGCTGCGGTGTGGCTCATGACCCCCTCGAGTGGCTGAAAGTCGTACCACCCGGTTTCTGGGCTCATCGTCATCCCGAGCGAGAAGCACACGCGCACTGAGGATGATGGATGCGTGGTGTGCGCACACCGCGGCGCAGATTGAGTCGCGACCCCTTGAGGGTCTGGTGTTGGTTGGCGTCGCCCATTTTCGCCGACGGCGGCCGGGTCGCTTCAAGGTCGCTGTCGCTCTCTTCCCCTCGCCAAGGCTCGGTTCCGCGTCCCCGCTTCGCCGGCGTGAGGGCTCACGTCAACCACCAGATCCCCACAAGGAGGGACAGCATGAGCACCAGTGCGCCCGCAGTCAACAGCATCACCCTCGTCGGCCACCTGACCAACGACCCGGTGCTGCGCCGCCTGCCCGATGAGCGCAGCGTCTGCGACCTGCGCCTGGCCGTCAACGACCAGCGCGACCAGCCGCCGCTGTTCATCGACGTCGCCACGTTCGGCGCCAGCGCTGAGGCCTGCGCGAAGTACCTCACCAAGGGCCGCGCCGTCGCCGTCACCGGCCGGCTTACCTACCGCCAGTGGGAGGCCGACGACGGCACCAAACGCTCCAAGCACCAGGTCATCGGCCCCGTCCGCTTCGGCGGACGCCCCGACGAGCCTGCCGAGAAAAGCGAGGAACGGAAGGACTGACGATCAGAGGAGGACCGGCGGCCTCGGCCGCCGGTCCTCCCAGGCTGATGAATGACCCAAAGGTCACGGGTTTGCCCTTGGGGCGCGCGTCTGCCAGCGGCGTTTGCCGGTCCCGCGCGCGGGTCTATGTTGGCGCTGAGCAGCTGCGCAGCCAGTCGAGCCATCCACCGGAGAGCACCAGCTCGGTCAATGCCTGGTAGCCCGCGGCGGCCGGATGGGCACCGTCTCTGCTGGCGACCTGACGGCTCCACACCTCGCAGCCAAGCAGTGTGTCGATGACGGTGAGGAACGGGACTCCTCGCGAGCGGCAGAGCTCGTCGAAGGCCACCGAGAGCCTCTCGATCCGCCGATTCTGCTCAGTGTCGTCCACCGGAGCGGGACCTACAACAAGCGTCGGCAGCTCGATCGTCCGGGCTCGCTCAAGGATGTCGTTGAGGGCGTCACGGGAACGCTGAGTCTCGACGCGCTGCACGCCGTCTTCGATCGTCGTGTCGTTCGCGCCGAAGGACATGACAATGCGAGTGTCCGCTGCCGCGGAGAGACGCGCTCCCGTCTCTTGGCGCACACGTGCGGCCACTTGGAGGGACGTCTCGCCTCTGACCCCCAGGTTATAGGCGGTCACCGGAAGACCAGCGGCGAACGACGCCGCGACCAGGCGACCGACCCAGCCGAGGCCTGTCGGATCGCCGACCCCCGCAACGAGGGAGTCGCCGAAGAAGAGGACGCGCCGGTCGGTCATGCAGCGAGTTATCCGGGCGGCCGAGGTCAGCGGGCACGGAGCGCGCTGGCTCCTGATTCTTCGCAAGGCGCTTCCAGGCCTGGCTCAAACACGATCATGCTCTCGCACTCCTCGCCCTCGCCACGACCAACCAGCCAACAACAACAGACCGCGCTACCTAACAAAACCCTCCACAAGACCGACGACGCTCCGACGCTCCACACCACTCTGCAAGCCCACCGCTCCCTACTCCTCGCCATCTCGCACCCCTTCCAGCCCGGAACGCTCCTCCTGCCTCACAACAGCCAACTCACACCGGATGCACAGCTGCGCGGTGGGCCAGTCGGGTCCCTGGCCGTTTCGGGCCTCTCGCGGTCTGTTCGGAGCGGATGATGAGCGCTTCGAGCATCGGCGCCGGACGCGCCGGCGGTTACGCCCGCTACCTGGAGTCACGCACGGTCGCGCCCGAACGTGGCGACTACTACCTGGCGCCCGACGGGAGCCCGACGGAGGCGCCCGGCCACTGGCTCTCGGATGCCGAGACGCTCGCGCGGGTCGGGGTCGACGGGCAGCAGCCGGTCGCCGGCCGCGACTTCATCCGGCTGATGGAAGGCCGCCATCCGCGTACGGGAGAGCCGCTTCGCCGGGCGGGGGCGGACGGGTCGCGTGGTGGCGGGATCGACGTGACGTTCAGCGCCCCGAAGTCGGTGTCGGTGGTGTGGGCGCTGGCGGGGCCGCTGCAGCGTGAGGAGATCGAGGCCGCGCACACCCGCGCCGTCGCGCGCACGGTCGGGTATCTGCGCGAGCAGGTGCCGGTCGTGCGCCGCCGCTACGGCGCCGGGGTTGTCGAGGAGCGCGCGAAGGACGTGGTCGCGACCGCGTACCGTCATACGACCGCGCGGGGCGTGTCGGGCCGGGAGGCTCCTGACCCGCAGCTGCACACCCATGTGGTGATCACCGGCGCGGTGCGCGAAGACGACCGGTTCGTCGCGGTCGCCTCGCGTCCGGTCTTCCGGGCGGGCAGGGAGCTGGGCGCGTTCTACCGCTCGGCGCTAGCCGAGGAGCTGATCGACCTGGGCTATGCGGTCAACGCCGGGACTGGGACCGGGGGCCGCTACTTCGAACTCGACGGCGTGCCCAAGGGGTTGTGCGATGAGCTCTCCTCGCGGCGGCAGGAGATCATCGCTGCCGCCGAGCGGTTTAGAGCAAGGCATGGCCGCGCACCCGAGCGGGGCGAGCTGCGCGACCTCGCCCTGGAGAACCGCAAAGCGAAGGAGCTCACAACCAAGGGGGACCTCTCGCGCGCATGGGCGACGGCCGGGGAACATCACGGCTTCGGAGAGCTGGAGGCGATCCTCCTGGTGAAGGCAGCCGGCCCGCCCGTGCACGAGCACCCGGTTGCCGACCGTGTGGAGGCACGGTTGACTGAGCGCGAGGCGATCTTCGACGCCACGACGCTGCGCGCGGTCGCGTTCGAGCAGACGGTCGGCGAGTTCAGCCCTCGCCAAGCACTCGACGCAGCCCGGGAGATGCTCAGCGAGCGGCGTGTGCTGGGCCTCGAGGGCGGGCGCATGACGACTCTGCAGGTCCGGGCGCGTGAGCAGGCGATCGAGCGGCGCGCGAGCGTGCTCGCGCAGGACTGTGACCGGGATGTCGGCGAGCGTGCGCGCGAGATCGCCGCCCGCGAGGTCTCTGAGCGCCTCGGCGGGTCGCTTACCCGCGAGCAGCAGCAGGCGCTGCGCGCGCTGACCGGCCCCGAGCGTCTCGCGGTCCTCATCGGCCCCGCCGGCACCGGGAAGGGGGTCGTGATCGACGCTGCAGCTCGCGCCGAGCAGCACGTGGGGCGTGAGGTGCTCGGCATCGCCGTCTCGGGCTCCACTGCCGAGCGCCTCGGCCTCGATAGCCCCGCGCTCGCCGATCGCACCCTCACGCTCGACGCTCTCGTCTCCCGTGCTGACAGGGGAGCGGTCCTCGTCCACAGGGACACGACGGTCGTGTTGGACGAGGCGGGGATGGTCGATCACGAGCGCATGGACCACCTCACAGACCTGATCGAGCGCTCGGGGGCGAAGCTGATCGCCGTCGGCGATGGCAGACAGCTCCCCTCGATCGGCCCCGGTGGCATGTTCGACCGGCTCGCCACCCACGCCCCCGCGGTTGAGCTACAGGACGTGCATCGCACGAAGGACCCCGCTGAGCAGCGCGCGTGGGCCGCACTGCGCGCGGGCGAGCCCGAGCGGGCGATGGCGCACTATCGCGCCCGCGGGCAGCTGTACTTCGCCGACACCCGCGAGCAGGCCGGCGA
>DATJXX010000016.1:0-11286 GCA_035499875.1 Solirubrobacteraceae bacterium
AAAGAAGGTCCGACTGGTAAAGAAGGTCCCACTGGCGCGACTGGGGCGACAGGCCCCGAAGGCCCGACTGGTAACGAAGGCGCGACTGGCGCGACGGGTGTGACCGGGGCGACAGGCCCCGAAGGGCCGACTGGTAAAGAAGGGGCGACTGGGCCGGAAGGCAAAGAAGGTCCGACTGGTAAAGAAGGTCCTACTGGTGTGACCGGGGCGACAGGCCCCGAAGGCCCGACTGGTAAAGAAGGCGCGACTGGGCCGGAAGGTAAAGAAGGTCCCACTGGTAAAGAAGGCGCGACTGGGCCGGAAGGCAAAGAAGGCCCGACTGGTAAAGAAGGTCCCACTGGTGTGACCGGGGCGACAGGCCCCGAAGGACCGACTGGTAAAGAAGGCGCGACTGGGCCGGAAGGCAAAGAAGGACCGACTGGTAAAGAAGGTCCCACTGGCGCGACTGGTGTGATGGGCGCGACCGGCGAAAAAGGTGAAACCGGGGCGACCGGTGCTACGGGAGCGACCGGCCCAGCACTGTTCCTCTCATGCGGGGAGTTTGACTTCCCGACTATCCCGGGCGAAACGTACCACGTGAGCGTTACAACGCCAGAACCCGGGGGGCAGACGCTTTACGAAAAAGAAGGGGTCGAAGCGAAAAGCGGCGAGATCACAATCGGCGGTATCTATCCAGAAGCCGAAGAAAGGGAAGTTGAAGCCTTCTTCCGTGACGAGGGACCAGGCCCAGGCAACGGGATCACGGGTTCGGTCAACACTACCTTCCACAACTGCAAAAAGCCGGTGGGGCCGCAGGGTGCAACCGGCGAAACGGGTGCTACTGGGGCCACGGGCCCCGAAGGTCCGACGGGTAAAGAAGGCGCGACCGGGCCAGAAGGCAAAGAAGGGCCGACTGGTGTGACGGGCGCGACCGGGCCCGAAGGTTCGACTGGGCCGGAAGGCAAAGAAGGTCCGACTGGTGCGACTGGTGTGACGGGCGCGACCGGGCCAGAAGGTCCGACTGGGCCAGAAGGCAAAGAAGGGCCGACTGGTAAAGAAGGCGCGACTGGGCCGGAAGGCAAAGAAGGCGCGACGGGCGAAACCGGCGCCACCGGTGCCACGGGCGAAAAAGGACTTCAAGGCGTCAACGGCGAAACCGGGGCCCCCGGCGAAAAAGGCGAACAGGGCGTGCAGGGTGAACCTGGCGCAAAAGGCGACACCGGGGCGACGGGGGCCACCGGGGGTGCGGGTGCAACAGGTGCTACCGGAGCCACGGGCGAAACTGGCGCCACCGGGCCGGGAGGCGTGAAAGGCGAAGTTGGTCCGACCGGCCCGACCGGTTCGGCCGGCTCGACGGGTGCAACGGGTGCAACGGGCGCGACCGGCGCCGCCACGGTGTACAGCTCCGGCGGCTCGTCCCTCGGCACCGCGCATGTGGTGCAGGGCACGGGCACAGCGAGCGGGAAAAAACTAACCGCCACATTCACGGGCTCCGCGGCCTTCGAATCGAAAACTAGCTACCTGTGCACGGGCTACGACGAAACGAAAGGCACGGCGATCTCCGCGGTCACCTACATCAGCGGCACGGAAGTGACGTTCGCATACGTCCTGGGCGGGACCACCGACACGATCCGCTTCCAGTGCGTGGGCCAGTAGGGCCCAGCGCTGCTGGCTAGGAACTACAGCTAGTCAGCAGCCAGCCTCTCGTCAGCTCAGGCGAGCGCGGCCGGAGGCTCCGCGGACGCCACCTCGGGCTCTGCCGGCGTAGCGGGGCCATCGAGCAGGGATCCCCTGAGCAGCGCCGCGTAGCGGCCTCCCAGCGCTGCAAGCTCCTCGTGGGTGCCTCGTTCCACGATGCTGCCGGCGTCGAGCACGAGGATCTGGTCCGCGTCGCGGACGGTGGACAGCCGGTGTGCGATGGCGATCGTCGTGCGACCGCGCGAGAGCTCGTCGAGGGCCTGTTGTACGGCTTTCTCCGTCTGCGTGTCGAGCGAGGAGGTGGCCTCGTCGAGGAGCAGCACAGGCGGGTTTCGGAGAATCGTGCGGGCGATCGCGATGCGCTGCTTCTCCCCGCCGGAGAAGCGATAGCCCCGCTCGCCCACGGGGGTGTCGTAGCCGTCGGGAAGGGAGACGATGAGGTCGTGGATCTGGGCCGCCCGGGCGGCGTCTTCGATCTGCTCGTCCGTCGCCTCAGGACAGGCGAAGCGGAGGTTCTCCCGGATTGAGGCGTGTAGCAGGTAGGTCTCCTGGGAGACCAGCCCCACGGCCGCGGCGAGGGAGTCGAGGGTGATGTCGCGGATGTCCACGCCGTCGAGGCTCACATTGCCCCGCTGGGGCTCGTACAGGCGAGCGACCAGGTAGGCGAGCGTCGTCTTACCCGCACCTGTTTCGCCCACGAGCGCCGTGTGGCTCCCCGGAGGCATCGCGGCCGAGATGTCCTTCAGCGTCCACGGGGCCTCGGGGCTGTAGCGGAACCACACGCCGTCAAGGCGGATGTCGCCGCGCACCTCGGAGAGCTGTCTGGCGTCCGGACGCTCGACGATGTCGATCGGGAGGTCCAGGTACTCGAAGATCCGGCCGAACAGCGCCAGGGACGTCTGCACTTCCACGCCGACCGACAGCAGCGACTGCATCGGGAACAAGAGGCGCGTCTGCAGGGTCGTGAAGGCGACGACGGTACCGACCGAGATGGCCGCGTGGCCGTTGACGGTCGTGTAGCCGGCGAACCAGTAGACGGCCGCGGGCATGATCGCGAAGCTCATCTGGACGGTGGCCATCCGCCAGCGTCCCGCCATGCGCGCGTGCACCTCGAGGTCTGCCAGTTCGTCTGACTCGTTGCGGAAGCGCTCCGCGAGCTCCCTGGAGCGCCCCATCGTCTTCGCCAGCAGGATCCCGGACACCGACAGGGACTCCTCCACGAGCGTGGACATGTCCGCCAGGCGACTCTGGCGGACCGACTGGATGCGCCGGCGCTCGTTGCCCACGCGCCGCGTCAGCCACACGAAGAAGGGCAGCAGGATGAGCGAGAAGATCGTCAGCTCCCAACTCAGGACGAACATCGCGGTGACCGTTGCAACCACGGTCGCGACGGTTGAGACGGTGGACGTGGCGGTGCTCGTGACCACGTCGTCGATGCCGCCGATGTCGTATGCGATCCGCGCCTGCACCTCCCCGGAGCGGGTCCGCGTGAAGAACGCCAATGACATCCGCTGCAGGTGCTCGTACACGGCCGCCCGCAGGTCGTGCATGACGTGTTGGCCGACTTCGTTTGAGATCCACGTCTGGGCGACGCCGATCGCGGCGTTTATGACCGCCAGGGCGATCATCCCGAGAACGGCCCAGGTCAGAACTTCGAGGTCGTGGCCGATGATGCCCTTGTTGACGGCTTCCCGCAGCAGGAAGGGGGAGGCCACGCCGAGGATCGAACCGAGCACGATCAGCGCCAGCAGCCGCGCCATGCGCGCCCGGTAGGGGCGGAACAGGCGTGCGATCCGCCTCAGCGACGCGGGCTTGGGCTCGGCGTCCTCGACCGGGGGCTCGGCGCGGCCGTTCGATCTCGAAACCGCGCCGGTTCCATGTCCGCCGTGTCCCCCGCCGAAAGGCTGTGCGCTCACCCCCAATGACTGTAGTAGGGGCCGTCCACCGGGCCACGGGCGCCGATTACGGCCGAGGCGCAAGCGCGCGCAACTCGGCCGTCGTGCGGGGTTTTCCGAGGTGGGCTCTCCGGAGGCGAGCTGCGTGGAAGCGCACCCGCTGTGTGGCCGCACGCGCCCCCGTTGTGCGGCTACGCCGGGGAGCCCCACGGTGGCCCGGATCTCCTATCCGTCCACCCTGGCTCCCGGCACCTCCCTGGGGGCGTAGCATTCACGGCGAGGGGGAGCGAGCCCAGAGGAGCTTGCTGGCCGCTCATCACCGCGCTGGGCGTAGCCCCCACGCCTCGTGCGCCTGGATATGGCACGGAAGCGCCGCGCGGCACCAGCCGCGTCCCCCTCAAATTGGAGCCGCGCCGTGAACCTCGGGGATAGGCTTCGCGAAGCATGAGCGCAGAAGCCCGCCCGTTCGCCGGCAATTCCGCCCTGTCTCCAGAGGAGGTGAGGGTGCTGGGCTGCCTGCTGGAGAAGCAGAAGACCACGCCGGACGCCTACCCGCTGTCGCTGAACGCGCTCCGGCTGGCGTGCAACCAGACCACGAACCGCGAGCCGGTCGTGGAGTACGACGAGCTCACGATCCGTGAGGCGCTGCGCAGGCTCGAGCGCCGGGGCTACGTCCGCCTCGCGAGCGGCGCAGGCTCCCGTGCGTCCAAGTATCGCCACCTGCTGGCCGACGTGCTCCCGCTTGGGGAACCCGAGCAGGCCGTGCTGTGCACGCTGATGCTGCGGGGCCCGCAGACCCCGGGGGAGCTCAAGCAGCGCTCCGACCGCATGTATCCGTTCCCGGAGCTGGCCTCGGTGGGGCAGTCGCTGCAGGAGCTGATCGACCGGAACCTGGTGCGTCGCCTGGAGCGCCGCCCGGGCCACAAGGAGGAGCGCTACACCCAGCTGCTCGACGAGGCCGACGCCGACGAGGAGGCTCCCGTCGTTGCTGCCCCGCCAATGGCCGCCGCGGCGACGTCGGAGGCCCCGGAGGCGTACCACGAGCCGACGGCAACCTCCCCGGGGGAGCTCGAAGAGCTCCTCTCCCGCGTCGAGCGCCTCGAGCGGGAGGTTGCCGAGCTGAGGGCTCGGATACGCCATCCTGGTTGACGGTGCAGACGTGGGCATGACGCATCTCGCAACGGCGATCCTCGCCTCATCGGACACCTCCACCGGCGTGGGCATCCCGATCGCGATCGCGGCGGGCCTGGTGTCGTTCCTCTCGCCGTGCGTGCTGCCGCTGGTGCCGGGCTATCTCTCGACCGTGATCGGGGTCACGCCGATGGACCTCAAGGACGGCGTGGGCGCCCGCCGGGTGCTGGTTCCGAGCCTGCTGTTCATCGCCAGCTTCTCGGCGATCTTCATCCTGCTGGGCCTCAGCGCCACAGTCCTCGGGTCGGCTCTGAAGGAACACAAAGACGCCCTCACCCAGATCGGCGGGTGGCTCATCATCACCATGGGGGTCGCGTTCCTGGCGAGCCCGTTCGTGCGGGTGCTCAACCGCGAGTGGCACTCCGAGACCCTGATCCGGTTGGCGGGCCGTGGAGGGCCGCTGATCGCCGGTGCGGCGTTTGCGATCGCGTGGACGCCGTGCACCAGCATCACCCTCGGGGCGATCCTCACGCAGGCCGCGATCTCCAGCTCGGCCGCCCACGGGGCGTTGCTGCTGGCGTTCTACTCGCTGGGCCTGGCGATCCCGTTCCTGGCGATCGCGCTGGCGTTCGAGCGCGTGTCGGAAGCACTCGGCGTGGTCCGCCGCCACTTCCCGGTCGTGATCGCCGTCGGGGGAGCGGTGATGATCCTGCTCGGCGTGCTGATCGTAACCGGGGAGTTCACGACGCTGAACACGTGGGCGTCGAAAACCGTCCCCTGGCAGGAAAGCGTCTAGGGCGAGACGGCTCCGGCCCCGGCGCCGGAGGAGGCGGCCACGCGGCGGCGCTCCCGGAAGCGCCGTTCCCACGCTTCCTGGTTGCGTTTGGCGTCCCGGATGAAGGGGGAGACGCCGATCGCCTTGATGATCAGGCGGTTGATCGCGGACTCGGGGTAGGGGAGGGGGCGCATCACGTCCACGAACAGCACCACCCGCGTCTCGTCGGTGTCGTTCCACACCTCGTGGTTGAAGGTGTCGTCGAAGATCATGCTCTTGCCCTCTTCCCAGTGGCGGATGTCCTCGCCGACCCTGATGCGGCACGCCGGGGCATCCTCGGGGACGATCAGGCCGAGGTGATAGCGGAGCACCCCCTTGTAGGGGCCACGGTGGTCGAGGATGTGCTTGTGGGGGGAGAGGATCGAGAACATCGCCGTCGTCATCCCCGGGATTTCGCGCATCAGTGCGGCGGTGCGGGGGCACAGCTCGACCCCGAGCTCCGCCTCGAAGCCGTATCCGTAGAGGAAGAAGGTCTTCCAGCGGTCGTCGTCGGTTATCCCGATCTGGTCCTTGGAGATGTCCTGGAAGTTGGGCAGCGCGTCGTGGTCCTCGAGCAGCGTCATCAGCTCGTCCCGGATCACGGTCCAGTTGCGCTCGATGTGGTCCACCCAGGCGAACTGGGCGGGGTCGAAGAACGTGTGGTCCCCCACCAGGGAGCGCCGGCCGATGAAGCCCTCGATCGGCGCCAGCAGCCGTTCGCCGACCGCCACGGTCAGCTCCACCACACGGTCGCGGCGTGAGCTTGCCACGTCGGCAGACGCTATCGCACACGTTCCCCGAAATACCGGCCGGGACGCGAGAAGGTGTCCGCAAAGACCGGCGCCCCGCCGCGATCTGGTCGGGCGGGGCGCCGGGGGAGGGGACTTCATTGGGGTGGTGCTGCGGTGGCGCGTGAGCGCCGCTGGGGGTGGCCCGTGGGCCTGCCGGAGGTGAACCCCCGGCGCGTGGGGGAGAGCTTTACGCCGCCTCGCGCAGGGCCGCCAGCTCGGGCGACTCGGCGAGCTTCTTCAGAGCCCGCTGCTCCAGCTGGGAGGCCCGCTCGGCGGAGAATCCGAGGCGCTTACCAATGGCGGTCAGCGTCTGGGGCTCCTCGGGGCCCGTGCCGAAGCGCATCGTGAGGACCTTCCGCTCGGTTTCGGGCAGCTGCGAGATCGCCCGGTGGACGATCCGCTCGCGCTCGTTGTCCCAAGCGGTCTCCTCCGGCACCTGGGCGTCGGAGGGCAGGAGGTCTCCGAGGGCGGTGTCGCCGTCCTCGCCGATCTGCTGGTCAAGGCTGACGAGCGCCGCGCGCTGGTGGCGAACCTCCTCCACCTGCTCGATCGGCAGGCCCGTCTCCTCGGCGAGCTCCTCGATCGTGGGCTCACGGCCGAGCCTGACCGACAGCTCGCGCTCGACGCGCCCTACCTTGCGGGAGCGCTGGGCGACGTGGACGGGCAGGCGGATCGTGCGCCCGGAGTTCTCCAGCCCGCGCTGGATCGCCTGGCGGATCCAGAGCGTCGCGTAGGTCGAGAAACGGAAACCCTTACGCCAGTCGAACTTCTCGCTCGCCCGGATCAGTCCGAGCATGCCCTCCTGCACCAGGTCGCCGAGGGGCAGGCCCTGGTTCTGGTAGCGGCGTGCGTTGGACGCCACCAAACGCAGGTTGGAGTTGACGAGGAGTTCCTTGGCGTGCAGGTCGCCCTTCTCGATCCGCTTGGCCAGTTCGATCTCCTGGGCCGGGGTGAGCAGCGGGTAGCGCCGTGAGTGGGCCAGCAGCTGGTCCACGGCCTCGGGGATGAAGGTCTCGCTGGGGGCGAGGTCTGTGCGCTCGATCGGGCTGTCCAGACGCACGGTGGCGGGGTTCTCCGCGCCGTGCTCGTCCAGGGTCGCCTCGACCTCGCTGTCGGCGTCCGGGAGGGCGACGACGGTCTCGAGCGCGTCTGTTGTTGGGGCGGGGGAGTTAGACATGGTGGGGCGTCCTTCTTAATCCGATGATTACAGTCGGAATTATACGCCTCGATAGTTGCGTTGTCAATTAGTCTCTCAGGCGCTGATTACAATTGCTCGTTCGACGTTCTGTACGCGCTCCCCTGCCTGCGGAGATCACATGAGACAGCGATTCCCGCGGGGCTCATCAGCAAACCCGCGGGGGAGCCCGACGGAGCGGTCCGTGGCAGCGGTTCCATCGGCAGGTGCTGCCACGGGGGCTGAGTCCGGGGGGTCCGGACTCCGCGAATGAACATACACCACGGGCGCCCAAAGGGAACACCAGCCCGCTCCGGGGCCGGATCGACGTCGTGGGAGACCCCCTGGGCAAAAAAAGCGCGCCGGTTGGGTGTGCGGAGAGCCGTCAGCCGCCGGAGCGGCCAGATCGTGGCCCTCCAGAGGAGATCGCCCCCGTGGCTGCAGGGGCGATCTCGAGCAGGTCATCGCCGCGGTGGTCGACCTGGAGGGTGGTGTGGTCGAGGCCGAAGCGCTCGTGCAGGAGTGCCTCAAGGCGCCGGCGTAGCTTGTGGCAGTCGCGGTCCGGGCCCACCAGCACGTGGGCGGACAACGCCGGGAAGCCGCTTGTGATTTCCCACACATGCAGGTCGTGGACTTCCACGACGCCGCTCTGCGAAGCCAGCGCGGAGCCGATCTCCTGAGGGTCTAGGCCGGCGGGCGCCGCCTCGAGGAACACGCGGGCGGAGGCCCACACCAGCGAGGCGCCGGCACGGATCATGACCGCCGCGATCAGCAGCGACGCGATCGGGTCGGCGCGCTCGAGGCCCGCAGCCAGGATCAAGATCGCGGCGGCGGCGGTGGCGAGGCCTGCGTAGAGGTCGGTGAGGACGTGCTGGAAGCTGCCTTCGATGTTGAGGCTGCGCCGCTCGGCGCCCGCGAGCAGCCGCACCGCCACGAGGTTCGCGGCGATCCCGGCGAGGGCGATCACCAGCATCAGGGTGCCGTCCACGTGGGGAGGGTTGATCAGCCTCGCGATCCCCTCGTAGGCGATGAAGGCGGCCAGGATCAGCAGCGTGATGCCGTTCGCCTGGGCGGACAGGACCTCGGCCCGGGAAAGGCCGAACGTCATCGCTCCCCGGGCGGGGCGGGCGGCGAGGTGCAGGGCGAGCAGGGACAGCCCCAGGGCGCCCGCGTCGGCGAGCATGTGGGCTGCGTCGGAGAGCAGCGCGAGGGAGTGGCCCACGACCCCGCCCACGATCTCCAGGGCCATCACGGCGAGCATCACGGTGAGCGCCCCCACCAGCCGCCGCCGGTCGCCTTCGGGGCTGATGTGGTGGGTGTGGCCGGCGTGCGAGTGGCCCATCGCCATCAAGATACGCCCGCCGAGGACGTCCCTCGGGAGCGATCGCGCCAGCCGCCGCCTTTACGCTCCCGGGGATGAGCGGCGCACGCGAGCCGGCTCCGGCGATGAGCGCTCAGCAGACCACGATGGTCTCCGTGGGCGTGGCAGCGGCCCTGGTCGCGTTGAAGCTCGGGGTCGGCCTCGCCACCCACAGCCTCGGTCTGGTGTCGGCGGGGATCGAGTCCAGCGGCGACATCGTGGCGGCGGCCCTGACGGTGTTCGCCGTGCGGGTGGCGGGCAGGCCGGCAGACAGGGGCCATCCGTACGGACACAGAAGGGCCGAGAACCTCGGTGCCCTCGGCGAGGCGGCGATCCTGCTCGCCGGAGGCGTTGTGGTGACCGTGGAGGGGGTGCGCCACCTCGCGCTGGGGGGCACCACCCCAGACGTGCGCTGGTTCCAGTTCGCGATCCTCGGGGTCGCGATCGTCCTGGATCTGACCCGCACGAGCATCTCGATGAGGGGAGCGTCGCGCCTGGAGAGCACCGCTCTGCGCTCCAACGCCTGGCACTTCGGCGCCGACCTGCTCGGCTCCGTCATCGTGATCGTGGGTCTGCTCGCGGTCAAAGCAGGCGCCGACGACGCCGACGCCGTCGCTGCCCTGGTGGTGGCCGCGATCATGCTGTTCGCCGCTGTGCGGCTGACCGCGGTGAACGCCAACGTGCTGATGGATCGGGCGCCGGTCGAGGCGCGTGCGGCCGCCGAGGAGGCGATCGCAGAGCTCAGCGAGGACTTCGAGCTCAGCCGTCTGCGCCTGCGGGAGTCCGCGGGCCGCTACTTCGCGGACGTGGTCGTGAGCGTGCCCCCCGGGCAGGCGGTGGTGGAGGGGCACCGGGCCGCCGACCTGATCGAGGGCGCCGTCGAGCGAGCGCTTCCGGGGAGCGACGTGGTCGTGCACGTCGAGCCCCGCAGGCGGGGACTGGACCTGCGTGACCGGGTGCTCTCGATCGCGCTCGCCGAGCCGCTCGTGAAGGAGGCCCACGACATCACGATCTTCGAGCACGAGGGGACGGCGAGCGTTTCGCTGCACCTCAAGTTCCCGGCCGATCTCGACCTGCAGGCGGCGCACGAGACCGCCGAGCGCATCGAGGCGGCGATTCGCCAGGAGCCCCTGGTGGGGGAGGTGCAGACCCACCTCGAGCCTCTCGAGCAGCCTGTCAGCAGCCGCTCGCCCGACGGCGGCAGCGGCGACCGCACGGGCCGCGAGATCGAGCACCTGGTTCGCGAGCTCACCGGGTCCGACCCCAGGATGGTGCAGCTGATCTCCACCGACGGAGGGCTGGTGCTGTTCCTGACCCTCAACGTGGGGAGCGGCGAGACGCTCGCCGACGCCCACCGCCTGGCCAGCGAGCTGGAGGAGGAGCTGCGCAGCCGCATCGAGGGCATCGCCGAGGTGGTCGTCCACACCGAGCCGTAGGCGCCCGGTGTAAGCTTCGCGCGTGCCGAGCAGCCGGCCCACGAACCGGATGCCGACCGAGCCCCGCTCGGGCCGGTTCCCGCCCCGCTCGCGCTCGCTGACCCCTCTCGCGCTCCTCGGCCTCGCTGCCGTGCTCGCGCTCGCGATCGCCGCCTGCGGGAGCTCCAGCTCGAGCACCACCTCTACCACCGCCACCACCTCGAAAACGTCGAGCACCGCGACGAAAGCACCCGCCACCAGCGGCACGGTGCAGAAACTCACGCTGGAAGCCGACGCGAACGGCGAACTGAAGTACAACAAGACCACGTTGACGGCCAAAGCCGGGGCCGCGACGCTGACGCTGACGAACAACTCGCCGCTCGCTCACAACGTGGCGCTCGAAGACTCCTCCGGTGCGAAGATCGCCGCCACCACGACCTTCACCGGCGGCTCCCACACGATCCCGCTGAACCTGAAACCGGGCACCTACAAGTTCTTCTGCTCGGTCCCCGGCCACCGCATGGCCGGGATGGAAGGCACGCTCACCGTCCAATAGGCGCTCCCGCGGCGGCGCCGGCACAGCGATGCATTGCCGGCCCCGCCGGGACAGCGATGCAGGGCCAGCCCCTCGGGGCGCCCTCAGTGAGCGTGCTTCTTGCGGGCGGCCGCGTGGTGGGTGTGGGTGCGGACCAGGACCCGGTCGACGCGCTGCTGGACGTGGGCGAGGCGGACCTGTGTGGCCGCTTCGCTGAGCTTGCCGGCCTGGGCGGAGCGCTCGAGCTTCTTGTCACGGGCATCGATCAGGGCTTTGCTGAGGCCGGCGCGTGAGCGGCCGGGCGTCGATTCCGCGATGCTCGCCAGGGTCTTGCCGGATTTGAGCTTCCGGGCGAGCTCGAGGGCGCTGAGCCCGAGATAGGTGCGGGCGACGGCGAGCATTCCCTGACCGTTGCCCGAGCCGCCTCCCCCGAGTCGGTGAACCGCCGCGGCGACCCGCTTCGGGAGGGTTTCGGCCCGCCGGGCCATGCGCTC